>NZ_JAYKPK010000003.1:0-422909 GCF_035117555.1 Yoonia sp. 67-2
TGAAAAGTGATTTATATGTTTATGTTCTGGAACATGTTTTATACTTTGTGTTGCCAATATTGTATATTCCTTCTTGTGTATGTGTTTTGTTTTATTTGATGTTCTGATAGTTGCATTATGGTTTCCATTTGTTTTCACAATGATTTATGTTATTTTGACAATATAATTCCATAGGCCCAGCAGCTGAAGCTGTTCCTTGTTCCTTTGAAGCTTTCCAATCGGGCCAACCCTGATCGGTGTTTTTTTCTTCAAATTATTTTGGGATTCACTGTTTCGGCATAATTCCGATTCAGTGATGGAATAATAACATTTCCAATGCTATTACACAAGAAGAAAGAGATGCGAGGCGGCATCAAAATTCAAATTCTATTTTTAACCCAAGACGACGCCGTAATTCTCTTGTCAATAAATCATCTAATTCCGCAAGGGCATCTTTTTCGGACTCAAAAACTACAGCCCATCGGTCATAGTGCATGTTCGCCTTGCGAATATTCTTTAAGCAATTGATCAGTGCGTCTGTCGAGAAGTCACGATTGAAGTGTTTCTGGCGATAGTAGAAATTTTCAGTCTTTCGGCAGAACTTACGGGAAAATTCCCGATAGCTCTCCACAACGCCTTCCCTAATCAGAGTGTTTGCAGTTCGTTCCAATAAATTCAAATAATTCACCTCCTTTACAACCAGCCATATTTTTATTTATGCTTGCCACGGCAAGATGATTTTTTGATGCCGGAAAGAGTTTTTTAGGGGTGGGCTTCAGCGGACGGTTAGTGGTTGCATTGGCGTGACTGCGGAATGCACAGCAAGCGTCTGCAATTGCTTAGCCTTGTCTTGTGCTGGTGATATAAGTTAATTAAAAAGCCCTGAATTCCGCAACGGAACTCAGGGCAAGCTACTGCTCATCACTTCAAGGGGTCACTATCGCCATGCGAGTTCAACGTTCCAGTAATATTCATCGCCAGCCTCAATAATGCTGTAAGTGATGGCTCGCGAGGCACCCCGTGCATCAACAACTGTAGCCGAACACTGCCGCGTTGAAGTGTCCTGCGAACTTACCTCGCGAATGCCATTAATTTGTGCCACTAGACCGCCCATCACAAACGGAATGGTAGGGTAAATCTCCCTAATCATTGCTTGAGATATGGTGCTATCACAACTCGGTATGCCAGCACCAAAGTAGACGTAGTTTGGAAGATAATTGACTGCTGTGGTTCCCACCACAAACGACACAATCCATCCTGCAAAAGGCCAAAGCCCTAACCCTGTCCTTCGCCCCCTCATGAAGATGTAGACAGGAACCAGGAACAATGCCCAGAAGATAAGACCTTTTGCGTTTTCTACCCTTCCGGCATTACTGATCAACCTTTGGTCTCTAGTTGCAATCGTGGCATTGACTATCCAGTAAAGGATAAAGAACCCGCTTACTAGATCGGGGCGTTGTTCGAGTGTGAACAATTCAACTGGAATCATCAAGATCGGCACAAGGATCAACAAGATGAGCCATCCAAGCGGGATTGCATTCAGCGGAATAGGTGGCGGCGAGCTTGGGTCCAACAGCAGCTCTGTTGTGTGAAGTTCCCGCCATTTACTCCCAAACGCTTCGTTCCAAACTAATGTTGTATCCGACACTTCACCTTGCTTGTGCAGTTTCTGAAGGTCATCCTTTTGAACAGGCCCGACCTTGAGACCATTTTCAATATAATAGTATGACGTATCTGGTGTTTCAAATCTTAAACTCTCTTGACTTTGCAACCCTTCATCCTTTCTTCGTTTGTCAATCTCGGTCTGAGTGAGAGGTTCGAACTTTTTATTCTTATTAAAATGCCGTATAAGAAGCCAAACGAAGATCAGAATTATTGCCAGCGGCACCATCCTTACAAAATTAACCAGTATTAGATCGGACATCCATCCCCCGGACCGTTAGCCCACAACGGTGCTGTGTGCGTTCCTATTTTCGGTACTGCACCAGTGTAGCTCCCAAACCAGAACCAGAAATAATGCTCATTCGGTCTATAATTCTATCTTTTGGTTGGATTTCGACCTATGGATAGCCACCCCAAGACTTGAAACCACACTTTCCCCTTCCCAAGTCCGCCTTCACAGGAACAAGCGTGGAATCTGGATGGGGCATCAGGGTAGCACGACCGTTTTTTACGCACTGGAACTTGCGAAATCGGCCCAGATTGCAGGAAGCTTCCCTCGACAGGTGCAAGAGCTTGCAGGGGCACTTGCCCCTAAGGTTATGGTCATCTTTCAGGGTGCTTATGGTGCCATCTACCTGCTGACCCAGCCTGCCCGAAGGCATGTGTGGAACGCCTACCTTGCTACTATCCCCACCAAGCGGTTGCTTTCGGATCAGGGAGACGCCATCAGGCAGAATTTGCTGCACTTTGCATCCCACACGCTGATTACCGATGCTTACGGCAGCTGTCCCAAAGGCTACCTTGCCCTACTGAAGCGACTCCCCCACCGTGCTGCATCACGACAGTTTTACAGTGATCTGCACCAGCTGTTGGCTGACAGACCCGATCTTGCTATGCCACTGTGTAATGTGAAGCGGATCAACCATGATCTGGTGCGGCTGCTGCTGGACCTTCCCCACGATCTGCGGTGTGTGAAGGTGGCCCAAGCCTTTGGCAGCCCCAGCGGCTACGATAACTTCATGGTGGCATACGCACGGCTGACCAGTAGGGACACCCCTTCCGCCGATGTGATCAGGCAGTTGAAGGGCGGTGCCAAGCCCGGTCGGCTCATCGTGGGCCTGTATGAGACAGCCCCACTGCCAGCACCGTTCTTGCGGAACAACGAACGTAGCCAGCATCTGGGCACAGCACGCGAACTGTTGAAGGCTGCACGAGATTTCAAGAATTGCTTGGCGAACTGGATCACCGAAGCCCATCATAACCAGAGCCAGTATTACCGGGCACGGCTGGCCGATGGCACCTTTGCCGTTCTTGAGATCAAGAATGATGCACCAGCTGGCTGGCGGTTCGGTGATCTGAAGGGCAAGGACAACGCTGATGTGGCCCCCGAACTAACCACGGAAATGCGTGGGTATCTGAACGGGTTCGGGGTCCATCACGGCAGCAGCATCCATAACCTTATCCGTCGAGCAGAAAGATCCTGTGCCGGTGTTGATGACAGTGACCTTTCGATCTTCGAACTGGATGATTTCTGAACCGCACCCGCTGATTACCGAATCGGTTTGGGAGAATAGACGAACGAAATTAAAAGCGAAATTTTCGCTATCTGATCCCTGGTCGATACTAATTAAAACTTAACCGCGATTGACGAGCCGGACTGCCCGCAAGCTTTTGGCATATATGCGTAAAATCCGCACCAACATATTTTCCATTCCCATACGTGGAGGGGGTTTGACAGGTGCACAGAAATCTACGAAGACCGCTTTTCAGAAAGGCGGACTAAGCATGCATCAAACATCTTGAATTAGCTTATGCTGCCCCGAAACAGTAGAAGGAATAAATATGGGAAAGACTAGTAATAAGCTCAGTAGTACAGACATAAAAAACCTTGCGATAGGTCAATCAGCTTATGGCAGTAATTTGCGGGCGGCACGCAACAAATCTGGAATTACGTTCTATGCCTGCTTCACTATAGATGGTGAACGCTACATGCATCGCCTTAGTAAGAATACACAGCTTAACTTTACCGATGCTATTCGGGTGGCAGCCGAATATCGGGCAAAGATGGAACGCGAACATGAACTAAAGCGTGACGGCGGGGTAGAATCCGATATGACCCTAAACGAAGCCGTGCCAATGTATATGGATTACCTACATCGTTATACCGCAAAGCATACACGGTTTAAGGAGGGGCACTTTCGGAACCACATCTTACCTGTGCTGGGCGATCTGAAAATCCGCCAAATTAACAGCCATAAGATGCAAGACTTCTTGGGAACTGTTTTGCAGAAGGGTGTTCAGCCAGCGACGGTCAACCGCATCAAGGCATCCTTGGATGCTTTCTATAAGTATGGCGTTGGTCAAAGTTGGGTGCAACGAAAGCCATATTCAGTAGAAAGCCTGACTGAGGAACCTAAACGAAAATATCGCATTCCCGAAGATCATCAAAAAGCGATGTTGGCAGCAGCTCAAGAACCGGACCAAAACCCATTGATCTATCTGTTCCTAGTGATTGGTTTCGGTGTTGGGATGCGGCACACAGAAATTCTGAACATACGCTGGGAAAACATTGATTGGGAAACGGGGAACATCTGGATGCCCCAGACGAAAACTGGGGCAAGGGAGCAGGCCACAACGGAACTGATTATGGAAGAGCTTTCAAAACTGAAGCTGCGAACAGGGGCCGAACACGGTTTCGTTTTCGCATCAAAAAAGAGCACCACTGGACGGATTGACAGGATGCACAAGGCTTTCAGCCGCGTATGCAAAGCTGCAGGGGTTCCGGAAACCTACACGCCACATTTCATGCGGCATACTTGTGTTTCAGAGTTGGTAGCGGAGGGCTGCCCAAATGATTTGGTGATGCACTTCACCGGCCACAAGACCGCCAAGATGGTCTCATACTATGCTCATATGAAAGGCACGAAGGCTGTTTCTGACGTGCGTACGCGTAGGGGACGAAATGTTGTCGCTGATTCTTCATCTTGCTAAACCGGCACCAATTTCACCAGTTTGAGGCACCCCATCATCGGGTGCCTTTTTTGTTCCGTGCGGGCTGTAAGCGTGGCGACACTGTAGAACGTACCCTGACCGTAGCCATGCACGTTCGGTCGAAAGCACCAAATATGCACAGCGGTACGAAAATATACATAAACTTATCTCTACCTAAAAGCTAAGTAACTGATTTATAATGTTTTTATGGTGCCCAGGGGCGGAATCGAACCACCGACACGAGGATTTTCAATCCACTGCTCTACCCCTGAGCTACCCGGGCACCGGGATGGATATTTCCATCGGGTAGCGGCGTTCTAGACGCAGCCCGCGCGGGTGTCCAGAGGGAAATCAGGGTTAATGTCGTTTCCCGTCATCATCTTGGATAGGGTCGGTTTCGCCGTCTTCGGCATCGTCTTGCCCGGCAGGAATGGCGTAGCTGCCGGTCAGCCATTTGCCCAGATCGACATCGGCGCAGCGTTTGGAACAGAACGGGCGAAAGGCTTTATCTGTCGGCCGGTCGCAGATCGGGCAGGCCATTACAGACGCCTCAGCAGATCGGTGGGCAGGGGCAGCCGTTCGCGTTTGCGTTGCAGTTCGAACAGGCCCATCGGCGTCCAGCCAACCAGCGATGTTTCGACCGGATCGTTCTTGAACGACGCGCGAAGCGATTGTTCGACCTGTTTGCGATGCGCCTTGGAGATTGAGACGAAATCAACGCTGATCTGCCCACCAAGACCCCGCAGCCGCAGCGCACGGGGCAGGGCGCGGGCGGCGGCCAGATTGGCCTTGAGTGCGGCAGCAGGCGAGGTGTCGCTGCCGGTGTTCACATCGACAGCGATCAGCGCGCGGGTTGGTTCGACATACATCTGGCCTTCGCCCAGTGGCACCAGGGCGTGCCCAAGAGCTGCGATCTGATCCAGCACGCCGCGCGCGGCGAAACCGCCCGGTTCGGTCACAATCTCGCTCGCGCCGGTCCAGTCGCGCCAGGCCAATACATGCGGGCTGTCGCCTTCGGTCAATGCTTCTGGCTGGTCGCCGGTGGCATCGGCCAGCACAGTTTCGGCAAGGTCCAGCATGGCGGTGATGTCATCGGCAATCTCGGCCGGATCGGCATCTTCGCAGGATGATCGCAGGATCAGACCATGGTCGCCTTCATGCACCTCATGCGCGATGGCCAGCAGAGTGTCGCGGATATCCTCATCCACGATCTGGCGCGAGATGTTCAGGCCGGGCTTGCCCGGTGTGATGATGGCATAGCGGCTTTTGAACAGCACGCGGTCGGTGACTGGTACGGCCTTGGCCCCTTCGGCAAAGCCTGTCACCTGCACCAGCAGAGGCTGGCCTTGGCGCAGGCCCTTGCCCGCCCGCAGAAACGCTGTGCCGCCTTCGGGAAGGCGCAGCATCATGCCGCCTTGGCCCTTGATCGGGCGGTCGCAGATCGCACGGTAGATCGCGCCGGGGCGGGGCGCATCGGGCTGGTCGATCAGCAGATCGTCCAACTGGCCATCGACCAGATAGGCCGCGGCTTCCAGCCCGTTGATATGGTCGAGGATGATGCTGCGGCCCTTCATGGGATATCCTTGTAAAGCGGGTAACCGGCGGCGGTCAAAAGCCCTGCGGTTTCGGTCAATGGCAGGCCGACGATGCCGGTGTAGGAGCCGTTGATCCACGGGATGAATGCACCGGCAGGCCCCTGGATCGCGTAGCCGCCCGCCTTGCCCTGCCAGTCATTGCTGGCCAGATAGGCGTTCACTTCGGCATCCGAGAGTTGTTTGAAGGCCACCGTGCTTTGCACATCGCGCAGCCATGTCTTGGTGCCGCGTTTCACAGCGATGGCGGTGATGACCTTATGCCGCCGCCCGGACAGGGCGTAAAGAAATGCCGCCGCTTCGCCTGCATCACTGGGCTTGCCCATGATCCGCCGCCCGAGTGCCACAGTGGTATCGGCACAAAGCACGACGGTATTGTCATCCGCTGGGATCGCCGCCAGCTTTTCCGCCGCGATCCGTTTGACGTAATCGCGGGGCAATTCGGCCTTGCGGACGTCTTCGTCAATATCGGGCGGCTGCACGGCATCGGGCACCACACCAAGCTGCGCCAACAATTCCAGTCGCCGGGGCGAGCCGGAGCCGAGGATCAGTCTGAGCGTGGTGTCCGGGGGCAGGGTGGTCATGGCGCAACATCCGTAACCGTGGAAGGGGCGCATTTCGCTTTTCGCAAAACGCTTACCCTTGCTGCGTGAAACTGGGTTTCACGTTACTTAAAGCGGTAATTGATCCGACCTTTGGTCAAATCATAGGGGGTCATTTCGACCTGCACCTTGTCGCCTGCCAGAACCCGGATGCGGTTCTTGCGCATCTTGCCTGCCGTATGCGCGATGATCTCATGGCCGTTTTCCAGCTCGACCCGAAACGTCGCGTTTGGCAGCAGTTCTTTCACGACACCTGGGAATTCGAGCAGTTCTTCCTTGGCCATGTGATCTCCTGTATATCTCATCCGCTGTTTGCGGACCGCTGCTAAATGCGCCTCTGCGCCGCGATTTTCAAGGGGAAATATGGCCCTGCGGCGAATGGGGGCCGCGTTAGGGTGCGCTGTCACTGATTGCCGGGCCAAAACGTGCCACCAGCCGGTCATAAATCTGGTCACGGGCCTGTCTGTAAAGCGCGAGCCGCGCTTCGCGGCTGTCGCCCATGCCGGTCGGGTCAAGGATCGGCCAATATTCGACATCCATGTGAAAGAACTGCGTCAGATCAAGCGCCCGGCGCTGGCTGGCGGGGGACAAGGCCAGCACCAGATCGAAGGATGACAGATCATCGCCCCATTGTTCCATCTCATCGAAAGAGCGGGAGCGGTGTCGTGATACCTCTACCCCGATCTCAGAACAGACGGTGATGGCAAAACCGTCGATTTCCATGTCGTTCTTGACGCCGACCGACTGGACATAGCAGCGGGTGCCGTAGAGTTTTTTCATAATCCCTTCGGCCATCGGGGACCTGACAGAATTATGGTCGCAACAAAATAGGACCGATTGGGGCAGGGGGGCGAATGTGGCGTCTGTCGGCACATCAGCCCCCAAAATGCAGCACGCAGATCAGGGTGAACAGCCGCCGCGCGGTGTCATTGTCAACCACGGCCTTGCCGTCCAGCCGTTCCTGCAAGACCCGCGCGCCTTCGTTATGGATGCCGCGCCGTGCCATATCGATGGTTTCGATCTGGCTGGGGGGCAGGGTTTTGACCGCGTCGAAATAGCTTTCGCAGATCTGGAAATAATCCTTCACAACCTGCCGGAACGGGCCAAGCGACAGATGGAAGGCGCCTGCCGGGCTGCCATCCTCTTGCTGGATATCGAAGACCAGCCGCTTTTCGCGGATCGACAGACCCAACTGATAGGGGCCGGGCGGCACCTCGCGGTCGTCGCGGGGGGGCATGGCAAAGCTGTTGTTTTCCAGCAGATCGAACAGGGCGACTTTGCGCTCCTGATCGATCTCTGGTGTCGGCGCGGGCAGGCCGCTGTCGTCGAGGATGATATTGATGATGCGCGGCATCCTATTCCCCCCGGTTCAGCCGGTCGAGCCTTGCGCGCACGGATAATCCATGCGCCTGCAAGCTTTCCGAACGTGCCAGCCGTTCGGCTGCCGGGCCAATGGCGGCCAGCGCCTCGGGTGTCATGCGTGACAAGGTGGTGCGTTTGATAAAGTCCATCACTGATAACCCACTGGAAAAACGCGCCGACCGGGCTGTGGGCAGCACATGGTTCGGCCCGCCAATGTAGTCACCGATTGCTTCCGGTGTCCAACTGCCAATGAAGATCGCACCGGCATGGGTGATTTTTGTGGCGAGTGTGTCAGCATCGGCCGTGCAAAGTTCCAGATGTTCCGGCGCGATCCGGTCGGAGAGGGTGACAGCCTCATCCAAATCCCGGACCGTGATGATCGCGCCGAAATCACGCCAGCTTGCCCCCGCAATCGCGCGGCGTTCCAGCGTTTGCAGGCGCTTGTCGACGGCCTCCGCCACTTTGCGCCCGAAATCGGCATCATCGGTGATCAGCAAGGATTGCGCGCTTTCGTCATGTTCGGCCTGCGACAGCAGGTCCAGCGCGATCCAGTCGGGGTCATTATCCTTATCCGCGATCACCAAAATCTCCGATGGCCCGGCGATCATATCAATCCCGACCTTGCCGAATACCCGCCGTTTCGCGGCGGCGACAAAGGCGTTGCCGGGGCCGGTAATCTTATCCACCGGCGGAATCGTCTGGGTGCCATAGGCCAGCGCCGCAATCGCCTGCGCGCCGCCGATGCGGTAGATTTCATCCACACCCGCGATCTGTGCGGCCATCAGGACCAGCGGATTGGTCACGCCATCCGGTGTCGGCACGACGATGGCCAGACGTTGCACACCCGCCACCTTGGCCGGGATCGCATTCATCAGCACCGATGACGGATAGCTGGCTAACCCGCCGGGCACATAAAGCCCCGCCGCCGATACCGGCGTCCAGCGCCAGCCGAGTGTGGCACCCGTTTCATCCGTCCAGCTTGCGTCGTCCGGCATCTGGCGGCTGTGATAGGCGCGGATACGGTCGGCGGCCATTTCCAGCGCGGCGTGGTCTTCATCCGACACCAGCGCGCATTCGGCGGCGATTTCTTCGGGGGTGAAGCGCAATGTGTCGGGCGTCAGATCCAGCCGGTCAAAGCGGGATGTCAGCTCAATCACAGCCGCATCGCCGCGCGTACGCACATCGGCGATGATTTCGGCCACGATATGATCCACATCGGGGCTGTCTTCGCGTTTGGCCCCCAGCAGGGCGGTAAAGCGGGCCTCAAAATCGGAATCACTCGTGGACAGGAATTGCGGCATGGATGTCTCCTTTATCGCAAGGGACATAGCGGGGTCACCGCGCCGCTTCAATGGTGTCAGTCAGGGTGACGTGGTGCCTTGCCAGACGGGGCGGCATAGGGGCGGGTCACATCGCGAAGCAAAACTTCCAGCGCTTCGACTTCTAGTGCCACGGCACCGTCGCCCGCCAGCACCAGTTCGATGCGGCCTGCGCCTTCGGCAGCGGGGGCGAAAGAGATCGACAGCAGCGAACAGACCAGATCTTTATCCGCCTTGTCGATGCCTTGGGTCTGCACGGCCATCACATCCTCAAACGCCAGCACGGATTGCACGCGTTCGGCGCTTTGCTGGCCATCTTCCCAACGGAACCGGTTCACCAGCAGCGCAAAGCGGCGCGCCTTGCGGTCCCAGCGCATCTCAGCGACCGGGAATACCGCATCCTGCGTGATTGCCGCGATCACGGCCAGATCATCAGCATCCAGCGCGCGCAGGCGCAGGGGTTTGTCGGCACCGTCCTTGAAGCTGGCGTCTTGTGTCATGACGAAACCCGTTCGATATTCGCACCCACGGCGCGCAGCTTTTCCTCGACGTGCTCATAACCGCGATCAAGGTGATAGACGCGGCTGACCAGCGTTTCCCCTTCGGCCGCCAGCCCGGCAAGGATCAGCGAGACCGACGCGCGCAGATCCGTCGCCATCACCGGCGCGCCTTTGAGGCGGTCAACGCCAGTCACTGTTGCGGTGCCACCCTGCACCTCGATCTTGGCGCCCATGCGGATCAGTTCAGGGGCATGCATGAAGCGGTTCTCGAAAATCTTTTCTTCCAGCACCGATGTGCCATCCGCCGTGCAAAGCATCGCCATCATCTGCGCCTGCAGATCGGTAGGGAAACCGGGGAAGACAGCCGTGGTGACATTGACGGCGCGCGCGCGGCTGCCGTTGCGTTTGACCAAAATACCGTCCGGCGTCTCCGACACATCGACACCCGCCTCGGCCAGTTTTTCGGCAAAACTAGCGACCAGATCCATCCGGCCCCCCAGACATTCGACTTCGCCCCCGGCAAAGACCGGGGCCAGCATATAAGTGCCGAGCTCGATCCGGTCCGTGACCACCGGATGGGTCGCCGCACCCAGCCGGTCCACCCCGTCAATCGTGATCGTGCTGGTGCCTTCACCCTCGATCTGCGCGCCCATGCGGCGCAGACATTGGGCAAGATCGACAATCTCCGGTTCGCGCGCGGCGTTTTCGATGATCGTGGTGCCTTTGGCCAAAGTCGCGGCCATCAACACATTCTCGGTCGCGCCGACAGAGGCAAAGCGCAGCGCGACACGTGCGCCTTTCAGCCCGCCTTTGGCGGTGGCATGCAGATAGCCGTCCTTGAGTTCAATCGTGGCACCCATCGTTTCCAAGGCAGTCACGTGAATATCCATCGGCCGCGCGCCAATCGCACAGCCACCGGGCAAAGACACAATCGCCTGATGATGCCGCGCCAGCAGTGGCCCCAGCACCAGATTGGAGGCGCGCATTTTGCGCACAATCTCATAATCCGCGCGGGTGGAGGTCATCGCATGCGAGGACAGCACCTGCACCTTGCCATCCTGCATGGACGTGACTTCCACCCCCAGCGATTGCAACAGCGCCGTCATCGTCTTGATATCCGACAGGCGCGGCGCATTGGTCAGGGTCAGCGGTTCCTCGGACAGCAATGTCGCGGGCATCAACGCAAGGGCGGCATTCTTGGCCCCGGCAATCTGAATCTTCCCATGCAGCTTGGTGCCGCCTTTGACCAAAATTGAATCCATGCTGCTTTATTCTTCCTGTTTGCTGCCCGCTGCCGCGGCCTTTGCGCGCGCCTGTGCCTTGCGTTTGGCCATATTGGCCTTGAGCGCGGCTTTCAACCGCTGTTCACGGGTCGTGGCAGGCTTGGCAGGTTGCGGCTTATCGTTTTTGTTGTCCATGACGACTGTGTTAGCAAACGGCGCAAAAACCGTCCAGAGAGGGCTTGCACCGACCCGCGATTGCCGCTAATCCCCCGCCTCACGGATGCTGTGGTAGCTCAGTGGCAGAGCACACCCTTGGTAAGGGTGAGGTCGAGAGTTCAATCCTCTCTCACAGCACCATCTTTTACGATAATTGCGTGGTTTGATTCATCAACGCGTTGCGCCCGGCTTGCGACAGGTTTTTGCACGCAAGGTTCCGCATTCTACCGTTCGTGCGACCAGCGGTTTTCTGGAGATCTAGGGCAGCGGGGCTTGCCCTAGCCGCCCGTCACGTCAGCCACGGCCAGTTCCGCCATTTTCAAGGCCGCGTCCCGCGTTGTCGCCACCGCGATAAAGCGACCATTATGGCAGAATTTGGCACCTGACACGCCCGATGCCTGTTCAAGTGCCGCATCGGTCAGGCCAGCCCAGGCTGCTGGCAGGTCGGCGCGGTTTTCAAAACTGTCGCCGCTTTTTCGGATCGCGGTCAGGGCCCAATCGTCATCGCGTGGGTGGATGACGAAGAGCAGATGATCCGCGCCGGTCTTTTCCACAGCAGAGCGGAACGGCATGCCCATGGGCAATTCCAGGATCGGCGATGGGCCTGCTGCCGTGATCGCGGTGGTCACCACTGCTGCTGCGCGGGCTTTGGCTGCTTTGCCTCTGATTGATGCTTCAACGAAGGCCCGCGCTATGGGCAGGGCCGCCATGAAGGCGGCGTCGTCGACATCTGCGCCGCGCGCGTCAAATTCTGGTTTGAGCGATTCCAGCAGGACGGGCAGGGTCAGGCCACCAAGCGGACCTGCAACCGAAGGTTCCAAAGCGCCATTGTCGATCAGGTCAACCGGCAGAACAAAGCCCTGGTCAAAGCTGTGATGAATTGCGTCAAGATCATCTTCTGGAACGGCCATGGCGCGTAGATAATCATGGCCGAAATGATGCCAGATCAGCCCGAATGAACTGTAGGGCTGACCGTCATCGCGCAGCGGGTTTGGCCGTTGATGGTGATCAAAGATCCCGGCATCTGCGGTGTAATCCCGTCCCACGTCATAGATGATTTTGCCGTCGCCCGGCGTGATCCATGCCGCGTCGCGCGACCGGATCACCTTTGCATCCGGGAACAGACGGGTCAGGATCACCGAGGACAGCAATTCATCCGCGTGAAAGCCGCCGGAATGGGTGACCAGATGGGTGACAGACAATGCCTTAATGCGTCCACACCCCACGCCGGTTGGTCGCGAAATTTTCGCCATAGCCGCCGGGGCGGATGTTGACCTTGCGCGGCTTTGGTTCCTGAACCACCGCGTCGATGCCGTGGTGGCGGGCATAATCGAGTGCGGCTTCTTTGCTGTCGAAATGCATCCGCACCTGCGCTTGTGTATCTGACGATGAGGTCCAGCCCATCAGCGGATCAATCGCGCGCGCACTTTCGGCCACATGCTCCAGCACCCAATCATGGGTTTTCGCCGTGCCGGATGACATGGCGGTTCTGGCTGGCTTATAGATTCGTGCGCGCATCTTTTCTGGCCCTTTCGTCTGTAATCTTCATATGCGCAAAAGACGGGGATTTCGCAAGCCCTGCCTATGTCGCATCAGGCCCATTCGCCTTGCCGCATCACAGGCACGATCTCGCCTGTTTTAGTGATGCCGTCGATATCGACGCGGTCCGACCCGATCATCCAGTCGACATGGATCAGGCTTTGGTTGCCGCCCTTTTGCTGCAATTCATCGGCTGAATATTCCGACCCGCCGGTGATTGTATCGGCATAGCATTGCCCCAGCGCGATATGGCAGGAGGCGTTTTCGTCAAAGAGCGTGTTGTAGAACAAGACCCCGGATTGGCTGATCGGGCTGGAATGCGGGACCAGCGCCACCTCACCAATCCGGCAAGCGCCATCATCTGTTTGCAGCAGGGATTTCAGTACCGCCTCGCCCTTGGTGGCGGAGGCTTCGACAATCCGCCCCGCCTCAAACCGGACCTTGATGTTTTCGATGACATTGCCCTGATGCGCCAAAGGTTTGGTCGCCGATACCGTGCCGTCGACCTTATAGGCATGCGGGCAGGTGAACACCTCTTCAGTCGGGATATTCGGCTGGCAGACCACGCCGTTGAGCGCGGGTGATGCGCCGCCTTTCCAGATATGCCCATCGGCCAGACCCAAAGTCAGGTCGGTGCCGGGGCCGGTATATTTCAGCGCCGCGAAATCATGATCGTTCAGCCATTTCACCCGCTTTTTCAGTTCTGTCGTGTGATCTGCCCAATTCGCCACCGGATCATCGCCGTCCAGACGCGAGGCGGCATAGATCGCATCCATCAGCTTGCCTTGGGCTTCTTCCACCGGCAGGTCGGGGAACACGCGCGCTGCCCAACCGGCACCGGGGAAGGCGACGATGTTCCAATTCACCTCGAACCCGACAATCGGGGCCATGGCGGGTTTGGCGGCGATGGATGTGGCCTTGGACAGACGCGCGACCCTCGCAGGGTCTTGGTCTGCCAGCAGCATCGGGTCGTCGCCGGTGATCGCCATGCGCGCGGCGCCGCCTTTATAGGCTGCGGCCAAACCTTCGTAGAACCATGCCGGCGCGCGGTCGAAACTGGCATCCTCGGCGTTTTCATAACGCGCCAAGGTGATCGCCTCATCCGTAAAGAATGGCATCACGATGCCCGCGCCCGCCTTATAGGCATGCACAGTGATTGCGCGGACCAGATCAATCGCGGACAAAGGTGCGGTAATCACCAGATCCTGCCCCTTTTGCAGGTTCACGCCGGTGCGCACGGCGACTTCGGCCAAGCGGTCGAGTTTCACGGGATCAATGGACATAACTTACCTCTTTTGCGTTTGACGCGACCTTAGGCCAGTGGCGGCCCTTGATCCAGTGACCAAAGACAACAACTATGGGTTAACCAAAGGAATCCCCGCCATGGCCTATGCCCAGACTGACAAGTCGCCCGCACCGCAGTTCCTGTCCAATCCCGCCCCGGATGTGCGCACGCGCGACAAGATGGAAGGCGGCAAAAGATTCGTGCTGAAGACTGAATTTGAACCGGCAGGCGACCAGCCCACCGCGATTGCCGAACTCAGCGCCGGGATTCTGGCGGGTGAACGCGATCAGGTCCTGCTGGGTGCGACCGGCACCGGCAAGACATTTACCATGGCCAAGATGATCGAACAGACCCAGCGCCCGGCGATCATCCTTGCCCCGAACAAGACCTTGGCCGCGCAATTATATGGCGAATTCAAGGGATTCTTTCCCGACAATGCGGTCGAATATTTTGTTAGCTATTATGATTACTATCAGCCAGAAGCCTATGTCGCCCGGTCCGATACCTATATTGAAAAGGAATCGCAGATCAACGAACAGATCGACCGGATGCGCCATTCGGCCACCCGCGCTTTGTTGGAACGCGATGATGTGATCATCGTCGCCTCGGTGTCCTGCATCTATGGTATCGGGTCGGTCGAAACTTACGGTGCCATGACGCAGGATATTCATGCGGGCCAATCCTATGACCAGCGCCAGATCATCGCCGATCTGATCGCGCAGCAATACCGGCGCAATGATGCGGCCTTCCAGCGCGGCACGTTCCGGGTGCGCGGCGATAGTCTTGAGGTGTGGCCCGCCCACCTTGATGATCGCGCGTGGAAATTGTCGTTTTTTGGTGAAGAATTGGAAAGCATCACCGAATTCGATCCGCTGACCGGCACCAAAACCGGCATGTTCGACAAGGTCCGCATCTATGCAAATTCCCATTACGTCACGCCGAAACCGACGATGCAGCAGGCCATTATCGGCATCAAGAAAGAGCTGCGGATGCGGCTTGACCAACTCGTCGCCGAAGGCAAGCTGCTGGAAGCACAGCGCCTTGAACAACGCACCAATTTCGATCTGGAGATGTTGGAGGCGACAGGCGTCTGCAACGGGATCGAAAACTATTCCCGCTATCTGACCGGCCGCGCGCCGGGTGAACCGCCGCCGACCCTGTTTGAATTCATCCCTGATAACGCCATCGTTTTCGCCGATGAAAGTCACGTCAGCGTGCCGCAGATCGGCGGCATGTATAAGGGTGACTTTCGGCGCAAGATGACGCTGGCCGAACATGGCTTCCGACTGCCGTCCTGCATGGACAACCGCCCGCTGAAGTTTGAGGAATGGGACGCGATGCGCCCGCAATCGGTGTTTGTGTCGGCTACGCCAGCGGCTTGGGAAATGGAACAGACGGGGGGTGTTTTCACCGAACAGATCATTCGCCCGACCGGGTTGATCGATCCGATGATCGAAATCCGCCCGGTGGAGACGCAGGTCGATGATCTGCTGGATGAGGTCCGCAAGGTCGCTGCCGCTGGCTATCGCACGCTTGTGACGACGCTGACCAAACGCATGTCCGAAGACCTGACCGAATATATGCATGAACAGGGCATCCGCGTGCGCTATATGCACAGCGATATCGACACGATTGAACGGATCGAAATCCTGCGCGATTTGCGTTTGGGCGCCTTTGACGTGCTGATCGGGATCAACCTGCTGCGCGAAGGCCTCGACATTCCCGAATGTGGGCTGGTCGCCATTCTTGACGCGGATAAGGAAGGCTTCCTGCGGTCAGAAACCTCGCTTGTCCAGACCATCGGGCGGGCGGCGCGGAATGCCGAAGGTCGGGTGATCATGTATGCCGACCGGATCACCGGCAGCATGGAACGCGCGATGAACGAAACCGAACGCCGGCGGACCAAGCAACTTGCCTATAACGAAGAACATGGGATCACGCCGACGACGGTGAAAAAGAATGTCGAGGATATTCTGGCGGGCCTTTACAAGGGCGACGTGGATATGAACCGCGTCACCGCCAAGATCGACAAAGGTCGCGGTGGTGGCAATATCCAGACTGTCATCGACGGTATCCGCACCGATATGCGCAAAGCCGCCGAGAACCTTGAATTCGAAGAGGCCGCGCGGTTGCGCGATGAGTTGAAACGGCTGGAAGCGGTGGAACTCGCCATAGCCGATGATCCGCTGGCGCGGCAACAGGCGGTAGACAAGGCGGTTGACGACGCCTCCCGCGCGTCTGGGCGCAGCACGGGTGGACGTGGCGGGATGCGCGGCGGGAAAAGCCGGTATGGTGGGAAGAAATGATGGTACGCATTCATGCGCACCGCACCCCTTCACCCCACCAACATCGGCCATAATGACCCGACCAACAACAAAGCCATCGTCACATTGAACACCCGCAACCGCCGCGCGGTGCCCAGCCAGCGCCGGACCTGCACGCCGATCCAGGCCCAGATCGTGACGGCGGGCAGATTCGTTGCGGCAAAGACCGCCGCCACCATCAGCGACCCCACCACAATGCCGCGATCCTGCGGCGCATAGGCGCTGATCGCGGTAATTGCCATGAACCAGGCCTTGGGATTGACCCATTGAAACGCCGCCGCCTGCAGAAAGGTGAAGGGTTTGCCCGTGACCGCCTTCGCCTCTGGCGGGACGGCGTTGGCGATTTTCCACGCCAGCCACAGCATATAGGCAGCGCTGACGATCTTCAGGATCAGGTTCAGCACTGGATAGGTCAAAAACACCCCTAACAGCACGATCCCCACCATGCTGACCATGAACGCATGGCCAAGCGATATCCCCAGCATATGCGGCACCGTCCGGCGCAGCCCATAATTGGCCCCCGACGCCAGCAGCATGACGTTATTGGGCCCGGGTGTGACGGAACTGGCAAAGGCAAAGCCGATAAGGGCGATCAAGATTTCATATGTCATGGCGCAATATTACGCGTGCTGTGACCGAATGAAATTGCCAAATTGCCGGGTATCCGCCATAATTTGCAACAAATGGCCAAATCTGACCCGATCACCGCGCGGATATTGCGCATCCTGTCGCAGGATGGCCGTATCAGCAATCTGCAACTGGCCGAACAGGTCGGGCTGTCCCCTTCCGCCTGTCTGCGCCGGGTGCAAGAGCTTGAACGCAGCGGCGTGATCACAGGCTATCGCGCCCGGCTTGATCCGGCCAAGACGCAGCGCGCCTATGTTGTCTATGTGGCAGTCGGCCTGTCGGAACATACCAAAGCCGCGCAGACCGGATTTGAACGCGCGATGCAGGGCGCCGATCAGGTGACCGAATGCCATAATGTCGCTGGGGCCTTTGAATTCATGCTCCGGGTCGAGGTGGCGGATTTGCCCGCCTATAAGGCGTTTCACACGGATATTCTGGGCACCGTGCCGCATGTGCGGTCGATCACCAGCTATATGGTCATGGGTTCGCCAAAGGACACGCGGGCGTGACCGCCACTGCTTTGAAACTGTGGAATGATTGACTTCGTGAAACATAGTGGCGCATGTCACGTCATTGTCTCATTTAGGGAAACGAACGCCCATGTTCACCCAAGTCATCAACCTCGACCGATCTGCCGACCGGCTGGCGGCGATTTCCCGCGATCTGCAGCTCTGCCTGCCTGAATGGCAAAGATTGCCGGCGATTGAACCTGATGCCGATTATGTCACGACCTTGCCGATCTATCACCGCGCCAAGGCGCGCAAGTATTTCGGCCGCGATCTGCGCCGTGGTGAGGTTGGCTGTTTTCAAAGCCATCGCGCGGCTCTTATGGCGCTGGTGCAAAGCGGCGCTGATCACGGTTTGGTGCTCGAAGATGATGTGATCCTGACCCGGCCAGCGGTCGATGCGATCATCGCGGCTGTGGCTTTGCTTGACGCGCGCGATCCTGACTGGGCCTGTGTCAATCTGGTGCATGCGCAGGTCCTGCGCCGCCGCCATTTTGCCGCGATCGGCGGGCATGACCTGTGGCGATCCTATCAATTTCCACTTCTGACCTCGGCGCTGTTGTGGCGCAGGGATAAGGCGGTGGCCTTTCTGGAATGGACGGCGACGACAGGCATCTATGCGCCGGTCGATAACCAGTTGCGCGATTGGATCAGCCTTGGCAACAAAGGCTATGCTTTTGATCCGCCGCCGGTGGGGCTACGCGCCTTTGACAGCACGATCCAGGTCGCGGAGCAGGCGTCAACCGTGCCCGCGCATTCCAATAAATTCACGATTCATGAAATCCGGCAAAAGCTGCCGCTTTATTGGCGCAGTTACCGCGACCACTTGCTGCATCGCTGATCAAATCCATCCTGCGGACATAAAAAAACGGCCATGCCCGGGAGGAGGTGGGCATGACCGTTCTATGATCAGCGCCTCCTTGCGTCTCGGGAGGAGAAGAAGCAAGGCGCGTCCTCGCTGGTATTGCCCGGGAGGAGGTGGGCGCAACCAGCGGTATATCGGTTCCAACCCGGGAGGAGGTGGGCGGTTCCGAAACTTGTGTCTTAAAGTGGCGGCACCCGGGAGGAGGTAGGTGCCGCCACTTTAATGTTGGCCCGCTGCCTTGGGAGGAGGTAGGGCGGGGCCAGTCAGATCTGCCTTTTCAGGGAGGAGGCAGCAGATCCGATTTCTGAATTCATTTGCCGTAGGCGGCTTCCATTGCGATGAACCGGATGTCAGACCGGGACAGGCCCAGATCAGCCAGGTCGCGGTTCGACAACGACTGCAGTTCCCGCAGGGTTGTCAGGTAGACTTTGCGCTTTGCCAGCTTGTCTGCCAGATTGACACGGAAGCCTGACAGGCGCTCAACGAAGGATGTATTCGCTGGGAATGTGATGTTGAATGTTGTCATTTTGCTACTCGTCTTTTCTGTCTTAGTGGCTGTCTTGCCGTTCTCTTGTGACCAATATGTATGATGATGCTGCGCTTGCACAATGGCCGAATGGGCAATGCTGCTATGCAGAAAGTGCATAAGTATTGCTGACCTAATGTCATCTTTTTGTTGCAAAACTAGGCAGGCGGGGTGATCCCCTTGCGCATTGCTCAAAACATGCCAGAACATGATGAAAAAATTAGCGAAATTGAAACGGAGGTGCTGAAATGGCCCTGGATCGCGACGACATTTTAAAAGCTTTGGCGCGGATCACTTTGCCCGATGGCGGTGATATTGTAGCGCGCGATATGGTGCGTGCATTGACCATTGACGGTGACAAAATCCGATTCGTCATAGAGGCAGCCACCCCGGCAGAAGCAGCAGATCTTGACCCTGTCCGCCGCGCTGCCGAAGATATCCTGCGTGCCATGCCGGGGGTCGGATCGGTCTCGGCCATTCTGACAGCGCATGGCCCCGCGCAGAAACCGGCCGCACCGCCATCGTTGAAAGTCGGTCGTCATCCTACACCACAGGCAGGCCCCGCCAAGGTCAGCGGCGTGGACCGGATCCTCGCCATCGCATCAGGCAAAGGCGGGGTGGGCAAATCCACGGTCTCATCCAACCTCGCCGTCGCTTTGGCGCGGCAGGGGCGGCGTGTCGGCCTGCTTGATGCGGATATCTATGGCCCCAGCCAACCGCGGATGATGGGCGTGAACAAGCGCCCGGCCAGCCCCGATGGCAAGACGATCATCCCGTTGCAGGCGCATGGCGTCACGATGATGTCGATCGGTCTGATGATGGACCCGGACAAGGCTGTCGTCTGGCGCGGCCCGATGCTGATGGGTGCTTTGCAGCAGATGCTGGGGCAGGTGGCCTGGGGCGAGCTTGACGTGCTGATCATCGATCTGCCTCCCGGCACCGGCGATGTGCAACTGACCCTGTGTCAGAAAACCGAACTGACCGGCGCAATCGTGGTCAGCACGCCGCAGGATGTGGCGCTGCTGGATGCGCGCAAAGCGCTGGATATGTTCAAGACGCTGAACACGCCCGTGCTGGGCCTGATCGAGAATATGTCCACCTACATCTGCCCCAATTGCGGGCATGAGGCGCATATCTTCGGCCATGGCGGTGTCGCGACCGAGGCTGACCGCATTGGTGTGCCGTTCCTTGGCGCTTTGCCGCTGGATCTGGACACAAGGCTGGCCGGTGATGCGGGCACGCCCATTGCGGCAGGCGAATCGCCCATGGCCGAGGCTTATGCGACCCTCGCCCGCCGTCTGGTTGATGGCGGCATGGCGTGATCACGATTCGTCGGGCGGTTGCGGAGGATTTCGACAGCCTCTGGCCAATCCTGCGCGATGTGTTTCGCGCAGGCACCACCTATGCGGTCGATCCCGCAATCAACCGGGAGGCCTGCTCTGATTACTGGATGACCCAGCCTGCCGCGACTTTTGTGGCGCATGAAGGTGACCGGATACTTGGCACCTACTACATCCGCACCAACCAGCCGGGCGGCGGCGCGCATATCTGCAATTGCGGATATATCGTCGCCCCCGATGCGCGCGGGCAGGGGCTGGCGGCCATGATGTGCGCGCATAGTCAGGATCAGGCCCGCGCCATGGGCTATCTGGCGATGCAGTTCAATTTCGTGCTGGCGAGCAATACCGGCGCGGTGCACCTGTGGCATAAACTGGGCTTCGTGACGCTTGGCACGATCCCCGATGCCTTCCGCCACCCTGATCTGGGCCTTGTCGCGGCGCATGTCATGTATAAGGCGCTGCGCGATCCGGAGTGACCGGGAATTCATGGAACGCTCACGATTCCGAATCAATTCGTGAGGCAATGTGAACGCTTCGTAGGGTTACCGTCGGAAAGCCGTAGGTTTTTCTCGCCGCGATGCGATTTTTCTGCATCAATCCCCTGCGGGTTGAAAACACAGCATATAGTTATAATAAGTCAACAATGCGCTATATATGCGCTGACTTTGCCAGATTTCTACCAAAGACCTGAGGCCTTTTCGTCAATCCTGCCCATCAAGTTCCATGAAATCCCAAAAAATGGTTGATCGCCCTTGCTGCTGATGGCACAACAAGGACAAGGTGATGCCGGACACGACAACAATGGGGCGAAGTAAGAACCCCAACCGGCAAAAAGCAGGTTTCATACAGGCTTCGGCAGCACCAAAAACGATCCGACGCGTGAGCGAGCAGACATCCCCCCAGGTGGCACGCGTAGTCGGACACACCCAGAGATGGGGCGAGGATGGCGGATTGTGCAGTGGCAGCAGCGCAATCCGCCGTTTTCACATCCGGGACATGGTTCCCGGCGGGCAGTAGGGACGTAGGGCGTGGATCTGAGTTTTACCGGCGAACACACCCAGAAGGTGGACAGCAAGGGACGCATGTCGATCCCGGCTGATTTTCGTCGCGTGCTTGAACAGGGTGATCCTGAATGGAACTCTGAACGCACCCCACGCATGTACCTGCTATATGGTGACCACCTCAAAAACGAATTGCACGGCTATACCGTCGCCGAATTCGGCAAGGTCGTGGATCAGATCAACGCCTTGCCGCGCGGGTCGGACCGCAAGAAAATCCTGTCGCGGCTGATCATCGGCCAGTCGATCCGTCTGGATGTGGACAAAGACGGGCGCACCGTCATGCCGATCAAGCAGCGCCAGAAGCTGGGCATCACCGATGGTGAACTGACCTTCAGCGGTCTTGGCGATCATTTCGAAATCTGGAAAGCGGAAACCTTTGACGCGCAAGTGTCCGAAAGCGTTGCCGCCTATCTGGCGGAACAGCCCGATGGCTTTGATCCGCTGGCCTTGCTGGATGAATAGGGGCGCCGATGTCTGACACCCCACATATCCCCGTCCTGATCCGGCCGCTGATCGCAGCGGTCGCGCCCGTTTCGGGGATCTGGCTGGATGGCACCTTCGGCAATGGCGGCTATACCCGCGCATTGCTGGCCGCTGGTGCTGATCAGGTGATCGCGGTGGACCGTGATCCTTTGGCCTTTGAACTGGCCGCTGACTGGGCCGCCGATTACGGCGACCGGATCGTGATGCGCGAAGGCGTGTTTTCTGAACTGGACAGCTATGGTCAGGACCTCGACGGCATCGTGCTGGATCTTGGCGTGTCCTCCATGCAGCTTGATCTGGCCGAACGCGGCTTTTCCTTCATGCGCGACGGGCCATTGGATATGCGGATGTCGCAATCAGGCTTGTCTGCCGCTGATCTTTGCAACGATGCGGAAGAATCCGAACTCGCTGATATCATTTACCTTTACGGCGAAGAACGCGCCTCGCGCCGGATCGCCAAGGCGATTGTTGCGGCGCGCCCGCTGACCACAACCGGGCAACTGGCGAAGATCGTGGAAAGCTGCCTGCCGCGCGCGAAACCGAACCAATCACACCCCGCCACGCGCACCTTTCAGGCTTTCCGGATCGCGGTGAACAATGAATATGGCGAGCTCGCCATGGGCCTGATGGCCGCTGAACGCGCGCTGAAACCGGGTGGGCAACTGGCCGTCGTGACCTTTCATTCGGTCGAGGACCGGATGGTCAAACGGTTCCTGCAGGCGCGGTCGGGCAATAACGCCAATGCCAACCGCTATGCCCCCGAAACGACACAGATCACGCCTGCCTTCCGGGTCGAGAAACGCAAGGCCATCGGGCCGGATGATCAGGAATTATCCGAAAATCCGCGCTCTCGCTCGGCCAAGATGCGGATCGCGATCCGCACCGATGCCCCCGCGCAGGACATTGATCCGGCGGATTTGGGCATGCCGATGATGCGCAACAAGGGGGGCCGCTGATGCGGGGTTTTTTGTTTGTCTTTGCGGCCTGTGCCGTGATCGCGCTGGCCTTTTGGGCGTATCGCGAGAATTACGCCACGCAGACCGCGATCCGCGAAGTGCGCGGGTTGTACAGCGAAATCGGTGCGGCCCATGACCGCTTGCAGATGCTGCGCGCGGAATGGGCCTATCTGAACCGGCCTGACCGGCTGGCGGATCTGGCTGATCTGAACTTTGACAGGCTGGGCCTGCTGCCCCTGCGGCCAGAGGCCTTTGGCGCGGTCGATCAAATCATCTATCCGGTCCCGCCGATCCTGCCGATCACCGACCCCATCGAATTGTCCGCCGATCTGATTGACGCAACAGGGGATCCTTTGTGATGCGCACGCCGCTGCGGCCTCTGGCCCGAATCCTCAAGGCTCGCGAAACGGGCGAAAACCCCGATGTGATCGAGGCCGAAAACCGCGCCCGTCGCCATGCCGCCGATCAGGACAAGGCGCGCAACCGCGCCGAAGGGCGGCTGCTGTTGCTGGGGCTGATGTTTTTCTGCGCCTTTGCCGTGATCGGTGGGCGGATGGGCACGCTGGCATCCTCGGTCCCCGAAGAGCCGCGCGCCGCCGCCGAAGGCAACCCGATCATCGGCCAGCGCGCTGATATCGTCGACCGCAATGGCCGCCTGCTCGCGACCAATCTGGACACCTATTCGCTTTACGCTCATCCGCATCAGATGATCGACCCGGTGCAGACTGCCGAACAGCTTGCGGCGATCTTTCCGGAAATGGATGTTGAACGGCTGAAAGCCGATTTCACCGGCAAACGCCGGTTTTTGTGGCTGCGCCGTCAGTTGAGCCCCGAACAGATGCAGGCCGTGCATGACATCGGCAGCCCCGGCCTGCTGTTTGGCCCGCGCGAAATGCGGCTTTACCCCAATGGCGCATTGGCCGCGCATATCCTTGGCGGTGCCAGCTATGGCCGCGAAGGTGTCTCCAGCGCGGAAGTGATCGGCGTGGCCGGTGTGGAACGCCAGTTCGATGCTTTCCTGCGCGATCCTGCGAACGAAGGCGCGCCGCTGCAATTATCCATCGATCTGTCGATACAGGCCGTGACCGAACAGGTGCTGGCCGGTGGCATGGCTTTGATGAATGCCAAAGGCGCCTCTGCCGTGCTGATGGATATCCATTCGGGCGAGATTATCGCCATGGCCTCCTTGCCCGATTTTGATCCCAACAGCCGCCCGCAGGTGGCCCTGACCGGCGATCAATCCGACAGCCCGCTCTTCAACCGCGCGGTGCAGGGGGTTTATGAGCTGGGGTCGGTGTTCAAGATTTTCGCCGTGGGGCAGGCGATGGAGCTAGGGCTGATCAACGCCAATACGATGATCGACACGACCAATCCGCTGACCTGGGGCCGGTTCCGGATCCGCGATTTCCGCAATTACGGCCCGCAGAACAGCACCACGGATGTGATCGTGAAATCCTCCAACGTCGGCACGGCCCGGATCGCGATGCAGATCGGTGCAGAACGCCAGCGCAGTTTCATGGGCCAGTTGGGCATGCTGGAAGCGACTCCTGTCGAAATGGTAGAGGCCCCGACCGGCGCGCCTTTGCTGCCGCCAAACTGGTCTGAGCTGTCGACGATGACGATTTCCTATGGCCATGGTCTGTC
The DNA here is from genome assembly GCF_035117555.1 of Yoonia sp. 67-2. Classification (NCBI taxonomy): domain Bacteria; kingdom Pseudomonadati; phylum Pseudomonadota; class Alphaproteobacteria; order Rhodobacterales; family Paracoccaceae; genus Yoonia; species Yoonia sp. 67-2. The sequence continues at coordinate 24,603 of NZ_JAYKPK010000003.1, forward strand.
ATCTTCGCCCCTGCACCTGGCCGCCGCGTATTCATCGATGGTCAATGGCGGCACCAAGGTTGAACCGACCTTGCTGCTGAACCCCGAACCCACACCCGGGCCGCGCATCATCAGCGAGGCGGTCAGCGCATCTTTGGTGGATATGCTGCGCCAGACCGTGGTGCGCGGCACCGCATCCATGGGCGATGTCGAAGGCTATGAGGTTGGCGGCAAGACTGGCAGCGCCGATAAACCGCGCGCGGGCGGCGGCGGCTATTACGATGACAAGGTGATCGCGACTTTTGCCACGGTCTTTCCGGCCTCTGATCCACAATATGTGATGATCCTGACGCTGGACGAAGGTGTCGAAACCTCGGGCACCGAACCGCGCCGGACCGCAGGCTGGACCGCCGTGCCAGTTGCTGCCGAAGTGATCCGCCGCACAGCGCCTTTGCTGGGCCTGCGACCAAACGTGGACATGGGTGATCCGGTCGGTATAACACTGACCTCGCATTAAGGGGGTCCTTGCCATGAAGACATTGACAGCGCTGGGCTTGACGGCGGCGCAGTGGCGCGATGTGATGATCACCGGCATCGTTGTCGACAGCCGCGATGTGACGCCGGGGTGCCTTTTCGCCGCTCTGCCGGGCGCGAAGCTGCATGGGGCGGAATTCATCCAATATGCCCTGCGCATGGGCGCTGCCGCCGTGCTGACCGATGCCACAGGCGCGCAGATCGCCGGTGATGTGCTTGCCGCCAGCGATGCCGCGCTGATCGTCGCACAAGACCCGCGTCAGACCTTGGCACAGACCGCCTCGCTCTGGTTCGGGGCGCATCCCGGAACGGTGGTTGCGGTGACAGGGACCAATGGTAAGACATCGGTCTCCAGCTTTTGCCGTCAGATCTGGGAGGAGCTTGGCATTGCCGGTGTCAATCTTGGTACCACAGGGGTGGAAGGGGCCTGGGCCTATCCGCTCAAACACACAACGCCCGAACCGATCACCTTGCACCGGGTGATGGCAGAAGCGGCCGCGCATGGCGTGACCCATGTAGCGATGGAGGCCTCCTCGCATGGCCTTGACCAACGTCGCTTGGACGGGGTGTTGCTGGCAGCGGCTGGTTTCACAAATTTTACGCAAGATCATCTCGATTATCATGAAACTTTTGAGGCTTATTTTGACGCCAAAATGGGGCTCTTCACCCGCGTTCTGGCCGAAGACGGCGTGGCTGTCGTCAATCTCGACGATCCCAAAGGCGCGCAGGTAGCCGCGATCTGCACCGCCCGCGGGCAAGAAGTCATCGGCGTCGGGCGCGCAGCAGAAGCGCGTCTGCGTCTGACCGGCCAACGTTTCGATGCGACGGGGCAGGATTTGTTGTTCACATGGCAGGGCCGCCCCTATCACGCGCGGCTTGCCTTGATCGGCGGGTTTCAGGCGGAAAACGTGCTGCTGGCCGCTGGCCTTGTGATTGCGGCGGGCGCTGATCCGCTGGATGTTTTCTCCGCCCTGCCGCAGCTTGGCACGGTGCGGGGCCGGATGGAACTGGCCGCGACCCGCGCCAATGGCGCCGCCGTTTTCGTCGATTACGCCCATACGCCGGATGCGGTGCAGACAGCACTGCAGGCCTTGCGCCCGCATGTCATGGGCCGGATCGTCGCGATCATCGGGGCAGGTGGCGACCGTGACCGCGCCAAACGGCCTTTGATGGGGGCGGCTGCGGCGGAATTTGCCGATAGCGTGATCGTCACTGACGATAATCCTCGCTCCGAAGACCCCGCAACGATCCGCGCCGCCGTGATGGCAGGCGCGCAAGCCTGCGACAGCCTGACCGAGGTCGCGGACAGGGCCGAGGCGATTTTGCGCGGTATCGATATGCTGCAGCCCGGTGATGCTTTGCTGATTGCGGGCAAAGGCCATGAAAGCGGCCAGATCATCGGCGATACGGTGATGCCTTTTGACGATGTAGAACAGGCCAGCGTTGCGGTTGCAGCCTTGGAGGGACGGATATGACAACACTCTGGACCGCCGCAGATGCGCTTGAGGCCACGCATGGCGTGACCAACCGCGATTGGACAGCGACCGGCGTGTCGATTGACACGCGGACCCTCCAACCGGGTGATCTGTTCGTGGCGCTGAAAGATGTTCGCGACGGACATGATTTTGTGAAACTGGCAATCGAAAAAGGCGCTGCCGCTGCTTTGGTCAGCCACCGCCCTGCCGATGTTGGCCCGGATGCGCCTTTGCTGGTCGTGCCGGATGTATTGGCCGGGTTGGAGGCTTTGGGCAAAGCCGCGCGCGCGCGCAGCAAGGCCCGCATTGCGGCGATCACCGGATCGGTCGGCAAAACCTCGACCAAGGAAATGCTGCGCACCGTGCTGTCGCGGCAAGGCAAATGCCATGCGGCAGAGGCGTCCTATAACAACCATTGGGGTGTGCCGCTGACCTTGGCGCGGATGCCCGCCGATACCGATTTCGCGGTGATCGAGATCGGGATGAGCAATCCGGGCGAGATCGCGCCACTGTCCCGCCTGACCCGCCCGCATGTGGCGATGGTGACGACAGTCGCAGCGGCGCATCTGGCGCAATTTGACAGTCTGGACGGGATTGCCGCCGAAAAGGCGACAATTGTCGATGGGCTGGAAGAGGGCGGTATCGCCGTGATCAATGGCGATATCAGCACCAGCCGGATTGTGCAGGAGCGCGCCCGCACCGCCGGTGCGCAGATCGTGCTGTTCGGTGAAACCACCGGGGAATGGCGGATCAAGGATCTGCGGATCTGTCACGATGTGACTGTGATCAGCGCCGGATCGCCCGGCCATGATTACCTGTTCAAGCTGTCCGTGCCGGGGCGGCATTTCGCGCTGAACGCTGTTGGTGTGCTGGCCATGGTCGCGGCTTTGGGGGCTGATCCGATGGCGGCGTCGCTCGATCTGGGGCTTTGGGTGCCACCCGCCGGGCGCGGCACGCGCGAGGTTGTGGCGCTTGATCCGGCGAATGAGGCCGAAACGCTTGATCTGATCGATGATGCGTTCAACGCCAATCCCACCTCGCTTGCCGCTTCGCTGGAAGTGATCGCCGCCAGTCAACCGCGTGATGGCGTGGGCCGGATCGTCAAAGGACGGCGGATCGCTATTCTGGGCGATATGCTGGAACTTGGTCCTGACGAGGTGGCGATGCATGCGGCAATGGCGGGGAACGCCCATCTGCAACAGATCGACCTGATCCATTGTGCTGGTCCGCTGACCAAACACCTGTGGAACGCGCTGCCGGAGGGTAAACGCGGTCAATGGATGCCGACCTCGGCAGAGCTTGCTGCCAAAGCGTCGCGCCTGATCGACGCAGGCGATGTTGTGCTGGTCAAGGGGTCAAAAGGGAGCAAAATCGCGCTGGTCGTTGACGCGATCCGCAAACTGGGGCATCGCCGCCAAACCGAATTATAGGACATAAAGATGTTTTACTGGCTTACGGCACTTTCAGACGGCGGCGATGTTTTCAACCTGTTCCGGTATATCACCTTTCGCGCGGGCGGGGCGTTTCTGACAGCGCTGGTGTTCGGCTTTATCTTTGGCCGCCCTTTGATCAACGTGCTGCGGCGCAAGCAAGGCAAAGGTCAGCCGATCCGCAGCGACGGGCCAGAGGGGCATTTCGCCAAGGCGGGCACGCCCACGATGGGCGGTCTGCTGATCGTCGGTGCGCTGACGTTTTCGACGCTGCTGTGGGCGCGGCTGGACAACCCGTTCGTCTGGATGGTGCTGTTTGTCACCTTGTCCTTTGCCGCCATCGGTTTTGCGGATGATTATGCGAAAGTGTCCAAACAAACCTCGTCGGGCGTGTCGGGCAAGGTGCGGATCCTGCTGGGGATCACCATCGCCGCCATCGCAGCTTATTGGGCGGCGCAATATCATCCGGAAGAATTGACCAATCAGCTGGCCGTGCCAGTGTTCAAGACAACGCTGATCAATCTGGGCCTGTTGTTCATCCCATTCTCGGTGATCGTGATTGTCGGATCGGCCAATGCGGTCAACCTGACCGACGGTCTGGACGGGCTTGCGATCATGCCGGTGATGATCGCGGCAGGCACCTTTGGTGTCATCGCCTATGCCGTGGGGCGGGTCGATTTCACGCAATATCTGGATGTGCATTATGTCCCAGATACCGGGGAATTGCTGATCTTCACCATGGGGCTGATCGGCGGGGGCTTGGGGTTCTTGTGGTATAACGCACCACCTGCCGCCGTCTTCATGGGGGATACCGGGTCACTGGCCTTGGGCGGTGCCTTGGGTGCGATTGCGGTCGCGACCAAGCATGAGATCGTTTTGTCCATCGTCGGCGGGCTGTTCGTGGTCGAGGCTTTGTCGGTGATCATCCAGGTGCTTTATTTCAAACGCACCGGCAAGCGCGTGTTCCTGATGGCGCCGATCCACCACCATTATGAAAAGCAAGGCTGGTCGGAACCCCAGATCGTGATCCGGTTCTGGATCATCGCGCTGATCCTCGCCATGATCGGGCTTGCGACGCTGAAGGTGCGCTAGGTCAACAAGTAAGCCGGGGTAAACCCCGGCCTACGCCTTGCGCCTTGCGCCAGCGGACGGCAGGGTGCAGCGCAACAAAAGGGGCGCTTCAAATGATTCCAGTGCAAGGCTTTGCAGATCAAACCGTGGCGGTGCTGGGCCTCGGCCGCTCTGGCCGTGCGACGGCGGCTGCTTTGCAGGCAGGCGGCGCCAGCGTGATCGTTTGGGATGACGGGCAGGTAGGCCGCGACGCGGCAGAGGCGGAGGGCTATGCCCTGCGCGACCTCACACAAGCCGCCGCTTTCGCGGGGGTCGCCACGCTGATTGTCAGCCCCGGCATCCCGCATCTTTACCCCATCCCGCATCCGGCGATTGCCGCCGCCTGGGCGGCTGGCGTGCCTGTCGATAATGACATCGGCCTGTTCTTCCGGTCCTTCGCCACCGATGAGTGGGACGGGTTCGAGACGACACCGCGTGTCGTCGCTGTCACCGGATCGAACGGCAAATCCACCACAGCGGCGCTGATCCATCATATTCTGGTCGAAAGCGGGCGGCCTGCGCAGATTGCGGGCAATATCGGGCGTGGCGTGCTGGATATCGACCCCGCCCATGATGGTGAGGTGGTGGTGCTTGAACTCTCCTCCTACCAGACCGATCTGGCCCGCGCGCTGACGCCTGATGTGGCGGTTTTCACCAATCTCAGCCCCGACCATCTGGACCGGCACGGCGGGCCGGGGGGCTATTTCGCCGCCAAAAGGCGGCTTTTCGCGGAAGGTGGACCAGACCGCGCGGTGATCGGGGTGGACGAGGCCGAAGGCCGTTATCTGGCCAATCAATTGTCCGAACGGCCCGGCGATGATCGCGTGCTGATGATCTCCTCTGGTCAGAAACTGACTGAGGCAGGCTGGTCCGTCTTTGCGCGCAAGGGGTTTTTATCCGAATACCGGCACGGGCGGCAGGTCGGGTCGATTGACCTGCGCGCGATACAGGGCCTGCCCGGTGCGCATAACCACCAGAATGCCTGTGCGGCCTATGCCACCTGCCGGACGCTGGGCCTTGGCCCGCGCGGGATCGAAGCGGCGATGCAATCCTATCCGGGTCTGCCGCACCGCAGCCAGCTGGTTGGTCAAAAGAACGGCGTGGTTTTCGTCAACGACAGCAAGGCCACGAATGTCGATAGCGCTGCCAAAGCGCTGCAGGCTTTTCCGCGTATCCGCTGGATCTGTGGCGGCTTGCAGAAAGAGGGTGGGTTGGACGGTGTGTTGCCCTATCTTGACCACGTGGCCAAAGCCTATGTGATCGGGCGCGAGGCGGCGGATTTCGCCCGTCAGCTGCGCGGTGCAGAAGCTGAAGTCTGCACCACGATGGCGGTGGCCGTGTCGCGCGCCGCAGCAGAGGCCGAACCGGGTGATGTTGTCCTGCTGGCGCCTGCGGCTGCCTCTTTTGATCAATATGACAATTTTGAACGGCGGGGCGATGATTTCATGGCCTGCGTCGCGGACTATGTTGCAACGCAGCCGGGGTAGTTTTGGCATTATGCGGCGCCATGCGGCATGTCAGTCTTGTCACAGGCCAACCGAAAACCTTTTGCCGCAGGTCAGAAAACTGTTTCAAATATCTGGTACGCGAGGCATGACCACGCGTGAAAGTTGTTTACGAGTGAGTCGATGAAGACAGATGTTTTTACCGTCGTTTCGACGATGAAGAATGAAGCACCCTTTATCCTTGATTGGGTCGCGCATTACAAAACGCTTGGGTTTGACAACATCCTTGTCTGCACGAATGATTGTGACGACCCTACCGTTGAGATGTTACTGCGCTTGCAGGAACTGGGGCTGGTGGTCCATCATCCGACAGAAATCTGGGAACGTGCAGGCATTCAGCGTAGCGCATTGCGACAGGCGTGGAAGCGCTATGACATTGTGAACCAAGCGGATTGGGTTTTTGTCTGCGATGCGGATGAATATCTTAACATCCATATGGGTGACGGATCTGCGCGCGCGCTTGTTGCCGGGTCCGGCCCGGACATCGATGCGATCAGCGTGCCTTGGCGGATTTTTGGCGCGCAGGGGATCGAGACTTTTGAGGACGTTCCCGTCACCGACCAATTCCACATGGCAGAGGCATCCTGGGACCCGGTTCACCACCCGGCGTCGGGCAAGTTTGGCAAGGCAATGGTGTCTAATCTGCCGCGGCTGAAACGGCTTGGCGTTCATATCCCTTATTATCAGGACGATTATGCGCCACAGGCCCGTTATGTCAGGCCCGGTGGCAGCGCCTATGTCGGACCAGAAGACTATGCAATCAGTCCACCGGTTTTCACCCATGCGCAGGTCAACCATTATATTGTCAGGTCGCTGGAGAGCTTTTTGATCAAAAAGGCGCGGGGCCGTGTGAACCATGCGAATAATGTCATGGGTATTGAATACTGGCAGCGCTGGAACAAGAATGTGGAGCCTGATACCTCGATACAGCGCTACAAAGAGGCCAGCGCCAGCTTGGCGTCGGACTTGAAGGCGGACCCGGTTTTGGGTGAATTGCATGCTAGGGCCGTGGACTGGTATCGCCAAAAAGTGGCCGAGCTGCGTAAGGACCCTGACGTACAGGCGATGATTGCCGCGATTCAAACCGGGCCGCAGCACCAAGCCGTCGGTTGATGACACGCGGCGGTTTTTGCATTGCCGTCTGTGTGGACCCGCCCGACCAGTTCTGATACGGCTCAGACCTGCTATGGATTAGAGGCGGCACGCAATGCCCGACGACAACACACAATCGAGATGGCATGAACGCTGGCTGGCGCGGGTTCCTGCGGAAAGGCTGCTGACACGGCTGTTGCTGGAAAGTTTCCACGAACACCGTTGGAAATATCTGGCCGCAGCAGCGGCCATGGTGATGGTGGCTGCGGCGACCGGCGCCTCTGCCTGGATGATGGGACAGATCGTTGATGCGCTGGCCGCGCCGGAAAACCGTGGGCAGGTCATGGCCGTTGGCGTCGGTGTTGCGCTTGTCTTCGCGTTCCGGGGGATCGCGATGTATATTCAGGCGGTCTTGATGGCACGTGCCGGCAACCGCATTGTCGCGCAAAAGCAGATGCAAATCTATCACCGGATGCTGGCGCAGGGTGTCGCGTTCTTCAACAACAACGCATCGTCGGACTTATTGTTGAAGGTCACGCAAAGCGCGCAGGCCGCCCGCGCGGTCATTGATACGATTGTTGCCGGGTTCATCCGTGATCTGTTGACGCTCGTGGCGCTGGTTGCCGTGATGTTTTACCAACAGCCGGTTTTGTCCATGATCAGCTTTATCGTGGCCCCGATCGTCATTTACGGCGTCCAGCGCATTCTGCGCCTCGTGCGCGAGGTAATGCAGCAAGAAATGATGGGGCTGGGCGAGATCATTAAAGTGGTGCAGGAAACATCGCTTGGCGCGCGTGTGGTCAAGGCCTTTGGCCTAGAACCGCATATGGCGGACCGGATGGAGGTTGCTGTTCGTCAGGTGGAAGACCGGAGCAACCGTATGGTGCAGCTTCAATCCGCGACGATGCCACTGCTGGATATCGTGGCCGGATTGGCGATTGCATCTATTGTGATCCTCAGCGCGGTGGATATTTTTGGCCAATCGCCGGGCACGCCCGGGCAATTGATGTCCTTTGTGACGGCATTTCTGATGTCCTACGAACCAGCCAACCGCCTGTCCCGGATGCGTGTCATTATTGAAAGCAACATGGTCGGCGTCAAGATGATGTATGACCTGCTGGATGCGCCACAAACCATGCTGGAAAGCGCGGATGCCGTGCCGCTGAAATCCGGGCAGGGTGCTGTTACGCTCGACAATGTCAGCTTTCAATATGGTGAAAGTGACCGGGTTCTGCGATCTGTGAATGTTGCTTTTCAGCCGGGAAAAACGACCGCTCTGGTCGGTCCATCAGGTGGCGGCAAGTCAACCTTGCTGAACCTGATCCTGCGGCTTTACGACCCGACTGAAGGCGCTGTCCTCATCGACGGGCAGGATATCCGGGGCGCGACCTTTACATCCCTGCGTGAAAAAATCGCCTTTGTGGGTCAGGATACGTTTCTGTTTGCCGGAACCGTGATGGACAATCTGTTGCTGGCCCGTCCAGACGCCACCGAAGAAGAGGCGATTGCCGCTGCCAAAGTTGCGCATGCCGATGAGTTCATTGTAAAATTGCCGGACGGCTATAACACCTCTATCGGTGAAAACGGATCTTTCCTGTCTGGTGGTCAGCGCCAGCGCCTGTCCATCGCGCGCGCGGTACTGCGCCAGGCCCCGATCCTGTTGCTGGACGAGGCGACAAGCGCATTGGACAGCCATTCAGAGGCATTGGTGCGCGACGCGCTGGAAACCATTACCCGTGGTGTGACAACGATCGTCATCGCACATCGGTTGTCGACAGTGATGAATGCCGATGAAATCTGCTATCTTGAAGCGGGCGAAATTGTCGAGCAAGGCAGTATCCGTGATCTGCTGGCAGCGGATGGCAAGTTCAAGGCGCTCTATGATATGCAGTATGGCGGTGAACGGAAGACACAGCCTCCGCTTGTGTGACAGCGCGGTTCACGCGTGACAATCGATGGCGGTCTCAACTGACGCCAGCCTGTTTGAGAGGCGCGCAGAGTAATAAAATCTCGGCGGTCACGCAGACAGCATTTGCACCTTGCGCCAATTGGCCAATATGGGCGTGCCCGTCAAATCCGACGGAAGCGACCTCAAGCCGATTGGTGTCATATGTCAATTCTCCCGCCAGGATCAGGATTTCGGTAGCATTGCTCGCGATCTGTTTGCCGTCATCAAAGCTTGTGCCGACAAGGCTACCGATCCCTTCGACCTGCGCAGTGCGGATCTGCTGCTGGCGCGTAAAGGCCATAAGGGCCGCGCCGATATCCTGATTGGGCCGCAGGGTAATCAGGAAGGCATTGCTTTGCGTAGGCGCGACCTCGGGTTCTGGGCGGAACAGCGTGAAATTCGTCTCGGGGTCGTGCCGTCCGACAAGGCCTGCGCCTGTGATCCCCCAGCCGGTGACGGTGCAATCCTGCGCGATGATGCTGTCCTCACACAGCAGATGCCCGGCGTCGGGCAGGTCATCCGTTTTGTCCCAGACGCCATGGCAATGCAGAAACGGTTTGCCATCACGCTGGCCCAGATGGACGCCGCCATGTTTCGCGCGGGATGCCTTCATCTGATAGGTCTGGCTATACCATGCCGCATGGCTGTCATCCGGCGCGGGGCCCGGCGTGACGAAGGTCAGCGGTGCGAATGCGGCACCGTCAATCCGCAGATATCCGAAGGTAAATCCTGCCTGTGCAAAGGCGGCTGGGACAGCATCGGCAAGGGTTTGTCCGGCGGGCAGGGTCAATTGCACGGGCACAGCGTTACAAGGCAGGGCGGTCAACCTGTCCGGGGCAGGCGTGCCGGGGTGGGTGATCTGGCGCAGGGTCACGCGTCCGGTTCCGGTAACTGGCCCCGCGCTTGGAGTTCTTCGCGGATCATCTTCTTGGTGATCTTGCCATAGGCGGACTTCGGCAGCGCATCCCAGAGCACCGCATGCCGTGGGCGTTTATAGCTTGCCAGTTGCGGGGCCAGCCATGCCAGCAGGCTGTCGGGCTGCACCTGCGCGTCCGCGTGCGGGACGCAGACGGCCATCCCGACCTCACCCCAAAGCGGGTCAGGCACCCCCAGCACCGCGACTTCGGACAGGTCGGGATGTTGCAGGAGCTTTTCCTCGATCTCGCGCGGATAGATGTTGGAGCCGCCGGAGATATACATATCCGACGCGCGGCCCGTCAGATAGACATAACCCTGCGCATCCATATGCCCCAGATCGCCGGTCAGGAACCAGCCGTTGCGAAAGCTTTTGGCATTCGCTTCGGGATTGTTGAAATAGCCGGCAAAAACGGCAGGGCCGATCACAGCGATCTCGCCGGTGTCGCCGATGCTGACCTCTTCGCCCTGATCGTTCTGGATCTGCACCTGCATCCCCGTGCGGGCAAAGCCGCAGGACCCGATCCGCATCTGCGCATCATCGGCGTGATGATCTGCAGGCGGCAGGACGGTGATATTGCCGGTCACTTCACCAAGGCCGAAATATTGCACCAGCACCGGCCCCAGTTTTTCCAGCGCGCGGCGCTGGTCGGCGCGATACATCGGCGCGCCTGCATAGATGACATAGCGCAGGCTGGCATGATCGTGGTGATCGACGCTGGGGTCCTCGACCAGCAGTTTCACGATTGTCGGCACGGTGAACATATTGCTGACCTGCCAACGCGCGACCAAGGCCCAGATTTCCGCTGGATCGAATTTTTCGCCTGCGGGCAGGATCGTTTTCACGCCATGGGCGACTTGCGCCAGTTGATGGATGCCCGCGCCATGTGACAAGGGGGCGACAACAAGCGAGGCATCATCCGGCCCGGTCGCAGGCATCAGATCGCAAAGGTGATTGGTCACGACAAAGGCGAGTTGTCCATGGGTTAGCACGGCGGCCTTTGGCTTGCCCGTGGTGCCGGAGGTGAAGAAAAACCACGCCGGATCGTCGCGTTGCACGGCAATGGGGGCAGGGGCAGCGCCCATGTGACGGGCGATCAGGTCTTCGTAATCTTGCCCGAGGGTGATGGTTGCATCGACATGCGGTTTGCAGGCGGCGGCATGATCGGGAAACTGCGCAGCGCAAAGCAACAGCCGCGCACCGGATGACCCCGCCAGCCATGCCAGATCACCCGGCGATAGCCGGTAATTGGCGGGCACCCAGACAGCGCCGATGCGCCAACAGGCGAACATCGCCTCGAACATCTGGCTGCTGTTGGCCGACTGCACCAAGATGCGGTCGCCTTTGGTGATGCCATGGTCCAGCAAGGCCTGCGCAAAGGCCGCGGCGCGGGCTTCCATCTCGGCCCAGCTCCATGACTGCTCGCCCCAAACGAAACCTGTGGCATCCCCCAAGCGCCGCGCGCTTTCGGTCAGCAGATGTGACAGGTTCATCACGCGGGTGGAAAATGGGGGCATCCCCTGCGACAGGTCCTGCCTCATTTCACCCGTTCCATGATCGAGACGTAATTGGCCACCGCCGCACCGCCCATGTTGAACACACCGGCCAGTTTCGCATCCGCGATCTGCATCTCGCCCGCATCCCCCATTAATTGCATCGCGGCCATGATATGCATCGACACGCCGGTCGCCCCAATCGGGTGACCCTTGGATTTCAACCCGCCCGAGGCATTGACCGGCAGCCGCCCGGTTTTCTGCGTGATCCCGTCGCGGATGACGCGGTGGCCCTGGCCGGGTTCTGCCAGCCCCATCGCCTCATATTCCAGCAATTCGGCGATGGTGAAACAATCATGGGTCTCGACGAGGCTCAGATCATCGAGCGTCAGGCCCGAGGTTGTCAGCGCCCCTGCCCATGCCCTTCGCGCGCCGCTGAATTCCAGCACGTCGCGGCGGGATAAGGCGATGATGTCATTGGCATGGATATGTGCCCGGAAGCCAATCGCGCGCTGCATTGTGGCGGCAGTTTCGGCATCTGCCAACACCAGCACCGCAGCGCCGTCCGATACCAACGAACAATCAGTCCGCCGCAGCGGCCCGGCGACGCGGGGGTTTTTATCGGAGATCGTGTTGCAGAAATCCACACCGAAATCCTTACGCATATGGGCATAAGGATTGGCTATGCCATTGGCATGGTTTTTGGCGGCGATCATCGCGAGTTCTTCGGACCTGTCGCCGTAGCGCTGGAAATAGCTTTGCGCGATCTGGCCGAAAAGACCGGCAAAGCCGCCCTCAACCTCCGCCTCTTCCGCGCGGTAGCTGGCACCGAGCAGGATATCACCGACCTCTGCATTGGGTGTCGCGGTCATCTTTTCCGCACCGACGACAAGCGCGATCCGCCCGCGTCCTGCGGCGATATAATCCATCGCGCCGAACAAGGCGGCGGACCCTGTGGCGCAGGCATTTTCAAACCGCGTGGCGGGGGTATGGGCGAAGGCTTCGTCGCCCATGGCGACCAGCGCGCCTTGGAAATCCTGCTTGGAAAAACCGTTATTGAAGACGCCGACGAAAATGCCATCGACATCCTCTGCGCCGATCTGCGCATGGGTCAGCGCTTGTGCCACGGCTTCGGCCATCAGGCTTTCGGTATCGGGGTGGTCGGATTTGCCAAAGGCCGTGTGACCCCAGCCGATAATTTGTGCGTGCGTCATTCTGCGGTTCCTTCTGTTGGTTTGCCACTGGTCGCGAGGCGGGCCTCGATCAGCCGCGCCTCGGTCTGCAACTTCTGGGCCAATTCGCTGCGGCGCGGTTCTTTCATGCGGCTTTCGACGGCGGCCAGTGATACTGCGCCGACCAATTGGCCCTGCTGGCCGCGTAAGGCGATGCCAAGGCCCCATGAATCCTCAAAGATCAGGCCGGGGTTGAGTGCTATGCCGCTCTTGCGGGTCAGAAGCATCTGCGCGTGCAAAGTGTCGGGGGTCAGCCGAGGGTAATTGCTGATCAATTCGTCATGGTGCGAGGCGATCACCTCTTCCGCTTCAGCTTCGGGCAAAGCCGCCAGCATCGCCAGTGACCCAGCCCCCACGCCCAAAGGATGATGCGCGCCGGGCATCAACGCATAGGTGCGGATCGGATGGGTGCCTTCTTCGCGGTGCAGGCAGACTGAATAACGCCCGCGCCGCACGGACAGGAACGCGGCATCGCCGGTGGCACGGGCAAGGCGCTGCAGACTGTCGATGGTCTGGGCAAGTAATCCGTGTCGGTCCTGCGCCAGCATGCCCAGCAGATAAGCCTCTTCCCCCAGATGATAGACGCGGGTAGCCTGCGATTGTTCGACAAGCCGGGCGCGGATCAGCGCAAGGATCAAACGCCGCACGGTCGCTTTGTTCAGCCCGGTTTCTGCCACCAATGTCGAAAGTGCGATGCCACGCGCCGAATGCTGCCCGATCAGCGACAGCAGGCCCAAGGCGCGATCCACGCTTTGCGCGCCGCCAAACATGGAATCTTCGCCATCGTGTTTCATAATATGAACCGAATATCCTGACGGGTTTGTTAAGATTTTCTTTGATCCTGATTTTATTTGAGCATGTTTGCAAGTTTTTCTTGCAATTGGCGAAAATCAAGGTCCACTATTTGAAAAGGGAGTGCGGCAGGGGGATGGCTGCCGCAAATCGTCATCATTCTAAGGGAGGAACGTATGAAATTTTCACGCATCACAGGAACGGCCCTGGCGGCAAGCCTTGTCGCCGCGATGGGCATCAGCACGGCCAGCGCGCAGGAATTGCGGCTGTCGCATAATACTGGCGATACGACGACCTGGCATCTGGGGGCCGAACGCTTTGCCGAATTGCTGGCAGAGCGCAGTGACGGGGAACTGACTGTCCGTGTCTTCCCCAATGCGCAACTCTCTGGCGGCGACCAGATGCGGCAGGCTGAAATGGTGGGTCGCGGCGCGCTGGATCTTGTCGTGACATCGGCGATCAACGTGACACCTCTGGTGCCTGAAATGGCGGTGTTTTCGCTGCCCTATCTCTATTCCAACTATGATCAGGTCGATGCGACGACCCAAGGTGAACCCGGTCAGATGATGGCCGATATCCTTGAGGAACGCGGGATCGTCGTGCTGGCATGGGGCGAAAATGGCTTTCGCGAAGTCACCAATAATTCCCGCCCGATCCGCACCCCCGAAGACATGCGCGGCCTGAACATGCGTGTGGCCGGGCCGATGTATATCGATGTGATGAACGCGCTGGGTGCCAACCCCCAGCAGATGCAATGGGGCGAGACGATGTCAGCCCTGCAGCAGGGTGTTGTCGACGGGCAGGAAAACCCGATTGGCGCGGTCATCATTCCGCAGCAGGTCTATGAGGTGCAGAAATATCTGACCGCATGGCATTATTCCTACGACCCGATCTTCCTTGGCATCGCCCAGTCTGTCTGGGACGGGTATGATGAAGATACGCAGACCATGGTCCGCGACGCCGCACAGGAGGCGATGGCCTATCAGCGCGAGATTACTCGCGAAGGTACGGCAGAAGGCATCGCCTTCCTGCGCGAACAGGGCATGGAGGTTTACGAGCCGAGTGAGGAAGAACTTGCCGCCTTCCGCGAAGCCACGCAGCCTGCCTTTGATCAATGGGCAGAACGCGTCGGTCCAGAGATCGTGGGTATCTTTCAGGATGCCATTGCGGCCACCAACTAAAGCCAAGATCAATTGCCCATGGCTGTGTCTGATAGCCATGGGTTTTTGCTGGCGGGACATATTTGCATGATACGCTTCGTCTTGCGCGATTTCGAAAAGATCATCTGCGCCATTCTGTTTCTGGCAATGACGGCGCTGGGCTTCGTTAATGTTGTGGTCCGCTATGGCACCAATTATTCCTTTGCCGCGACCGAGGAATTGCTGGTGAACGGCTTTCTTTTGCTGACGGTCTTTGGGGCTGCCATCGCCGCAAGACGGGGCGAGCATCTGGCGGTGACTGTCGTGCATGACCTGCTGCCGCGTGTCTTTTGGTTGCCGATCCTGGGCCTGTCGGTGCTGCTGTCAGTGGCGCTGTTGTCCATGTCGGCCTGGTTTTCATGGGAAGCGATGATGAATATCAAGCGGGTGGGAATGCAATCCTACGGTCTGGGTCTGCCAGCTTGGTATTATCAGGCGGCTTTGCCTTTTGGCTTTGCCCTGATCGCATTGCGCTATCTGCAACATGCGTTCGAGGTCATGCGCGCCGGACCTGACGCCAAGGCCGATCATGTTTGAGGCGATGGGCATCACCGGCGCAGGCACACAGATGATCGTGGTGTTCTTCCTGCTGATGGCCGTGCGGGTGCCGGTGGCTTTTGCACTAGGGCTTTCAGCACTCTACGCGATGTGGAAGATAGGGTTCGGACTTGATCTGGCGGGTGATCTGATCGCGACAGGGATCACCAAATTCTCGCTTCTGGCGATCCCGTTTTTCATTCTGGCAGGCACCTTGATGGGCAGCCTTGGCATTGCCGAACGAATGATCCGTTTTTTCCGCGTTGCGGTGGGTGGCTTGCCGGGCGGCATGGGTATGGTCGGCACGGTCGTCTGCCTGTTCTGGGGTGCGGTCAGCGGGTCTGGCCCCGCGTCAGTCGCCGCCATCGGGCCGATGATCATCAAAGGGATGGAGGAAGACGGGTATGACCGCGCCTTTGCCGCCGGGCTGGTGGTCACGGGGGCGGCGTTTTCCATCGTGATTCCGCCGTCCATTGGGTTGGTGATCTATGGTGTGATTGCGGAAACCTCGATCTCGCGGTTGTTTATTGCGGCGATCATTCCCGGTATTTTCATGGCGCTAACCATGTTGGCCGTCCTGCCTTTTGCGCGGCGGCGGAACACCGCATCTAGCCTGCACGCGCTCAGCCCCGCCCCCTACGCGGATACGACACGGCGCGATGCGCTTTGGCAATCGTTCCGGGACAGTTTTTGGGGGTTGATGACACCGGTCGTTATTCTGGGCGGCATATATTCCGGCATCTTCACCCCGACAGAGGCGGCCATTGTCGCCACGGTCTATGCCTTGCTGGTCGGCGCTTTCGCTTACCGGACGCTGAATATCGGGGTCCTTTATGATGCGCTTGGCACGGCGGCGGCGTCATCTGCCGTGGTGATGTTGATCGTGGCCTATGCAAGCCTGTTCGGCTGGGTTGTGACGGTGGATGATCTGGTTGGCAGTTATTCGACGGCCCTTCTTGGGCTGAGTGATAATGGCTGGGTCATCCTGCTGGTCATCATGGTGATCCTGCTGATCGCGGGCATGTTCATGGACCCGGTGACCGTGATGTTCATCGCTTTGCCGATCTTTCTGCCGGTGGCGCGCGAAATGGGCTGGGACCCGGTCTGGTTTGGTGTGCTTGTCATGGTCAATCTGGCCATCGGGTTGATCACGCCGCCGGTGGGGATCAATCTTTATGTCGCCGCCAATATCACGAAACTGAGTATCGAACGGGTTGCATGGGGCACGATGCCATTCCTGTTGGCCAGCCTGATCGGCATTATCGTCGTGGCCATGGTGCCGCAGATGTCACTGGTGCTGGTCGATTGGCTGCGCTGACGCATGGAAAGGGAAAGATATGGATAAGCAGACAGCCATCGTGACTGGGGCCGCGCGTGGCATCGGTCTGGCGACCACGCAGCTTTTTTTGGCAGAAGGCTGGCAGGTCGCGATGGTCGACCGCGACGCAGAGGCGTTGATGGACGCGGCGGAGGGTTTGCAGGATGTTATCCCGATTGCCTGCGATGTGTCACAGCCGAATCAGATCGACGCCATGATTGCATCGGTGCTGGACCGCTTTGGGCGCATTGATGCCTTGGTCAATAACGCGGGTGTCGCTGATTTCCGGCCTTTGGGGGACACTGATCTGGCAATCTGGCGCAGTGTCATGGAGGTCAATCTGGACGGGGTGTTCCTGACCTCTCAGGCGGCTGCGCCACATCTGAAGGCCAGCCAAGGGGCGATTGTGAATATCGCCTCGATCTCGGGCCTGCGGGCCAGCACGTTGCGCGTCGCCTATGGCACGTCGAAGGCCGCTGTCATTCATTTGACAAAACAGCAGGCCGCTGAACTGGGCGAATGGGGCGTCCGGGCCAATTGTGTGGCGCCGGGTCCGGTGGATACGAAACTGGCGCTGGCCGTGCATACGCCTGCGATCCGCGCAGCCTATCATGACGCGATCCCGCTGAACCGCTATGGCACCGAGCGTGAAATTGGCGAGGTCATCGTCTTTCTCTGTTCGAAACGCGCCAGCTATGTCACCGGGCAGGTCATCGCTGTGGATGGCGGGTTTGACGCGACCGGCGTGGGATTGCCCGCCCTTCGCGGGGATTGAGCCTGTTCTGAAAATCTGGCCATCGCCTTTCGGAACGCTTGCCGCGATCCGGCGTTGACGAGGTAATCATCCACCCGATCTGGATGGATTGCTTGCGTCACTGCGAAAGGACCAGATTATGAAACCTGACGACCTTGATACGATGGAAACGAAAGATCGCCAGCCCGGAATTGAAAGCAGGCTGGACCCGACTGCCGACCATACGCCGCACTTCCCCGGTTCGGGCCGCTTGCAGGGCAAGGTCGCCATCATCACAGGCGGCGATTCCGGCATCGGACGGTCCACGGCCATTCTGTTCGCACGTGAAGGTGCAAAGCTTGCGCTGATCTACCTTGATGAAGACAGCGACGCGGAAGAAACGCGCGCTTTGGTCGAGGCCGAGGGCGGGCAGGCCCTGCTGATCCCCGGCGATGTGGGCGAGAAAAGCTTTTGTGAAGATGCCGTCGCGCGCACGATGCAGGAATTCGGGCGACTTGATGTTCTGGTGAACAATGCCGCCGAGCAACATGCGCAGGACAGTTTCACCGATATTTCACAAGAGCAGCTTTTCCGCACCTTCCGCACAAATGTCGGCGGCACCTTCTTCATGGCGCAGGCCGCGATGCCGCATCTGTCGCGCGGGGCGTCCATCATCTGCACCACATCGGTGACAGCCTATCGCGGTCAGGATCTGCTGATCGATTATTCCGCGACCAAAGGCGCCATCGTGTCATTCGTGCGTGCCCTGTCGAGCGCCTTGGCCGGGGATGGCATCCGGGTGAATGGGGTCGCGCCGGGCCCAATCTGGACACCGTTGATCCCTGCATCCTTTCCGCCAGACAAGGTCGACGACTTTGGCGAATCCGCCCCATTGGGACGCGCCGGTCAGCCGAACGAGGTCGCGCCGTCGATGCTGTTTCTGGCCTGTGCGGATTCATCCTACATGACCGGACAAGTGCTGCATCCGAACGGGGGCGATCTGATCGGGGGCTGATTTGTATACTATTGGCGCTGAGGCTGGCAGATACGATGATTGCAGAGACGTGATTGCCGTGTTCGCAACGGGGTCGGTTGTTCGCGACCCCGTTGCTTGATCTTAATGATTTCAAAAATCTGGAATGATTTTGTCATCTCGCAGGCGCGCGAAAAGGTCGAAGAACGCATCATCTGTTGCAACATATCCGATAAAGCCTAAACGGCGGCTTTTGGACATATCGGTCACCACCTCGATCGGGCGGCCCAGATCAGCGTCAGTGTGCCATGGTGAGACAAGTCTTCCCAAGTCGCGTTCTGCCAGCCCGTGGCGGTCCGCGATCTCGGCCCAGATTGTCGCGTCCTCTGCCATCTGCTGGTCGAGCGGGCGCAGGGTGCCGTCGAAGGTTTCAGCCTCGATCCCGAACCAATCGGCGATGCGGGTCCACATCCAGCTCCAGCGGAAGATATCGCCGTTGACCACGTTGAAGTCCTGATTGCGGGCGGCCGGGGTCGCCGCGGCCCAAATAACTTGCGCGGCAAGCTGGCGGGCGTCGGTCATGTCGGTCAGGCTGTCCCATTGCATGGCTGATCCGGGAAACCGGAACGGGCGCCCCGTCTCGCGACAGATCGTGGCATAGACCGCCAATGTGGTGCCCATGTTCATTGCATTGCCGATGGCTTTGCCAATGACCGTATGCGGGCGATGCACGCTCCACCCGAAACCATCGCGCGCGGCTGCGGCGAAAACCTCATCCTCTTGCGCGTAATAGAAATTTTCCACCTCCAGCCGACCCTGTTCTTCGCGAAAGGGCGTCTGGGGCAGGGTGCCTTTGCCATAGGCTTCGAACGGGCCGAGGTAGTGTTTGAGGCCGGTCACCAGCGCCACATGCGCGACCGTGCCGGATGGACGCAAAGCATCCAACAGATTGCGGATCATCGCGGCATTGACGCGAACGTTTTCCGCCTCGCTGTCCTTGCGCAGCCATGTGGTCAGAATGACATGCGTTGGATCGATCCCGCTGAGTGCCGCAGAGAGTGCATCAGGATCAAGCAGATCCGCAGCGACAGGCGTTACACCATCCTGCTGTCCGGGGTTCCGGGCGAGGCCAAAGACCTGCCAGCCTTCGGCAACCAATCTCTCGGCTGTGGCGCTGCCCTGAATGCCGGTGGCACCAACCACCAATGCGCGCTTCGTCATGTCATTCTCCAATTCATCTTTGAACATCGCATCTATGCATTCAGCGGCCTGTCGTGTAGACGGCACCAAACTGGGACATAGTCACCTAAAGGTAACCACCATGGCATCCAGCAGCGATGAATGGGAATGGCGGGAAGATTGCGCGCCGCGCCGCGTGCTTGATATCTTTTCGACAAAATGGACCAGCATGATCCTGCACACGCTCCATGCCCTGCACGACGGGCGGGCGCGCACAGGGGTGTTGCAACGCAGCCTGCCGGGAATTTCCAAGAAGATGCTGGTCCAGACCCTGCGCGAGATGGAGCAGAGCGGCCTGATCGACCGCGACGTCAAAGGCACCGTCCCGCCTGCAGTGGAATATAGCCTGACACCGCTTGGCCAGCGCTTTGTCGGGCTGGTTGATCTGGTCTACGACTGGGGTCGCGACAACGCAGATGCGCTGGATCAATTGCAGGTCCGTGCCACGTCGCGGCGGCAAGCCTCGCCGCAGTAATGGCTGGATAGGTCAGCGGTCCAATACGACATCGCCGCGCCCGACAGCCCAGCTTTTGCGCCCCATCGCGGCGATCTGCACGATCTGGTCATCTGGTACCGGCACCGGCGCAAGCGGCGGCAGCCCGTCATCATGGAACAGGTACAGTCGCGCTGCGAAATCCGCGAAGGGCAGCGAGCCTTCGCCGAACCTTTCCCCGCAGCCCATGGTCGACACGACGATTCCATGCCCCCAATCCTGCCCACTGTCATTATTGGGGTTGAAGAAATAGACCCGCATCTGGCCTTCGGGGTCCAATCCGACCCGGATCAGCGTGATCGCATGCCAACCGACAAAGGTGCCGGTGGCATCGGTGACAGCAATCCCGGCAGGTTGCGGATGGATCACCGGCTGGTTGCCGTTATGCTGTGGGTGATAAGAGGCGTGGAACGCCCGCAGAAACCCTTCGTAATCCTGCAGATCGCCGGTGCGGACATCGACGGCGATGTGAAAATCGCGCCCGACCCACCAACCATGTAATTCCGGGTTGATCCAGCGGTGTGGATCCTCAGGCCTGCCGATGCAACGGCGGCCCATCTCGGCATAGGCGCGGTCGAGATGCGGCACCAACAGGACCGAGACCGGGTCCGCATCCAGCAGCGTCGATGTGGCAAGGCCGGGCGGCAAGGTCGCGGTATCCAGCGGTTCGCCTTCGAAATGCAGCATCAGCCGGTCACCGCGGGTGACCTGCGCGATCAGCCAGAGCAGGAAATCAGGATCATTCAGCGCCCACATCGACATGGCGCGCGCCGATTGGCAGGTGGGGTTATTGCCCTGACCGACCCCAAGAGGCTGGCCCAAGAGCATCATCACCCCCGCGACCAGATGCGTTTTCGCTGGCAGCGCTTTGCCGCAAGCGGCGGCCAAAGTGGCGATGCAATCCGCGCTCAGCGGTGTTTCCAGAAGCCGCCACAATGAGGGTGCAATCGGCGGAGAATATAGGATGCCGCGTTCCAGCATCAGCGCCAGACCATACACTGCCTGTGCTGTGCCGGGGTGGACGGCGGCACCGACCATGGCGCAGACCAACGGTTCATAACAACGCAATGCGTCAAGCCCGGTGGTGGACAGACCCAAAGCATGCGGGAGCATCCGCGCCTGATCGGCATCCAGCGTCCACCGCAGGAATGCCGCGTGATAGTCCGACACAAGGCCGGTGTCATGCATGGCGCGGGCCAACGCATAAGCCTCGTCCTGAATGGCGCGTTCGTCCGCGCGGGAAAGGCTGTCAAGATAGGCGGGAATGCCCGGATCATCCCGACACAAGCTGGTCGGGCCGAACAGTGCGCTGATCAGCCTGTCCGCACCGCGCTGGGCATCGGCGGTGCTGGCGCTGCCGCTTTGCAAGGCTTGGGCGATCTGGACGACCATCGCCTTGACGTGATCGACCTGCAAAGGACGCTGCGCCATGATGCGCCATATCTCGTCAATCAGATGATCCAAGAGGCCATCAGGCCCGATTTCCTGCATCAGATAGCGCATCAGCCGGTCAATCGCTGGTGTCAGCGGCCCCTGCGCATTGCGCTGTGCCTCGTCCGCGGCCTGTCCCAGCAGACGGTCCATGTTCAGCGCCAGAACCTGCGTCAGAAACTGCTTTGCCTGTGCAGGCGGCACGTCGGGATGGGTATGATCGTCAATCGCGATGACCAGAAACCGCAGCAGGCTCATCGCCTCCAACGTGATTGTGGCTGGCGCGGCATGGGTCAACGTATGTTTGACAAGGCCCGGCTGGAGCGTATCAGGGCTGGCCCAATCCGTGCCGGAAAACAGACCAGCCTTGTCCATAACACCTGCGCGCTGGCAAAGTGCGGGCAAACCATCCTGCTGTTCCAGCACGCGGCGCGCCACTTCAAGCACGCGCAAGGCGTGATCGGTCTTGCCGACCCGCGATGCGCCGTTCAACTGAGTGACCTGCCGGTCCAGCCGGTCAAGAAGTGTTTGCAAATGGCCCGTAGCCTGACTGGATGAAGTGTTTTTCGCCTCGATCACGATGTCGCCCTTTTCTTATGTGGCTCGGGCATGGTGACTGCCGCCAGCCGTTGATGCAAGTCTGCGACCAAACCAAGGGGGATGGGCGCAAGGATGCGCCCATCTGGTGGTGTCACGGCAGCCGGGCATGCCTGTCAGAGGTAGAAATCCAGCTCTTCTTGGGCTTTCAGCAGGTCGCGCATTTCGACGGCATCCTCGCCAAAGAAATAGACCAGCCCCCAATGCGTTCCGAAGGCCGTTCGCTTGGTGACCTTCTGGGCATGCGGCGGGTTCAGCTCGTGAAAGTCGAAATAGGGATGATTTTCCGTCTCTGCAGGGATCTCCAGATTGCTGACCACGCGGCGGCGCGGGTAGACGCCAAAGCAACCTGCGTGGCCTTTGGCATCCACGACCTCGGTCGGGAAGAAAGCATCAAGCTCTTCCTGCGTCGTCTTGGGGTCGAACACCATCACCATCGCCTGATAGGCATTGAAGCCATAGGCCCGTTCCAGCAGTTCAAAGACATTGAACCCTGGCGGACGATAAGCGACCTCGCCGAAATTCATGGTCCCGTCTGAGGTGACGAAATATTCCGGATGAATGAAGCCGAAATCGATATCGAAAACCTCGATTAATTTTTCGATTTCCTGTGTGATGCGGCCACGCCATTTTTCCAATTCAGGGGTGGCCGGGACGAAGACAGAATAGCCCAATGTGACATATTCCGAAATGTTCAGAAATTGGATCTTACCATCTTTGATCCAAGCCTCGACTGCGAATTCCCATCCATCCAGATGGCTTTCCAAAAGGGCAGGGAATTCATCGTCCGAGATCGAAGCGACGTCATCCGCCGTGCGGATTACCCGGTGCCCCAGACAGCCAGCCTTGTCGAAGGCCTTGAAATGGATCGGGTCATTGGGGTCGCCATCCAGCTTCAACAGCGTCTGGTTGACGCGCCGAAGAAAGCGGGTGACGTCGGCCTGATCCATCGCTTCTTCAAAAATGCCAACGCGGATGCCACCCAGTTGGGCACGGCGTTTCATCAGTGATTTATCGCGAAACAGCATGGATTGGCCCAGCAAGCGCGGGTTCTTCATCAGGACCGAGTTCACGGCACCCGCCCATTCGACGGTTTCTTCAAACAGGGGGATGGCGACATCCACGCCCATATCGTTAAGGGTTGTGGCAAGTTCGAAAG
The DNA here is from genome assembly GCF_035117555.1 of Yoonia sp. 67-2. NCBI lineage: Bacteria > Pseudomonadati > Pseudomonadota > Alphaproteobacteria > Rhodobacterales > Paracoccaceae > Yoonia > Yoonia sp. 67-2. The sequence continues at coordinate 47,788 of NZ_JAYKPK010000003.1, forward strand.
AACGGTCATTCAGCCGTTCGAAATCCCATGAGATGAAAGGTATGTCATGCTCGACCGCATAGGCCTCGGCCCAGGCGGGAGCAACAATCACATACCGGCGGTCGAATTTCTCAAGCGCGTCAATGCAACGCAAGCTCCAACCAAAAATAGCAACATATCCTTTGTCCGAATTTTGTTCGGTCATCCTAACTCCTTATTTGTTGATGGTCGGATACCTATAGTGTTATTCAAGAAAATCAACCGAAGCGGATATTTGGACTTATATCTACCAATTCAGCGGTATTTTTTTGGCCGGACGCGCATGATCAAAAATTGACGCTATGGCCTGATTTTTCACAGTCCAAACCATTGACGGCCAACGCCGGTATGGGCGGTTGCTGGGGGGGCGATTGCAGGGTGGAAGCCCTGCGAGCCTCTGCCATATTTTGTCGCAATCCTGCGCCAGACATCCAGCATCCCTACATGATTTGTTGTGGCGCTTGTCATGCTTTGGGCGCGGATTTTGTCCATGAGCGGAGGTTCCTCTGATCTGCGAGATCTTCATGGAAAGCGTTGAAATGGTCCTGACTTTTGTGTCCCGGAAAACCAGTCCGGTGGGAGTTGTCGCCATTTCATGTCGAACAACGATCAGCTAGGCATAAGCTCTCCACTGGAGCCGATCTTTCGAGAAATGGGCGTAATTTGACAATACCACCTCTGTTTGACGCCGATCTTGACGTCTGTACTTTAGCGCGGTCCTTGATCGGGGTACGTCTTGTCGTGCGTGGCACTGGTGGCACGATTATCGAGACCGAGGCCTATGCCCAAAACGATCCCGCGTCGCATAGTTTTCGTGGCCCGACGTCGCGCAACCGCGCGATGTTTGGCCCGCCCGGCCACGCCTATGTCTATCGATCCTATGGCATCCATCTGTGCCTGAACGTTGTCGGCCGCCCTGGCGAAGCCGTTTTGATCCGTGCGATACGTCCTGAGATCGGCCTTGATATGATGCGCCAGCGCCGCCCGTCCGGCCCGCTTTGTGCGGGGCCGGGGCGCTTGGGTCAGGCATTGGACGTGCAGATGACTGACGATGGCCGTCCTTTTGATGGTGAAGGTCTGCTGCTGCAACCAGTAGACGGCCCAGCTCCGGAGATTTTGACAGGTCCGCGCATCGGCATTTCACGTGGGCAGGATTTGCCCTGGCGGTTTGGCATGGCCGGGGCGCAGGGTTTGAGCCGAAGGTTTTAGGCTGCAATAGCGCGGCGGGCATGCGCCTTTGTCATTTCCGCCACAATACACAAGGTAGAGATGCAACGCGAGATGTTCTGCGGCGATACGCTTCGTCTTGCGCGATTTCGAAACGATCATCTGCACCGCCTCGGCAGCGTCAGAAAGCGGCTGGTTCACGCGCGCCCGTGAGCTTCAGCCACGTCAGGCGGACCGCAAAAAGCGCAGCTAAGGGACATCGACTAAGATAACTGATCTTTCTTGAAAACAGAATGGAAAGCGGTCAACCTCATTATATGTCGGTTTTCGGTTAGGCGGCAGGACGCGGCACCATTCTTGCAGGATGCGACTGACGCGCGTGAGCCTTGCATTTTTAAGGACATGGGATTGAATTTCAGCGGCGACAGCATTTTCCTTTCTCATCCCGATCCGATGTGGGTCTATCAGCTGGACACGCTGCGTTTCCTGACTGTCAACAATGCCGCCATCGTCAAATACGGCTACTCTCGTGAAGAATTCCTTGCGATGACGATTGCAGATATCCGCCCGGATGAAGATCGCGCTGCGCTGGATGCAAATGTCGCGGCCGTCACGGAAGGGCGCGACGAAGCCGGGGTCTGGCGGCATCGGCTTAAATGCGGAAAGATCATCTACGTCGACATCACCGGCCACACCATAACCTATGAAGGGCAGCGCGCCGAACTTATCGCATCGCGCGACGTGTCGCGCTTTGTCGTCGCAGAACAATCCGCGCGCGAGGCGCAAGCGCGCGAAGAAGCGGCGCGCCAGTCCAGCGACCGGCTTGCGCGGCAATTTCAGATTATGTTCGATTCCGTTCCGGGCATGTTTCTTGTTTTCTCGCCCGAGAGTTATGACGTTGTTGCCGTCAGTGACGCCTATCTTGCGGCACTTGCGCGTCATCGGCATGATGTCGTGGGTCACGATCTTTTTGCGGCGCTGCCCCTGCAACCCGATGATCAAGAATATGCCAAATTGCGCGGGTCCTTTGACCGTGTGGTCGCGACCGGCAAACCGGACCTGCTTGAATTCCAGAGTTTTCTTCTGCCGCATGATGAGGTGCAGATTTGGGCGGTGTCCAGCACGCCCTTGGCGGGCCCCGACAATCGAATCCTGCACCTCATTATGCGAATGCAGGATGTGACAGAAGCCGTTGACGCCGCCGGATTAAACAGCGCAACGTTCGACGTGCTGACGCCGGAACGCGCGAAGATTGATCTTGTCGCACATACAAGAGAGTTGAAAACCGAAAACCTGTACCTTGCCGAACTGGCCACAAGGCTGCGCAGCACGCAGCGTCTTTTGGGCACTGGGACCTGGGACTATTTTGTGACCGAAGACAGGCTGGAATGGTCCGGGAATGTCTATGGCATGTATGGCACGACCCCAAGCCGGTTTGGGCATAAGTTGCAGGACTTCATTGCGCTGGTCCATCCGGATGACCGTGCCGACATCCGTGGCAATCTGGACCTGTTCATGGCCTCGGGGGACACAAGTTTTTCATTTGCGCATATGGTTGAACATTCCGACGGTCGCGTCGTTCATATCCAAGGGATGGGCGAGTTAAGCAGGCTGGATGATCGGCCTGTGATCCGCGGCGTGGTGCAGGACATTACGGAAAGCGTTGCGGCGGCGAATGCGCTTGCGCGGTCAAAGCGGATGCTTGAAATCGCCGGAACTTCGGCAAATTTTGGGGCCTGGCGCTATGATGTGCTGGCGGACCGGTTGCAATGGTCGCCGCAGACAGCACGTATTCACGATGAACCGGATGGATTTTCGCCCACACTCGCGGGAGGAATTGACTATTATGTGCCAGAGGATCGTGATCGGATTGCTCGGCAGTTCGAAGCCTGCCTGCAAGACGGAAAATCCTTCAACGAGATATTCAAGATCAGAACCGCAAAAGGACGCGACCTGTCAGTGCGCACGACAGGCGAAGCAGAGCGCAACGAGGCTGGGAAAATCATTGCCCTGCATGGCTCTTTTCAAGATATCTCTGAACTTGTCGCGGTGCGCAAGCGGGCTGACCAGTCCGAGCGGCTGTTGGAAATTGCCGGGCGGGCCGTCAAGCTGGGCGGCTGGTACGTTTCGCTTGCCGACCAAGAGGTGTCGTGGACAGATGGCGTGGCCGCCATTCACGAACTGCCACCCGGCACGCGCCCGACGTTTATCGGGGGTATCAATTTTTTCGCGCCCGAAGAGCATGTTTCTGCGCGTGCGGTCTTTGACGCCTGTGCAGAACACGGCATTCCCTTTGATAATGTCCGCGATCTGATCACAGCAAAAGGCAATCGGATCAGGGTCCGGTCGATGGGCGTGCCGGTCCGGGATGCGACGGGCAAGATCATTGCCGTGCAGGGCGCGATGCAGGATATATCAGAACTGACCGCGGCGCAGCGCAAAGCTGGCGAAGCCAGCAGACGGCTTGTCGAGACATTGGAAAACATCGGTGATGCATTCTTTACACTCGATCCGGATTTTCGATTCACCTATCTGAACAGCAAGGCTGAATTGCTGCTGAAGCGCAAACGTGACGAGTTGCTGGGTCGCGACGTATTCGATGAATTTCCGGAAGCGCGCGGAACTGCCTTTGAGATAGAATACAGACGTGCAGTGGAAACCAGACAAACCGCAAGGTTTGAGCAATTCTTTGCGCCACTTGAAATCACATTCCGGGTCAGCGCGCATCCGACACCTGCCGGGCTGGCGGTATATTTTTCAGACATTTCCGAAGAACGGCGCCGCGAAGAAAAGTTGCGGCTACTGGGGGCGGCGGTGGCGCAGATCAACGATATCGTACTGATTACCGAAGCCGAGGATTTCACTGATCGCGACAAAGACAGGATCGTCTTTGTCAATGATGCTTTCGAACGCATCACCGGGTTTAGCCGGGAAGAGGCGATCGGTCAGTCGCCCCGGATGTTGCAGGGCCCAAAGTCGCAACGCTCCGAATTAAACCGGATCCGAACGGCTTTGCGGGCCTCCAGATCGGTGCGTGCAGAGCTTATCAACTACACCAAGAACGGTCGGGAATATTGGCTGGAACTGGACATTGTGCCGCTTGCGAATGAGGCTGGTGCAACAACACATTTCGTGGCGGTTCAGCGTGACATCACGGATCGCAGGCGCACGGAAGAGGCGTTGCGCATATCCGAAACACGGTTCCGCCTGCTTGCCGAAGCAACGGGCAATGCTGCTTGGGAATGGGATATTATCGCAGGTCAGCTGTGGTGGAGCGATGGCATGACCAAGCAGTTCGGGCCACCGTCAGACCCGCAAGACAATCTGCGGTCGGTCTGGCGCGTGCATGTGCATCCTGACGATCAGCGGCGTGTCGACGGATTGCTTGACAGATTGCTGCGCGGAGCGATCAGCGCAATTCATGAACGCTACCGTTTCCGCAGGGCTGACGGAAGTTGGGCGGATGTAGAAGCTCATTGTTTTCTGATCTGTGACGACAGAGGCCGCGCCGTCCGGATACTTGGCAGCATGTCAGACATATCGGAACGGTTGGCGATAGAGGGCCAGTTGCGGCAATCGCAAAAACTAGAGGCAGTCGGCCAAATTACCGGCGGTGTCGCGCATGATTTCAACAACCTTTTGACAGTCATTGTCGGTAGTACGGAGGTGCTTCAGGAAGAGCTCGAAGAGGGGCATCCATTACGGCAATATGCCGACATCTGTGCAACTGCTGCAGATCTCGCGGCCGAATTGACAAACCGGCTTTTGGCGTTTTCGTGCAAACAGGCGCTGCGACCTCAGACCTTGGATGTGAATGCGGTGATCACAGGTATTCAGGATATGCTGCGCCGCACCTTGGGCGAAAATATCGACATCAAAGTCGTTCTGGCCAAGAACCTGTGGTCGTCAGAGCTTGACCTTGCCCAGCTTGAAACCGCCATGCTGAACCTGACCGTCAATTCACGTGATGCAATGCCCAATGGCGGTTATCTGACCATCGAAACCGCTAATTGCACCTTGGAAGATAGTTTCGTGTGCAATGAACTCGGGGTAACGCCCGGCGAGTATATTGTCGTCACGATCAGTGACACTGGAAACGGCATTTCGAAGGCGCAAATGGAACGGGTGTTTGAGCCGTTTTTCACGACCAAGGGTGTGGGCAAAGGCACCGGGCTGGGACTGAGTATGGTCCATGGTTTTGTGAAACAATCGAAAGGCCACATCAAGGTTTACTCGGAAATCTCTCAAGGCACGACGATCAAGATGTATTTTCCACGATTTTGTGGCCAAGCGCCGGCATCAGGGGCTACAACGGAAAACAGTCAGGTTTTGCGAGGGCAGGAAACCATCCTCGTTGTGGAGGACGACATGCTGATCTTGCAGCAACTCGTCGCGCAACTGGCGGATATGGGTTATGATGTCATCACAGCATCCGCAGGTGCGCCTGCATTGGCCATCTTGCGGGACCGCGCAGATATTGATCTGCTTCTCACTGATATCATCCTGCCGGGTGGAATGAATGGACGCCAGATTGCTGATGCTGCGCTAACGATCCGGCCTAGTCTTAAAGTACTGTACACGTCGGGTTATTCCGAGAATGCCATCGTCCATCATGGGCGGCTTGACGACGGTGTCGAACTTTTGAGCAAACCTTACCGGCGGTCTGAGCTGTCGTTGAAGGTGCGTAAAGTTCTTGACTCTTGAGCCGAAAGTGATGCGGAGGGCAGATCATCCGGATGTCGCATGGCAGGGCCGCGCTCGCTTGAAATTGAGACAGTCTTGTGTGAATTTTGTTACTGTTTAGTAAATGGAAACAAATCGCCTGCAGGTCAGCGACAATAAATGTGATAGGTGTTGATCTGTAGTCTACTGGATAGGGCTGAGGATTTTGGACGAACAAGGCACATCATCGTTTAGCGGGCAGACTGCACTGATAGCGGACGACGACGAGTTTTTTCGTATTGCACTGGCAAGCATCCTGACCCAGCGTTTTGGCTTTGGCAAAGTGATCGAGACATCGACCTTTGACGCGGCGATTGATCTGCTTAAGCCGAGCGATAACGTGAAACTTGCACTGTTCGACCTGAACATGCCGGGTATGAACAACTGGGCAAATCTTCGGTCGATCCGCGACTTTTTTCCGTCAGTGCGCGTGGCCGTGGTTTCTGGTTCGCAGGATCGGCAGGATATTCTGATGGCGTTGAATGTCGGGCTGCATGGCTTTGTTCACAAAGGGTTGGGGGTGGCCGAACTTGGTCGTGCCATTGGTTTGATCCTCGACGGCATGGTCTATGTACCAGCGTTTCTGCCCGATCTTGCCATCTGTCCAGAAGAGCAGCCGTTGTTTGAGACGACAGAGACCGAGAGAAACCGGCAAAGCCACGCTGTCAGTTTGCTCACGCCGCGTCAGAGCGAGGTGCTGGAACTGCTCGTCATTGGCAAAACCAACAAGGGCATGGCGCGGGACCTGAACCTGAGCGAGGGCACGATCAAATTTCACCTCGCTGCAATATTTCGCGTACTGGGCGTTTCTAACCGTGTCGAAGCCGCGACATCCGGGGCAGCGATTTTGCGATCAGCGACGGGATGATACGCACGGGGACCGGGCAGCACCACGGCCACGATAGCGCAGCGTCGCCCATGTGACCTTAGCGGTCTGCTGCCGGTATCAGGGAACTGACCTCTGGCAATGCATCACTTGACGTGGTGCCGCAATTGGCCGAATTGCATTCGGTTGACTGGATCTGCGTGCCCCGGCGCACCGTCACCATGCCCGGTTTCTGCGCGCCCACACGCACCATCACATCCAAGATCACACCCCCGGATTCGTCAAGCGCGATCAGATTGGTCGTTCCAACCGTCCGGCCGGTCAGGATCAGCGTATTGGGGTCCGCGAGGCTTGCATCGGCAATGTCTGAATTCCCGACCGCAATTGCGCTGATGCTGCCTTCGATCCGCAGGACACTGGCAAAGTCGACCATGACGGCCAGAACGCGACTGCTTGACCTTTCAGTGGCTTGGTAGCCGGCACTTCTGTCCGAAAATGCAATCGGCATCGGTTCGGCCACCGCAGCGCCCGAATTGCATATGATGATTGCTGAAAGAATTGAACAGATGGTCTTGCCTGGCACTGCCCTATCAAATGTCATCTTTACGATCCCTTCGAATGTGATTTTCCACAGCGCCGTGAAACCCGTGCGATGTGGCAAGATTGATATCATGTCAGTGGAACGCGGCGATTGATGCGCAACGTGAAACTGCCGTTCGTCAGGTTAGGAATCAGCAGCGTGACGGGGTAGCTGACGACAAGTTTCCGGAATGGTATGCCGTCAATCGTTTCTGTGGCGAAACTCACGGCCAAGTCGGTTGAGCCGCCAAAGGTAATTGAGCCACGGATGAGCGTTTCCAGTTCGGCATTGCCTACGACCGGGTTTGTCAGGACTTTGCGCGCCGCGATATCAACCGCGTAGGACATTTCGTTGCGCATATATAGCCCACGCCCAAACTCGATGATGCCAAGGAATATGGTGATCGCCATCAATGCCACCAGCGAAAACTCGATAGCCGTTGCGCCATTCTCTGATTGCTTCAGGCGTTTGAAATGCTGTTTCATCGGACCTGCACCTGAAGCGACTTTGACTGCGAAAATCGCGGCAGGATCAGGCCTGCGTAGGTCTTGGTCCCCGATAAAGCGTAGAATATCTGGGTAGGCTGGTCACCTGCGCAGGTCGTCGTACAGGCCACGCCGACACCTGGCTGGGTGGCACAGGTACAAATCAACTGGACGCTCAGGGCCAGTGATGTGTCGTCGCCCGTAGTGCCGGGCTCTGCAACCGCCATCATATCTGCTGCTGTCGTGCGCAGAATACGGTCAATCGCTGTTGTGCCGACATTCTCTGTCGCGCTCTGGGCACCTGCGCGCAGGATATGACCAATTGTCATGCGTTCTGAGATCGCGAAACCAAGATCGACCATCGCCAGCAGAGCAAAAACCAACATTGGCGCAAGCAATGCGAATTCCACCGCTGAAACGCCGTCTTCGTTGTGAATGACGCCCCGGATCCTCTTGAAAAAGGGCCGATTGTTTCTGCGGGCGTCGTCACGATGTTGAACCTGCTCGGTCATTTTCAGTCGGTTCCAATGGCACGTTGCGTTGCAGCCGTTCAGCTTTGGCAAATTGCACTATCCTGTCAGTACAGGGCTGCCGTGCCGAAAACTACTTGGTCACATGGACTGGCCAAGCGACCTGCCCATGAGGCTAAGTAGATTTGCGTTATCGAAACAGGTCATGTTGATGTCGACGCAAAGACAGTTCGGGGACGGTCGGTCGAACATTCACTCTTGCGTTCATTCGGGCTCGGCCTTCATCAACTTGAGAATGGAATATACCAAATGAAGAAACTTATCACCCGCTTCAAAGATGACGAATCTGGCGCGACCGCCATTGAATATGGTCTGATCGCCGGTCTGGTGTCGGTGGTTATTGTTGTGGCGCTTTCTTTGCTTGGGCCGCAACTGAAAACCGTCTTCACCACAATCACAACCGAGTTGACCGACGTAAACACACCAACCTAACTGAGTGCTCTGCCTGTCGGCGAATGTAGTTTCGGCGACAGGCACTCTCCCAAACGGGTTTGCGCCTATGGCATCGACGTTTCACCTTATTCCGTTTTTGTTTTTTCCGGTGATGATGATCAGCGCGAGCATTTGCGATGTCACCACGATGCGGATCCCGAACAAACTCGTTCTGGTGCTGCTTTTTGGCTATGCGATTTGCGCACCTTTGAGCGGGCTCTCGCTGCTCGACATCACGACAAGCATGGCGGCTGCTATCGCAGTCTTCTGCCTTGCCTTCGGCGCTTTCGCCTGCGGCTGGATGGGCGGCGGGGATGTCAAACTGATGGCCGCGACGGCATTATGGTTGGGTCTGCCGCAACTGCCGGCATTCCTGTTCTGGACGTCTTTGTTCGGGGCGCTGCTGACGCTGACTTTGCTGCTTTACCGCGTGGTGCCATTGCCTGAAGGTCTGAAAGGGCAGGGGAACTGGGTGTCGCATCTTCACCAGCGATCAACCCGCGTTCCTTATGGTGTTGCCATCGGGCCAGCAGCTTTACTGGTTTTTGCTTCGACACCTTGGATGGCAGCGCTGCAGGTTTGGTGACTGAGTCCGTACAATCACAACCTATCCTCGCCATCCGGTCAATCTGGAGGAAACAAATATGCTCCGCGCCATGATTTTTTTGATCGCTCTCGTTGCTGGTGGCGGTGCCGCGTGGATGTCTGTCGATGGGTTCGGCGCAGCGCCTGCGGCATCCGCCTATCCCGACGGCACGGCGACGATGGTCACGACAGATGTGCTTGTTGCAACGAATGATCTGCCATCGGGGACGCCTGTCGATGCCGAAACGATGCGCTGGCAACCTTGGCCCAAGGCCGGGTTGAATGAAGCCTTCATCACACGTGATTTGCGCCCAAATGCGATCCAGGACTTCAACGGTCAGGTCGTGCGCAGTGGTCTGACTGCCGGTGAACCACTTTCCGACGCGAAATTCACTGCGGGCGACGCCGGTGCGCTTTCCGTCATGCTGACGTCAGGAACGCGCGCTGTCGCCGTGCGGATCAGTGCCGAAAACAGTGCTGGTGGATTTGTTCTGCCCAATGACCGGGTCGATGTGTTGCTGACGACAAGTCGGCAGGACGGTTCTGGCCAAAACATCGTCAACAGTGGCGTGATCCTCAAGAACGTCAAAGTGCTTGCCGTTGATCAGATGGTTGACGGTAACAGCGACGCGGTCGTTGGCAAGACAGCCACGCTTGAACTGACCCCTGTTGAGGTCGAAATCGTTACAGCTGCGGAAGTTACCGGATCCATTTCGCTGGCTTTGCGCGCGATGGCCGACAATGGCGAGGATTCGACTGTGGTTGTCGCTGAAAAACGGACGCTGAGGATTTATCGCGGTGGCGCATTGGAAGTGATCAACCTCGACTGACAGCGGGGAGGACGAGCCCCATAGCGCAGATTGGACGAACAATGAAAAACGCCCCTTTACTGCTGACACCGGATGCCATGGTCGCGCAGCCGCGTGTCAGACCCTTAGGTCGCACGCCGCATATCAAAATTCATGCGTTCTGCGAGACAGAGACCCTTGAAGATGCGATGCAGAAAGTTGCGCGCGATCGGCGCTTTCAGCGTGCCGTGACTGACGTCATGCCGGGGGGCATCGGCGCTGCGATTGCGTTTTGCAGCAATAATCCAACCCCAGATGTCTTGTTGCTGGAGAGCCATGCCGCGAAACAAGACCTGCTCGAGGCATTGGCCGACCTGGCACCTGTCTGTGACGAAAAGACCAAGGTTATCGTGGTCGGCACATCCAATGATATCTCGCTTTATCGCGAGTTGATGGACGGCGGTGTCGCTGAATATCTGCTTGCCCCAGTTGATCCCTTGGCGATCATCGGCACGGTGTTGCGGTTTTTCCCGGAAAAGAACGCGGTCCGTATCGGCAAAGTCTGCGCGGTTGTCGGGACCAAAGGCGGAGTCGGGTCTTCGGTGCTGGCGCAAAATCTGGCCTGGACGATGTCGCAAAACGGGTCGGCGACGATTCTGGCGGATATGGATCTTCAGTTTGGAACCGCCGCACTGAACTATAACATTGATTGCCCAATCGGCTTTGCGGATCAGCTTCCAGAAGCGGATCGTCTTGACGGTGCGTTGTTGGAGCGTCTCTTGTTCAAGTACGGGCCGCATCTCAGCGTATTGCCGGGTGCGACAGCGGCACATACCGCCACAGAGCTTGACGCCGAAATCGTCGATAAAATGATGGAACTTGCCCGGACAATGTTTCCGCACATCATCCTGGATTTACCGAATGCCTGGTCACCTTTGGTGCGCTCGATCTTGGGAACCGCTGATGAGATCATCGTCGTGGCAGAGCCCGACTTGGCAAGCCTGCGCAATGCGCGCAGCCTGTTGGATTTCGTCAAAGCGGCGCGTCCGAATGATCCGCCGCCACGGTTGGTCCTGAACAAAGTCGGGATGCCAAAGCGCAATGAGATCAAGCCAGATAAATTTGCCGCAGCATTGAAAGTCAATCTGGCGGCGCAGGTGGCATTTGACCCGGCCAATTTTAGCGCCGCAGCAAACAATGGACAGATGATCACTGAGTTTTCAAAGAAGGCGGCGGTGACCCCGATATTGGGCCAATTGGCGCGGCAGGTCATGGGCCTTCCGTCAGCAAAAAAAGGGATCGGTCTTCGCAATTTCTGGCGCCGATAATCCGTTTATTGCGCAGTCAATCATCGATCCTGCCAATTCGGCCAGTCCATGAGGCTAGCTGATCTTACGGCCCGGTTCATGGGATAATCTGTCCATAGCTGGGTCTTGTTGCGTCAGACTGATCGGTCCCTCACGGCCATTGCAAGGAAACAGGGTATGTTCGGAAAGAGAAGCGAATTCAAACCAACGGTCGTCGAAAAAAAACCGGATGCACCCGAGCTGACCATTGTGGCAGAGAACCGTGAACCTGTCGCATCACCAAAGCAGGAAAAGCGTGCTGCAGAACCGCAAAAAGCCAAAGCCTATTATGACCTGAAAAAAGAGCTGTTCGCGGCGCTTCTGGAATCCATTGATGTCGCGCAGCTGACGACCTTGGACCCCGAGCAGGCGCGTATCGAAATCGGCAGTATTGCGAATGATATTCTGGCAGTCAAAAAGGCGGTCATATCCACCGCCGTTCAGGATGAACTGATCGATGACATTTGCAATGACGTCCTTGGCTACGGCCCGCTAGAGCCATTGTTGGCGCGCGACGATATTGCCGATATCATGGTCAACGGCGACAATTTCATCTTCATCGAAGTCGCAGGCAAAGTCATCCAGACCGATATCCGGTTTCGCGACAACACCCAGCTTCTTAACGTCTGCCAACGGATTGTCAGCCAGGTCGGACGTCGCGTGGATGAATCCAGTCCGATCTGCGACGCGCGGTTACCTGACGGCAGCCGGGTGAATGTCATCGCACCGCCACTTGCGCTTGAAGGGCCGACCTTAACAATCAGACGCTTCAAGAAGGATAAGCTGACGCTTGATCAGCTTGTCGACTTTGGCGCGATCACCCATGAAGGCGCAGAAATTCTGAAAATCATCGGGCGTGTCCGCTGCAACGTGATCATTTCCGGGGGCACAGGTTCCGGCAAGACGACATTGCTCAACTGCCTGACGCGTTATGTCGAACCCGATGAGCGGATCATTACCTGTGAAGATTCAGCTGAACTGCAGCTGCAACAGCCGCATGTGGTGCGACTGGAAACCAGACCACCCAACATTGAAGGTATTGGTGAGATCACCATGCGGCATCTGGTGAAAAACTGTCTGCGCATGCGCCCGGAGCGTATCATCGTGGGCGAGGTGCGTGGACCAGAGGCTTTCGACCTGTTGCAGGCAATGAACACCGGCCATGACGGATCTATGGGGACGCTCCATGCGAACAGCCCACGCGAGGCTTTGTCGCGGATTGAATCGATGATCACAATGGGGGGCTATTCGCTTCCCATGAAGACTATCCGCGAGATGGCCGTCAGCTCGATCGACATCATCGTGCAGGCGGCGCGTCTGCGCGACGGGTCACGGCGGATCACACATATTACCGAAGTCATCGGGATGGAGGGCGAAGTGCCCATCACCCAGGATCTGTTCATCTACGATATGACGGGTGAGGATGCGCGCGGCAATATCATCGGCCGGCATCGCTCAACCGGGATTGGCCGCCCCGCATTCTGGGAAAAAGCACGATACTACGGCGAAGAAAAACGATTGGCTGCCGCGCTGGAGGCGGCAGAAATAGCGGACTGATCGAAGGTCCAGACGAAAGGGTGAGGTCAAAATATGTCACAAAATCTGAACCTTCTTTTGACGTTCTTGCTGGCCAGCATTTTTGTCGGCGGCGTCCTTTTTGCTGTTCTTCAACCTCAGCTCGCGCATCTTGCGAATACGAAACGGCGCATGCGCCTAGTGTTGGGCGACGGCAGTTCGCCCACGGCAACGCACGGCGCGGCCAGCGGGATGCGGCGCCAACGATCTGTCGAAGATACGTTGAAGGCCATCGAAGAGAAACAGAGAGCCCAGGCAAAAAGCCGGTCTCGCAAAAGCCTTCAAAGTCGGTTGAGAGAGGCAGACCTGACTTGGTCAAACGCTTTATATTATGGGCTGTGCGTCGCGACGGCCTTCCTGCTATTTGCCTTGTTTCGGCTTGGTTTTGGCATGCAGGCGATTTTGGCCTGTGCCTTTGCTATGCTCGGTGCAGGCCTTCTTCCGCAATCATACCTGCGTCTTCGCCGTAACCGAAAATTGAAAGAGTTCGGCGTGCAATTTCCTGATGCAATTGACGTCATTGTCCGGGGTGTGAAATCCGGCATGCCGCTGGGAGACTGCATCCGGGTGGTCGCCTTTGAGGGGCAAGAACCGGTCCGCAGCGAGTTCAAGTCCGTGGTCGATGATCAAACACTTGGCGTGCCTGTCCAGGAAGCCGTGCAGCGTTTGGCAGAGCGGGTTCCACTGCCAGAGACGAACTTTCTGTCGATTGTCATTACGATCCAAAGCCGGTCTGGTGGGAACCTGACAGAAGCACTTGGCAACCTTTCCACCGTGTTGCGTGAACGCAAAAAGATGCGCGGAAAGATCAAGGCAATGAGTTCCGAAGCAAAAGCTTCTGCGGGGATTATCGGCTCTCTCCCGCCAATTGTGGCGTTCCTGCTGTTTCTGACCAGCCCGGACTATATTTCCCTGCTTTTCAATACGACGACCGGCAATGTGGTTTTAGTCGTCGCTGCGGTCTGGATGCTGATCGGCGTGCTGATCATGCGAAAAATGATCAACTTTGATTTTTAGGAATGTTGTGATGATTTTGAACATTCTCACAAACAACAAAGACATGGTTGTCGTCGTCATGACAGCGCTGGCTTTTTTCTGCACTGTGATCGCTCTTGGCTGGCCGTATCTGAAGGGTGACATCATCACAACACGGATGCAGCAGATTGTCGATGTTTCGGACAAGGACAGGCTGCGGAAAAAAGGAAAATCCAGCACTGGAAAACCACGTCTTTTGCTTCTGAGTGAGCCAAGTCAAATCCTGGCCGTTATCGTCGAACGATTTAACCTGGCGCGAAAACTTGAGGACGGCGCAACTGTTCAACTGCTCAGGTCAGCAGGGTTCAGAGGGCGTGCGCCCATCATTACCTTTCTCGCGATGCGTCTGCTGATGCCACTTTTATTGCTGGGATTGACGGCATTTTACTTGCTGGTTGTTATAAAGCCTGAAATTCCTTTCGCGGCCATCATTGCGATCATTTTTGTTTCTGGCCTGTTTGGATATTACCTTCCAGCGATCTATGTGAAAAACTGTATCGCAAAGCGGCAACAATCTATCAGGCGCACATGGCCGGACGCACTTGATCTGCTTTTGATCTGTGTTGAATCGGGCATGAGCAGCGAACATGCTTTTCGAAAGGTCGCAGATGAGATCGGTAACCAATCAAAAGAGCTCGCAGAAGAGCTATCACTGACCACAGCGGAATTGTCATTCTTATCCGATCGCCGCACAGCCTATGAAAACCTTGGAAAACGAACCAATCTTGATAGTGTAAAATCCGTTGTATCCGGTCTGATGCAGTCCGAAAAATACGGCACGTCACTGGGGCATGCATTGCGCGTGCTTGCGCAGGAAAGCCGTACCGCGCGGATGAGTGAAGCAGAGAAAAAAGCAGCCTCCTTACCACCAAAGTTGACGGTTCCGATGATCCTGTTTTTTCTGCCGGTCCTCTTTGCCGTGGTAATCACACCAGCCGCTATTCAGATCATGAATGGCTGATGAGGGATGAATTGACATGCCAGGGCAAAAAATAACCGAGACTTGCACATTATCTGCTGAGACAGGTCGGGCAGCGCGTCCCGATCCAAGGGCGAAATTCATTCGTCAGTTTGGTCGCGATTGCAGCGGTGGCATTGCGATCATGGCCGCGCTTTTGATGCCGGTACTGACACTTGGGCTCGGGCTGGGTGCGGAAACCGGATATTATTACATGACGCAGCGCAATCTTCAGAACGCTGCCGATCTGGCGGCGCATGCCGGCGCTGTCAGGCTGCGTGCAGGGGACGATGAAGCTGCAATTCGTGCCGCCGCGCTTCACGTGGCAAAAGCAGCAGGGTTTGTCGAAAGTGACGGCTTTTTCGATGTCAATGTCCCGCCCGAGACCGGACCGAATACTGGAAACCCGGCGAGTGTTGAGGTTCTCGTGACAAAAAGCCAGACACGGTTTTTTTCTGCGATAATCAACAGTGAACCGGTTCTTATTAACGCGAGGGCTGTTGCAAACGTCTTCTCCTCCGGGTCGTCAGCCTGTGTTCTGGCGCTTTCGCGCACCGACAGTCGCGCCGTCACGGTCAGCGGATCGACAGATGTCTCGCTCGACGGTTGCGATGTCGCATCGAACTCCAATGCGTCGGACGCCTTTTGGATGAGCAATTCTTCTGCGCGGCTGACGGTGGATTGTATCCAATCCGTTGGTGGCACCGTGAGCAATCATCAACTTATTCTTCAAGAATGTGCAGCCCCTAAGGAAAATGCGCCCGTCGTCCGAGATCCTTATGCTGATCTTGCAGAGCCTGAAACATCCATTCCTTGCGAAAGCAATGTCAATGTATCGGTCTTTAACCCGACGCAACCCCACCCAAGCGGTATGCCCGCGATGCGGATTTGCGGGGGGCTCGATATCAAGTCGAAAGTCGTTTTCAATCCGGGGCTTTATATCATCGATGGTGGTGACCTGACGATGAATGCAAACGGTGATGTGTCCAGTGCCGATGTCGGATTAACGGCTGACGGCGTCACCTTTTTCCTGAAAGGAACATCGACGCTTAAATTCAACGGGAATGGGAACTTGAATATCCAATCGCCGTCTTCGGGACCATATGCCGGAATTTTGTTCTTTGCCAGCCGTAGTCAGACAGGGCTGACGCATGAAATCCGTGGAAACTTTGGCTCTACAGCACAGGGGGCGTTATATGCCCCAACCTCCGCGATTAGTTTTAGTGGCAATTCGACAGCAACGAATGGATGCACGCAGATTATTGGTTTGACTGTCGAATTTACCGGGAATTCGACGTTGCGATCAAGTTGCAGTACTGAAAACGGTCGTATCATTGAAACGAATGTGTCCGTCAGGATCGTGGAGTGAATTAAATAAAATCTATTCAGATAAGCTTAACCGGCTAATCACTTTGTACCACTAAGATTCTGATGACCTCGCGTGTCACAACTGCGGATTTACACGCGTTCAGATAGGCTTGCTCTATGGAAATATCCACTGCACAGGCCGTTTGTAGCGCGAGACATGCATCTCGCAGAGATATGAAACCCATTATTCCGGCCCGCGCGATGAAAAAATGGGACTTTCGGGAAATTTCAATTTTATCCTGATCACCTGCTGTTGGATTTTGAAATGCGGTCTCGAGGCTGGATGCAAGATCCAGCAGTGCCGCGATAGCATGGGGATCACCGAGAAGTTCGCGAAAATCCTGAAAGACCCTGTCATCGAAATGTGCTGGACTAACGTGAACATCCTCCTGGATGCAAAAATTTTCTTGATGAGCCATTTTCAGCACCTGTGATATTCTATTCGTGCAATTATAGGGGAGATATTCTGGAATAAATAGTATTATTAGCCTCGGGTGGATGTTTCCATTTACTTTACTTTCGGCTTGGTTCCACCAAACGGCGCACTGTTGAATATGAAGATATTGAATCGATCTGTCACATCATAGGATGTTTGACATGATACAATGCAGACGGCATGTTCGAAGGCGATAAATGGCGGGCGACCTCTTGCTGGTAATCAGCAAGGCAGGACGACATGGTTGAACATTAAAAATGCCGCGCAATCGCAAGACAAAATATGGTTGCGAAGTGCCGCAGGAGAGAGACGTAAGGGGCTGTGGGGTTTGGTCTGATGACTGGTCATATAATGACATGAACGCAGCAGTGAAAATCATGGTTGTTGATGATGATGACCTTGTCCGGCGATATGCGGCTTTGGTGCTCGAAGCAGCAGGATACGATGTCTTTTCTTTTGGGGGTATCGAAGATGCTCTGGAAGCTCTGAAAAACGGAACGCACCCCGATTTGTTGTTCACGGATGTGTTGCTTGATGGAAATGAAAATGGATTTCACCTTGCGCGTCTTGCGCGCGTCATTTTGCCGGATCTGAAGGTTCTTTTTGCGTCCGGCTATGCCGACCCACGGTATTTTGATGAAGCACCGGAAGATATCGTGTTTCTTCCGAAGCCCTATAGTCGGCAAAGCTGCCTTCAGGCCGTTTCAGAAATTCTGGCGGCTTCACGATGATGAGGCTGCCCGCGCCGAGCGGCCACTGATCGCACCGCAGCATGAGGGCGATGAAGTGACACGGGACCTATCCGGCAGCATAAATACGACCGGCACCGCACCACATTAACCTGTCGAAACATGCTCTCCTACATGCGCCCAGGAGCTTTTTTGGCGCCGTGTCTGGCGCAGAGCCTCGCACGTAGTATCTGATTTATAATCATAAAATCATTCGCTCACCTGAAACTGATGCGGAGGTTGCGGCCTCGTTCGACGTAGGAGGCCACAGGCTTTCTGGCGCCGAAGCGGCGACGAAAACAGAGATCGTGACGATTGTGTCTTGCGCCCATCACAATCCTGACTAAAACCGTTTTGAATCCCGACTATTTTTATAAACAATGGAAACGTCATGTCTTACCCTGCCTCAATCCTCTGTCCCCTGTTTCGAGGCCATGCATTGATTCTTGGTTGCACCGCTTTAACGCTGTTGCCGGTCGCAGCCAGCGCACAAGATGATTCATCCTTTCGTCTGTCGCCGATCATCGTGCAGGCCGATGCGGTCATTGATGACGATGCCAATGCCATCGTGGCGCAGGAAATGTGGACCGGCGGCAAGGTCGCAACCAGCATTCTGGACACGCCAGCCTCGGTCAGTGTGGTCACCGCCAAAGAGATCGAGATGCGCAATGCCGATACGGTGGAAACCGTGCTGCAATATACCCCCGGCATCCATACTGATTACTACGGCTCTGACGACCGCAATGATTACGTGCTGGTGCGCGGTTTTCAGGCGACCAGCTATCGGGATGGCATGACTTTGGGGTCGATGCGCGATATCCGCGAGGATCCTTTCGCCTATGCGCGGGTCGAGGCGATCAGAGGCGCCAATTCCACCCTCTTCGGCGTGTCCGACCCCGGTGGTTCGATCAATTTCGTCACCAAACAGCCGCAATTTGAGCGGTTTGGCGAGGCTTATTCCACCATCGGCTCGCATGATCATGCAGAACTGGGTGTCGATTTCGGCGATACGTTGAACGCCAGCGGCACGCTGGCTTACCGCCTGACCGCCAAGGTGCAGGACAGCGGGCAGGAATATGACACCGGGCGCGACAACGGCACCTTGCTGATGGGGGGTCTGACATGGCAGCCGTCAGATGCGACCGCGCTGACCATCGTGGTTGACCAGTTGACCCGCGATGCGACACCCAACAGCGGTGGATATCCGCTGCAAGGCACGTTTGACCGCGAAAATTTCTTTGGCGATCCAAACCAGAACGACCATGACGTGGATCGCAAGACGGCTTCGGCCTTTCTGCGGCATGCGTTCAATGACAATCTGAACCTGCGCGCCAATCTGCGCTACAGCGATCTGACCGATAGTTTCGGCTATGTCTATCTGGCCGAAGGCACCGGGCCTGCCGGCATGGTCTATGACCGTGATTTTTATGGCCAAGACCGGTCTGCGCAAGAGCTGGTCGGCAATGTGATCCTGCAATATGACGCGCAATTCGCGGCTTTTGACAGCAGCACTTTGGCCGGTCTGGAATATCGCGATGCGCAAAGCACGGTGCGCGCCTCCTTCGCTGATGCGAGCCCCATCGACATCACCAACCCTGTCAATGCAGGGGCCGCCGTGACAGCCCCTTTGTTCACCGATGAGGATCGCGATTATCGCACGCGCTCGGCCTTCCTGCAGCAGAACCTGTCCTTTGACGACCGGTTCATCGCGACGGTCGGTGTGCGCCGCGATTGGCTGGATCTGGAAACAACCTCTCGTATCACATCCACCACGCAATCGGATGATTTCGCTGAAACCTCCTGGCGCGGTGCGCTGACCTATAAGATCACGCCAGAGATTTCGACCTATGCGAGCTATGTCGAATCCGTCGCACCGCCATCAATCGGTGTGGCACCGGAACGGGGCGAGCAATATGAGATCGGCGTGAAATATCAACCATCCGGCATGGATGCGCTGATCTCTGCCGCGGTCTTTGATCTGACCAAGGATAACGTCAGCGTGCCGGTGGTGCAGGATAACGGATCAATCGTGCAAGAGCTGATCGGCGAATCCCATGTCACCGGGTTCGAGGTTGAAGGCAAAGCCGCCTTGTCCAACCGGGTCGAGGTGATCGCAGGCTATTCCTATATCGATACCGAGGTGGTGCGCGGCAATGTGCGGGGCCGGGATGTGTCGGGCAATGAATTCGCGACCGTGCCGAACCATACCGCCTCGCTCTGGCTGAATTACACGCGGCCTGCGGGCGATGTGGTCAATGATCAGACGTTCGGGATCGGCGCGCGCTATGTCGGGGATTATTTCTATGGCATCCCGAATGGCGACAAGGCCGAGGCGGCGGTGATCGTCGATGCGTCCTATAGCTATGCCTTTGATCAAGGCGCGGAACTGGCGCTGAATGTCAGCAACCTGTTCGACGAACAGCATGTCGTGGGCTCTGCCACCGCCAATTACTACAACCCCGGCCGCAGCATCGCGCTGACCATGCGGCAAAGCTGGTAAGGCATCGCCCCGGTCCCGCAGCAGCGGGGCTGGGGTTTGTGCCTGCAGATCGGATTGGAGCTTTCCATGTTATCTTTCATGCGTCTCACGCTGGCCGCTGTGACCCTTGCCGCAACCGCGCAATTGATCAGCGCGCAGGATTACCCGCAGACAATCACCCATGCCTTTGGCTCCACGGTCCTGACCGAGAAACCCGCACGGGTCGCGACCGTGTCTTGGGCCAATCACGAAGTGCCGCTGGCCTTGGGCATCGTGCCGGTCGGCTTTTCACGCGCGAGTTTCGGCGATGATGACAGCGACGGTCTGCTGCCTTGGGTCGCGGCACGGCTGGACGATCTGGGGGCTGATGTGCCGGTCCTGTTTGACGAAGGCGACGGCATCGATTTCGAAGCGGTGGCAGCGACCGACCCCGATGTGATCCTTGCCGCCTATTCCGGCCTCAGCCAGTCTGATTATGACCTGCTGAGCCAGATCGCGCCGGTTGTGGCCTTTCCTGATCAGCCTTGGGCCACAGAATGGCGCGACATGATCCGCCTGAACAGCGCGGGTCTGGGCATGGCGGACGCGGGCGAGGATCTGATCCGCGACCTTGAAGCGCAGATCGCGGATGTTGTGGCGGATCATCCGCAGCTTGCGGGCAAGACGGCGATGTTCGTCACGCATCTGGATGCGCGCGATCTGAGCACGATTTCCTTCTACACCGCCAATGACGCAAGGGTGCGGTTTTTTGAAGATCTGGGGTTGGCCTCGCCCGCCAGCGTGCAAAGCGCCTCGGCCGATGGACTGTTCTTTGCGCAGATCAGTGCAGAACGGATCGATGATTTCGCCGATGTCGATATTGTGGTGACTTACGGCGATGCGACCTTGCTGGAGGCGATCGCCGCCAATCCGCTGGCGTCGCGCATGGCAGCGGTGCAAAGCGGATCGGTCGTTCTGCTGGGGAATGACCCGCTTGGCACTGCTGCCAATCCGACGCCGCTGTCGATCCCGTACATACTGGATGATTATGTGGCCTTGCTGGCCGCAGCGGCAGGCAAGGCAGAATGATTGCGACCGCGATCCTGCACCGGCCGCAGCTGACGCGCGGTGGCTGGCTGGCCGTCACGCTGGCCTTGTTGATCGTGGTCATGGGCCTGTCGGTGACCTTTGGCACCCGCGCGGTTGGCTGGTCTGACATTGGCGCGGCGCTGACAGGTCAGGTAGAGACCATCGGTCAGGCGGCGGTGGCCTTGCGTTTGCCGCGCACCTTGCTGGCGGCTTTGGCGGGCGCGGCGCTCGGTGTTGCAGGCGCTGTGATGCAGGGTGTGACCCGCAACCCTTTGGCCGATCCCGGACTGCTGGGCGTGAATGCCGGTGCGGCGCTGGCGGTGGTGATCGGCATCGCATGGTTCGGCATATCGGGCCATTATACCTATATCTGGACCGGCATCACCGGCGCGGCGCTGGCGTCGTGCTTTGTCTATGCCGTTGGATCGATGGGGCAGGGTGGTGCGACCCCATTAAAGCTGACGCTGGCCGGTGCCGCCACATCCATTGCCGCCGCTTCCGTCACATTGGCGCTGGTGCTGGGGCGCAATGACATCGCAGCATCGGTGCAATCCTGGCAAGTCGGCGGCGTCGGCGGCGCGACACTGGCTGCGACTTTGCCGATGCTGCCATTTCTGATTGTCGGCCTTGCCGTGGCAATGCTGTCGGCGCGGCATCTCAACATGCTTGCCCTTGGCGATGATACGGCGGTGGCTTTCGGCGTGCGTGTGTCGGTGGCGCGCGGCGCGGCCCTCATCGCGGCGGTCCTGCTCTGCGGTGTTACGACAGCGATCTGCGGCCCGATTGGCTTTGTCGGGCTGGTCGTGCCGCATCTGTGCCGCCTGCTGGTCGGTGTCGATCACCGCTGGCTGCTGCCGTTCTGCGCCGTGGTAGGCGCTGCCTTGCTGATCGGGGCCGATGTCGCAGGCCGCGTCATCGCCCGCCCGAGCGAGGTGGATGTCGGCATCGTCACCGCGCTGATCGGCGCGCCGGTCTTCATCGCCATCGTCCGCCGGCAGAGGCTGCGGGCGTTATGACCAGCGCTGTCTTGTCTCTGCCGCTGCTGCGGCACCGGCGCATCCGGCACCGGCAGATCGTCATTGCGATGCTGCTGGCCTTGCTGGTCGCTGGTGCGGCGCTGACGCTGAGCGTTGGCCAGACAATCACCCCGCCGTCTGATGTGCTGGCCGTGCTTTTCGGGCGCGATGTGCCCGGTGCCAGTTTTACCGTCGGCACCCTGCGCCTGCCACGCGTGGTGATGGCGATCCTTGCCGGGCTGTGTTTCGGGCTGGGTGGCACGGCTTGCCAGATTCTGCTGCGCAACCCGCTGGCCAGCCCCGATATCATCGGGATCAGCGCGGGCAGCGGGGCTGCGGCGGTTTTCGCCATCGTGGTTCTGGGGTGGAGCGGGTTTGGCGTCTCTGCCCTGTCGATCATCGGCGGGCTCGGTGCGGCGGCGCTGATTGCGGCGCTCGCTTGGCGAGACGGGCTGTCGGGCGGGCGGCTGATCCTGATCGGGATCGGCGTCTCGACACTGCTGAACAGCGCGATTGCCTGGCTTTTGCTCCAAGCGCCCGCATGGAGCCTGCAAGACGCGCTACGCTGGCTGACTGGCAGTCTGAACACGGCGTCCCTTGATCAGGCCCTGCCGCTGATCGTGGCCTTGCTGATCTGCGGCGGCGTGCTGCTGTCACTGACACGCGATATTGCGGCGCTGCAATTGGGTGATGACAAGGCCGCAGCCCTTGGCGTGCGGATCGGTGCTGTGCGCGTTGCGGTGATCCTCGCCGTCGTCGGCCTGATCGCGGTCGCGACAGCGGCCACTGGCCCCATCGCCTTTGTCGCCTTTCTGGCGGGTCCGATTGCGGCGCGGATCGCGGGGCCGGGCCAGCCGCCTTTGATCCCCGCTGCTCTCATCGGCGCTTTGCTGGTGCTGGGCGCGGATTATGCGGGGCAATTTCTGCTGCCGCATCGCTATCCAGTCGGGGTGGTGACCGGCGCTTTGGGCGCGCCGTTCCTGCTGTCGCTGATCATCCGGATGAACCGGACGGGGCGGCTGACATGAGTGATGCTGCCCTTGTGGCCCAATCCCTGACCGCAGGTTACGCCGATTCTATCGTGCTGTCGGATCTGAACCTGAGCGTGCCGCGCGGCCAGATCACCGCGATTGTCGGGGCCAATGCCTGCGGCAAATCCACCTTGCTGCGCACGATGTCGCGGCTTTTGGTGCCCAGCGGTGGGCAGATGCTGCTGGATGGGGCGCAGATCCACAAGATGCCGCCGCGCGCGCTGGCGCAACGGTTGGGTCTGTTGCCGCAACAGCCGGTTGCGCCCGATGGCATCACCGTGGCCGATCTGGTCAGCCGCGGCCGCCACCCGCATCACGGCCTGCTGTCGCGCTGGACCCCTGCCGATGACAGCGCCGTTGCGCAGGCGCTGGCCGCGACCGGCACGACGGACCTTGCCGATCGCGATGTCGATGCCTTGTCCGGCGGTCAGCGGCAAAGGGTCTGGATCGCCATGGCTTTGGCGCAGCAGACCGATGTGCTGCTGCTGGATGAGCCGACGACATTCCTTGATATCGCGCATCAGATCGAGGTGCTGGATCTGTTGATCGATCTGAACAAGGCCGCAGGCACGACCATCGTCATGGTGCTGCATGATCTGAACCTCGCGGCACGCTATGCCGATCACATCATCGCGCTGGCGGGCGGAAAGCTGCATGCCGCAGGCCCGCCGGATCAGGTGTTGACCACCACCATGGTGCGGGCGGTCTTTGGACTTGCTTGCAGCATCATGATCGATCCCGCCTCTGGCCGCCCGATGATGCTGCCGCACAGCCGCCATGACCCCCAGCCGCCAATCACAACAAGGACCGACATAAGATGACATTTTTCGCACAGATGACAGCGCAAGTGCAGGCGCTGATGGCGCTTGGCGGGATCGCGATTGTGGTGATCGCCGCCTTGTCGGTGGTCACACTCGGCATCATCCTATGGAAGGTGTATAGCCTGCTGCGGTTGGGTGCATGGGCCGGTGGCCGCACCCGCCGTGCTGTCGCGCTGTGGCAGGCCGGAGAGATTGCGCAAGCCTTTGCGCAGATTGCGCCATCGCACTCCTTGCGCGCACAGGTCGCACAGGCGGCGATGCACGGGTGCCGCGACCGACAGGATGATGAGGCCGCCGCGCGCGAAGAAACCGCCCGCGTTGCCCGCGCCGCTTTGGAACAGGCGCGCAGCGGGCTGCGGTCGCTGGAACTGATCGCGACGATTGCGCCTTTGCTCGGCCTGCTTGGCACGGTGCTGGGCATGATCGGCGCGTTTCAGGCGCTGCAACAGACCGGCGTGCGCGCTGACCCTGCCGCCCTTGCCGGTGGGATCTGGGAGGCTTTGCTGACCACCGCCGCAGGCATGGCGGTGGCGATCCCGGCCTCGGTCGCGCTGACATGGTTTGAAAGCGTGAATGACCGGCTGCGGTTTGACATGGAAGATGCGGCGACCCGGATATTTCTGGCGCGTCCTGCCGCCGATCAGCCGCTGGCCGCCTGAATGTTCACCTTCGACGCCCCAAGGCCAAGGCGCAAGCCCAGCCTGACACCGATGATCGATGTGGTGTTTCTGCTGCTCGTGTTTTTCATGCTGGCGGCGCGGTTCGGCCTTGATACGACGCTGCCGCTGGTCGCCGCAGGCGGTGGCGCGGAGTATAGCGGCCCCCCTCGGTTGGTAGATGTCGCCACCGATGGGCTGGCGTTGAACGGCGTGTCCGTGACGCCCGATGTGCTGCATGCGCGGCTGGCTGATATGACGCAATCCCCGGGTGATATGATCGTGCTGCGGCCAGCGGCCGCCACCGATCTGCAACGTGTGGTCGATGTGATGCTGGCGCTGCATGCGGCGGGCTTCACCCGTGTCGTGATGGTGGAGGCACCATGACGTTCGACATGCCCGCCCGCCGCACACCGCCCGAAAGCATCGTGCCGATGATCAATGTGGTGTTTTTGCTGTTGATCTTCTTCCTGATGACCGCCCAGATCACCCCGCCCGACCCCGTTGAGGTGACGCCGCCTGTCGCCGCAGTGGAAGACCCCGCAGCGGGGGAATTGACGTTGTTCATCGGTGCTGATGGCTATGCCGCCTATGACGATGCGCGCGGCGATGCCGCGGTGCAGGCGGTTCTGGCGCAGGCCGCAAATCAGCCCGCGCTGATCATCAAGGCTGATGCGGGCGCACCGGCAACGGCTGTTGCCGCTTTGCTACCAAAGCTGGCTGCTGGTGGCTTTGCCGATGTCGCACTGGTCACGGGTGCGCCATGAGACGCGGCATTGAAATCACCGGTTTCGGTCTGGTGGCGCTCGGCTTGCATCTGGCAGCGCTGGCGGTGTTTCAGGCGCAGCCCGAGGCTGGCGCTGCCGCCAGTGGCGCAGGTGGTGACGCGATGATCACGCTGCAAGCGGCGGATGGCAGCCTGGCCGAGATGATCGCCGATTGGGAACGCCCGCCAGAGGTGGCGACCGCACCCCCACCGCCGATGCCAGCGCCACCACCGGTCGAGACTGCCCCACCGCCGCCTGTCACAGCGGCCCCGGCATCGCCGCAGATGCCAGAAATGCCGCAAATGGCCATGCCGGACAATACAGCGCCAGCGCTGCCGATGGTCAGCGATCCGCCGCCCCTGCCGCCACAGCTGGCAGAGGTGCCGCCGCCAACTGCTGTCCGTCCGGTGGCGCGCCCGGACAGACCGACTGCGCCCGAACGCCCGGCCGCGCCGCCGCAACAGGCCAGCGTGGCACAGCGCGCGGCAGGGCAGGGCGGCGGCAGCGCTGCGGGCAATGCGGAAACGGCTGCGGCTGCTGCCGCTGCCCGGTCCAGCCTGATGGCCGAATGGGGCGGCACGATCCGCGCGCAGATCGAGCGGCGCAAATCCTATCCCCGCGCGGCGGGCAGTGCCGCTGGCACTGTGCAGGTCGCGATCCGTGTCGGTGCCGATGGCGGGTTGCAGGCTTTGGGGCTTGCGCAATCTTCGGGCAATGCCGCCCTTGATGCCGCCGCGATCGAGGCCGTGCAGCGCGCCGGGCGCTTCCCCGCCGCACCGACAGCCCTTGGCAGCGGGGCGCATGATTTCACCCTGCCGATGGCCTTCAGCCGTTAGCGGGTCCAGTAATAGCAGATATAGCTTCTGTCGCGGGTCAGGCCGAGCGTCGCGAAATGCGCCTTGGCCTGCCGGATCATCGCCTGTTCGGCAGCGATCCAGACAAACGTGTCAGGCGACAGCCGGTCAATGCGTGACAGTGCCGGCCACAGACCATTGCCATCCTGCCGCAGCACCCACTCCAGCGTCACGCCAGCGGGACGTGCAAGATCGGTGATCTCGGCCTTGTCGCCGACCTCGATCAGCGCGCGACCCCGGCAGGTGGGGCTCGCTTGGGCAAGGATCCGGCGGATCGCGGGCAGGGCGGTTTCATCACCGGCGATCAGCAGATCCTGGGTGACCGGAAAATCGCCGCTGCCCGGCCCGGTCAGCCCGATGACAGCGCCGGGTTGCGCATTCTGGGCCCAGTCACCGGCACGGCCACCTGCATGCAGATAGATGTCGAAACTGAATTGCCCGGCAGCGGGATCAAGCGTTACGAAAGTATAGGACGCCCGGTGCAAAGCATCCGCGCCGCTGGGCCAGATCGTGCGGTTGCTGTCATTGATCTGCGGCCAGACCGGCGCGCGGCCGTCAGGCGGCAAGAGCAGCGAAAAATGCATGCCGCCAGTGGTCAGCGCCGCAACACTGTCGCAGGCCATATGCACCCGCAGCATATTGGCCGAGATCATTTCCGTGCCGCGCAGCCGGGCGAGGTGGAAATTCGGGGGCCGGTGCAGCTTTGGCGCATCGCTCTGCCAGATCAGCGCGGCGCTGATGTCCGGCATGATGCAGTCGAAAAGCGTGATCACAATTTCCCGCGCCTGATGCAGGGTCAGCGCATCGGGCGCGGTCACATGTGCGTCCAGACGCCCCAGCGTTACGCGGATCACGGCATCGGCCGGGCCGCGCGACAGATACAATGCGTCCTGCTGCCGGTGATACGGCAAATCCCAAGCGGTGACCTGCACCTGCAATTTGTCCAGCAGATCATCTGGCAGGGGGCCGTCATGCTGCGTTGTCGTCTGGACAGCAGGCGTCAACGTGGCGTGGTTTTGCAAACTCATGCCGCATTCAGCCTTGTATAGGCGCCACCGCTTTGCAGCAGATCGTCGTGGCGTCCGATTTCAACAATGCGCCCGGCCTCCATCACGGCGATCCGGTCCGCGCCACGGATCGTGCCAAGGCGATGGGCGATCACCAGTGTCGTGCGGCCGATGGACAAAGCCTCCAACGCGGCCTGGATCTGGCGTTCGGTGGTGGTGTCGAGGGCGGAGGTCGCCTCGTCCAAGATCAGGATCGGCGGGTTTTTCAGGAAAGCGCGGGCAATCGCGACACGTTGTTTCTGCCCGCCCGACAAGGTCACACCGCGTTCGCCGACGATGGTGTCTAGACCGGCAGGCAGGCCCGCGATCATGCTGGTCAGTTGTGCTTGTGCGGCGGCTTGCAGGATCTCATCCTCACGCGCATCCAGCCTTCCATAGGCGATGTTTTCGCGCAGGGTGCCGCCGAACAGGAACACATCCTGACTGACGATACCCACCTGACGGCGCAGGCTGCGCAAGGTCATGTCGCGCACATCGATCCCGTCGATGGTGATCCGCCCGGCCTGCGGATCGTAGAACCGTGGCACCAAAGCCAGCAGCGAAGTTTTGCCCGCGCCCGAGGCCCCGACAAGGGCCAGCGTTTCGCCGGGCTGAATGTCGAGCGATATATCCGCCAAAACCGGCTGGCCGGGGCCGTAGGAAAAGGTGACATCCTCAAACCGGATCGCGCCTTTCAGCGCGGGGGCGTCATGGGCACCGGGATGGTCGGCGACGTCAGGCGCGGTTGCCAGCAATTCCTGATACCGGCGGAACCCGGCGATGCCACGGGGGTAAAGCTCGATCACCGCAGCGATCTTGTCAATCGGGCGGAAGAACACGCCAACCAGCAGCAGAAAGGCGACAAAGCCGCCGGTCGTCAATTCGCCGCGAAGCACAAAGAGCGCACCCGCGACCATGACGACGATCTGGATCATCCGCATGCCCATGTAATTGAGCGAGGCCGAAGCCGCCATGGTCCGATAGGCCAAAAGCTTGGTCGCGCGGTAGCGGGCGTTGTCCTGCGCAAACAGCGCCTTTTCATGTTCTTCATTGGCAAAGGCCTGCACGACGCGGATGCCGCCGACATTTTCTTCCAGCCGCACGTTGAAATCGGCGACACGGGCATAGATCGCCTGCCAAGCAGCGGTCATACGGCCACCAAAGACCGTGACGATAATCACGCTCGCTGGCACGATGGCGGCCGTGATCAGCGCCAGATTGGTATTGATCGTCATCATCAACGCGAAGGCCCCGACGAATGTCATCACCGCGATGAACAGATCCTCTGGCCCGTGATGCGCGACTTCGCCGATTTCTTCCAGATCGCGGGTGACGCGGGCGACCAGCTTGCCGGTGCGGACCTTGTCGAAATAGGAAAACGACAGCCGTTGCAGATGGGCAAAGGCCTTGCGGCGCATTTCCGTCTCGATATTGATGCCCAGCTTGTGGCCCCAATAGATCACGATGGCCATCAGCCCGGTATTGACCAGATAGACCGCCAGCAGCCCGATGGATACGAGCACCGTCAGCCATAGATCGCCACGGGGCAGCAGCACGTCGATGAATCCTTTGATCGCCAGCGGAAAGGCCAGTTCCAACAGGCCCGACAGGACGGCACAGCCGAAGTCGAGCCAGAACAGACCGGCATAGGGGCGGTAATAGGCGTAGAAATTGCGCAGCATGATGTCTTTCGCGTTCCGGTCAGCGTGCGTCCGGCGCGCCATTTGATGCCATACTACTTTTGTCAGGAATAGATTGGCAAGCCCGGAACTGCCATGATGACGCCGCCAGAGGCAGCAGTCGTTCTGCTGTTATTTCTCCCGGGGCATGGGCCTGCGACGTGTTTGCCGTCGACTATCTGATGCGACATGCCCGGTGAAACTTTTGGTCGTGATGGTTCGTAACTCTTTCACAATGCGCCAACACCGGCGCCAAAGGGAGAGAATGACATGACACTTACCATCCGTGCGGCTTTGATGACCGCAACAATTCTTGCCGCCGCACCGGCCAATGCTCAGATGGCGGAAAATCCGATGGTTGGCGGCGCACCGATGCTGGCAGAGCGCAACATCATTGAAAACGCCGTGAATTCAGCGGATCACACGACATTGGTAGCGGCTGTTCAGGCCGCCGGTCTGGTGGATACGTTGCAAACCGATGGCCCGTTCACTGTCTTTGCACCTGTGAATGCTGCATTCGCTGCCTTGCCTGCTGGCACAGTGGAAACATTGCTGATGCCAGAGAATATCGATGCCCTGACAGAGGTTCTGACCTGCCATGTCCTTGGCGCGAATGCCACGTCTGATATCATCTCTGGCATGATCGCCGATGGCGATGGTGTGCATATGGTCGAGACCTTGGGTGGATGCGTGCTTGAAGTGCGCGCCGCCAACGGGATGATTACCCTCACCGATGAAACCGGCGGCACTGCGACTGTCACCATTGCCGATGTGATGCAGTCAAACGGTGTGATCCATGTCATCGACAGTGTATTGCTGCCGGGTGCTGACGAGGCGCCGATGGAAACCGGCATGGCACCAAGCGCCAATCCGATGGTCGGCGGCGCTGCGATGTTTGCGGATCGCAATATCGTCGAAAACGCCGTGAATTCAGCCGATCACACCACCTTGGTTGCCGCCGTTCAGGCCGCCGGTCTGGTCGACACCTTGCAGAGCGAAGGTCCGTTCACTGTCTTCGCACCAACCAATGCTGCTTTCGAAGCGCTGCCAGAAGGCACGGTCGAGACGCTGCTGATGGAAGAAAACCGCGACACGCTGACCAAAGTTCTGACCAGCCATGTGGTCGCTGGCAATATCACGGCTGCAGATCTTGCAGCGCGTGCGCAGGCATCCTCTGATGGTTTCTACCATTTCAACACGGTATCGGGTGCGGCACTTTCCGCGCAGGTCGCCCCGTCAGGTGCTGTCTTTATCTTTGATGAAAACAGCAATGCCTACCGTGTCAGCATTGCGGATGTGATGCAGTCGAATGGTGTGATCCATGTTGTCGATGGCGTGCTGCTTCCGCGCTGATGATGCTCGGTGACAAGGCAGGCCTGTGACCCGCCTTGTCCCATACCTTACGACCTTCAGCAGCTATATCTGGCCGGCCCTCGGGCCGGTCTTTTCCGTCGATCCGCTGACTTGATGCGTGTTGCGCGGTCAACGCTGGACGAGTGGATGGACCTTCCTGCCACAAGACTTTATAGACCTTGTTCGATAACCGATCGAGCTATCCTTGCATCGCTGCGAAGGATAGAACCTCGTAGATCGTTCTGTGCCACAGTTCCCGCCGGGAGTGAGAGAATCCATGAAAACCAGTGATCTCCATCTCGGCAAAGCGTCCCGCCTGTCCGTTGCACCGATGATGGATTGGACGAACTCAATGATATGCATCAATAAAAACAAGTGAAATCGTATCGGTACGACAAGCCGTGTCGGACAAATGTCGGACTGACGGAGTGAGCAATGGACGCTGATCTCAAAATGCTATTCAGCAGCGCAGTAGGCGGTAGCGATGTCGCCGCCCGGTGGTCTGCAATTGATCAGTTGATGATGCTCTCAAAAGTAAGACCTGACATTGTCACGGATGTGACAGCGTGCGTTCTTATGTTCATGTTGCTTTCAGATGATGAAAATCAAAGCGGATCCACAGAGTTCTATCCGCATCTTCAAGCAGCAGAAAATAGCAAGTCGATACCCACTGGGGTCATCATGGATATTGAGAGACTGCGCGAAAAGATCAGGACGACATAGCTTCCATCTCCCGCTTAGCCGCGGCCCGGCGCGCGTCGATCCATTCTGCGAGATCTGAGATGTGAACGCCCTTCGCTGACTTCTGGCTGTGTTCGATGCGAACAACGGGAATCTTGATCTCACCCCGCGCGATTTTCACCAGAAATTTTTCAGGCTGCAGGTGTGAAAAAAAATCCCGACACACTTCGTCGAGCGGGATGATCGCCCGGCCATTATATTGAGCCATCAGGAGAAAAATTGTGTTCATGTTGAAAACATATAGATTTAACTCGCAGAAATCAACAAAAAAGATGAAGGTCATCGTTTCAAAGCTGCCCCTTCTAAAAAAAGATGCAATTGAAACTGCGAAGCTGATCGCTGCGCGGCGGAAGCGTAGGGACGACCAGAACACCATCTTCGATCATGATGATGAAAGCTATCTAACGAGCATCCAGAGCGGTGATGTTTATGAGCGCCAAATCCTGGAATGGATTTGCGACAGGTATGAAATTGTCAAGGGCAATGCCGATCACGCAATGTTCGAAAGGCTTGAACCTGTCAGGGCAGGCGTAAAGTTGTGTGGCCCTACGTCAATCGATGAGATCGATCAAATCATTGCTGTCCTGTTCGATGAAATGCCATGGCAGCGCGAGGCCCTGAATACCATTCACAAAGCTTGGAGATCGGAGCCTGACCGGCTTCCACCCATCCTGCTGTACGGCCCCCCGGGTTGGGGGAAATCAACGCTGGCGCGCCGGCTTGGCGAACTGTGCAAGAGACCAACCGTTGTACTTGACGCCGGATCTGCTGGTGCGGCGATGAGAATTGCGGGCGCGGAGCGAGGTTGGAGCACGGCGGCTCCGGGGGTACCGATTGAAATGATCATGTCTCACAAGTGTGCCGATCCGCTGATCGTGATCGACGAAATCGACAAGGTCGGATCAGTTAATTCACTGTCAAGTGTCAAGTCATCACTTGCGGATGCGTTACTGCCGATGCTCGAAGCCGGCACAGCAGCCCAATGGCAATGCCCCTATTTCCGGGTGTCTTTTGATATGCGAAAAGTCGGCTGGGTCCTGACAGCGAATGACTTGTCGAAAGTCTCAGATCCGCTTCGAGACCGATGCCTCCTCGTCAGCTGCCCAAAGCCTGAGCGGCGTGACATCATCGCAGCATGTACCAAGCTCGCTCAGGCTTTGGGCCTAGAGGATCCAGATATGGTCGGTGAAGCCGTCGCGGCGGCGGGGATGAAGCAAAGCCTGAGGGGAATGTCGCGCATCATCCTAGCTTTGAAGCGCTCGGCTGATGAGCCGAAACTCAACTAAAAATCCATCATCACAAAAACGTTATGCACCATAGTTCCGGGTGCATAACGATCAAAAAACGGGGTTGGCTTGTAAAAATCAAGGATATGATCACTTCTTTTCGGAAGATTAGCAATGGGTTTCAACATACTGATTTTATGAATTTTTTTAAAGAAAGTAGATCAGGGTAGCTGAACTTTTGGGTGTGTCTAATATTATGTATTTGAATACATAATGCCATCTAATTATTTGATTTTGTTAGATATTCTATTTGTATATTTTCGCAGAGGGGGCTTGCGCTGATGAAGAGATCGCAACATCTCTGAGGTACGCAGAATAATCTGCGCATATCACTCTATGAAAAACGGAAAACAACCATGTACGACCAGATCATCAACGACATCGCAAAGCGTATCATCTCAGAGATCGATCCCCAGCCGCTCCATGACGCATGCAGCGCGGAAGTTCCCAACGGTATCCCTCAACAGCCTGGCTACGATGCAAAGGACTCAGAAGAAGAGGATGACTCGTCTGAGTCATCCGACATGCACCTCCGCAAGATGATTGCCAATGTGCGGCGATACTACGACACGCACGAACTGGACTTCATCATCAAAGCTCAAACAGATATCGAGAATGCCAAGCGCTCGCCTGGTTGGAATAGCTTCGAGATTGGTTCAGCTTTCACCATGCCAGCCATTTTGCGCATGATCGAGAGACAGGCCGGTGAGTGTGATGAGACTTTTGGCGTGCTTGTTGACACTGTTTTCGCCGTCGAGAAGCTTCTCGATGAACGTTCTGGCAAGGAGTCAGTCGATATGTCACCGTATGACTTTATGGTGGAAGCCATCAGTTCTACGAAAGCATTTTTCAAGACCGGTGATCGTTCATTGATTTTTGATGCACAAGATCACGCCCGTAACGCCTGCATGTTTCCTGCCGCGGATACGCTCAAACAGCATATGATGTTTCTGGCATTCTATGACGCGATCAATTCTGTAGTGAAGGCTGAGGAGCGTGTGGGATGGGGCGCTTCAGAAAGCTCTGATCCCATTTACTGTCTCTATACGTGTGAAGAGATGATTAGCGTGTCCACTGACTCTGCGCTCTACCATGATATCCAGAAAGTTTTTGTCGGGTCGGTTAAAGAAGCCCGGACAAAGCTGAAGACTGCTATGAGCGAAATCGAAAACATTCTCATGATCCGAGGATGGATCCAGACCGCAGTTGAAATCGTGGATAATGGTGCCAATGGTGCCTGCGAATTTCGCATTGATACCGCTGAATCCCTTGTGAAGTTGATTAGCTCAAGCTGTCAGGACGAAGAAATCCAGGACGTTGCTGTTGATCTTCTCGATGCGATCAGGAAATCAAAAAACGTTTCTGAAATGCAGGTAGGGGCTGACGAAGATATGCACAGATATCTGGCCAAGCGTGCCAAGGATGCGCGAAAAAATATCAAAGAGGCCGTCAAGGAGCTTTCGAAATACGCTGATCCTTCTTGACCTGCATCACCCTATGAAAACCAAAAGGGCGGCCACTGGCCGCCCTTCCTCATTCATCAGGGCTGAAAAGGTCTTCAGCAGCTTCCGCTGCGCTTTTGCAGTCTCGCCAGCCCGCCACCGCTTCAGAATGGGCGCGCGCAAGGTCCCTGTACGTATCACCAGGTCCCAGCCGGCGGCGGTCGTCTGGATCAAGGCATTCGAAAGCCGTCGTCTCGATCTCAGAGAAGCGGGCAGGCGCGCAGGCTGACAGGCTGATGTATGTGAAAAACAGAAACCACTTCATGACAATCACTCCCACAGACCGGACGGCAGCGCAGTGTCGATACAGGCATCCTGCACCTGCGCGACAGCGTCGTCCCGATAGCGCCTGTCCGCGGCGATCTGCTCGGCATCAAGGCGGCGCTGACGCTCCACCTGAACAATCTGTTCTATTGTCGCCAAGCGGTCTTCAGCTGCGCGCAGATCGTCCAGGGCGGACGACCTGGACTGCCAAAGCAACAACCCGGCCAGGCTGACAGCCGTGACAACAAACAGGGGTAAGGCAGCTTTGAGAGCCGCAATCTTCATGCTTGCGAAAATCATTCTTCATATCCTCTTGATCGACTGTCTTTGTCAGCGTTCATGTCATCCCACGCAGCACCGAAAACGTATGACCCAACAACGGAACCCGCGAGCAGGATTAAGCCGTTGGCGATCGCTTCATGAAGCCGGAGATCCTCACCAAAAATGATCAGGTAACCAACCCCCAGGGCGGAGTAGACCAGGGTCGCGATGATGACGCGGCGCCTGATCCGCCAGGACCGTTTGACGTCATCTCTCATCACGCGGCCGCCAGCCATTTGGCGACTTGGAAACCGGGGCAGGCTTTGGCAGCATATTCGTTATGGCCAGATACCCGCTTGATCGTCGTCCTGCTCTTGATGTCATCGATCAGCCAGCGCGCGGCAGTATCCTGAGCAACTGTGAAGTTGTCGGAGAACCTGTCACGCTCAGATGATCCGTGACCCCCAAGCAAGCAGATCCCAATCGTGCCGGAGTTCTGGCCCATCACATGAGAACCAATGACATTTTCAGCACGGCCAGGCAGGATCGAGCCATCCCGGTCTATCAGCCAGTGATAGCCAATGTCTCGCCAGCCACGTTCTTTGACATGCCAGCGCCGGATCTCTGCGAACCTCTCAGCAAATGTCCTGTCAGACATCCAAAGCGGCCGCGTCGCGCTGCAATGCATGATGATCTCGTCGACAACATGCCTTGCCTTGCCCTGATAGATAACCTTCAGCCCCGGGATAGATGAAAGCGCAGCAATCGTATCACGATCAAGCTGACCAGTCTGGCGCAGCCCTGCGGCGCGCTGGAAAGACATCACTGCGGCGGCAGTCTGCCGCCCCCAAAGCCCATCAAAGGGCCCTGGGGGGTGGCCGGCAGAAGCGAGTATATGTTGTGCTTGACGGACATTCCTAGATGATAGCCTATGTTGTGCTTGACGGATATTCATAGATACCTGCGCTTTCTTTTTCTCTCTGAAATCAACAAATCATGCAGCAGAAAGCCATTTTGGCGGCTGCGTCTGGTCTGGTGCTCCACGTTCGTCGTTTTCCCCCAGCGTGATCTCGAACCGAGTTGTGATGCCGCGGTCTTGATGCACGAAGAACAAGGACTGCTCAGGCTTGTTGGCTGGGACCTTCAGAAAGCGGCTGGCATATTCGTCCCAGCCCTTGAGGGCGCCATTGACGATGACGCCCGGAAGCCACAGCGGCTGATGCCAGTGACCGATGATGAGATGGTCGAACTCACGTCCGATGCTGCGGCTATACTTGCCGACTTTCATCGCGCCGCGCATGATGGGCCCAAGGCTGCCGATGATACCATCACCGCCTTTTACGCCGAGATGATCACCGTGCGCCGCAAGGAAACGGATGCCATAGATCTCGAAGAATTCTTCGTTTGCTTCGCCGTATGAAAACGTAACGCGGGGATCATCTTTGAAATGCTTGTCCAGCAGAGCATAGATCAACCAATCCGCGTTGCGGTGAACGTAGCCCTTGGCCCGAGGGCGCTTGTCAAAGACCCGGCCGTGGTTGCCGCAGACGGCAGGGCAGTGAACGGCGCCAAATTCGTCAGCCAAGGTTTCCAGCGCCCATTGCAAAAGAGAAACGGCTTCAGGTATCGACTGCAAAACGGACAGCTCATCTGTCGCTTCAAGCTCAGCATGCAGCTCGCCTGATACGAAATCGCCAAGTAGGGGCACAACAATACCAGGGAACTGCTGATTGCCCATATAATTACGGCTCAGATGGACAACGCGCTCAACCAGCTCATGCACACGAGCACGGGCGATACGGACGTTGAACTCATTGACGCCGTGTATCTCGCGCGGGTTGACTGTTTCACCGAGGTGCCAATCGGAAAACATCACAACTGGCACCGACTGTCCGGCGCCGGCCTTCTTCGGCTGGATCAGCCACTTCGGCTTTTGGATCGGCGTATCAAAAACGTCCTGCAGCATATCAAGAACAACATCGCGTTCAGCATCTGCAAGATCCTGTTTGCGCAGACTTGCGCGGGCTTCATTCGCCGCGCGCTCAGCGGCAACGCGTTTCCGCCGCTCTGTTTCGATATCTTCGCGGGGCTCTTCGACTGGCGCGAATGCGCGGACTTCGCGCTGAACGCTCAACGAGCTTGCGATGTCAGAGTCGTCGAGAAAGCCCTCGCGATATGCCGCAGCGATAGTGCGGATCATGGTCGTATTCGGGATTTCCATCGTCTTTGCAGTCTGTCCGACTGAGCCTGTTTTTTTGAAAACTTTGGCGATTTTTTCAAGTTTTGCTGATGAAGTGTTCGGCATAGCAGATCCTTATTTGTTTGGTTATTTGCCGATCAGCGCATCCCATCCAAGCCAAGCGGCCATGCCCAACGCTGCAACGAGTGCTGAAAAGAAAGTCTTCAGCCCGTAGCTTGTGCCTCGGCGCGCCTGGCGCAGGAATTCAATGTCTGATCGAAGTTGGAAAATGTCGTCTGGACTGTTTGGGTCGACGCCGAGATTTTGGAATACGCGTGAAACGGCACGGTCTGCAGCTTCCTGCGCAATCTGTCTCATCTCGGAATCCGTCATGTTTTTAACTCTCGCAGCTTTCAACAACTTTAACATATGTACACGCTTAGAAAAACGCATACACGTTTTCGTTACACCGCTATGAAGAAGCTTTTATTCATAGCTGCGAATGCTTTCGAGAACCCGCCGGCCAGAAAAGTAGGCTCTGCCACGAACTCTATTGAAAGCGGCAGGGCGAGCTGACCGTGGCTGTTTGAGCCAATCACATAGACATCGCCGTCCGCCGTCATCATCAGTGCGTGTTGATATCCGCATCGGATCCAGCTGAATGCGATCGGCGAGATCAGTGCAATCTGATTTCTCTCAAATGCTGTGCCCATTTTGCCAGTTGCGTAGAGACCGGCGGAGGTCGAAAAAAGCAAGAAGCTTTCGTTAAGATCTCCGCCAAGATCCCATGCATCAAACGCAACTTTGATGTTCGAGATGACTTTGAAGTCGTTCGAAAACAAAGGGTTGCTTTGTGAACCAATCCCCATTTGCGGAATGGCATTCCAGTCCCCAACACGAGCATTCCCCGCACCCCAGAGGCGATCTTCATAACGAATGACAGATGAAAGTGGCGAAATGGCAGCCCTGGGCCTGACACGCTGAGCTGGAGCAGATGAAGCTCTGAGCTCGCTCGATATCCCCGAGAAACCCAGTCTTCCCAGTGTTGAATCTCCAAAGCCGACAAGCTTGTCGTATCTGTGAAACAGCCCGGACCCATCACTATAATCAAGCGCAAGAAGATCCGGGCGGACGGCGATTAGACCGTCTTTCTCAAGCCACTTTGACCATCCGTCCGTTTCACGACCCGCAATGCTGCCGGTCGTCATGTCACCGACAGCCGCACCATTTTCACTTGCAGCGATTGGCAATGAGCCGCTGAATGCAGTTCGAGTTTCTTCTGCGACAAATTTTGCAACGACTTGATCAACAACAGCCAGACCCAGGTTTCTTCCGTAAGAAGCCTGCGGTGCATTGGCTATGGCCGGGATCGTTATTGGAGCACAAGCCAATCTGCGCGGCTGAGTAAACCGAGAGCCCTTCGAGGAAATAGATGAAAGTCTCGCCCCAGATGTTGTGGCAGATGCACCAAATTCAAAGCTTCCGCCAAAAGTGTCGATAACAATTTCCGAGTTTGATGCGTCTGTGATCGGCGAGTCAAAAAAAACGTCAACAAAGCCGTATCCGATCGCGAAGTCATCAGGATCAATATCTGCTGTTCCGCGAGCTAAGATGACAGGATCTGCGCTCGACAGACGGCCTCTTCGAATCTGAACGCCGATTCTTTCTTTCTTAAAAACAGATCTAACGGCGATGCGGACTCCGACCGTATGTCCTGATTCTACAGGAGGGAAGGCAGATTCCAGGCGAACGATCTTCGCATTTTCCGTATCACTTGTTTGCAAGTAAAAGTTTGCAGAATTGGTTCCGAACCACTCCGTCCATTCCGATCCGTCAAATTCAAGTGTTTGCCCGACGAAGTCATTCTGAGCGTTATACCTTGAGACGCGAAAATCAGCTAGCGTCCAGTCGATATCCACAACATATTGACCCGGCGGGAGAAGAACTTCAGATCCGTCATCAGTTACAAAAATCGGCTGAGACGGCGTCGATGAGGTAAAGCTCAGTGTTGCGAAAACCGTTGACGTTCCGTCAAGAAATTCGGCCATTGTTCCGGCGTGAATGACGGCAATGACGGGTGTGGCGGTCGTAAATAGTCTTTCGGGAAGCTCGTTGTTTGCTTGGCGAGAGTCGATATAGACACTCTTTACCAAAGCCGCAGACGGCAATGTAAACGGTGTTGCATATCTTTTTGATACCAACTGCCGACTGCTGCCGCCACTTGTTGCGAGACTTCCTTCTGTTGCTGAAAGAGCGAAGGGAGTGCTTGTCACATATCTCCGACCGGCGTCGACATAATCAATGATATCTGGCATCGCGCCCGTTGTCGGAGTGACTTCAGGAATAATTTCACCATCATTCAGCGTTCCTTCACCCGCCACATGCATAACATATGCATCACTGACAGCATATGTCGCCCGGGGACCGGCGCCGACATTTCGCATGCGCGGCACGCCTGGCACGATGCTCGCAGGCGTAAAATTGAAAGCACCGGGCACGCCAATACCAAACTCGCCGTTGATTTGCTCTCCGGCGACATACAGATAGCCACGGAAGCCTGTGCCCGCCCCCTGCCCAGATCCGACGACCAGCTCTTCCGTATGACCGCCGATAGGCGGCGGCCCAATGAACACACCGTTTTCGTCAACGCCACCGATTGTATAGTCCGGCTGCCTGCCAGGATTTCCAAAAATTCCTGGTGATTCATAATCATCAATGCGAGGAAAAAGACCTTCAGCATCGATGAGATCAAGATCTTCAATGTCTTGAAGAAATTCTTCTTCTTCAAGAGCTGCTCTCTTCTTCTCAAACGGTGTCTGACCTTTCGCTTTGATTGCCGCCGGGCCGCCGCGCGCGGTCCGCGCACCGGTTGAGCGATCAGCACCAGTCTTCTTCTTGCGCGGCTGCTGCGCGGGCACAAGCTGTGTCTGGCGGATATATTCTTCGATACTCATGTTGCGGACTCCAGGTCCATGTCTCTGACAACATCAGCGTTGCTAGAGAGAGTTACTGTTATTTGCGTGATCGTTTCGTCACGAGCCTCGATCGACACGAACTGTGCATCGAGCTGCGTCGGGACTTCTTGCAAGCTGCGCTCCAGGACTTCGAGAGCTGAACCGTCGTCCGGCTCTTGTGCCCATTTGTACCCCAATTCCGCATATCTCGCTAAACTGTCTTCGATATCAGTCTCATCCAGAACATCTTCCTGATCATCTCCATCATTCCGAAGCTGTGCTGAGGCGACAGCAAAAGTGCCATCGTCCGGCCCGATATTGCGGCAGCGTGTAACAATCGCTGGCTCGAACGGGACATCAGCAGCGATATTCGCGACTGTCGGTGTTGTCGCAGTTACCGCTCTGCCAATGCTTGCGCCGATTTGGACCATGCCGATGCAGCGCCCGGATCCGTCAATTTCAAGCTCAAGCTTTTCCACTTTCCCCGTCATCGCGCCGCCAGGTATCCGCGGATCTGCGATGCGGCACACTGATGCCGTCGAAAGTGATGCGGCGACTTCGAATGGAACATCAAAAGTCGCTGTGATGCATCGCGCTGCTTTGGCCAGTCGTGCTCTTGCCCGCCAGAGGGCGGCTGTCAGGAGCGGGCCCGACAGCGCGAGATCGTTGCACAAAATCGGACGAGCGAGAGCAGCTTTTGGTATTGTGAACGTTTGAAAGCTCGTGACATAGCCGTTCCCGTCATCTTGCGGCGCGCGGTAAGACTGAGTAAGAAATGCTGACTCCGATGGCGCGATGTCAGCGCCTTCAACTGAGAGAGAAATCACCTCTGGCGCCGCAAATTCAACTATCCCCTGCAGATCTGATATCACTTCGATCAGCATGGTCTCGCGCCGCGGCTGCTCATAGAAACCATCAACCACAAGGTTCCCGCGCATCTTGTTCAAGAAGAAGTCTACCGCATAGGTGTCACCGGTAAATTCAGCATCGCGCGGCGGCGCGATATCAGCGGAAACTGAAAACGAGACCATGTCCTGACTATCCGTTT
Source organism: Yoonia sp. 67-2 (assembly GCF_035117555.1). NCBI lineage: Bacteria > Pseudomonadati > Pseudomonadota > Alphaproteobacteria > Rhodobacterales > Paracoccaceae > Yoonia > Yoonia sp. 67-2. Next base: position 88,372 of record NZ_JAYKPK010000003.1, read on the forward strand.
CCAGATATGCCCCCAACACCCGCCAGCCGCCGTCAAGCGTGTCGCCGGGGCGAGGCCAGGAGGCGACGAGGTCGTCTGGCGTGAACGTTGCAAGACCGTCAACGCTCATCAGATTTTCGCCCCACACGCCCCCCCGGCCGCCGTCAGGATCACGAAACCAGGGCACGGAAATGCACGGGACTGTCTGTGAGTATGAAACTTCCAGATCGATGATCACGCTGTTGATCGGCGATGACGTGAATGAGATATCAAGCGAGTCTTCTAAAAAGTTGTCAGCAACATCAACAACAGGCTGTGTGCCGTCATTTGCAATTGCAGCAAGACTCAGCGCTCCAGTTGTGCGATCCCAATGAAGCAGGGCGGGAAAACTTTCGAGGATTGCGGTTGCATCCGTGCGCTCAGCATCAGACACAAATGCTGCGTGATAGTTCGGCAAGAGCTTCAGCGTCTCAATGAATGCAGATTGCACTGCTGCATGATCATCAGGTCTCGCGATGAACTCGATATCGACTGTCATGCCTGTAATATTAGCGGGCACGCCAACCACTCTTCCGGCAAACAGAAGTTGCACATCACCCCCAACCTCTGCGGATATGAAGACACGCTGCTTGCGGGCTGGGGACAGCAAACCCACCCGAGGATTTTCAAGCGTCACTGAAGCTGTCGCAAAATGCCCTTCCTCTTCAGTAATGCGAATACTGAAGACATCTTCATCTTCGCGATTATGAACAGACGGATTGAAGGCTTCATCATTGCTGACCCATGCAAAAAATATCTTACCGATCATCAGATTTCCTCGAGCTCAAGCGACCATGTCGCGGATGCTTCCCATTCCTCGGAGCTCTCAGAACGACCCACGACACGCGTCTGAAAGATCGGCTGATATTCGATCCATGCCACGCTAGCCTGTGCCGAAAATGTGGCTGAAGTGCCGTTTGACCCTATTATCGGATCGGGAAACGGGTTGTTTGTTTCCGCATCGAACATCTTTGCGTTCGCAGCGGGGCGGGCAAAAGTGACGCTGTTTTGGCCGGGCTCGACTTTGATGATCCAGCGCACCGGTGGCGTGATCGTGCAGATCATGCCGCGCCAGACACTGTCAAAGCCAGGTAGTGACATGCCATCGCAGGACAGAGAGATCGCATATTTGCGAAGCTCTTCGCGTGTCAGATCGACAAGATTTCCGTTGACTGTCCTGCGCAGCTCGCCTGACTCAATTTGCTCGATGCTAGTGCTGATCCCACGAGCAGACCCGGGCGGGAAAAAGATATCAGCAACTGAGCCCGATACGAAAATTCTGCCTTCTGTTTCAGATGTCATCACTTATACCACCCAGGATTGCGAGTTGTAGAAGATGTGGAAGATTTCCGCAGGCTCTTTTCAAGCTTACCGACAACGTCGGAATCGCCGCGAAGATTGACTCTGCTGCCGTCAGGCATGTTCAGCATGACGGGCCGGCCGCCGCCGCCGGACATGCCAGAGCTATCGAAGGACCCAGCAAGGATAGGAGACGGCATACCAACCAGGCCACCTGTCGCAAAAGCCGGCAGAAAACCGTTGTTGATGTTGTCCAGCAATCCTCGGCCGAACTTGCGCACGGCGGCAGCCCGGACGACGTATTCGCCGTTTGATACGCGAGCAAGGATGCTGTCAGACGTGCCAGATCCAGCGCCCTGGATCATCCCGCCGGCGCTGCGTGAGACTGTTGGCTGGGGGGAGTCAACTAATCCGAAGTAAGCCCCCAGATTCATAAGAGATCGACCGACAAGTGTGTTTTGAAAGCCTTCCCAAAGCTCAGTCGCATTTGCGATAGCTGTGTTCATGGATTCACTCAGTTCAGTATCTATCCAGTCAAAAGATTCTTCATCTTCGTCTTTACCCCATATGCTACCCCAGAAGTTGTTCCACCTATCTGTAATATTTTGAAGTCTTCTGTTGAATCCTTCAGATGCTCCAGTCCAAAAATTATTCCAAATATCTGCAGCGATAGCGAGGCCACCACTAATTTGTCCCATTGCCCACCAAAAAATCTCTACGATATCGTCCCAGAAATACCAGAGAGCGACGAGAGCGACGATAACAGCACCAATCCCAATAATTATAGGGAGTGTAAAAACTGCCGCCACGCCGGCACCAAAAGCCGAAATTGATGCCCAAAAAGCTGCTAAGTTAGCAGTGAATGACGCAAAAGCTGCTGTACTGGATATCAGGGCAAAGAATGCCTTGATCGCTCCAAGTGATGCAACAGTTGTTTGAATAAGTCCAACTATGTTATTGAATTGCGTTAATATAAAGATAAGTCCGCCAACAGCAAACCATGCCGCACCGCCTTCACCAAGGGCTTGCTCAAAAAGCCAAACAAGCCCCAGAACAGCATTCTCGATCAAATCTTTCGTAGGCTTAATAAAATTGGTGTACATACCGTTGAAGATTTTACCAAAGTCAGTAAACATCTGCGCATCAGTGTTTCCAGCAATCGTGTTGAACATATCAGCAAGGACAAGGGCGACTACTACTGCAGTATTACCGAGACCAACAAGAATATCATAGGCGGCTTTTATTGCGCCATTCTCAATAGCTTCTCTGTCTCCGCGAATAGCGGACATAATATCACTAATGTTCTGAGCATTGTCTTTCATAAATTGCGTATCAATCGAGCCCTCACCCGACATGATTGCTTTGAAATCTGAATAGACATCTTTCAGATACAGATAAGCCCGGCCAACAGCCCGCATGGCTTCGAAAGCCGCCTCACCGAAGCCGATCAAATCTGCGCGCGCGGCCAGGATGTTCGGGTTCTGAATAGCGGCTGTGTTGCCGGTCAAAGCAGATACGATGTCTCGGATGTTCTGCGCGTTGCGCGCAAGAAAGTCAGACTTCGGCTGCCCCTTGCCGGAGAAAACGGCATAGAGATCAGAGATCAGATCCCTGACCTTTTCAGCGCCAGCTTCTGAAAATCTGACGATCTCTTCTCTATTGTTCGATAAAGCGGCGGCCAGGGCGTCCGAGCCGCGGGCGAGGTCAGGCGCGAAAACAAGCGCAACTTCATCGCGCGTCGCGCGGATCGTTGCAAACAAGCCTTCAATCGAATTTCTCGTCGATTGAGCAAGATCGGCTTGAGCCTCCGTTACGACGAGACCAAGATCTTTGGCGGCGACAATCTGACGCTCAATCCCTTCAGAGCCTTGATTCAGCAAGTCGATTGAACGAGCACCGTCATCACCGGCAAAAATTGACAAAGCACCGGTCTTCTTCGTGCCGTCTTCCATACTCGCGACGCTGTCCGCCAGATCGAGGAAAAGATCGAAGAGAGGCCGCAGGTTCCCCTCTGCATCGACAGCAGAAACACCAAGATCCGCAAGTTGTTCAGCTGAGCCGACATTGCCGTTGAAGGCATCAAACCCCTTGTCCGCGAGGTTGATCAGAAAACCGTTGAGTCCATCAACATCCATGCCGGCTTGCTGCGCGGCAAAACGCAGTGCAGTATATTGTTCAACGGTAAGCCCGACAGATCGCGCAAAACGGCCGGTTTCAGCAACTGAATCAACTCCAGATCTGGTCACTGCTGAAAATGCAGTTGCGACACCCGCAATCCCAAGCGCTGCAATAGATGATTGCCGGGCAACGGCTTTCATACCCGTGTTGATCGATGAGACCGCCCGGCCGGCGGTGCGGCCGGCAGATGCAACGATGCGCAAGCTGCGGTTCACATTGCTGATGCCGCTGCTCACAGAGCGAAGAGCTGAGCGAACAGTGCCTAGACCCGCGGAGGAAAGTCGTAGAACCAGTTTTTGTTCAGCCACGCGACAATTCCTTCATCGTTTTCTTCATGTCGTCAGCACTGCCGTGAGCAGCTGTGCGCTGTATGCTGAGCATGTCTGACAGATCGTTCGAACGTCTTCGGACATTGCAGAGCTGCGCAGCGATGAGCTGGCGCGGCGTCATCGATAGCGCGGCATCGAGAGATCCGTATGCGCAAGCGATGTCATGCACAGCTTGCGCAAGCTCAGACATTATTCCGCCGCGATCTCCTGCCCGACTTCTACCCCTGCGCCTGCTGCGAGTCCGGTCAGGCGCTTGATGAAACCCGGCATGTCGCCGGCGAAAGTTTCGGAGATGATCGCTTCAAGCAATGCGAGCTGAGTGTTCATATCGAGACTGTCAGCCGCAGCTTCAGCAGCTTCATCGTTCGGCGTACCGGTTCCCCATGCGATCAGAGCTGCCACGATGTCCGGGCCGAGCTTCATCAGCGCAGCACCGTCCAGGCCTTTACCATTCATAGCTTCAAGCAAAGAAGGAAAGCGGGAAAGCAGGACGGAGATGCCGCGCGCTGAAATCCCAATGACAGTGATATCGTGGCCGCGGATGGTTACAGTTTTGCCAACGCCGGCAAGCGCGATCAGATTGCTCATTACAGTGTCTCCTCCGAGCCAATAGAATAACCCTGCGGCTTTCCAGCGACGGGATATGCGGAGCCCGAAAGCTCGATCGTCCCGTTGTCAGATTCAGAGATCAGCGCGCGGGCGGATGCGGGGCGAACTTCGAGATCCCACACGCGCACTAAAGAGCGCACGCCCTCATCATTGACGCCACGGATCATGAATTCTCCACGAAGTGTCGGGTTGTTCGCGATGCCAGATTTGTGTCCGCCATCGATCGCAGCGGCGGCATATGAGACAGTCATCATGCCGTCGAGCGTGATCGACTCGATGATGCCAGCATCAGCGTCAAGGACATAGTCAACGTCCGCCACTGGCTGCGGATCAAGAGGCCCCACATCGTCACTGAAGACAAGGTTGGAAATTTTCAAGTGCGGCGTCTTATAGATACCGTCGATTGCAAAGGTTTCTTCGAATTCAGCGGCTTGTACAGCCGCTTGAGACATAACCTCAGCGTCTGCCATCATCGACGCCGCACGCGCGAATGCTGTCATTTGCACAAGAGTCATCGAAACAGATGCATCAACTTGCGTCACCGTCCGCTTCACAAGCGTCCGCGTGCCGCGGTTATTCGCATATCGTTCGCTCTCTTCGACAGCAATCTCGAGCGTGAATGCGTCAGCGTCACCCAAGTTTTGGAAGGCGGGCTGTCCAGACTTTCGGAAGAAGATCTCCGCCTTCGGAATTGTATAAAGCTCATTCGAAAGTGGCCGCATCGCGCGCCTCCTATGCTCTGTCGCGCGGCGCGCCGGCGACTGTTGTGACTGTTGCGCTGAAAGCTAGACGAGTCTGGCCAACAACAATGGATCCGTCCGCGTTCAATGCGGATTCAGTTGCATCAAGAGTGAATTCGCGAGTCAGCGCGCAGATCGCGGGATCTGATAAAAGAAGCTCTTCAGCTTGTGCCGAAATATCGTCCATTTCATCTTCGACGCTGTCGCTGTGCTTGCAGAGCAAGACGACGTTCACAGCCACAGTCCGTGTCTGACGCGCCAGGCGGCCGGTCTGCTTTGTCTCGATACGCTCGCCATCGACATGGATGAGCCAGCAAGGCAAGTCATCTGGTTCGAGCGGCCATGCACGAGCTTGAAACACACGCCCGCCAGTCTCAGAAATCGGAACAAGCGCGGCCGCAATCGCGCCGCGCACTTGTGCTCTGATATGCTGATTTGTGTCCGGCATCTATCACTCTCTGCTTTCAACATTAGTTATAACATAACAGTGCGCCATTACCAACTCGCTGCCCCCGGGCGCTATTCTGACAGAATGAGAGTTGTCAGACCGCCGGACGGGATAATCGATCGAACTGTGTAAGTGTCGCTACCAAAAACAAGAGTATCGCCGTGCCTGGGTGCAGGGACATCAGTAGCTTTCACAGTTGCTGCCTTCTTCGTGACTTCAACGAAGACGCCCTCTTGCTCGATGACCTGCTTGTATTCCTTGTCAAAGTGCAAATCGATCTCGACCGCCTGACCGCCGGATGCCGGGGTATATGTGCCGCGGTTGGGGTCTTTGAAAGTCGACATCATCAATCCTGAGAGAGCAGCGAAAAGACCATTCATCTATCTGTCCATTTCCAAAACAAGTTTAATTGCACAATCTGTGACAGGTGCTCCTGAATTTACGCATGACACATAGTGCGCGGCTGATCTCACAGAATCCTCGTTGATGCCGATGATTGGCTCAATCACGTGGAATATCACAATGTTTGGCAAAGCCATTAAAAAGAATAACGCGATCGATGCGCGCACTGATAGATGCGCGCAGCCGGTCAAAAGTGATGATTGATCACGCCGGTTCATATTGAAGTGAACCGTATGCTGTGATTGTCTCGCCGTTCATATTTCTGCTCATGAGATATGCCAGACCGCCGGCCAATACGACTTCTGTCACTTCAGAAACTGGCAATGAGCCAACTTCGAGCGGGTAGGACTGAGAATCTTCAGGTGACCCCTTTTCACGCTCAAGAGCAAAGACATAAACTGCATCGTTGCGAGGCATGTAAATGAATCTGCCGTCGATCTGTGGATAGCCAGCAAAAAGAGAATCATAAACAGGCACTGCGATAGAGTTTTGAAACTCTGCACCACCCGCGGATGTGGTGTAAACTTCAAGCCTTGTGATCGTCACGAGATAGAGCATGCTATTTCTCATGAAAACGCCATAAGCCATTTGTCCGCCCGTCGCTGCACCGGCATCAGGGTAATTGAAATCATTACCCGATTGAATGATAGATGGAGAACTTGGGTCGCTATAGTCAACAGCAACAAGATTTTCATTAGTGCGAGGAAAGGAGAAGTATGCAACACTGTTCACGGCATCAAATGCAATGCCGTTCAATCCCTTCCGCTCAGAAACTCCGCTTGTTATGTCAAATGTCGACAGAAGAACTGGAGTCGTCACACCATCATTTTCTTCAAGCTGCACAAGTTGCACAAGTTCCACGACATCGCGAACATGAATGCCATCTTCAATGATAGGAGTTGCAATAAAAAGTCGATCATCTTCGTGATGCATAATTCGTCTATATGAATCAGACACGATACCTTGATTGATCTCAGAACCCGAAATCGATGTAAGATTTGCGCTCTGTGACGTAATGATACCAGCCTTTGAAACTCCGAATGTGAAAACGTAGTTATCTGAAGCGACAACAACGGTTTCATCGTCGATGAACTTTACAAAATGCGCGTTCCCCACATCAAACTGATATGACTGATTCGAGATATCAATAAATGTTCCAGATGAATTATTCTTTGCATAACATTCAATGCCAAATCTGCTGACGTCAAATGTCGGAGTTTGTTCACCTCTGTCAAATGATCCGGCAAAATCAGCTTCAGAAATATCGCGAGGTCCTCTCCATGACTCGACTCTCACGAAAAGCGGAGCTGCCGCGATCGACATGCCGTCTGAAACTGAAATCCCGATATCGAATGATTTGAAAAGCTCACTGTTCATCGCGCTCTCAGTCAGTGAAAATGAAAATTCACCAGGCGCTGTCTGATCAACAACGATCGTGCTTTGTTCTTCTTGAAGTCCGACGACAGAGAACTGGAGCGGCAATCCGTCAGGATCGAACGCTTCGACTTTTACATTGATTTGACCATCATCAGTATCGATGAAATACCCGATGTCTGGAAAACTTGTAATGACGGGTGCGGAGTTGACAGTCGCAACTCTATTCCAAGCCCCGCAGCCTGCCGGCGCACCGCTTTCAGCTGAGCAGGTCCAGAGATATAGAGCTCCCGATCCCTGCGTATTTTGCGCAACATGCGCAAGAGTTCCTGGCTTCACGCCAGTGAAGGGCAGGTTATCTACGCTCTCGTATTTCTTCACGCCAGAGGCAAAGCCTGCACTGATTCCGCCAAGCATATGATAATCCTTACTACTGGTTCTCGAAGGGGATGATTGAAAGCGTGCCGGCGGCATCGACGCCGCGCGCATGAATGCGCTGTCCGGTCTTGATAACGATCGGCGTGGCAGCCCCGGCAGGAAGCGGGAAGGAGCCAGCAAGGATGCCGGCCGCGCCGGTGGCTGAGATACGCACGAATGCGGCGGCGTCGAGAGCGCTGACGAGATAGACGCCAGGCTCAAGAATGGAGGTAGATGCGCTTGCGGTTTCAGTGAAAGCAAGCAAGGTGCCGGCGTCGGAGTTCAGCGCAGAGAGAGCCACGGCCTCGCCGTTCTGGTTAGTCTGGGTGCGGATCATGTACGCGCCTCGCATGAATGGCCCGGCGCCAGGCGCCGGGCTGTGGGTAGATCAGTCGAGCTTCAGTTCGATCAGAGCATCAACGCCAGCCGGCGCTGAAGTGACGGAGCGGCCAATACGCATATTCGCAACCGCGGGTTCGCCGCCATCATCGGCGGCAGTGGTCAGGCCGATGCCGTCAAAGTAGATGACATCACCGACAGCGACGCCACCAGTAGCACTGACAGTTGTTTCAACAAGACCGGATGTGGTGATAGCGACACGATCTCCCTCAGCTGCGTCAGTAATTGCAAAACCGAAAAGAGAACCGATGACAATGAAATCGTCGGAGAGGACGTCGGTGGGAGCATTTACGGTGATGTTTACACCGGGGCCTTTATAATTCTTCATCTGAATCTCCAGATATTTGGAAGAGGGAATGGGGCGACTGATGTCGCCCCTTGGTTCTGATTACTGACCGTTGCCAGTCGACTTAACGAAGCCGCGCCAGCCGGTAGGATGAGCACCCGCAAACGTGCGGACGCGGAACGAAATACCATCAGTCAGGTGCGAATTCACTTCTTCCACCCGCGGTGCTTCGTAGCCGCGCAGACCTGCCAGTTCGATTGCATCACCCTCATTCGGCGATGCAGCAAGCATCCACTCATTGCCCTGCATGACAGGGTCAACGATAAGGTTCAGAGCGTTGGCGTAGATGTTCACCTCGCCCGTCACTGCGGCTGTGATTGGGGAAATCAGCTGCCGCGCATCTTTCGCAAGTGCGCTTGATACAACGAGATATGCACCAGTCAGACCCATCTCTTCACCATCCAGGTCCTTCACGTCGAACAGCTTTTGCTGTGCGGCCGCAATACCGTCAATGGAAAGCGGAGCAGAGATGAGGTTGCCGCGAGATGCGTGGAAAAGAGTTTTTCCATCTGCCAGTTTTGCGCCGAATGCTTCGCGCACCTTGTTGCGGCGGAGCTTGGTGATTGCAGTTGAGGTGCCAGCAATTACTGAATCAAGCATGCGAAGATCATCATTTACAATTGCTTCGAAAGTCAGGTTCAGAATTCGGCCGAACTTGGCAATTCGGAAAGAACCAGATTCAGTCGAAACGGTTCCCGCTTCGTATTCGCCGCCTTCGGCAACTTCCTTCAGCTCTGGGAAAGAGCCAACACTATATGTATTGACGGGCAGGAAGCTGTTCACAGTCGTCTCGCGCACAAGCGGCATCAAAGACATATTAACCTGGGCTTGCAGATCGCGGACCCGTCGCTCCATCGCACCGCCGATTGCAGATGTGAAGTTGAAATCAGACGAGCTGTGCATACCGCCAGAACGCATAACCAAAGAAATGACTTCCCGATCGTCCATTCGCCGGGCTTGCGCGCCAAGAGAACGACGGGCGATCTCGATAGGCTTGGCATTGCGGAAGTTGCCGACCTTTTCTTCAGGCATCTGCGTGCGGGAAATCAGGCCAAGCAATGCGTTTTCAGCATGCTCTTGGACAGTTTCACGCTCATCACGCGTAATGATAGCAGAGCTGTGACCGGTGCGGGTGTCGTTGTGTTCCTGGCGCGTAGCCATTTCAGACAGAATTTCTGCCCGAGCCTGGTTGATGTTCGTGCCAGCGTTAACCAGCTTTTCAGCAAAATCATCATCCAGCCGCGCACTTCGCACAGCAGTACGGATTTCAGCAGCGCGCTGACGCTCCTCGGTGACAGCACGTTGCGCAATTACTGCGGCATCTTCTGCCGGCTTTGCGCCATCAGTGTTCAATTCAGGGTCCATAGACCGCTCCTTTTTGTCTTCGCCAGCAAGGCCGACTTTTGTTTCGGGTGTAGGTTGGGGGTTCGAGCCATCGGAACGAACAGTGGCAGCAGCATCAGCAGGGATGCTGACAAGCGAGATTTCGGCAGGCTCCCAGTCGACCGCGCGCAAGAGCGGCACTTCGCCCTCGCGGTCTTCTCGGACATAGCGGTGGACCTTGTAGCCCACGCTCACTCCGCGGATGATGCCGTCTTGGACGTCGCGGAAAACCTCGTCGGCCTCCGGTCGCTTCGAGAAGCGAACGACAGCGATACCCTGCCCACTTTCAATACGGGCAGACTCGACGACGCCAACTTGAAAGCGGGTAGCAGCCATGTGGTCGAGCAGGAGAGGGGCGCCGGCGTTAAGTCGTTCCATCCGAATTGCTTCTTCAGAAACAACAAGCTCCTCGTCGTAGCGGTCGCCGTCCCAGGTCATCATCCGGCGCGTCGCGCCGGCTGTGAAAATCAACTCAACAGTGCGCACTGCTTCGTCGACCGTCGCGGGAGCGAAAGATGCCGAGCGATGCATCACGCCGAAAGCATCGCCGCGCAATTCCTCGCTGGTTTCAACTTGATCTTTAGGATCCATCCAATACTCCAAGCCTGTTTGGTTATGTTATAACATAACGCGAACCGATATCCAACTCGATCAATCGCGATACTGGTTTTCTTGAAATTCTCGATTCTATAGAAAGGGTTAAAGGGAGAATCGAATCTATGGCATTGCATGATACGGTAACCGCGCTGGCGGACGATTGGCGCGCGCGCCCCAGAAACTCATTTCAAGGGGTTGATCGAGACAAGATCCGCCGAGTTCTACGGCGGCTTGATATGGACGGTAATGGTGATCTTGTAGACTGCGTTTTTTCTCTTTTAGACGACGAGACCCAGACGTGGTTCGCTAAGGCTCCCAAAGGCTCGACGATATCAAGCGGGGCGAGCGTTGCTCATCTTGCATCGCACATCGGTATTCTCCAGCGCGGCAAGACGAAACTGGACCGAGAAGGGCGCGACTACTGGATCAAACCGCTACGGGATCTTGGCGGCATTGAAGCCGTGACACTGAAGGACGAGGTATTCATCGCCGGGCACGTTACCGCGAAGTCGCCGAACAGCTCATACAGGCTCGAACATTCATTCACTGAGATCCTGCGCTCACCCGACGGTGAATGGGAGTCGATGCTGGATGAGTGGTCGCGATCTGATGTCGCGCGGGAGCGAATGGCCTTTCAGGCGGAAATGGCGGAGATGTCACGCAAGGCGACGGATTCAGGGCATGCGCAGCTGATTCAATCGTCAGTTACAAATTACGCGCCAAGGTTTCTTCCGGGCTATGAGCTGCTTTACGTCGATGATGCAGACGGTGATAGGATCTCAAACAAAGAGCGCGATAAAATGGCTGAAGCTGGTGTGCAGCTTACATTGGCTGACGCAATGCCAGACGCCCTGTTGTGGCACCCCGAAACAGATTGGCTCTGGGTCATCGAAGCCGTGACAAGTGATGGTGAGGTGGACTCTCATAAAGTAAAGCAACTGACTGCGCTGTCAGAACGTTGTGGAAAAGCCGGTATCGGATTCACAACAACGTATCGGACCTGGAAGGAAGCGGCGGCTCGACAGGGTAGACATAAGAACATCGCATTTGAAACATTCATATGGATCCAAGAAGACCCTTCGAAGCATCTCTTGGTTGTCGGCTAGAGAATCGCGGCCAGCGCCTCCTGCGGGTCCTTGGCCCGGCCGATCGCGATGAGCTGCTCGCGTGTCGGGTAGCGCAGTCCTCTCAGGTCCGTCGCGTTGACCTGCGTGTGACCGGAGAACGTGCGGAAGAAGACGTCGACCGCCTCGGAGTTCAGGTAAGCGCACAGCCCGGCGGCGAGATCATCGGGGAGGCCTGCAAGTTTCTCGTGGAAATAGTTCAGGTGGTTCTCAAGGCCGACTCGAGGCCCGGAGTAGATCGCCGCCACTACCCGCCGCTTCTCTTCTTTCGCTGAGAAACGTTTTGCCAAGACATATGTCCCAGCCGCCGAGATCAGCTTCTCGGTTTCGGGGCAGTCAGCCAGGGCATTGCTTTTCTTGAACCCCTCGATCGGCCATACAACCGCGCCGGCTTTCATGTGTTGTGGATAGATCAGCGGAACCGTGTCGGCACCGGGGTCTGCACGGAGGTGCTCGCGGGCGCGGAAGTCGACAACCCTGCCGGTGGAGACCTGCACACCGATATCGGACAGAGAGCTCGGTAGGGCCTGGATGCTGGCGGCCAGCTTGTCCTCGCCGACGGGCAGCCGGATGAAGGAGCTCTTGTCATCCGGGCGCACGATCTCGTCGGACGGAGCCGAGCGGACGTAGCCTTCATCCGTCGTCAGGATCACATTGCCTTGCGTTGCGCCGCGGGTGATCTTGAAAATGATATTCTCTTGGAGAACCGCATCATCTTTGAATGCCGTCCGGCGAGACTCGAAGACATGCAGGCGCTCGAGCCCGAAATCCTCGAGCATCATTTGGCGGAACGGCTGGTAATAGGGGCCGTTGCAGAAGCTTCGCGGCGTGATCGCAACCATTTCACCACCAGTCTCCATCTGCGTCATCGCTGCTCCGCAGAAGCCGGAGTAGAAATTCACGGTCTCGATGCCGAGTGTCCGCAGGGCCGCTCGCCAGGTCGACCCGGTCCCCAGCTTCCCATATGGCGGATTGAGGATCGCGTGGGTGAACCGCAGATCGGCACTGAACATCGGCTCGGCGCTGGCAAGGATATAGTCGTCTCGAAGCACGCGGAACGTCACATGCACTCCGGCGGCATCCGCGGCCTTAGCGGCAGCGGCCATATGCACTTCGAGTAGATCAGCCAGGTCTGGCCAGATCTCGAATGCCGTAACATCGATTGTCCGGGGCTTACGTTTGCGGTTGCATGCCTCATTGATGAACGCTGCTGACAAAGCGCCCATGCCAGCCCCGGCATCGAGAAGCTGGACGTGATCGGGCATCTCACCAAACATAGTCGACATGAATTCCGCAATAGGCGCCGGGGTCATGTATTGGCCAAGCTCGCTGCGGCGGGCTTCGTCAAGCGTCGGAGAGAATTCGCGGCGGGTCTGGTCGATCTGTGCGATAAGCATGCTGTTTGAATCCTGTTTTTCAACAAGACTCGCACGCAGCTGCACTTATGTCTACCTCGGAAAGGTCAGTCTTCGTTCACTAAGAAGGCGTTCATGCCGCCCGACTTCGAGACCCTGCCGTCGCTGTCCAGCGTGACTTTCGCATCTTCGACCTTGCGCGCCCATTCTGCGATTTCGTCGAGCTGCGTGTCAGGATCGTAGCCCATCGACGAGACCGCTTGCGGCCAAGTCATGAACCCCGCGCGGACCGCTTCGAGCATCGCAGCTCCGTCTTTGCGTGGATCAATCTGTTCATGTGCCGGCGGCGTAAACTCGGCATTCGCAGACTGGATCGGCCAAGAGCCGGCGATGTTGCCGGCCTTCACGAAGGCTTTCCAGATCGGCGCGCACAGCATGGGGATCAACATCTGCCACTGGCGTTGTTCGACTTGGCGTCGGAACTCGATCTTGCCGGCCCTCAGGCTGGAGTAGTTCGCGCCGGACAGGTCGCCCGAGATTTGGTCGTAAGTTACGCCGGCGCCAACGCCGATAGAGTGCAGGGCGGCGCGGCTAAAGGCCTCATGTCCGGCGGAAGGAGTTGGATTGATCGTCGTGATGTTCTCGCCAGGATCCAAATATGAGATCATGCCCGGGTAGAGCTTCTCGATCCTGTTGCCGTCCTCGTCTTCGTCGACGGGGGCGAGTGGGCGGGAGTCGTCACCGGGATCCTCGCGCGTCACGACGAGGGCGATGGCCGCTTCCATTTTCGCTCGCACGAGCGCGGCTTCGTGATATTCGCCGAGATCCTGCAGCTTTGTCATCACTGCTGAAAGCTCGGGGACGCCCCGCACTTGTCCGGCGCGCTGCTTTCTGTAGATATGGAGGACTTCTTCGGCAGGAACGCGCACAGACGACGAGAAAGCCGCGCCAAGACGGGTCAGCGTGTCGCCGGGGTGATCGCGGTGAAGCCAGAACGCAACGCGGCGACCAAGTGCGTCGAACTCCACGCCGAACACGATCCTCCCGCCACCTGGAAGAGTCTCGTGTTTGAGGTGGTCGAGATGATCGGGCTCCAGGACCTGCAACTGCAGCGGCACAGTCAGGCCGTCCTCGGCGCGGCGGTAGCGCAGGCGGACAATGCACTCGCCGCTCTCCGCAACAGTACGACGGATGAGGGATTGCAGGCCGTAAATGTCGAGCTGGCCCTCGGCGTCGCACTCCGTCGTTTCGGCCCACGCCTTCCATGCCTCGGCGAGCCGTTTGTCAGTAGTTTTCTTGCCGGTACGCGGCCGGGCGACGATGCCGGCACCGATATCATGTGCGACAACAATGTCGATCACTCGCGCAGCGTAAGCATTGTTTCGGACCATGTCTCGGCTGGAATTGCGCAGTCGGGCAAGGGCCGGGCCTATTTCAGCATTTGCTGACGAGCCTTGGGCAACCCAGCCGCCGTCGCGTTTCTTCTGGCGGGCGGAGTCGTAGCTACGCACGAGATTGACGGCGGCCCGGGCTTTTAGGCGCTCCAGTTCGGCGCGGGGAGAGAAGATCCCGACGGCTCTGTCGATGAGGCTGCGCTTCATGGGTTACCTTCCATATTGTGTGAAGCTGAAGCGGCGACGCTGGGATTTTGAAGGTCCCAAAACAGAACGTTCCATCTCTGCGAGCAATGTCCGCATTTCAGATAGACTTGCGTAGTTCACTTCTTGCCGAGTTGATCCGTTCGAGTAAGCAACACGAAGTGCGCCGCGCGCGATAGCTGCGCGAAGCTCGTCAACTTGAGCTTGTGTGTATCCGCTCATGACGCCATCACTTTCACCAAACATTATCTCGGAAGCCCTGCTGCGGCCGCCGCTTTGATTTTCGAGACCTTACAGGCTCTCTGCTTTCAACAACATTAACATGAGAGGGTTCTTTTACCAACTCGACAGCCGCAGCAGGAACCTGTTGCGGCGCGGGCAGCTTTTCATTGACGCGAATTGTTGTGCCTGCATTTTCTGCTACGCGCTTGTTCAGTTGGAGGCCTGCGGCTTGCAGGCCACACAATGCGGCATATGCATAAACGCGGCAGTCCAGAGCTTCGTTGCGCTTGCCGCTCGGGCATTGCCACACATAGAACCTGTTGCCCCCAACCATCTTCGGGCGGGGCTTCTCCGCTGTCAGCTGTGCGAAATACTCTGCGTCATATGTTGCAGGAAAATGCGTGTAGCCTGGCCCCGGCTCGGTGAGAGCCAGTCGCCTGAAAATCATGTCTTTGGCGGCCTGCGTACCGACGCTGTAGAGCGGAACCCGGCCTTTGTTTTTCAGCGAAGGCTTGCGGGGCCAGACAGGGGATCGCTTGCCCGTTTGATCTGATTTACCTTGTATAGCCCACACGCGCCGGCCGCTTAACTTGCGGCAGAAGGCGTAGGCGGCTTGGCTGTGGTGACCTTGGGTGTCGACTGCGGCCGCTTGGACCGACATTGTTCGGCCGTCTTCGCGCGTCCATTGCGTCAACAGGTAATCGTCGAGATCCTGCCAGACGTCTGGCAGGCTCGGATCACCGGGGAAGATCTTGTAGTCGATCCCCCACGATTCTTCATCCTGCCCCCAGCCGACAACCTCGACTTCCAGGCGGTTGTCTTGGGTGTCGACGCCCGCTGTGAGCAGGCCAACGCCTTGGGGTAGGGCGGCGGCATAGGCCTCGCGTCGGGCCAGTAGGGCCTCGTCGCCCACGGTCTCTGTCGCCACCTCTTCGAATGTCTCGGCCAGCTGAGTGTTGATGAATGTCTTCAGCCGTTCGGGGTCATTCTTCGACAGCACAAACTTGGCAGCCAGCTTCGATAGTGGCTCCCAAGGACTGTAAAGTTTGTTGATATGAAAGCCGGCATGCTCATTTGAAACGGCGTCTTTGCCGCATTCAGTGCATGTAGCCCTGCCTACTTCGTTCTCCGCATCCAACCGCCAGGATCGGGTGTTCATAGGATCCTGATCTTTGTCACAGCATTTGAATTTCCGGGTCTGTCGCCACTTAACGAGGGGCAGTGAATCAAGTCGATCAGGCTCGGTCCAGCCAGCACCGCATTCTTCACAGTAGATCATGGCGGTATCTGTTAGGTGCTGTCCGTCAGCGTCTTTGTTCCACTGCACATGCTTCCAAGTAAGGACCTGCTCGTGGTCGCAGTGCGGGCATGGAACATAGGGGCGCCGCATGTCGGATTCTAGCCATGACGTTTCAATTCGCGAAGCGCCTTTGATCGTCGGGCTGCAAACCCTGACGAACAAATAGCTGGTCGGGAATGTGCCGGCGCGCTCTTCGGCAAGCGAGAGCGGATCCCCTTCGGATCCGGCTGATGCGGGAAACTTGTCGATCTCGTCGGCCAGCACCAGGCGGATCGGCCGCTGCGCAAGCTCGGTGGGGGAGTTTGCGCCGACGATCGAGATCTGGCCGCCGGGGAAGCTCTTGTGCAGAATAGTGTTGCCGGACGCGCGGGCCCGGTCATCGATGATCCGCCTAAGTTTGGGGCTGTCGCGCAACATCGTGGCCAGCCTGTCTTTCGACCAGGTCTCGGCAGCGCTCTCGGTTGGATAGACGCAGAGAATAGGCGACGGATCTCGGTGAATGTGGAAACCGACGATATTGAGGATCAGCTCAGTCTTGGCTAACTGGGTGCAAGCCATAACACTGATGATGTGAACGCCAGGCTCAGTGACTGATTTCATCGGACCGCGCGCGATAGCCACGCGGCTTGTGTCCCAACGCCCACCCGTACTGGAAGCCTCCCGGCTCAGGTACCGGGTCTTGTCTGCCCATTGGATTAGATCGATCTTCGGCGGCGGGCGAAGTGTTTTTGCCCGCGCCTGGGCAAGCGCCACCGCGAAAGGTGAGGCGAGCGTTAGGTCATGTTGGCTCATCTTCATCCTCGTCTTCGTCATCGTCGACATCCTGAGCCCCCCTCTTGGTCTCTTCAGACGCCTTGAGAATAACCGCGTCCGCCTTCGACATTTCCGCCAGTGCTTCGGAGACTTCCTTCTTCAGGAAAGCTTCAACTTTTGCCGCGTCTTTTTCATGTGATAGGCGGATCGCGGAGCGGGCAGGGATGGCAAGCATCCTGGATCGGATCGTCGCGTTTTCAATATCAACAATGCCTACCGCGACTGCAATCTCGACAACTTCCCCGCGGGCTTTCTGCAGCTCGATCTCAGCCAGCTGGGCCTTCGCTGCCATGTGTCGGGCGCGCGCCGCTGACCAGTCGTGCGATCCGTCCGCATCTCTCCCTGCCATTCGGTCCTGCAGATAGCGGATGTAGGCCTGAACAGTCGGCGCAAGCTCATATCTGCCGCGCTCGCCTTTGGGCAGAATCCCCTCTTTAGCCAGTTGCTGAACTCGACGGTCTGTCAGCATCAAAAGCTTGGCAATAACCCCCACAGGATATGCAGGTGTACCAGCAGCGGAAGGCGGTGTTTTTGCAGGCATATCAGTCTCCGTGCTTGCGCGCGTCAAAGCGGTTTGCGCATCCGGGGCACGTCACCATCTGCGGCTTCTTCTCGACGGTCTCGGGCTTATCTTCAGCAGCATCCAAGGATCGTTCATCAATCACGAGACGGGACAGCTCATCATCGTTAAAACCGGTCAGCGACAGATCGATATGATCTTGCAGTTCGCCCAGCTCAAGCTCGAGAAGTTCCTCATCCCAACCGGCATCTAATGCCAGGCGGTTATCGGCAATCACATATGCCCGGCGTTGGGCTTCGGTGAGGTGTGAAAGTCGGATAACTGGGACGTGTGTCAATCCAAGCTTTTTCGCAGCAAGGACGCGGCCATGACCAGCGATAATCTCGCCGTCATCGGATGCCAATACAGGGTTGGTAAAGCCGAACTCCTGCATGGATGCCATGATCTTTTTGACTTGCGTTTCGTTATGTGTCCGGCTGTTGCGAGCGTAGGGCAGAAGAGCTGCCAACTCTACCTGCTCTATCCCTGCTGGCATTTTGACTTTAGTCATATAGTTACCTTTCTGCGAAACGAAGCGCAATTTTATTACTCAGCGCTACAGATTAAACGGGGCACGAATAACCCGTGATGGAGCCAGACCCCAGGAAGGACCCAATAGGGGGGGAGGGGGCAGGGGGGCATCATGCTGCATCACCAAGGCGGGTAAGGGCCAGCAGTGACAGGAATGATGGTCCACTGACATTGGTCTCCTGGATCACTTTATTTTTCATCTTAATCTCCATCTTCATTGCTTCCCCAATGTCATTTTGCCTAACATCCATGTTAGCTAAAGTGACACTGGCTATCCTTCTTCGTTGGCGTATTGCTCTCTGAAATCAACAAGCTGTCACTAAAAGGACCTGGACATCAACGCTCCAGCAGACACGCTAGACCGCTTCACGCCGTCCAGCGGCCGCTTATGCAGCGCAGCGGTGATCAGGTTCTCAGGCGTACTTTCTTTATAGCGAATGGCACTCTCAATCATCTCACTGTAGTTGGGTTTAATCATTACTGTCTTACCGATAGCGCCGGTTCCCATCGTTGCGATAATCATCTTGAGTTTCGTATTTTCCATGCATCATGTCCTTGTAATCCGAGTGTAAGTCCGACATAAATCTCTGAAATCAACAAATCAAGAGGTCCTGGACTCGGCCGCCCCTACATTCGACGGAATTCTATCATCTGCGCCTGCAACCCTTGACCATCCATCAGCCGCAACATCCCAGCTCGTCTGGAATGGCTGGCAGCTGGTCCATGGGCCACTTGTGCCGCACTTGCACTCAAGCATCACAAGTGAGGCGAACATGCCCTTGGTGCGCAGCATGAGCTCCTTGTTGCCACAGTTGGGGCAGGGGGCAGGAGCGAGTTGAGTTTGAGACATTATGGCTCCTATCTTTGTCTGTTCGACAAGCGGGTGAAGATCCGATCGAAATGCCCATCAAGCTCACGACGCCACACCTGCTCGCCGCCCTCAAAGAAACCAAGCAAAGGCTTGTATGAAATGTCGGCCCCCTCGAAATGCGCAATCTTCCTGATTCCTTTTCCGCGTTGCAGGCGCTTGTAGATCCCCTCGGGAAGGCCACGCGCCCCCGTCTGTTCTGAAGCTACGAAAAGCGCCTTGATAGACCCGGGCTGCTTGACTGCTGCTAAAGACTTACGGCGCTCGGCGCGCGACCAGTTGCCCGACTTGTCAGTCTTCGCGAAGCGGGTTGGGATGACGCCGACCGGACTTGCTTGCGGCAATGCCGCGCTGATCGCGCGATCCATCCCCGTCAAAGGTCTCTTGCCGCCCCGCTCCTGCACTTTCAAGTAATGCCGGGACCCGACGGACGGGCGCTCCCGGACCTCGGCAAAAGGCTCTGCGTCTTTCACATTCGCGCGCCAGACAATAAAGGCGTTCTGAGTAAACCTTGTCGGACGGTCGAAACGGGAGCGCATTGCATCCCGGTTGCTCTCAAGTATATCCGCGGCTGTGTCGTTCAAAGCAAAAACGGTCGCGCGCTTTACAATATTGTCTGCCATGTCGCCGAGGCGGCGGGCGACGAGCGGTGCGTTGGACTGGACTCTGATCATGCAAATCTCCTGCCCGAAAATTATAGCATGACGTATCAGTGATCGCAACAATGCGCAATTTTCCGCAGGATATGATGAATTCGTCGAAATTCGTTGAAGGTGATCAAGGTGGGCGGGTGAAGTGGGCCGCTGCGCGGTAGACAAGACGGTAGACAAGGACCCCACCCGAACCCAATCTCCGCAATTTTTTCAGCGGTAGACAGGGTAGACTACTTTCTTACAAAAGATTTAGGTAGTAGTTAACTAACTGATATTTAATACTATTTCTTAATCAATTTTCTGTAAAGGCACTTATGTCTACCACTCTCAAACTTTGTGGGAAAGTCGTCTACCCTGTCTACCGCCTATGCTGCGGAGTACCCTGAGGCTGTTGAGTAGGTCGAGTTTGAGCTGTCGATCAGGCCTTTTTTGTCTGGCCCAAATCCTATAAATAGCAGCCGAAGAGGGGCGAAAAACGAGTGGTGGGCGAAATTTTTTGTTGAAAAGTTGAAAAATAGACTTGCGCATTTATCGGCGGGAAATACATCTGATGCATAGATCAGTCAAACAAAGGTAAAAAACGTCATGATAAACACTATCTCAGCAGCCGCATCGCAGGGTTACCCCCGGCCGCAATCGCCGCTGGCGTCACCTTCTACCGCCGCAAAGAACGGCTGGAACATCCTGCCGGCAGCTTTGACCGCGCCGGGCGCTTCTTCTCATCTGAAGTCACGAACAAGACCCGCAGCTGCCGGGGGCGCCATCCCGGTGGCATCCGTTCTCCGAGATGATCGCCGCCCGCACAGCTGAGCATTGCGCAGAGCTCCACGGCACGCCTGACCTGATCCATGTCCGCCGTGTTGCGCGGGCAATGGGATCGAAGCAAACGCAGCCAACGCGTCTTTGCTGATTTTTGCATCTCGATCGGCAAAGCACTGAAGCGCTGATCTACGAAAGGATAGATGATATGACTGAAAAACAGACAAATTTTTCATACTGGGAGAAGAACAACATCCCCCGACCAGATCTTAAAGATATTGAAACGGGAGACATCTGCGGGTTGGAACGCGACAAGGTCCAAGAATTTCTGAATGATCTTGTTCTTTTGAGTGAACGGCATGGCATCGTTCTGTCGCACTGGTGCGCAGGAACCCTTATTCAAAAGCTCGATGAGTCATTTGAGGGATACAGCGTCTATCGTGATGGTGATTTTCTCACAGACCTTGCATCTTACTCAAAAGTATCGGCCGCCGCATCAGAAAACAACAAGGAATAAACTATGGAAACTCAAACCACCACCTACCCAGCATCCGCAGCCCTCTTCGCCCGCAATTCATCAATCAGCTTTGAAGTTGACTGCATCTCCAGCCTGATCGCTGACCAGATCTGCCGCGCCAGCATGTCCAACGCTGACCTGCACGTCGCCCGCACCATCGATGAAAGCGGGTCTGTGGACTTCAGTGTCTACCTGCTGGGCGCCGCAGCCGATCTGCCTCATCACTACAAAATCTCCGGCAACAGGGTCCACAACTACCTGATGCCCGACGGCAATGGTTTTATTGTCGATGAAGATGCAGTGACAAAGCTGATTTTCATACTGCGCAATCGCTTCACTGTTCATCCTGAAGTCGCCCTGGATGACATAGAAGAGTACAGCGGCATTTGCGTCGCAAGCTGAACATCACCAATCCCACCAACATCAACATGTTTGTTGAAAACAGAGAGAAAAATCATGATCAAGATCGAGAAGAAGAACAAGCACCTGATTGAAGCAGAGCTGAAGAAGTTATGCGCCACATCACAGAAGGAACACTGGAGATATGAGTTGGCAGGTGAGATTGATTGCGAATTTTATATTGAGTATCTGGACTACCCTTATAGCCCGGTAATTAACAGATATATTAGTGACTCACTTCTTTGTGAAACTGCATCACCTGATTATATGAACTATAACAGCTTCGTGCGGATTTTTTGCGACGAACTTCTTGGGCGGCACGGGAAACTTGATATCATTCGCGGGTTCGAATATTACAATCCGAAAGGTGTATTAGCCCAAAGCTGTGAGTATGGTGTTGTCATCCTCGGTCATACCCATCCCTTCAAAAACGTAATTGACGTTAAAAAGGAGCCGACACTCAAGATTACCATCGAGATCACGGATGATGGTGCATTCATGCACCCGTGCGAAGATTACGTGTTCGTCATGCCACCTGAGATGGTTGTTGAAAGCAGAGAGAAAAACAAGTCTGATGCCAACAAATCTAAGGGGATCATGAAGAAGATGTATGAGAGGCTTTCAAGCTTTACCTCTTAGTTTGCCATAAAAAACTAGTAGAGCGAAAATAAATCGCTCTACCATCTACCCAACCCACCCAAACTGTCATATCTGTTGAAAACAGAGAGTAAAGGAAATACACATGCTCAACTTCGCAAACGCCAAACCTGCATCAAACATCATGCCCGCCGGCACGCTCGTCACCGCAACGCTATTCGTCGAAGAGCTTCGGGCATCATCGGCTGGAAATCATTACTTGAACGTCCGGGCTGAGATTACCGCGCCTCGCAATTATGCGGGTCGTAAAGTCTGGATGAACTTGATGCTGACACAAGCCAGCGGCGCAGAGCCGTCTGACGTGGGATATGCACAGATCAAAGCAACTCTGGAAGCGAACGGCAACGATGCTGAAAGCAATCCTTCCGCATTCGAATTCGAAGACTTTGCGGCCGTAGCGACTGCAATTCACGGATCCCGTGCCGAGCTGAAGCTCGGTGTCGAAGACATGACCGGGGGCGGGCAGAAGAACAACGTCAAGATGTTCATCTCACCCAATCCCGCAAGCGGGACCCGGCAACTTCACGAGCAGCTCATGTCATCGATCAGCGAAGAGCCGACGGCTTGGCCGCCTATCTCTGTCGTTGATTCATTCGATGCGATGCTCGCTGAAGTATCGCAACCCCTCGACAATCCGCCCCTTTAATTTGGAGAACTGAAAATGAAAAATTCACTTACACATTCGCGAGCAACGCCCTTTTTTACCGAAATTGTGGTGGGGAAGATCATGCCAAACGGCGGCGGCCTGGCATTTTTTGAGGGAGATCAGGCAGCTTACATCACGCCGGCCGCAACATCTCTTTTGCAAATGAAAGCGGGCGACACGTTCAACGGCTTGATTGTCGAGAACCGCTCTGCCGGCTCTGTGCCGTGGTTTGTTCAGCACGTGTCTCCGTCGGGCACAAAAACACCTGACGGTCTCGATTGTCACATCATGACAGCGCTGAAAGAATATGATGCACTTGATCTCGATGCTCTGACCGAAGAAGTGGCTATCACATCTTGCGAAGAGCAGACGCCAATTATGTCAGCGCAAGTGCGCGCCGTTGCGGAAGCTCTTTTCAGTGACGGAAAGCTGAACAAAGTCATCGTGCTTTCGAAGATCTCTGACACCGAAGTCTTCTTCACAGCTATTCCGTCCGAGCTTGTCGAAATCACTGCCGCCGGGGTTTGCTGATATGATGATGGAGGCAGCGATTTTTGGACTATCAAGAGACAACTTGGCATCGCTGCCCCCCACTGACTTTCAAGCACTTGCCGTTTCCGTCATGAAATGCGCTCTCGATGACGCTCTTTGGATTGAGAGTGATCGAATGATCGACAGGTCTACTGATCGAAACAGACGCAAGCATGAGCGACGCGAAGCCATAGAGTTTTTTGCGGGCGCGATCGACGCGGAAGCTGACGAAGATATCGGATGCGGTGATGACGATGAGCTTCTAACGCTTGAAAGGTGGTGTGATCTCGCTGATCTGAATTTCCATTTGATCCGCAAGATTGCGCTGACGAAGATCTTCCAGCGATCACCGGCACATAGAGATCTGCTTGGCAGAATATGTGAAAAGCATAGCTTAAATGTTGAATATGTAGAGAATCTTAATACCAACAAATCAAACAGGTAACGAAATGAGCGACACAATCAATCGAACAGATCTACTGACAGTTCTGACATCCACCGACGGAGCCTCGGCGACGAAAACATTCACGTTCAATCAAGATACGCAAGATGTGGAAAAGCAGAGTTACGGCCGCGGGTATACATTCGCTGTAGATCAGACTGTGATCAGCAGTATCCATGATTTGAATACCTGCCTCATTGAAATGCAGGATCTCAAAGAGTCCTTCTTGATCCGCGGCGAGCCGAAGCCCGGCATCGATATGCGCAAATCCCGTCGACTTCTTCACCCATGCAGCAAGAACGGCGATCCTGCGACATTTGATAGTGCGGCGCGGCGCTGGTTTTGCGTTGATTTTGACGGAATTGAGCAGCCAGATTTTGTTGATGTCGTTGACGACCCCGACGGCGCGGTCGAGTATCTAATGACGTTCTTGCCCGACGAATTCCAAGATGTGACTTGTGTTTGGCAGTTCAGCTCAAGTCAGGGCATGAAGCCCGGACAGATAAGCTGCCACCTGTTCTTCTATAGCGAAAATCCTCTCTCGGACGATGATCTCGACAGATGGTCGTCGAATCTGAATGCAGGACATGGGTGTAAAGTTGTCGACCCGGCCGTTTATCGCGCTGTTCAGCCGCTTTATGTCGCAGCTCCGATCTTTAATGGAATGTCAGACCCTCTTCCTCACCGCGTCGGTCTGCGGCAGGGTCTGGAAGACACTGTCAGCGTAGTAATACCTGATGTCGAAACCCCACTCCCCCTTGAAATGGTCTCTGCTGGATCATACGGGCGGGATCCCGGCGCGGGGTATGCAGCGAGGCTGGATCAGATTGGTGGGGTGGGTGGTTTTCATAAAACCATACTTGCAGCAATCGGATCATATTTCTCTGATACTGAAAAGCCTGACGCAAATTCACTGAAAGCCGATATCCGTCTCGCAGTAACGAATTCAGACGCCGGCGGGCGCAGCTTTGCTGACATTGAGCGCTATATGACGGACAAGTTTCTCGACGACATGATCGACTGGATCCGGCCGCGTGAAGCGAAGAAGAGGGCCGAGCGGAAGAAGTCTGCGCCGCGCGCGGCTGACACAGGCATCGTCGTTCGGAATATGCCAGCGAATATCGACGTCGAGGATGCTGTCATCACTTCTGATGTTCCTGCGCCATCAAAAAAAGCAATTCAAGCACCCGAAAACTTCAACGGAACTATGGTTTGGGACGCTGAAGAGGGTCGCTTTGTTGCACCTGGTGCCGCAGATCCAGCGGCGCCAGCAGAGATTGTAAACGAAAACCCCATTGCTTCTGAAATCACGGGCGATGCTGACTGGGAGGACCATCTCATTCGTAACAAAAACGGAAATCCGACATTCAATACTTTCAATGCGTCTGTCATCGCACAAAATCATCCAGCGTTGAAAGAATGCTTCACATTTGATGAATTCAAGCAAGTGAACTTCATCACGGCTCCTCTTCCTTATTCGGGAGAGCACAAAAAGACGTTCAAAGGCCGGGAGATGAAAGACTCTGATGCTGTCCGGGTGACCGCCTTTTTCAACCGGTTGGGATACCCGGCCGCGACAAAAGGGGTCATCGAAGACGCGATCACTCTTGCATGTGAAGCATCAACTTTTCACCCGGTCCGCGCATATCTTGAGAGCCTTCCGGCCTGGGACGGTGTGAAGCGTTGTGATAGCTGGCTTCGCGATTATTGCGGCGTGAAATATGAAGATGAAGACCATAGGGTTTTCGTTGAGAATATCGGTTCCAAATGGTTGATCGCAGCCGTTGCTCGCATCATTCAGCCAGGGTGTAAAGTTGACACTATTTTGGTATTTGAGGGCAAGCAGGGATTAAAAAAATCATCAGCATTTAAGGCTCTTTTCGGAGAAGAGTTTTTTGGCGACAGCTTGCCGCCCATGAACAATAAAGACTCATCGGATTATTTGAGGGGCAAATGGGGTATCGAACTTCCTGAGATTGAAGAATATCTCAAAGAATCAAAGCGGGATGTATTCAAAAGCTTCATTAGCAGAAGTACCGAAGATTTCAGACCGGCATATGGACGCCGGGAAATCCGCTATCAGCGTCAGTGCGTATTCTCGGGTACGGTCAACAGTTCTGTGACGGACCCATATTTGGGAGATCAGTCAGGGAACCGCCGCATCTGGCCAGTCGCGGCTGGTCAATGTGATGCTGGCGCCATCGCGCGGGATCGCGATATGCTGTGGGCAGAAGCATTGCACAGATTTAATGCAGGAGAAGAATGGTGGTTAACTAAGGAAGTCGAAGCCCTGGCTGAACGCCAGCAGGAATTGCGGCTTTATGTCGATCCGTGGGCCGCTGAGATCGAGCAGTATCTCGACGGTATAAATGCAACTGAAGCATCCTGCACGACAATCGCCAAAGATGCTTTGAAGCTTGAAATGTCAGCTCTGGGAAGAGCAGTGACCGGTCGGATCTCTTCAATTCTTGCAAACCTGGGCTGGAAAAGATCTGGTAGTTTTACCGCCGGTCCAGAAAAGGGGCGAGCCCGCTTTGTGCGCGTAAATACCGATGCTTGAGATCACCGCCAGGGGTCACCCACGGCCTCA
This sequence comes from Yoonia sp. 67-2, assembly GCF_035117555.1. Lineage (NCBI taxonomy): Bacteria > Pseudomonadati > Pseudomonadota > Alphaproteobacteria > Rhodobacterales > Paracoccaceae > Yoonia > Yoonia sp. 67-2. Next base: position 114,475 of record NZ_JAYKPK010000003.1, read on the forward strand.
GCCACGGCCGCGGTTCGTCAAGGGCAGGGTAGTCTCGACGTTGGGAGAGCTGCCGCTTGAATGGCGCGCCAAGGTCTCAAGCGCCATCAAGCGTGATATGCGGCGCACGCCTGAATGGCCGTTTGGCTGCAAGCTGGAGCTGATATTTGTTATGCCCACGAAGGACAAGAAGCGGCACGGCAAGTCGCACCTTATGCGGCCGGACACAGACAACCTTGCGAAACTGGTCATGGATGTCCTGGAAGAGCGGGGGGCGCTACCGAGAGGTGATGCTGATGTCTGCGACCTGAATGTCGTCAAAATCTGGGGCTCAGCAGATCAGGCTGGCGTCTTCGTGCGCATGACACCTTCTGAAGCAACGCATACCGTTCCTGCATCTCTTGCTTGTTGAATATGTAGATTATCTATTTGACATATTAAACATCAGTTAATATGTATTCCTCAACATAATCAATCACGAGGAAAGCATATCATGGGAAGCACACCTTTTTATCATACGCCTGGAGCCGGCCCCGACTGGGATCCCGCAGCTTCGTATCCGCCAGATCGTATCAAGTTGAACGTCGGGAAGCGGATCCAAGACCGGCTTTACGAGCTGGGCTGGAAACAGACAGAGCTTGCTGAAAAAGCAGAGTTGGGCAGAGACTCGATCAGCCTGTACATTCGGGGTAAGAACCTCCCCGGACCGCGCAACCTGAAGAAAGTTGCGGACGCTTTGGGCGTGAAGGTTAATGATCTGGCCCCGGAGCTTCAGAATGCCACGAGAACCCGGCAGGCGGACTATGGACCACAAGCCTTCTCACAGACGCCCGACGGGCGCTGGCAGGTCCGCATTGACCGATTGATCGATCAGAAAACCATGCTGAAGATCCTGTCTGCGCTGGATGAATATGACGATGCACAAAAATCATCAGCATCGAAAGAGGATCAACAGCCAGAGCAATGATCAGCGAGCGGGTGTTAGCTTCTCGAACCATGGCCAATCTTCAAAACGGTCACCAGTCGAGCGCAGGTGACTGTATCTCTGCAAACTCTGCCATGATCTGTGCCCGGAAACTGATGCGACTTGAGGTATCGTGCGCCCCATTTCGAACAGCCTGCTGATGCCTTCATGTCGCAAGTCATGGAAGTGCAAGTCCTCGATCTCGAGCATCTTGCAAGCCCTCGTGAATGCCGCGCTGACTGCATCTGTTGAATATGGAAAGATCCGTGGCTCGTTCTTGCGCCGTGGCATCATAGCGATGATATGAGCGGCTTCAGGCACGATCTCGACCCAAGTGTCTATACCCTGATTGTCACCTGGATCTTTCATATTTCGCACCAAAATACGGCCGGCATCTGGCTCATAATCATCCCATGTAATCCTGCAAATCTCTGCCTGCCTGCGGGTGGAGAAGATTGCAAAAGCGGTGATTATATCCATAGGGTTTGATGATGGTCGGCGTGCCCGGATGCGCTGGAAGTGCTCAAGGATCTTGTCCAGCTCGTCCATTGTCGGACGCCTGTCCCGCTTGCTTGACTTGGCGGTGAGCTGCAGGCGCCTTGTTGCGCTCAACGCGTCCTGCACCACGCTCCTATCCACATCGAAGCCCCAGGCCGATCTGGCAACGCTGATAACCCCGCCAATGTGCGAAATATAGTTGAGAACAGTAGATGCTGCGCGCTCATTATTTCCGCGCAGCTCTCGAGCAAAATCAACAATATCCGTCGATCGCAGCTCGTCAAGCCTGATGTTTGCGATGTCATACTCTAAAACGGCACGCAGCACCTGAGCTTTGGTCCGGCCAATACGGGTGATGTCTTCTGTATATCGCCCTATTGCATCTCCAAGAGTCCCAGATGTCTTCTTGACGCGATCAAGGCCGCCGGGCGCCTTCAGCTCGGCTTCCTTCTTATCGATCCACTTCACCGCAGCCGGACGGCGATCGAATGTCTGTGCTTGGCGGTGGACAATCTGGCCTTTTTTCTTGATGACGATCTCAGCCAAAAACGCTGATGTCCCATCTTTGCGCTTTCTTTCCTTGATAGTGCCCATAGTACGACATTTTCCCTTTACGGTACGACATGGTCGGACTATGAAGTATCAAATGAGATAAAACAAGATAAGACGGACTGAAACGAGCGACTTATGCACATAGATGATAGTCAAGCAAAGAAAGGAAATACCAACGTTTCAAGGTCGGCAAGGCTTTCTGTGGCACCCATGATGGACTGGACCGACCGGCATTGCCGTATGTTGCACCGGCTGATGTCGCGGCATGTCTTGCTTTATTCCGAGATGGTCACTGCCCCGGCGGTGGTGCATGGCGACCAGGACCGGTTGATCGGATATAATATGGCAGAGCATCCGTTGGCCTTGCAATTGGGTGGCTCTGATCCGGCGCTTTTGGCGCAGGCGGCAAGGATCGCGCAGGATCGCGGCTATGCCGAGGTGAACCTGAACTGCGGCTGTCCGTCCGACCGGGTGCAATCGGGGTCATTTGGCGCAGTCCTGATGGAGAATGCGCCGCTGGTTGCAGAATGCGTCGCGGCGATGATCGCGGCGGTGGATATTCCCGTCACCGTCAAATGCCGGATCGGGGTGGATGATCAGGAACCCGCAGATATCCTGCCAGATTTCATTGCACGCGTCTCTGCCGCTGGGGTGGACCGGTTTTCGATCCACGCGCGCAAGGCGTGGCTGCAGGGTCTTAGCCCCAAGGAAAACCGCGATATTCCGCCTTTGGATTATGATCTTGTGATCGGGATGAAAGCCTTGTTTCCGCATCTGCATCTGTCGGTGAATGGCGGGATCACCACGCTGGATCAGGCGCAGGGCTTTCTGGACCGGGGTCTGGACGGGGTGATGATCGGGCGGGCCGCCTATCACACGCCTTGCGATATTCTGCTGGAGGCTGATGCGCGTTTCTATAACGATCCGACAGGCCGCAGTGCCGAAGAGGTCGTGCATCTGATGCTGCCGTATATCGCGGATCACATCGCGCAAGGCGGGCGCCTGGGCCAGATCACCCGGCATATGCTGGGCATGTTCCAGGGCCGTCCGGGGGCCAAGGCCTGGCGGCGGCATCTGTCGGAAAATGCCCATCGGGATGGGGCAGGGCCTGACACCGTGCTCGCGGCCTTGTCCTATGTGACGGAACAAGCGGCCTGACGGCCTCTGGTCTTTACCTGCGCCTGCGTGTAGCGATAGCGCCAAATCAAGCGGGGGAGCGTAAGATGCCAGAGACGATGTTGCTGATCCAGATGGCCATATTTTTGTTGGTTATCGGGGCCTTTGCCGGGGTGTTGGCCGGGCTTTTGGGCGTTGGCGGTGGTATCGTGCTTGTCCCCGCATTCTTTTATGCCTTTGTTGCATTGGGCTATGACAGCCCGCAATTGATGCAGATGTGTCTGGCGACGTCGCTTGCGACGATCATCGTCACTTCGGCCCGCTCGGTCATGTCGCATCATCGCAAAGGCGCTGTGGAATGGGACATTCTGAAGACCTGGGCGCCAGGAATTGCCATCGGTGCCTTGATCGGTGTCTTGGTTGTCGCATCGCTGCGGTCGAATGTGTTGCAGGCAATCTTTGGCAGCCTTGCGGCGCTCGTGGCGCTATACATGATCTTCGGTAAAAGCCATTGGCGGCTCGGGCCAGTCATGCCCAGTGGAATCGTGCGGGCCACGCTGTCGCCCGCTCTCGGTTTTCTGTCGGTGCTGATGGGGATTGGCGGTGGCTCTTTTGGTGTGCCGACGATGACCCTGTTCGGCGTGCCGATTCACCGGGCCGTGGCCACAGCCGCCGGTTTTGGCGTGATCATCGCCCTCCCATCGGCTCTGGCCTTTCTGTTCGTGGAAATGGAGGTCGCACCGCCCTTCACGATCGGCGCGATCAATCTGGTGGCTTTCGTGCTGGTGATTGCGATGACGGTGATCACCGCACCTTTGGGGGCGAGGCTGGCCCATTGGATGGACCCCAAGCCGCTGAAACGGATTTTCGGGGCTTTCCTGACGCTGGTCGCGCTGAACATGCTGCGCAAGGCGATGGGCTGGTAACGATCATCCTCGTTTTGCCCGGTAATCGGCAAGGGTCTTGCCGGCCTCGCCCACAAACAGGCTGGGCAGGACCCGCAGCGCCGTGATCTGATCGACCCGGATCACATCGAAATCGCGGCGCTTTTCGCACCAGACGACACAGGTCCATAGCCGCCCCCAGTAATCCAGTTCCAAAGGTCGTACGATCCGCGCCTCGCTCTGTAAGGTCAGTTCCAGTTTTTGCCGGGCGCGGACCGCTTGCCGCATCCGGGGCAGGTGCTGAAAGCCGCGTGCGGCTTCGGCAAAGGGATAGATCGCAAAGCCGTATTTCGCGGGGGCGACATTGGGTGTTTCGGGCATGACCGCATCCAGTTTCGCGAGGAGCTGGCGTGCCGCCTGCGCCAGTTCCGCATCCTCGGCGGCACCGACGGCGGACAGGCCCAGATGCAGCGCTTCGACCTCGGTCAGGGTCAGGTTCAAGGGCGGCAGGGTGATGGCCGCGGTGACGCGATAGCCAATCCCCCGTTCGCCCGAGATCGGCACGCCAGAGGCAGCCAGCGTTTCCATATCGCGGTAGATCGTGCGCAGCGACACGCCCACCGCCTGCGCCAGATCCTGCGCGCGGTGCAACGTGCCATCACGCAGGATCTGAACCAATTGCATCAATCTGTCGGCGCGGCGCATGAAGATTCCCTTTTGGTCACGTTTTATGCCAATATTCTGTCAACTGACAGTTTTTTGTCACAAAATACAAAAACCCTTTGCAAAAAAGGGGTTTGCGTCACGTAAAATTGTGAAATACTGCTTCCCCTGTCCCGAATTTGCGCCTATTTCACGCATACCACCAAAATGGCGCATCCGCCGAAGGAGAGAGACATGCTCAATAACATCGGCCTTCCCGGCCTTCTTTTGATCGCCGTTGTCGTGCTGGTCCTGTTCGGGCGCGGCAAGATTTCCAGCCTGATGGGCGAAGTCGGCAAAGGCATCACCGCCTTCAAACGCGGCGTCGACGACAGCAAGCGCGAGCTTGACGACAGCATGGCAGAGCCGCGCGACGTAACCCCCGAAGAGCAAAAAGCCAAAGACAAAGTCTGAATTCATCCTGAAGGGATAGCCAGCCATGTTTGGTCTCGGCGCGAGCGAAATGGTGCTGATCGGCATCGTGGCCCTGATCGTGATCGGGCCAAAGGATTTGCCGGGGATGTTCCGCACCCTGGGGCAATTCACCGGCAAGGCGCGTGGCATGGCGCGGGAGTTTTCCCGCGCGATGGAAGCGGCGGCCGACGAATCCGGGATCAAAGATGTGTCCAATACGATCAGGGCTGCCTCTGACCCCAAGAAATTCGGCACCGACGCGCTGAAGAACGCGACCGGGTTTTCCAAGCCGGGCCCGATGCCCAGCACGCGGGCAGAGGCGATGGCCGATGCAGCGGATCATCTGAGTACGGATGCGCATGAAACCGCCGCCCGCGCCAAAGTGCCGGCCAAGCCTGCTGTCACACCTGCCGCAGCAAAACCGGCGACGCCGGTGAAACCTGCCGCGACAGCCGCAAAACCTGCAGCGACAAAAGCTGCAGCAGCAAAGCCCAAACCCGCCGCAGCGCCAAAGGCTGCTGCCACGCCCAAAGCCCCTGCCAAGCCCCGACGCGCGGCCAGCCCCAAACCGGCCCCGGCTGGGCCTGAGGATCAGTCATGACCAGCAGTGACGACATCGACGATAGCGCGGCCCCGTTGATCGAACATCTGGCGGAATTGCGCAGCAGGCTGATCTGGTCGGTGCTGGCATTCATCGTCGGCATGGTGATCTGCTTTTTCATCTGGAACCCGCTGTTCAATTTCCTGACACTGCCTTTGTGTGATGCGCTGGCCGCACGCAACCAAGCGTGCGATCTGCAATTCATTGCATTGGAAGAGGGTTTCTTCGTCGCCATCTCGATCTCGCTTTTGGGCGGGCTGATCCTGGGGTTTCCAATCATTTCCTACCAGATGTGGCGCTTCGTGGCGCCGGGCCTGTACAAAAGCGAACAGGGGGCGTTTCTGCCCTTCCTTGTTGCATCGCCCTTCATGTTTTTTCTCGGCGCGGCCTTTGCCTATTACGTGATCACGCCGCTGGCTTTCGGCTTTTTCCTTGAATTCCAGCAGCCCGGCACGGTGATGACTGGCACCGATGGCAGCACGCAGGCGGCAGGGATCCTGTTTCAGGGCTCTGCCAAGGCCTATCTGAACCTGACGATAAAATTCATCGTGGCATTCGGCCTGTGTTTCCAATTGCCGGTTCTGTTGACGCTGATGGGCAAGGCGGGGCTTGTGTCCGCCCGTGGTCTACGCGCCACGCGGAAATATGCGGTGGTAGGCATCCTGATCGTCGCGGCCATTGCCACACCGCCGGATGTGATCTCGCAAGTGATCCTGTTTGTTGTGGTTTACGGCCTTTACGAAATCTCGATCCAGCTGGTCGCCCGTGTCGAACGCAAGCGCGAGGCCAAGCTGCGCGCCGAAGGTCTGTGGGATGATGATCTGCATGGTGACGGCGCATTGGACGACATAGAGCCGAAAGCATGACCAGCAAAGTGCTGAAACGGATCGCCGAGGCGTTGGAGCGCATGCATCCCGCGCCCGGCAAAGTGCCTGATTTCAGCAAGGCTGCGGCCTTTGTCTGGCACACGCAGCCAGACAGGCTCGAACCGGTCGCAAAGATCAACCGGATTGATGTGTCATTGCTGGTCGGCGTGAACCGGTCGCGTGACACGCTGATGGAAAACACGGCGCGTTTCGCCGCTGGCATGCCTGCGAATAACGCTCTCCTCTGGGGCGCGCGCGGGATGGGAAAATCCAGCCTTGTCAAAGCGATCCACGGTGCTTTGCAGGCTGAACATCCCACGTTGAAGCTGGTCGAGGTCCAGCGCGAAGACCTGCCCAGCATCAACCGCTGTCTGAACCTGCTGCGCGCCTCTGACGCGCGGTTCATCCTGTTTTGCGATGACCTGTCCTTTGGCCATGATGATGCGCATTACAAATCACTCAAGGCCGTCCTGGATGGCGGGATCGAAGGGCGGCCCGACAATGTCGTGCTTTATGCCACCTCGAACCGGCGGCACCTGATGCCGCGCGATATGATCGAGAATGAGCGGTCCACCGCGATTTCCCCATCCGAGGCGGTGGAAGAGAAAGTGTCGCTGTCCGACCGTTTCGGTCTTTGGCTCGGGTTCCACCCTTGCACGCAGGATGAATATCTGGCGATGATCCGCGGCTATTGCGATGCTTATGGCGTCACTATTGACGATGCCACATTGCGGGCCGAGGCAATTGAATGGCAGGCCACGCGCGGCAGCCGGTCTGGCCGTGTCGCCTGGCAATATTTCACCGATCTGGCCGGGCGGCAGGGCATCCGCCTGCCGTAAGCCTTAGGGCAGGTAATCCGCCGGATCGACGCTTTGCAGCCCGCGCCGCACTTCGAAATGCAGGAAGCTTGGGTTGCCGGCGCGCACCTTGCCGATGGTCTGACCACGGGTGACGCTGGCATCTTTCTGCACTGTCAGATTATCCATCTGGGTATAAACAGTCAAAAGCCCATCGGCATGGCGGACCACGACGATGGAGCCGCCTGACGTATCAGTGGTCACAGCCGCGACGGTCCCCGCATCGGCGGCTCGGACATCTGTGCCAGCCGGGACGCCGAAATCCACACCTTCATTGCTGCCCGCCGCATAGGCGCGGATGATGCTGCCTTGGACAGGGGCCGCCAGACGGCTGCTGCTTGCGGCGGGTGGCGGCGGTGCAGGGGTGCCGATATCCGGCGCTGCCGGAGCCGCCGCGGGCGCCGCTGTGCTTGGCGCTGGCAACGGGGTCGAGGCGCTTGGGGGCGTGGGCGTCGGTGATCCTGCACCGGGGGCCGGCACCGGCGCTGGAGCGGCGGGCCGTGTCGCGCCGCCGCGCGGGATCAGCAGGAACTGGCCTTCGCGGATTGAAAATTCAGAGTTCAACCCGTTCCATTCAGCAATCGAGGTCACTGGCACATCATAGAGCCGCGCAATGGAAAATGCGGTCTCACCCCGTCCGACCTGATGGCGGATGGGTTCGCTCCCTGCCGGCGCTGAAGTCGGTGTCGGTGCCCCTACGGGGGCTGCCGCGCCAGAGGCTGGGGCCAAAGGTGTTGCTGTGATTGGCCCACCGGCGGCATCCGCCCGATCAAGGGCCGAGGTTGCCACGGCGGTCACGTCAAAGGGCTGCAACGCGCCTGCCCCTGCGCTAGCCGCCGGTTCCCCGACACGGCCGGGCAGGGCAATAATTTCATCACGGCGCAGCAGCGCGTCGACTTCAACGCCGTTGTAAAGTGCCAGCTCATTGGCATCGAGCCCCAGCCGCGCGGCAATGCTGCGGATGGTATCGTCTGGCTGTGCGACGACGACCTGATAGGTTGGGTAAGAGATGACACCACGTTCATCCGGACGCGGGCGGTCGGACACTTGCTGCACGGCGCTGGCCGTGCTGAACCCGTTGCCAAGGTCGCGCATATCCGCATCCATCCCTGCACAGGCAGACAGCGCTGTTGCTGCGACGCCGGTCAGCAGCAGGGTCCTGATGGTGTTCTGCGCGTGGGTCATCCTACCGCTCCTTGTGCCGGGTCGCCCCTTGTTGCCGCGGCGATACCGTATTTGGTGTCAGCTTACTCTTGCCCGAGCCCTTCAAGCAAGGGCACGAACCTGACTGCCCGCAATTCGTCATATTCATAGCCAGTGTCAAGCCTTGTCACGCGGATCAGGCTTTGCACGGCATCCGATTGCCCAACCGGCAGCACCATGATCCCGCCCACTCGCAATTGCGCCAGCAATGGCCCCGGCGGGTCCTCGGCAGCGGCGGTCAGCAGGATCCGGTCAAACGGAGCCTGATCGGCCAGACCATGGCTGCCATCAGCGGTGAAGGTGGTGATATTGGCGATCTGCTGCTTGTTAAAGACGGCACGCGCATCCTCGACCAGCCGCCGGTAACGGTCGATGGTGTAGACACGCCGGGCAAGCTTGCTCAGGATCGCGGCCTGATAGCCGGATCCGGTGCCAATCTCCAACACCTTGTCGCGCGTGCTGATCTGCAGGGCCTGCGTCATCAGCCCAACGACAGAGGGTTGGGAAATCGTCTGCCCACAGGCAATGGGTAGCGGCATATCCTCATAAGCGCGTTCAGCGAAGATACCGCGCACGAAATCGGCGCGGTCGACCTGTTCCATCGCAGTCAGCACGCGGGCGTCGGTGACGCCTTTGCTGCGCAAGGTGTAGAGGAATTGCATCTTGGTCGCCGCGTCAAACGTCACTTCAGCGCCTCTTGCAAGGGATCAAGCATCGCGTGGTCGGTCAGATTGGCGCGCATCGGCGTCACCGAGATATAGCCATCCAGATTGACCGCCGCATCCGATCCCGGTGCTGTCGCGACATCCTGCTGCCCGCCGCGCATCCACAAAAACCGCCGTCCGCTGGGCGACATCTGCGCTTCGGCCGAAAAATGCGTGCCACGGCGAAAGCCTTGCGGCGCGGCTGTGGTGCCTTTGACATCAGCGGCGGCGACAGGGGGAAAGTTGACGTTATAGAACAGCCGGTAATCGGCATCATCCCACAGCTGGCTTTGCAGCAATTTGCGCACGACATCGGCGCCATGTGCCGCTGCGGCCTCGAACGGATCATCAAGCTGGGCATTGCCGGGGCCGAAATATTGCGACAGGGCGATGGCGGGCAAGCCTTGCAAGGCCGCCTCCATCGCGCCGCCGATAGTCCCGGAATAAAGCGTGTTTTCCGCTGCGTTATTGCCCCGGTTGACACCGGACAGCACCAGATCGGGGCGGGCATCGATCATCACATCATAGAGCCCCGCAATAACACAATCCGCGGGCGATCCCTCGGCGGCAAAGCGGCGGGGGCCAAGCTCCGCGATCATTGTGGGATGCGTATAGCTGATGCAATGCCCGACACCCGATTGTTCAAAGGCTGGCGCGACAGTCCAGACTTCACCCGATGGCCCTGCGATGTCTTCTGCGATTCGCGTCAGGACCTTCAGTCCCGGCGCGTTGATGCCGTCGTCATTGGTGATCAGAATGCGCATAACTCGCCCCTTTTGGTTGGCCAATACCTAGGCGAGGCTGCACGGGGCGGCAAGCCACAGCACCCCCTGCGGACTGGCCTTTTATCGTTTGTGGCTGAAAGGCCCCAAGGGAATGCGGTCAGCGGGAAAGGATTTCGGGCAGCAGGCGGGCGGCCTCACGTGTTGGGTCGATCAATTTGCTGCGGTCTTCGCCGGGGTAGAACCGTGCACGGGTGGCTGTCGGCATCGGGGCAGGTGTCACAATCTGCACGCGGGGGCCGGTTTTCACCGTTTCGGCCTGCCATGATTGCGCCAATGCGATCTGGGCGGTTTTCGTGGCACCATAAGCGCCGAAAAACGGCTGGCCTGCGCGGGGATCGTCAAAGAAAACAGCCTGACCTTCGAGGCCCAGCAAAGGGCTGACATAGGCGATCAGCCGCGCTGTCGCCTCGACATTGATGGCCATGGATTTGCTCAGATCCTTGGGCCCGATATGGCCCGCTGGGGCCAATGGGGCAGCATGCACCGCCGTATGCAGCCACAGATCCAGCTTGCCCCAGCGATCAAAAATACCGCGACAGAGTTGCTGCATCGCTGCGTCGACAGTGATATCCATCGGAGCAAGCGTCGCTGAGCCGCCGGCTGCCTGAATAGCATCGTCAAGCTCTTCAAGTGCGCCCACGGTTTTGGCCACGGCGATGATATGATGGGTAGGGGCCAAAGCGCGGGCCAAAGCCGCACCCAGACCGCGCGATGCGCCTGTTATCAATGCTATCTGTGTCATGGCGGCGGTGTCTGACGAACACGCGCCCGCGTCAAGAGGGATCAGTCCCGCGTGGGCATCTGCATGGCCAAAGTGACACCATCAGCGCCGGTCAACAACACCTGGGTTTCGCCGATTGCGGTCACCGTGACGCCCAAGGTGCGGGTGCCCGGGACAATCCGTTCAACCTTGCCATTGGCTCCTCGGATCAGGGCGGCGGGACCTTCAGTGGTGGACATCAGTCCAATCAGGGTGAGACGGTCAAGAGCAAGAACATCAGCAGTGGTTGCCTGCGCTTGCGCAAGGGAAGGGTCAGGATCGGCCATAACAACGCTACTCTTTCAGTTTGGTTCCCCGCGATTTGACAGAAAACCGCACAAAAAGAAAGCCTGTCGCAGAAATACCCAGTCAGACGGGCCGAAACTCGCCCGTCTCTAAAGCTATTACGCTGCTTCGGTTTTGGTCTGGAAGCCCTGTTCGATCATATCCGACGGGGCGACAGGATATTCGCCTGAAAAACATGCATCGCAATAGGCAGGTGCCTTGGGGTCGCGGCCATTCGCCTCGCCCACGGCACGGTACAGACCGTCGAGCGAGATGAATTTCAGACTATCCACCCCGATATGCACCCGCATTTCTTCTTCGGTCATGGTCGCGGCGAGCAATTTGTCGCGCTGCGGTGTGTCGACGCCATAAAAACAAGGCCATGCCGTCGGTGGAGAGGCGATTCTGAAATGCACCTCGGCGGCACCAGCATCAAGGATCATATCCTTGATCTTCTGGCTGGTGGTGCCGCGCACGACGCTGTCATCGACCAGAATGATCCGTTTTCCGCGCACCAATGCGCGGTTCACGTTCAGTTTCAGCCGCACACCCATGTTGCGGATTTGCTCGGAAGGTTCGATGAAGGTCCGTCCCATATATTGGTTGCGGATAATCCCCATCGCATAGGGAATCCCTGATTGCAGCGAATAGCCGATCGCCGCAGGCGTGCCGCTGTCAGGCACCGGGCAGACCAGATCGGCGTCAACAGGGGCTTCTTTCGCCAGTTCCCGGCCGATATTTTCACGGGTCTCATAGACGGATCGGTCGCCAAGGATCGAATCGGGGCGACTGAAATAGACATGCTCGAAAATACAGAACCGTGGTTTCGCTGGGCGGAACGGGAAGTGGCTTTGCACACCCCTGTCGCTGATCACCACCATTTCACCCGGTGCGATATCGCGGATGAATTCCGCACCGATGATATCCAGCGCGCAGGTTTCCGAGGACAAAACCCAACCATCGCCCAATTGCCCTAGGACCAGTGGACGCACACCCAAAGGATCGCGGCAACCGATCAGTTTCGTGCGGGTCATGGCGACGATGGAAAACGCGCCTTCGACCTTACGCAAGGCTTCTTCCATGCGGTCAGGGATCGTGCGGCCCATGGACCGGGCCATCAGATGTATGATACATTCGCTGTCGGACGAGCTTTGGAAAATCGATCCGCGCTCGATCAGTTCCTTGCGCAACGACAAAGCATTGGTAATGTTTCCATTATGCGCCAGCGCAGCACCACCCATCGAAAATTCGCCAAAGAACGGCTGCACATCGCGGATCGCGGTCTGGCCTTTCGATCCGGCGGTGGAATAGCGCACATGGCCGATCCCGATGGAACCGGGCAGGGTTTCCATGACTTTCTGATTGGTGAAATTATCCCGCACCAGCCCCATCCGGCGGGCCTGATTAAATCCCGTGTCGAAGTCATGCGTGACGATGCCACCGGCCTCTTGCCCGCGATGTTGTAGGGCGTGCAGGCCGAGGGCTACGAAATTTGACGCATCGGTGACGCCGACAACGCCAAAGACGCCACATTCCTCCCGCAGTTTATCGTCGTCATAGGGATGGGCGGGCAGGTCTTTGCTGGACAAGGGGCAACTCCGAATCCGAAGGGGGTGATGGCTCCCTCCTTAGTCCCTGTGTGGCGGAGTGTCACGAAACGATCATGATCCTCCGCCGATTAGCGCGGCGGCAGTTACTGCGCGATGGGCTGCGTGACAGGCGCGCCACAATTGCCGACAAGGTTCTGATACTGGCCGGTGATCCAACCAAGCGCCTGTTCTGGGTTCTGCGCCTCGATCCGGCCGGTCAATTGCGCAAACACACTGGCGGACCGGCTCTGATCCACCATCGCCACCTGTTGCGCGGCAAAGATCGTGTCATAGACAAAGAAGGCCACCGCGATCAGCAGGATACCGCGCAAGACGCCGAAAAAGAACCCCAACCCCTGATCGACGCCGCCGATGGCCGATCTTTGCACGACGCTGGAAAACAGCGGCGTGAAGATCGACACGATGATGAGTGCAATAGCAAAGACCGCCGCAAAGGCCGCGATGATCGCCAGCTCGCAGCTATCGCCGATGAAATCGCCGATGATCGGGATCTGCCGGACCAAAGGTTCAACCTGCGGCGCAAAGATAAAGGCCACAACAGTGGCCCCGACCCAGCCCAAAATGGCCATCAACTCGCGCACAAGGCCACGGCTGTAGGCCAATACCCCTGAAAGCAACACGATAATTGCGACGCCTGCGTCGACGAGTGTAAAGCCGTCCATTGGTCTGTCTCCTGCCTGTGACGCTTTACCGCGCGCCAAACACTTCTTCTACGAATGCGGCCAAATCATGGGTCTGGCGCAAAGAAATTCCTTTCACCGCGACCTGCTTGGCCTGATGCGGTGTGATGGCCGAGGTAAAACCAAGTTTTTCGGCCTCTTTCAATCGGTTTTCGGTCTGGGCCACCGGACGTAACGCGCCTGATAGGCTGATTTCCCCGAAAATCACTGCTTCTGCAGGTAAAGCGGCGTCCTCGCGGGCTGACACCAATGCCGCTGCCACCGCCAGATCCGCTGCCGGTTCCGAGATCCGCAAGCCGCCCGCGACGTTCAGATAGACATCAAGCCCGGTGAACGGCACCGCACAGCGCGATTCGAGCACGGCGAGGATCATGGCAAGCCTGCCCCCATCCCAGCCCACGACCGACCGGCGCGGCTGGCTATGCGGCGACGGGGCGACAAGCGCCTGAATTTCGCACAGCATCGGCCTTGTGCCTTCGATCCCCGCAAAAACCACCGATCCGGGTGCTGGCTTGCCGCGTTCCGACAGGAACAGGGCGGAGGGGTTCTTCACCTCGGCCAGCCCTTTGCCCGTCATCTCGAACACGCCGATTTCATCAGCCGGGCCAAAGCGGTTCTTGACCGAGCGCAGGATGCGGAACTGATGCCCGCGTTCGCCTTCGAAATAAAGCACGGTATCGACCATATGTTCGACAACGCGGGGGCCTGCGATACTGCCGTCCTTGGTGACATGGCCCACCATGATCACCGACATGCCGTTGCGTTTGGCGAAACTGGTCAGTTCATGGGCGGAGGCGCGCACCTGCGCCACGCTGCCCGGCGCGGATTCGACATTATCCGCCCACATCGTCTGGATCGAATCGATGATCGCCAGATCAGGCTTTTCCGTCTCCAGCGTGGTCAGGATATCGCGCAGATTGGTTTCAGCGGCCAGCCGGACGGGGCTTTTCTCCAACCCCAACCGACGCGCCCGCATCTGCACCTGTGCGGTGGATTCCTCGCCCGAGATATAGATCACCTTCAACCCGTTGCGCGCGAACCGCGCCGCGGCCTGCAACAACAGCGTGGATTTGCCGATGCCCGGATCACCGCCCACCAACAGGGCAGAGGCCTTGACCAAGCCGCCCCCCAGCACACGGTCAAGTTCCGCCACACCCGCCTGCGTGCGCGGCGGTTCGGGTTCCTGCGTGTCCAGATCGATCAGCGGAATTGCACGGCCCCGCATCCCGCCCAGGGTTTTGCCCTTGGGTCCGCTGGCCAGCGCCTTGGTTTCATGGATCGTGTTCCAAGCCTGACAGGCATCGCATTGGCCCGACCATTTGGAATAGGCGGCACCGCATTCAGAACAGACAAAGGACAGATCTTTCGCCATTGCTACCTTTCGGGGCTGCGCGTGGTCAGGCCCGATATCATGATCGAGGCCAGAATACAGCCGGTGAACAGATAAAGCCCCCAGGCGGTTTCGATATGGCCCATGCCTTGGCTTTGAAACACCACCACATAAAGCGCGATCAAGAACACATCCGCCATGCCAAGCTTGCCCAGCCATGCCAGCAGCGGCAGCGCGCGCGCCGACACCGCACCCCGATGCAGCAGCGCCAAAGCGATGATTTTCACATAGGGGATGATGATCGCCAGCAGGAAGACCAAAAGCGCCAGAAACACGTCACTGCCCCATAAGGCCCGCACGCCAGAGAACACCGAGATTTCCCGCAAGCCAAACAGCGGCAACAGCCCCGCGCGCAGCAAAGGCGCAAACCATGCGACAGGCAGCAGGATCAACAAAGACAGGTTCGCCAGATACAGCGCGCGCTGCATTACTTGCCGTAAATCCTGCGGGAATAGCGCCCGCCAAGCTGCGTCAGCAATTCATAGCCGATGGTGCCAGCCTGACGCGCCACATCATCCACCCGTTGCTGCGGACCGATCAGGGTCAGTGCCTTGGGATCATCTGGCAGGTCGGTCACATCGACCGTCATCAGATCCATCGACACCCGACCGACCAAGGCGCAAGGAATATCGCCATGGAAAAACACAGCCTTGTCGGACAAGAACCGCGTGATCCCGTCCGCATAACCGCCAGAGATCGTGGCGATCCGTGAATCGCGTTCCGCCTGCCAGGTATTGCCGTAGCCCACTACCTCGCCCGCGGCGACATCGCGGATCTGGATCACCGGGAATTCCAGCGCGACGACCGGCGTCGCATCGGTGAAAGGATCACAACCGTAAAGCCCGATCCCGGGGCGGGTCAGGTCAAAATGATATTGCGGCCCGAGCAGAATGCCGCCTGTCGCGGCCAAGGATCGTGGCACGCCGATGCCATCTGTCATCATGCGGAAATTTGCCAGTTGATGCGGGTTCATCGGGTGATCCGGCTCATCGGCACATGCCAGATGGCTCATCACCAGCGTCGGGTTCTGATCCAGCGCGAAACCGGCAATCGCCGCCCATTCCTGCATTTCCATGCCCAGCCGGTTCATGCCAGTGTCCAGCTGGATACCAAAAGCATGCCCCGGCAAAGTCTCAAAATGATGGGTCAGCTGATCGACGGAATTCAGCATCGGGGTGAGGTTCAAGGCGCGGATGACCTCCGTGTCACCCTTCATATGCCCCGAAAACACGTTGATTTCCGGGCGCGGCCCTAGTTCTTCGCGGATCGGTGCGGCCTCTTCGGCGACGGCGACAAAGAATTGCCGCACGCCCGCCTTGAACAAAGCCTTGGCGACATTGGCCGCCCCCAGACCATAGCCATCAGCCTTGATCACCGCCGCCGTGCGGCAGGTGGTCATCGCATCCAAGGCGCGCCAATTGGCGACGATGGCATCTAGGTCAATGGTCAGGCGTCCGGTGCTCATGGCGTTCCTTTTGGCAGGGGTGATGGGCCGCAGCAAGCGCAGAACAGCGCGCGGGCCATTGCTTGCGCAGAAAGCTTAATATTGCGCGTCGCCGCCTTGTTGCCAGGGCTTGACCAGATTGCCGAAGCGGGTGAATTGCCCTTCAAAGCTCAGCTCCACCGTGCCAATCGGCCCGTGACGCTGCTTGCCGATCACGACTTCAGCCTTGCCATGCAGACGTTCCATTTCTTCCTGCCAGGCGGCCATCTTGTCCATCTCATGATCGCCGGGCTTTTCGCGTTCTTTGTAATATTCTTCGCGGAACACGAACATGACGACATCGGCATCCTGCTCGATCGAGCCCGATTCGCGCAGATCCGACAATTGCGGGCGCTTGTCTTCGCGGCTTTCGACCTGACGCGATAACTGCGACAGGGCGATCACCGGGATGTTGAGTTCCTTGGCAATCGCCTTGAGCCCCATGGTAATCTCGGAAATCTCGTTCACGCGGTTTTCCGACCGTCCGGTGCCGCGCACCAGTTGCAGGTAATCGACCATCAGCACGTCCAGCCCATGCGTCCGCTTCAACCGCCGTGCGCGGGCCGCAAGCTGCGAAATCGGCAGGGCAGGGGTATCGTCGATGAACAAAGGGCAGGCTTCCAGCGATTTGGCGGCATCGACGAAACGGCGGAATTCGGTTTCGGTCATGTCGCCCCGGCGGATCTGTTCGGATGGCACCTCTGCCGCTTCCGACAGGATCCGCGCGGCAAGCTGTTCGGCGCTCATCTCCAGCGAATAGAACCCGACAACGCCGCCATCGACAGCGCCTTCGCTGCCATCGGGCAGAATGCCTTTCTTATAGGCTTTGGCGATATTGAACGCGATATTGGTCGCAAGCGAGGTTTTCCCCATCGACGGACGCCCGGCAAGGATCAGAAGGTCGGATTTGTGCAAACCGCCCAGTTTCTTATCGAGATCGATCAACCCGGTGGAGACACCTGCCATGCCACCTTCGCGCTGATAGGCGGCATTGGCGACATTCACCGCATCGGTGACGGCGCGCAGGAAAGACTGAAACCCCTGATCCGTGGTGCCTTGTTCGGCCAAAGCATAAAGTGCCTGTTCAGCCTCGACAATCTGATCTTTCGGTTCGCTGTCGACATCGACCTTGGCGGCTTTGTCAGAGATGTTGCGCCCGACCTGGATCAATTCCCGCCGCACTGCCAGATCATAGATCATCTGTGCATAATCGCGCGCGGCAAAGGCGGAAATCGCGGCCCCCGCCAGACGGGCAAGATAGGCAGGCCCGCCCAGTTCCTTGAGCCCTTCATCATCTTCCAGAAAGGTCTTGAGCGTCACCGGGCTGGCCAGCGCATTCTTGGAAATGCGGGTCGCGGCAGTCTCAAAAATCCGCGCATGGACAGGATCATAAAAATGCTTTGGCCCGATGATCGAGGCGACCCGGTCAAAGATATCATTATTGGTCAGGATCGCACCCAGAAGCTGTTGTTCAGCCTCGATGGAATGCGGCATCAGATCGACGGTGGCCGCAGCAGTGCCACTAGCGTTGAAGGTGGAAATCTCGTTCATCTTGTCCCTCTTTGATCGGGCTTCTTTAGCAGCGGCGCGGGGGCAAAAGCCATCATGATAAATCCGTGGACATAACCAGGATAAACCTGTGGATAAACACCTCACGCGGCGCAGCCTACCACATATTGTGGCAGGTCGCTACGCAGCCGCTACAAGCAGCAATCTGCCACGATTCGTCCTTGGAATGATGTGGATAAATCCCGCCCTGATCAGGCGGAAGGTCGCCAACCAGCGGGATCACGCAGATAATCTTCCACGGCGGCCAGCGTTTCCGGATCATAAGCGCCGCGCGCCTTGGCCTCGGCCAGCACATCCCACCAGGTGCACAGATGCAGCAGTTGAACCCCATGATCGATCAAGGTTTTCTCGACCCCTTCGAAAATCCCATAATAAAAGATCACGGCGGTCGCCGAACAACTCGCGCCGGTTTCACGGATCGCATCAACAAAGGACAGTTTCGAACCGCCATCAGTCGTCAGATCCTCAACCAACAATACACGCTGACCTTCTGCCATCACGCCCTCGATACGCGCATTGCGCCCGTAACCCTTGGGTTTCTTGCGCACGTAAGTCATCGGCAGCGCCAGACGTTCGGCGACCAAAGCGGCAAAAGGAATCCCCGCCGTCTCACCACCGGCGATGTTGTCGAATGCTTCGAACCCGGCTTCGCGCATGATCGTGACGGTCAGAAAATCCATCAGGGTCGACCGGATGCGGGGATAGGAAATCAGCTTGCGACAATCCACATAGGTCGGCGCCTGTTTGCCCGAGGCGTGGGTGAAAGGCTCGCGCGCATTGAAATCAATTGCGCCGATCTCGATCAGCATCGCCGCCGTCAGCCGCGCCATTTCGGATTTTTCTGGATAGGAGGAGGGGATCATCGCGTCTTCTTTCACATCTTCAGAGTATAAATATCCCCGCCGGAGGCCACGGGCGTCAGCCCGTGACGCGCCAGTGCAAGTCAAAACCGGGGTTGAACAGGGTCACAGGCCCGTCCGGCGTATCGATCCGCTCAGGGTAAGGCACAGGATCGCCCTTGGTCAGGGTGATCATCTCTTCATTCGGGGGCAGACCGTAAAACTGCGGACCGTTCAAAGAGGCAAAGGCTTCAAGTTTGCGCAACTGGCCTGCTGCGGCAAAGACCTCTGCCAGACAGGACATAGTATTGGTCGCGGTGAAAATCCCCGCACAGCCACAGCTTTGCAGCTTGGCGGCATCGATATGTGGCGCGGAATCCGTGCCAAGGAAAAACCGTTTATCCCCCGAAATCGCGGCCTGCACCAAGGCGATCCGATGCGCCTCGCGCTTGGCCACCGGCAGGCAATAGAAATGCGGCCTGATCCCGCCCGCCAGAATATGATTGCGGTTGATGATCAGGTGATGCGTCGTGATCGTCGCCGCCAGATTCTTGGGGTTGTCGCGGACATAATCCACCGCATCCTGCGTGGTGATATGTTCCATCACCACTTTCAGATCCGGCACCTTCTTGCGCAGGGGCTTGAGGATCTTGTCGATGAACACGGCTTCCCGGTCAAAGATATCAATATCCGAATCCGTCACCTCGCCATGCACACACAGCGGCATGCCGATCTCGGCCATGACATCCAGCACCGGCCGGACCTTTTCAAAATCGCGCACGCCGGATGCGGAATTGGTCGTCGCCCCGGCTGGATATAATTTCACCGCCACGGCAAACCCCGCCGCATGCGCCGCGCGCACATCTTCGGGGTCGGTCGCCTCGGTCAGGTACAGCGTCATCAGCGGGGTAAATCGCATGCCTTCGGGCAGGGCCGCCATGATCCGGTCGCGGTAATCGGCGGCCTGCGCGCCTGTCACAACAGGTGGCACCAGATTGGGCATGATAATCGCCCGGCCAAAATGCCGCGCCGTTTCCGGCAACACGGCCTGCAGCATCGCGCCATCGCGCAGATGCAGATGCCAATCATCGGGGCGGCGGATCGTCAGGCTGGTGAGGTCTTTTTCAGGCATGACACGCATTTACACAATTGCACTTGCCGTGACCATACCCATCTATCACTGCAGATCACTCCGCACAGAAAGATGCAAAGATGCTTGGTTTCCTGATCGCCGCCGTCGCTGGCTATTTCACACCGCAAATCGAAAGTGCTGTTGGCGCAAAGCTGACCAAGGCGCTCGCGCCGCATATCACTTTGGCCCCCGGCGAAACCCGCCTGCTGGCCTTCATGGTTGCTGTGATCGGCGCAGGGATTGCCGCTGAACTGCTGGACAGCGACAATCCGTTCTGGGTCGCCTTGGGCGCGAGCCTTGGCTATTTCGGCCCGCGCATTATCGCCGCGATCAGGGCGCGCGCTTAGAAAAACGCCTGCAACCCGGTCTGCGCCCGCCCCAGGATCAGGGCGTGGACATCATGCGTGCCTTCATAGGTGTTCACGGTTTCCAGATTGACCATATGGCGCATGATCTGGAAATCTTCGGAAATCCCGTTGCCGCCATGCATATCGCGGGACGCGCGGGCGATATCGAGCGCCTTGCCGCAATTATTGCGCTTCATCAGGCTGATCATCTCGGGTGCTGCGCGCCCGGCCTCCATCAGCCGTCCCAATTGCAACGCGGCTTGGGTGCCGAGTGCAATCTCGGTCTGCATATCCGCCAGTTTCTTCTGGAATAACTGGGTCTGCGCCAAAGGCTTGCCAAACTGCTTGCGGTCCAGACCATATTGCCGCGCCGCATGCCAGCAGGCTTCAGCCGCGCCCATCACACCCCAGGCAATGCCGTAACGCGCCCGGTTCAGACAGCCAAACGGGCCTTTCAGCCCCTCGACACCCGGTAACAAAGCCTCTTCCCCAACCTCGACATTCTCCATGACGATCTCGCCGGTGACAGAGGCACGCAGGCTCAGCTTCCCACCGACCTTTGGCGCGCTCAGCCCCTTCATGCCTTTGTCCAGCACGAACCCGCGGATCTTGCCGCCATGTGCTTCTGACTTGGCCCAGACCACGAAGACATCGGCAATCGGCGCATTGCTGATCCACATCTTGGACCCGTTCAGCACATAGCCACCTGCGGTTTTTTTCGCCGTCGTCTTCATCCCCGCCGGATCAGACCCAGCGTCGGGTTCGGTCAGCCCGAAACACCCAATCAGCGTCCCCGCTGCCAGCCCCGGCAAATATTTCGCGCGCTGCGCGTCGGAGCCATAAGCATGGATCGGATACATCACGAGCGAGGATTGCACCGACATCATTGACCGATAGCCACTATCGACCCGCTCAATCTCGCGCGCGACCAGCCCGTAAGTGACATAACCGGCATCCAGCCCGCCGAATTCTTCGGGGATGGTGATGCCAAGCAGGCCAGCTTCACCCATCAGCGTGAAAATCTCCGGCGCGACCAAGGCATCGCGATAGGCGGCGGTGACACCCGGCTGCAATTTTTCCTGTGCAAACTGACGCGCGGCATCGCGCAGCATCCGTTCATCTTCGGTCAACTGGTCTTCCAGACGCAGCGGATCGGCCCAATCGAAAGGACCAAGATCCGGGCCGAAACCGGCAGCGGTGATAGGGGCGGAATGATTCATGGCAATTCTCCTCACTGGGGCAAACCTTAGGCTGCTGCGCGCAGCGGGGCAATGGACGGCTTGACGCAAGCCGCCAGCGATGCAGCTATAGGGCGGGGGGATCAGATGACATTCACAGATATCGATGCGGTGCAGGCAGGATTGGGCGAGCAAGGCTATATCTGCGGCAGACCTTTGGCCACGGTCGTCTTTCTGGCTTTGCGCCTTGGCAGGCCGCTCTTTCTGGAAGGTGAGGCCGGCACCGGCAAGACCGAAATCGCCAAGGCCTTGGCCAGCGCATTGGGCCGCCGCCTGATCCGGCTGCAATGCTATGAGGGGCTCGATGCGTCATCCGCCGTTTATGAATGGAACTTTGCCGCCCAGATGATCGCGATCCGCAGCGCAGAGGCCACAGGCAATGCCGCTACTGCGACCCTCAAATCCGAACTTTTCAGCGAAGATTACCTGATCGAACGCCCGCTTTTGCAAGCCATGCGCCCGCAACAGGGCGGCGCGCCGATCCTGCTGATCGACGAGTTGGATCGCGCCGATGCCCCGTTCGAGGCTTTCCTGCTTGAAGCCCTCTCCGATTTTCAGGTCACGATCCCCGAACTCGGCACGATCACGGCCGCGGAGCCGCCCATCGTCATCCTGACCTCCAATCGCACGCGCGAGGTGCATGACGCGCTCAAACGCCGCTGCCTTTATCACTGGGTCGATTACCCCGATTACGCCCGCGAAATTGAGATCCTGCAAGCCCGCGCGCCCGAGGCCAGCGCCGCGCTCTCGGCAGAGGTCGTGGCTTTTGTCCAACGCCTGCGGCAGGAAGACCTCTATAAAAAACCCGGTGTCGCCGAAACCATCGACTGGGCGAAATGCCTGCTGGCACTCGACGTTGTCAATCTCTCGCCAGCCGTGATCAGCGACACTTTGGGCGCGATCCTGAAATATCAAGACGACATCCAGAAACTGCAGAACCACGCCGCTGCGCGCCTGTTTGATGAAGCCCGCGCCAGCCTACCGCCCACATGACCTCTCATCTTCCGAGTAAAAATATCCCACAGGGGTCTGGGGATGTGAAATCCCCAGCTTATGCGCCGCTGCTGTTACCGGATGACCCCAAATTGGCCGGCAACATCACCCATTTCGCCCGTGCGCTGCGCAAGGCAGGTCTGAAACTTGGCTCCGGCCGGGTGATTGACGCGATCAACGCGGTGCAGGCTGTGGGTTTCACACAAAAGGCTGATTTCTACTGGACTCTGCACGCCTGTTTTGTCAGCAAACCCGAGGACAGCGCCGTCTTTGCGCAGCTTTTCCGGCTCTACTGGCGCGATCCGCAATATCTTGATCATATGATGTCGCTGCTCACACCCATGGTGCGCGGCGTGCAGGAGGACCGCGCAGCACAAGCCGCGGAAAAACGCGCGGCAGAGGCTTTGTTGGACGGTAAGGAGCCTGACCGCCCTGACACGCCTGACCGCGCAGACGAGATTGAGATCGACATTGATGCCAGCCATACCGCATCCGCCGAAGAACGTCTGCGCCAGCTCGATTTCGAACAGATGAGCACGGCAGAGATGGCCGCCGCCACAAAAATGCTCGCACAATTGCGCCTGCCGGTGCCACCGATCATGACAAGGCGCAGACAATCCCTGCCGGGTCCGTTGGCCGATTGGCGCCAGACCATGCGCCGCGCCGCGCGGCAGGGCGGCGAGATCACGAAACTCGCCACGGCGCGCAGACGCACACGCTATCCCAACCTCGTCGTGCTCTGCGATATCTCCGGCTCGATGTCCGCCTATTCCCGCGCCGTGCTGCATTTCGTCCACGCCGTCGCCAACCGGGAGGGGCAGGGCTGGGCGCAGGTCCATGCCTTCACCTTTGGCACATCCCTGACCAATATCACCCGGCATATGCGCAGGCGCGATGTCGATGCCGCCTTGTCCGCAGCCGGTGCGCAGGCGCAGGATTGGGAAGGTGGCACCAGAATCGCCACCTGTCTGCATGATTTCAACCGCGACTGGGCGCGCAGGGTCGCGGGGCAGGGCGCGGTAGTCCTGCTGATCACCGATGGGCTGGACCGCGACACGACCCATGATCTGGGGCAGGAAATGGAACGGCTGAACCTCACCTTCGCGCAAGTCATCTGGCTGAACCCGCTTTTGCGCTGGGACGGTTTCGCGCCGCTGGCGCGCGGGATCGCGCAGATGCTGCCGCATTGCACCAGTTTCCGCGCCGCGCATAATGTGGCATCCTTGGCCGATCTGGCGCAGGCTTTGACACGGCCCGAGGATGGTGGCGAAAAACGGCGGATGCTGGCGGCGTTGCGATGACAGGGGATCACGATGACAAATGACAATCCGGCACTTCTGGCCCTGCAATGGGGACAAGCGGGGCGCAAAGTGGCCCTTGCCACTGTGATCGAGACCTGGGGCTCCGCCCCGCGCCCGGTCGGCAGCCAATTGGTGATCGACATAGAGGGCGCGATGGAAGGCTCCGTCTCGGGCGGCTGTGTCGAAGGCGCGGTTGTGACGGCCGCGATTGACGCCATCGCGGCGGGTAAATCCGAAATCCTCGACTTCGGCGTCAGCGATGATGAAGCCTTCGCCGTGGGTCTGGCCTGTGGTGGCCAGATCAAGGTGCTGGTTCAGCCTGTGGGCGACGGCATGACGCAGGAAACCTTGCAAGCCTTGGCCGATGCGCGCGCCAAAGCCCAACCCATCGGTCTTGCCACTGACCTGACCACAGGCACCAGCCGGATCATCACCCCCGCAGACGCCCCCAACCGTTTCCGCCTCGACCGCTCCGGGATGGAGGATGACGGGTCCTTCATCACGATCCAGAACCCGCCCCTGCGGATGATCATCGTCGGTGCCGTGCATATCGCGCAGCCATTGGTTCAGATGGCGCGCGCCTGCGGCTATGCGCCCATTCTGATCGACCCGCGCGGGGCCTTTGGCTCTGCCGCCCGCTTCCCCGGTGAAACGATCATCGAGGATTGGCCGGATGAGGCGCTCGCCACCCTCAAACCCGATGCGCGCACTGCCATCGTGACGCTGACGCATGACCCGAAACTGGATGACCCCGCGATCATGACAGCCTTGCGGTCTGATGTCTTCTATCTGGGTTGTCTGGGATCAACCCGCACCCATGCCAAGCGCGTGGCACGGTTGCAGGATGCGGGGTTCACCGAGACCGAAATAGCCCGCATCCATGCGCCGGTCGGGCTGGATATCGGTGGCAGACAGCCTGCCGAAATCGCGGTCAGCATCATGGCGCAGATCACCCAAACCCTGCGGCAGGCCAGATGAAATTCGGACCCGTCCCTGTGGCCGAGGCGGAGGGCACAATCCTTGCCCATGCGATGCAGGCCGGGAGCCGCCGCTTGCCCAAGGGCAAGCTTTTGCAGAATGCTGACCTTATCGCTCTGCAAACGGCGGGCATTGCGCAGGTCATCGTCGCCCGCCTCGCCCCCGATGATCTGGACGAAGATGCGGCGGCCGCAAAACTTGCCCTCGCCTTGGCCGGAAATGAGGTCACCTGCAGCACTGCGGCGACAGGTCGCGTCAACCTGTTTGCACAGACAGCGGGGATCGTGGATCTGGATATCGGGGCAATCCATCGCTTCAACGCGATCAATCCGATGATCACCTTGGCGACCCTGCCGCAATATCACCGGGTCGCTGCGGGCAATATGGTGGCGACGATCAAGATCATCTCCTATGCCGTGCCGGGTGCGGATGTAGATCACGCGGTTGGGCTGGGTCAAGCGATCAAGGTTCTGCCACCGCTCTATCGGCGCGCCACGCTGATCGAAACCAGCCTGGGTCAGGACCCAGGTGACAAGGGGCGCGCGGCGCTGGGCAAGCGGCTGGCGCGGTTTGATGTGTCGCTGGATGACGAGATCATCGTATCACATGAAATCAATGCACTATCTAACGCTATTAACGGATCAGATGCAGAGATCATCTTTATCCTCACCGCCTCTGCCACATCGGATATCGACGATATCGGCCCCGCTGGCCTGCGTGCTGCTGGCGGCACGGTGACCCAATTTGGCATGCCCGTCGATCCCGGTAATCTGCTGTTTCTCGGCGATCTGCGCGGCAGGCCGGTCATCGGCCTGCCGGGCTGCGCGCGTTCACCCGCTCTCAACGGGGCGGATTGGGTGCTGGAACGTGTGATCTGCGGTCGCCCACCAAGCCCGCAGGATTTTGCGGCGATGGGCGTCGGTGGCCTGCTGAAAGAAATCCCCGACCGCCCGCAGCCGCGACGCGGCACGCGGTGATGCGGCAGTGCAGCGGAGTTTCCCTGTTCTCAGATCATCCGCGCCGTGCTTAACTCATCCCAGAACACAAATGAGATGGTGAGTTCGGGAGGAACAAATGGCATCTGTCACGATGAAGGTGAACGGCAAATCCGTGTCGAAAGAGGTGGAGGGCCGCACCCTTTTGGTCGACTTTCTGCGCAATGATCTGCGCCTGACCGGCACCCATGTCGGCTGCGACACATCGCAATGCGGCGCCTGTGTGGTGCATGTGAATGGCCAGTCAGTGAAATCCTGCGCGATCTTCGCTGTAGAGGTGGACGGAGCCGAGGTCGCCACCATCGAAGGGCAGGCCAATGCTGACGGATCGCTGAATGTCATCCAACAGGCGTTTCAGGATCACCACGGTCTGCAATGCGGGTTCTGCACGCCGGGCATGGTGATGACCGCCGCCGCCCTGCTGAAAGAGAATCCCAAACCGTCCGAGGCTGAGGTGCGCAGTTACCTGGAGGGGAATATCTGCCGCTGCACCGGATATCACAACATTGTCAAAGCGATCATGGCGGCCTCCGGTCAGGACGTTGCCGCCATCGCTGCTGAATAAAGATCAGGGAGAAACCGGGACGCGGGCTTTGTGCCGCCGTCCCATCGGGGAGGAATTGCAATGCCAAAAGATCATGGAATAGGCGCCAGCGACAAGCGGCGCGAAGACATCCGCTTTCTGACGGGTGCGGGTCACTACACCGATGATATCAAACATTACGGTGCGACCACAGCGGTGTTCTGCCGGTCCACCGTGGCACATGGGATCATCAAATCCATCGATACGTCAGAGGCGGAAAACATGCCCGGCGTGCTGGCCATTTTCACCGGCGCGGATTTCGCCGATGTGGGCGGCAACCCTGCGGGCTGGCTGATCAACAGCCGCGATGGCACGCCGATGAAGGAACCCAAACGCCCGGTGCTGGCGCATGGCAAGGTCCGCCATGTCGGTGACGCCTATGCCGCCGTGATCGCCGAAACCGAATTGCAGGCCCGCAATGCCGCCGAAGCCATCGTGGCGGATATCGAGGAACTGCCCGCCATCGTCGATATGGCTGCCGCCCTTGCCGGTGCCACCTATGTGCATGACGAGATCGCAACCAACCAATGTTTCGACTGGGGCTGGATCGAGGATAACCGCGCCGCCACCGATGCCGCGATCAAGGCGGCGCCGCATGTGACGACCTTGGAACTGGTGAATAACCGGCTGGTGCCCAATGCGATGGAACCGCGCTGTTCTATCGGGAATTACGACGCGGGCAACGACAGCTACGTCCTGCAAACCACATCGCAGAACCCGCATCTGACGCGCCTGCTGATTTCGGCCTTTGTCATGGGAATCCCCGAAAACAAACTGACCGTGATCGCGCCTGACGTGGGTGGCGGGTTCGGGTCGAAAATCTATCACTATGGTGAAGAGGCCTTGGTCCTCGCCGCCGCGCGCAAGATCGGCCGCCCGGTGAAATGGACCGCTGACCGGACAGAGGCTTTCCTGACCGACGCCCATGGCCGCGACCATGTGACGAAAATCGAACTCGCCTGCGAAAAGGACGGCACCTTTATCGCCTTCCGCACCGAAACCATGGCCAATGTGGGCGCTTATCTTTCGAATTTCTCGACCGCGACGCCGACCTTTCTGCATGGCACGCTGATGGCGGGGAATTACACCGTCCCCAATGTCTATGTGAACGTCAAAGCCGTGTTCACCAATACCGCCCCCGTCGATGCCTATCGCGGGGCCGGGCGGCCAGAGGCGACCTATTCCATCGAACGCGTCATCGACAAGGCTGCGCGCGAACTCGGGATCGACCCGATTGCGATCCGGCGCAAGAATTTCGTCAAGCCGGATCAATATCCGTTCACCAGCGCCGCCGGTCTTGAATACGATTCCGGCAATTATGATGCGCTGATGGATAGGCTGGAAGGCCACATCGACCGCGAAGGTTTCGCGCAGCGGCGCAAGGAAAGCGAGGCCAGGGGGATGCTCCGCGGTCTCGGCCTGAACGCCTATATCGAGGCTTGCGGGATCGCGCCGTCGAACCTTGTCGGTGTGCTGGGCAGCCGTGTTGGCCTGTATGACGCCGCCACCGTGCGGGTGAATGCCACCGGCAATCTGTCGGTCATGGTCGGTGCGCATAGCCACGGGCAGGGGCATGAGACTGTGTTCCCCCAGATCGTCGGCGAAATGCTGGGGATTGATCCTGCAAGTGTTGAGATCGTGCATGGCGATACGTCTAAAATCCCGTTTGGGATGGGCACCTATGGATCGCGCAGCCTTGCCGTCTGCGGGTCAGCCATGGTGCGGGCAACGGAAAAGATCATCGCCAAGGCCAAGAAGATCGCGGCCCATATGCTGGAAGCCTCTGCCGATGACGTGGATTTCAAGGATGGCCAGTTCACCATCAAAGGCACCGACAAATCCGTCAGCTTTGGCGAGGTCGCGTTGAAAGCCTATATCCCCCATAATTTCCCCATTGAGGATATCGAACCGGGGCTGGAGGAAACAGCGTTCTACGATCCCGCCAATTTCACCTATCCATCGGGCGCCTATGCCTGTGAGGTCGAGGTGGACCCCGACACCGGCAAGGTCCGGGTGGACCGTTTCATCGCAGTGGATGATTTCGGCAATATCATGAACCCGATGATCGTGACGGGGCAGGTGCATGGCGGCTTGGGTCAAGGCATCGGGCAAGCGCTGCTGGAAGGCGCGCGTTACGATGATGAGGGGCAATTGCTGTCCGCCAGCTATATGGATTACACCATGCCCCGCGCCGATGATCTGCCATTCTACACCGTCGATCACGCCAATGGCACGCCCTGCACGCATAACCCGCTGGGCGTGAAAGGCTGTGGTGAGGCGGGGGCGATCGGATCACCGCCCACAATCGTCAATGCCGTGGTCGATGCTTTGCAGTCGGCAGGCAAGAACGTCACCCATATCGACATGCCCCTGACGCCGCTGCGCGTCTGGGAAGCCATGTCCAACGCGTGAAGGAGAAGCAGAATGTATGCTTTTGACATTGAACGGCCCAGCAGCATCAAAGATGCGGTCGCTGCCCTGCAATCGGAAGGCGCGCAGGCCTTGGGCGGCGGGCAGACGCTGATCCCGACGCTGAAGGCACGGCTTGCCGCGCCAGAGGTGCTGATCAGCCTGACCGGCATTTCTGAGATGCAGGGCGTGTGCCTGTCCGACGATGGCGCGCTTTGCATCGGGGCGGGGACCACGCATGCGACCGTGGCCCGCGAAGCGGCGGCGCATTTCCCGGGGCTGGCGCAACTGGCGAGCCATATCGGCGACCCTGCCGTGCGCAACCGTGGCACTTTGGGCGGATCGCTGGCCAACAACGACCCCGCTGCCTGCTATCCGGCAGCGGTGCTTGGCACGGGTGCTGTGATCATCACCGACAAACGCCAGATCGCGGCGGATGAATATTTCCAAGGCATGTTCACCACCGCACTGGACGAGGGCGAAATCATCACCGAGGTCCGCTTTCCCATCCCGCAGAAATCGCATTACATGAAGTTCGTGCAGCCTGCATCGCGTTTCGCGCTGGTTGGCGTCTTCGTCGCGCAATATGCGGATCATGTGCGGGTCGCCGTGACCGGCGCATCGGAAGAAGGCGTGTTCCGCTGGCATGAGGCTGAAACCGCGCTGGGCGCGGATTTCTCGGCCAAGGCGCTCGACGGCCTCAGTGTCGCTGCAGATAATATGATCGGCGATCTGCACGGGTCTCCTGAATATCGCGCGCATCTGGTCAAGGTCATGACCGGGCGTGCGGTCGCTGCGGCCTGACTTGATCGGCGCGTTTCCGCCCGACCCCTGTGTTGGGCGGAACCTTCCGTATCCCTCAGTGTTATACCCATTAGCGACGCTCCTGTGAGCGGTTGTTATGATGAGGGTTTAAAATGCGCTATTCAAAATTAAAATCGACGACGTCTTTGGTCGTCAGCCTTGCATTGGTGACAACACCAATGTTCGCCCAACAGGCCGAGGTTGACGCCTGCGGCGATGCCCCCGAATTTCCCTGTCTCAGCGTCGATGGCGCGGTGATCGCAGATCAATCCGAATTTGATATGATGCAAGAGGCCATCGCCGCGGCCGAGGCCGAAGCGGCTCTTGCCGCCGAGGCAGAAGGTGCCGCCGCCGCAGAAGCTGCGGCCGCCGCCGAGGCTGAAGCTGCCGCCGCCGCAGAGGCTGAAGCTGCCGCCGCCGCAGAGGCTGAAGCCGCCGCTGCTGCTGCCGCCGAAGCAGAGGCCGCCGCAGCCGCTGCCGCCGCTGAAGAAGCCGCCGCCGCCGAGGCTGCCGCCAATGATGCAACGAACGCCGAGGCGCAGGCCGCTGCAGATGAGGCTGTCGCCGATGCTGCAGAAGCTGAATTGGAAGCCGGTCTCACAGCGGAAGCCGAAGCTGCCGCTGCCGCAGAAGCCCAAGCTGCCGCCGAAGCAGAAGCTCAGGCTGCCGCTGAAGCGGAGGCTCAAGCTGCTGCTGACGCTGAGGCGCAAGCTGCTGCTGAAGCGCAAGCTGCTGCAGAATCCGATGCTGCCCTTGCTGCGGAGCAAGATGCTGCCGCTGCGGAAGAAACGACCGCAGATGAAACCACTGCCACGGAAGATGCTGCCGCAGCAGAAGCGATGACAGATGAAGAACTTGCAGCAGAAGCCGCGGCTGAAAGCGAAGCCGCGACATCCGAGGCAGAAGCAGCAACCACCGCTGAAACAGAAGCGACTGCCGAGACAGAGGTAACACCGGAAGCCCAAGCCGCTGCTGAGGCCGAAGCTGGCGCTGAAGCGCAGGTCGAAGCGGAAGCTGCGCCACCTCTTGTCGAACCGACCACCGTGGAAGAGCAGATGGCTGCTCAGCCACAAACGCCCGAAGAAACGGTTGAAGAAGCACCGATTGAATCCGCCGCAGCTGCCGCCGAACTCGACACCGAAACGGCACCTGAGGGGGCTGAAGTTGAAACCGAAACGGTGACCGAGGAAACGGTACGCTCCAGCACGGAAGATTTTGCCAACAGCGTCACTGCGGAGCAGGCACCCGTTGTGGATAATGATGACCGCGACGGTCTGTCTACCTTCCAGAAGGCACTTCTCGTCGGTTTGGGCGCGGCTGTTGTCGGGACTGTCATGCGCAATGGTGACCGGGTCGTTTCCAATTCCGGCGACCGTGTCGTCGTGCAGCGGGGCGAAAATTTCGTCGTGCTGAAAGATGATGACGTGCTGCTGCGCCAGCCCGGCAATCAGGTTGAAACCCAGACGTTCAACGATGGATCAACCCGCAGCATCGTGCAGCGTGAAGATGGCAGCCGGATCATTACCATCCGTGGTGCTGACGGCACCGTCCAGCGTCGTGCGCGTCTGATGCCTGATGGCACGCAGGTCGAATTGTTCAATGACACTGTCGGCTCTGCCCCGGTCGTCGTGTCGCAGCTGCCACCCGCGCCCGTCTATTTCATGGAAACCGATCCGTCGCGGATCGACGTCACGACATTGCGTGAAGCATTGGCTGCACGTGAACGGCCTGCTGGATTTGATCGGACCTTCTCGCTTAATCAGGTGCGCTCGATTCAGGAAGTCCGCAGTCTCGCACCGGTGGTCGAACTCGATACGCTGACCTTTGCCTCCGGCTCGGCAGCGATTGCCAGCGATCAGGCCGAAGGTCTGACCGATCTCGGTCTCGCGATCACCGGGATCATCGAGAATGATCCAAGCCAGGTATTTCTGGTCGAAGGGCATACAGATGCGACTGGTCCGGCCTCGCTGAACCTTGCGCTGTCTGACCGGCGTGCGGAAACCGTGGCGCTGGCCCTGACGGAATTCTTTGGCGTGCCGCCGGAAAACCTGATCACCCAAGGTTACGGTGAAAGCTTCCTGAAGGTCGCAACGCTGCAATCCGAACGCGCCAACCGGCGTGTGGCGATCCGCAACATCACGACGCTGCTGCGGTAATCGCCAAGCATCTTTGAAACGACAAAGGGCGGCTCATTGAGCCGCCCTTTTTGCATATGTAGGGTGGTGAAATCACGCACCCGAGCGAATTACTTCGACATTGGCCCGATCAGCATGACCATCTGGCGGCCTTCCATCTTGGGGAAGTTTTCGACCTTGCCGGCTTCTTTCGTATCCTCGGCGACACGTTCCAGCAATTGCCGGCCCAGTTCCTGATGCGCCATTTCACGGCCACGGAAGCGCAGGGTGATCTTCACCTTGTCGCCATTCTCCAGAAATTTGAAAACGCTGCGCATCTTGACTTCGTAATCATGGGAATCCGTGTTCGGGCGGAACTTGATTTCCTTGATCTCGATAATCTTCTGCTTCTTGCGTGCTTCGGCTTCTTTTTTCTGGGTCTCGTATTTGAACTTGCCAAAGTCCATGATCTTGCAGACCGGCGGGACCGCATTTGGCGAAATTTCGACCAGGTCCAGCCCGGCTTCTTCGGCCATCTGCATGGCGCGCTCGGGCGTGACTACGCCGACGTTCTCGCCATCTGCACCGATAAGCCGGATTTCGGCCCCTCTGATCCGTTCGTTGATCCGGGGGCCTGTTTCGCGCTGGGGTGGCGCGTTGTGGGGTCTGCGTCCTATGGTCTTGATCCTTTGATTATTCCAGAATGTTGCAGCGGAAACTAAACCTGCTTTGGCCGCGCTTCAACCCGCTATCATGCAGTTTCGGGCTTATTTTGCAGGAAGGTTCCCTCTTCCACTTTAACGCGACTTCTGACATATCCCGCCACGGGGGCTGCTTGTGGCCCATCTCTATTGAAGAAGGACTAAGACCATGAGAGCTCTTGCAATCTTGATCATCGTGGCCGTCATCGGTTTCTTTGGCTACCAATCCGCTGTCGAAGGCCGCGGCCCAAATGCAGCCATCGGTGTACTGACAGGCGCAACTGCCGCTGCAGAACAAGCCGCCGCTGAACAGGCCGCCGCCGAGCAAGCTGCAGCTGAACAGGCTGCCGCAGAAGAAGCCGCCGCCGCCGAGGCAGAGGCCGCCGCTGCCGCCGAAGCAGAAGCACGTGCCGCTGCCGAAGCAGAAGCGCAAGCCGCTGCTGATGCCGCCGCCGCTGAAGCAGAGGCCGCTGCCGCCGCTGTCGAAGAAGCCATCGAAGACGCTGCCACCGCCACCGAGGACGCCATCGAAAACACGAGCGATGCGTTGGAAGATACCGGCGCGGATGTGGCTGCTTCTGCAGACGAGTTGCTGACCGTTGACGGCTTCGACGCCAATCAGGTGATTGCTCTGATCCAGGGTTCGAACCTTGGCGAGCAGGAAAAGACGACGCTGATTTCAGCTGTCACCGCCGCACAAAACAGCCCGACATTGCTGCAGCCGGTGCTGGAACGCATCAGTCAGGTGCTGGGCCAGTAAACCATCCCAAACTCACAAAGGCCGCCCTGTCAGGGCGGCCTTTTGCGTTGCAGGGTCTGATGGCGGATGATGCCGAAACCGGAAAAATTGCCAATTGGCAATTTGCCTAATTCACTTTCATTATCAACGACTTAAATCAGACGCTGCACAATCGGATACAGCTCTAGACTGAACCCAACCTGCGTTAATCGAGAAACGCTTTTTCAACGACATATTGCTGCGGATTGGAATTGGCGCCTTCGTTCAGGCCATAGCTTTCCAGCATTTCTTTCAGTTCCAGATTGAAGGCCAGATTGCCGCAGATCATCGCCCGGTCATTCTCAGCCGATATCACCGGCACGCCCAGATCGCGGAACGCTTCGCCCGAGCGCATCAGATCGGTGATCCGGCCCATCTTGGCGCTCTCTTCGCGTGTCGTGGTGGGGTAATATTTGATCTTTTTCCAGAACCCGTCGCCGATGACTTCATTGAGCAATTCATCACTTTTCAGCCCTTCGATCAGATCGCGGCCATAGGTCAGTTCGCCTGCTTCGCGGCACGTATGGGTGATGATGATCTCATCATAATCCTCATAGGTCTGCGGTTCGCGCAACAGCGAGGCGAAAGGCGCAAAGCCGGTGCCGGTCGCAAAGAACCATAGCCGTTTGCCGGGCAGCAGCGCGTCATGGACCAGCGTGCCCACTGGCTTGGGCCGCAGGATCAACCCGTCACCCACCGCGATATGTTGCAGTTTGGAGGTCAGCGGGCCGTCCTGCACCTTGATCGAATAAAACTCCAATTCCTCATCCCAGGACGGGGAGGCGATGGAATAGGCGCGCATGATCGGTTTGCGCTTGCCTGTGTTTGGGTCCTCATCGCCCATCAGCCCGATCATCACGAATTCGCCCGACCGGAACCGCATGGTGGCGGGGCGGGTGATGCGGAAGGAAAACAAACGGTCCGTATAATGCTGCACCGCTGTCACGGTCTGCATATCGGGCAATTGCGGGACGATTTTGGCGCTGGCGTGGTTCACGGGGCTCTGCTCTGTCATAGTTTACTCATGACCCATATAGGGCCATCCTCTGTCTAGTCATTGATCTGGGTCAGGGAAAGGGTCAGCCGCGCAAACGGGCCTGATAATGGTTCTGTTGCCAATCGGCACGGGCCAGCCATTGATCCTGCGGCTGGCGTTCTGCCATGGCATCGTCAATCTCGACCTCGTCGAAACCGGACCGGCGCGCCATCGCATATTGATCGGCCAAGACATGGCCGCGCGCGCGCAACCGGCCCTGAAATCCGGCGCGGCGCAGCATTGCGGCCAAGGTAAAGCCGCGCCCGTCAGCGAAGCTGGGGAAATCAATGCGGATCATCGGCGCATTGGTCAGCCGCGCCAATGTTGCCGGATCGGTGTCAGAGGGCAGATCAACAGCATAGCCCGCCGCATCAGGCAGGCTGTCGTCCAACACCTGAAAAGGCCCGGTCCAATCATCGGCGGCAAAGCCTGTGTCGGTCACAATAATGCTCATGGTTTTATCAAGGCGCAGGCCCTGTCCTCGCTTTGTTTCAAATACTCGTTCTTTCGGCCAAAGGCCGCACGATTTTGCCGTTTTCAAAGTGAATCCCGCATTCGGTCTTTTCACTGCCCCGCCACCGGCCTGCGCGCGGGTCTTCGCCTGCGCCAACGCGCGTGGTGCAAGGCCTGCACCCAATCGACGGATAGCCTTGTGCCACCAGCGGATGACGCGGCAGATCGTGTTTTTCGATATATGTGCGCAGGTCGTCTGTGCCCCAATTCGCGAGCGGGTTGATTTTGATCTTCGCGCCGTCTTTTTCATAAAAAGGCAATGTTGCGCGTTCGCCGTTCTGATACCGCTTGCGCCCGGTGATCCAGCCGTCGAACCCGTCCAATGCCTGCGCCAAAGGCCGCGCCTTGCGCAGATCACAGCAAGCATTGGGGTTGGCCTGATGCAGCAAACCGTCCACGTCTTCGCGCAGCACATCGTTGCGGTTGGGCGTGATCACCCGCAGATCGGTCAGGCCAAGGTGAAAGGCGACGCGCCGCTGATATTCGAGCGTTTCGGCAAACAGCATTTCGGTATCGAGAAAGATCACCGGCAGGTGCCGGTCGATCTGGGCGGCCATATGCAACAGAACAACGCTTTCCGCGCCAAAGGATGACACCATCGCCAGACGCCCCAATTGCGGGTCATGCAGCGCGTTGCGCAGGATTGTCGCGGCGTCGGATTGCTCCTGCACCGCCTCGGCCTGCCAGTCTGTGACTTTCTTATGCAGCATCGGCTTTATCCTCGCTTGGGTAAAGAATGGTTTTGAACGGGGTCAGACCCAGACGGCGATAGGTCTGCAAGAACGTCTCTTTCTTGCTGGCGCGCAGGTCGAGATAGCCTGTCACCAGCCGTTCAATCGCAGGCACGATCTCTTCTGCGCTGAAACCGGGGCCAGCACGTTCGCCGATTGTCGTGGTCTGTGTCCCGTCACCGCCCAGCGTGATCTGGTAGTTTTCCACACCCGCACGGTCGAGGCCCAGAATGCCGATATGGCCGACGTGGTGATGCCCGCAGGCATTGATGCAGCCGGAAATCTTGATCTTCAGCGGGCCGACGTCATGTTCGATCTTCAATTCATCGAACCGCGTGGCGATCTGCTGCGCGATGGGGATCGACCGCGCCGTTGCCAGCGCGCAATAATCCATGCCGGGGCAGGCGATGATATCGGACGCCAGCCCGATATTTGCCGTCGCCAGTTCGGCCTTGCGCAGCGCCGCATAAATGGCGGGAAGGTCGGATTGATGCACATGCGGCAGGATCACGTTCTGTTCGTGGCTGATCCGCAATTCGCCGTGGCCGTATTGCTCGGCCAGATCGGCCATCACACGCATCTGGTCGGATGTCGCATCGCCGGGCGTCGCGCCATGTTTCTTGATGCTGATCGACACGATGGCGTAGCCCGGTGCCTTATGCGCGGTCAGGTTGGTGTCGGTCCATGACCTGAAGGCAGGATTGGCCAGACGTGCAGCCTCATACCCATCACTGGATTTGGTCACAAAGGCGGGCGGGGCAAAGGATTTTTCAATCTCTGCCAGCAATTCCTGATCATAGCCGTTGAACCCTTCGCGGATCGCGACAAACCGTTCTTCAACCAGATCGCGTATCGTCTCGATCCCGTTTTCATGCAGGGTGATCTTGATCCGGGCTTTGTATTTATTGTCGCGGCGGCCCAGCAGGTTATAGACGCTGACGATGGCTTCGACATAGGCGAGAAGGTCCGACTTGGACACAAACTCGCGCAGCACCTTGCCGACCATCGGCGTGCGGCCAAGGCCACCGCCGACGATGACCTGATAGCCGATTTCACCCGCGTCATTGCGCACGACGACCAGACCGATGTCATGGGCGCGGGTCACGGCGCGATCCTCGGCCGCACCTGTCACCGCGATCTTGAACTTGCGCGGCAGGAACTGGAATTCGGGATGATCGGTGGACCATTGGCGCAGCAATTCAGCGATGGCGCGGGGGTCCTCGATCTCATCCGCGGCGGCACCGGCGAAATGGTCGGCGGTCACGTTGCGGATCGTGTTGCCGCTGGTCTGGATCGCATGCATGCCGACATCGGCCAAAGCCTCCAGCATATCCGGCACATCGCCGAGTTTCGGCCAGTTATACTGGATGTTCTGGCGCGTGGTAAAATGGCCATAGCCTTTGTCCCAACGGTCCGCGATCATGGCGAGCTGGCGCATCTGTGCCGGGTTCAGTGTGCCATAAGGCACCGCGACCCGCAGCATATAGGCGTGGAGTTGCAGATAAAGGCCATTCATCAGGCGCAGGGGCTTGAATTCATCCTCGGTCAGGGAGCCGTCAATGCGGCGTTCTACCTGCCCACGGAATTGCGCGACGCGGGTGCGTACGAAGGTTTCGTCAAAGTCGTTATAGATATACATAGGTTTCTTTCCGTCGCATCCCGGACTTGATCCGGGACCTTTGTCTGGCGTGGAGGTCCCGGATCAGGTCCGGGACTGCGTTTCAACTTGTTTGCCGTGCGGATAATTGGACGGGCCGGTGGTGCGGAACGCCTCGCGGAAATGCACGGGCTCCGGGCCATCATCACCCATGCGGGCATCGGCCAGATAGGGACCGGCAATTTCCGACGCCCGCGCGCGCGCCTGCAACAGGCGCAGATCGGCATGGGCCTCGTCCGTGATCAGTTCCGCCTCGGACATCAGCGGCGACCAGCGGTCATCCTCGGTCAGCCAGACGGCATCGCCTGCCAGCAGCGCATTGGCGGTGACGACTTTGGGGGTGAAACGGGGCATTATGCGAATTCCTTGATCTGGGTGGCCGCTGCCGCCGCATCGCGCGGGGCAAGACCGTAGAAGGTAACAACAGGGCCGGTCAGCGCGGCGCGGGTCAATGTGGGTTCGAGTTCCGCCAGACAGGTCGCGATCACACGCTGATCTGCTCGGCTTACGTTTTCGATGATCGTCACCGGTGTTGCCGGATCGGCGCCATGCATCAGCAGACGGCCCTGGATGAAACGGGCGGCTTTCTTACCCATATAGATGGCGGCAACTTCACCCGGCGTGGCTAGCGCGCGCCAGTCGTGATCGGCGTAACCTTTGGTATCATGGCCAGTGATGAACCGGACCGAGGAATTACGTCCCCGCTTGGTTAGGCTCTGCCCGATGCCGGCGACTGCAGCCGACGCGGCAGTGATCCCCGGCACGATAGTATAGGAAATACCTGCGTCACTTATCGCTTCGATTTCTTCATCCAAGCGGCCAAACACGGTTGGATCGCCAGCCTTGAGCCGCACCACATGATGCCCGTCCAGCGCATGTTGCACGATCAGCGCATTGATATCTTCCTGCGCCATCGCACGGCCAAAACCCTGTTTGCCCGCATCAATGATAATCGCCTCACGCCGCGCCAGTTCCAGTATCTCGCCTGTGACGAGATTGTCGTGGATCACCACATCGGCCTTATCCAGCGCCTTGCGCGCCTTGAGCGTCAGCAGTTCGGGATCACCGGGGCCAGCGCCGACCAGATCGACATGTCCCGCCTTGGCGCGCGCTGTGATGTGGTCATCCAACAGGCTTTCCAAAGCGGTGATCACGCCAACCGTGCCTTGATCAGACATCGCCTTTGGCCCACGCTGAAAATAGAAATCAGCCCAGAAATCGCGCCGTTTGCGGCCCATCGGCAGCACATCGACCGCATGGCGGAAGGTCTTGCCGATCCGCGCGAGGATACCAAGCGACACCGGCAACCGCGCCTCGATATCCGCCTTGATCGCGCGGGCGAGGACGGGGGCGGCACCTTCGGTCCCGATGGCCACGACCACAGGGTCGCGATCCACGATGGCGGGGGTGATGAACTGGCTGTCCGCCAGATTATCGACGATATTGACCAAAGCCCCATCGGCATGCGCGATGGCCGCAACGCGGGCATCCTCGGCGTCATCCTCATTGGCGGCATAAAACAGCGCAGCGCAAAGCGTATCGCCCGGTTCCATCGCACGCGCGATCACGCGCAATTTGCCTGCGGCGCGCCACGCGTCAATCTCGGGCGCGACTTCGGCGGCGATCACGGTCAGATGCGCCTCTGTCTTCATCAACAGGCGCAGCTTGGCCAAGGCGGCATCGCCACCACCGGACAGAACGATCCGACGACCGGCGACGGCAAGGAAGATGGGAAAGTGCTGCATAGTGCGTCCTTCGATTTCTTGCCTTCAACATAGAACATTATCCTGCTATTTGCTGCCCCCAGGCGTCACTAAAGGACATTCGTTCTGCGAGACGTGAAATTTGGACCATGCGTCCTGCAAAAACGGAGAAACAGGAATGGCCTTGCGGATCGACGCGACAGACCGGAAAATTTTGGCGGCTTTGCAGGCAGATGCAGCCCAGTCGCTCGATGATATCGCCAAGGCAGTCGGGTCCTCTAAAACCCCTGTCTGGAACCGAATCCGCAAGCTGCGAGAGGCAGGCGTGATCGGCCAGCAGACGGTGATTCTGGATGCTGAAAAACTGGGATTCGAGGCCTGTTTTTTCGTCCTGATCCGCACATCCGAACATGACAAGGACTGGCAGGCGCGGTTCCTTGCGGCGCTGAAATCCCGGCCCGAGGTGCAGGAGGCGCACCGTCTGGCGGGTGATATCGACTACATCCTCAAGGTCCGGGTCAAGAATGCGCGCGCCTATGACACGTTCTATCAGGCGCTGATATCAGAGGTGAAAGTGCATAATGTGACGGCCTTGCTGTCGATGGAGGAGATCAAATCCACCGTGGCGCTGCCGCTTTGACGGCGTGAAAATGCCGAAGAAATCGCCGGGTCCAGCGGTTCTTCGCGCAGGGTTTTGCACAAGGCTAATCGAGGTCTTAGGTGTTTGCTGACCGCGCAAAAGACCGCGTGGCAAACATGAACCAACCTAAGGAGATCGACATGACACGTATCACCCAGATCAGCGCGATTGCCGTTGCAGCCCTGTTTGCAGCAGCCCCTGTCACCGTGATGGCACAGGCCGAACCCGCCACGCCACCTGTCACGCAAGAGACCGCACCGATGGCCCAAGAGGTGAGCAGCGCCGAGATCGACGCCTTTGCCACCGCCTATGAAGATGTGATCGCGATCGATGCGGAATATGCGCCGCAATTGGAGCAGGAAACCGATCCGCAGGCCCAGCAGTTGTTGCTGGAAGAGGCCCAGATCGAAAAGGCCAGCGTGGTTGAGGCCGTCGATGGGATCACCGTTGATCGCTATGTCGAAATCCTGACCATGGCGCAGGCTGACCCTGAACTGACCGCGCAGATCGTGGAACGTCTGGAGCAGTAAGCCCCCCCTAGAATGACCAAAGCCCGCCATGGTTTGACCATGGCGGGCTTTTTTGCGCCTTGTGGCACATATCAGGGCAGGGTGGCGTCAAATTCCACCACATGACGATCATCAATGGTCGATGGCGTCACTGCGATTTTGGCATTGTTGATGCCGGGGCCGGAAAATTCGATCACGTTTTCCAGCGTTTCAACCTCGGCCGCGACAATCGTATAGCCGGCCTCGCGCAGGTCATCTTCCCAATCATCGATCAGCGCATCGACATCGGTCGCGGTGCTGAACGAAAACATCCGCAAGGATGACCCGATGGCGCGGTCGGTCAGAACCTCGATATCTTCGGGCATGACCAGCACTTCGGGCACCCAGCTTTGCGGGACCTCGTCATCCTGGGCGGCAACAAAGGTCGCAGATGTCACAAAGGCCGCTGCCAGACAGGTCAGCAGGGCAGGGGCGCGGGTCGCGAAGGCGAGCGTTTTTGTTTTCATGGCTTTGAAATAGGACATACCCTGCGATTTGACAACGCAAACCAATGTAAATTGATCATGATCCCGCCGAACCCGTTGTGACCATGAGCCGGGTCAGCCCATGGAAATGATAGACATCGCCATATTGCGGCGCGGCGGCCAGGGCGAGATCGGGGCAACGTGCGAACAGCACCTCCAGCGCGATCTTCAGCTCAAGCCGGGCCAGCGGCGCACCGACGCAAAAATGAATGCCACCGCCAAAGCTGGTGTTCTGCGGTCCCTTGCGGGCGGGATCGAATGTCGCCGGGTCAGCGTAAACCGCAGGATCGCGGTTCGCGGCCCCCAACAGACAGGCGATCTGGTCGCCGCGTTTGAAGTTTTGCCCGCAAATTTCCACATCTTCATAGACCCAGCGGGTGAACATATGAAGCGGTGGGTCATGGCGGATGATTTCCTCAACGCTTGCATCGCTGATGTCGCGGATATTCTGTTCCAGCAAAGTCTTGGTGCCATTGCCAAGGGTATGCACCGTCGCCTCGTGTCCGGCATTCAGCAGCAGGATACAGGTGGTGATCAACTCATCCGTGGTCAGTTTTTCGCCGTCTTCTTCTGCCGCGATCAGGGTCGAGATCAGGTCTTCGGCAGGTGTCTTGCGCCGGATGGCGATATAGCCACGCATGAAATCGGCAAATTCGGCAGAGGCCGTGATGGCAGCCGCTTCAATCTCGGGCGTGCGGCGGGCCTGATACATCGCCACCATCGCATTGGACCAGCGCAAAAGATCATCGGCACGATCCTCTGGCACACCCAACAGCCGCGCGATGGTGATCACCGGCACAGGTTGCGCATAGGCGGTCAGCAGATCGAAAGGCTCTGTTGGGAAACGATCGACCAGATCGTTGCACAGCTGCGTGATCTGTGGGGCAAGAGCGGCAATTGTGCGGCTGGTAAAGGCGCGCAGCACCAGACCGCGCAGGCGGGTATGGCGCGGCGGTTCGAGTTCTAGCATCGAATGCGCCTCGATATCGTAGAACGGACGCAGCGTATCAGGGATCTCTGGTGCCAGTTCGGGCGGGCATTCGCGCCCCATGCGCCGGTCGCGCAAAACGGCATGCACGGCCTTGTGCGAGACGGCGCAGGCCATGGCATATTCATCCCACCAGAAGAAATCGCCCGCCGCACGCGAGCTGTCGTAAAACGGATAGGGATTTTGAATAAAAACCGGGTCGGTCGGGGATTGTTGATATCTCTGCATGGCGCAGATGTGCCGTGCCTGTCGGGCTGATGCAAGAGGATGTTCGCTGCCTTTGTGGTGGCGCGCGCGCCGTTCCATCACAATACCGCGACGTTCTGACGCACGGTAAAGTAGTCTCCCTATGTTACGCTGCATGCAGTTGGATACCGCAGATGACCCGGGAAAGAGTCGCTTAATCGGTGCCTGATCAGCCAACAGGGAGGGGTGTTCATGGCAAAGTTGTCAATGAACGAAGACATTTTCGACCGTTCCGCCTATGAACACGCAAATCGCCAGATGCGATTGGTCGGACAGGAAATGGCACAGGATGCCGTATCGGTTCTGGCGCGCGAAGTGGTCAGGCGGCTCGCATTCCGGATGCCACGCACGGAAAAGACCGAAAATCTCCCCACGGCCACCGAGATTGACCTTCTCTGCGCCGCATTGCTGTCTGCAGATGACAAGGCTGCGGATCAATTCATCCTTGCTGCACGGCGCGACGGCGTGCAACCCGGTGCCATCAGCCGCGGCTATGTCGCCGGGGCGGCCCGCCAGCTGGGTGAAATGTGGGATGATGACCGGATTTCATTCATCGATGTGACGCTGGCCTGCGGTAAACTTTACGGCATTATCCGTGGTTTACGCCATGTTCTTGCACCGACGCTGGTCGAAGGCCGCGAAAGCCGCCCGGCGCTGTTCGCGTTGGTGCCGGGCGAGACACATACGCTCGGGATCGAAATCGCGACCGACCATTTCCGCCGCGATGGCTGGGAAGTGGATATGCTGATTGGCCTCGACCACGACAGCTTGTTGAACGAGGCGGACCGGCGGCATTATCAGGCCATCGTGCTGGTCGCCAATTCCGACCGCATGCTGGAACCGCTGACACGGTTGAGCCTTGCTCTGCGCATCACCCAGCCTTTGGCGCATCTGGTTGTGGCAGGCAGTATTCAGGATCATTACCCCGATATCCTGCATCTGGTCGGGGCCGAGGCGGTGATGTCCGATCTGGACTCCGCAATCGGCACGTTGCACGAGGTTCTGGGCGACAAGCCCGTCTAAGGGTCGCATTTTCCTGCGGAAAACACGATGCCTCCGGCGGGGATATTTGGGCTCGGAAGATGGGTCAGCTTGCCGCCAAGGCCGTGATGATCGGGCCAAAGTCAGCCGCTTTCAGGCTGGCGCCGCCCACCAATGCGCCGGTGACATGCGGCACGGCGAAAATTTCCGCCGCATTGCTGGCTTTGACCGAACCGCCATAGAGGATCCCGAAATCGGCGCCGTCGGCGAAGCGTTCTTTCAACCGGGCATGGATATGGCCATGCACTTCAGCGATCTGCTCGGTGCTGGGGACCTTGCCGGTGCCGATGGCCCAGACCGGTTCATAGGCGATGATCGTATTATCGGCATTGGCGCTGTCGGGGATCGATCCCGCGAGCTGGTCATCGATGATATCCAGCGTCGTGCCAGCGGCGCGGATGGCGAGCGTTTCGCCGATACAGATGATCGCGACAAGGCCCGCATCATGCGCGGCGCGGGTTTTGGCCGCGACATCATCGTCAGTTTCGCCATGATCGCTGCGCCGTTCGGAATGGCCGGTCAGCACGTAAGTCGCGCCCGCATCCGTCAGCATCTGGGCAGAGATATCGCCGGTATGCGCGCCATGTGTCGCGGCATGGCAATCCTGCCCGCCGATGGCCACAGACAGATCGCCTGCGGCAGCGATCAGCGTCGCGGGCAGGCAAATGAGCACATCGACGCCTTCGTTTGCGGGCAGGTTTTCAAGTGTGGTCAGATCGGCGCGCAGCCCGTTCATCTTCCAGTTTCCGGCGGCGAGTTTGCGGCGCATCTGTCTTCCTTTGGTCAGCGTGACGCGAGATCGTCAGCAA
Source organism: Yoonia sp. 67-2 (assembly GCF_035117555.1). Classification (NCBI taxonomy): domain Bacteria; kingdom Pseudomonadati; phylum Pseudomonadota; class Alphaproteobacteria; order Rhodobacterales; family Paracoccaceae; genus Yoonia; species Yoonia sp. 67-2. The sequence goes on from NZ_JAYKPK010000003.1 coordinate 157,986, forward strand.
ATTTGATCGATTCCCCGCAGCCGCAGGCATCGACCACATTGGGGTTGCGGAATTTGAAGCCGGATTCGAGCAGGGAGGTTTCATAATCAATCTCGGTCCCGAACAGGAACATCTGCGCCATGGGCGCGATCATCACCCGCGCGCCGTTCTGTTCGACGACCTCATCCAGCGGATCGACCTCGGTCACGTAGTTCATCGTATATTCCATCCCCGCGCAGCCGCCCTTTTTGATGCCGATCCGCAGGCCCTGATGGCCGTCCTTGGCCATCAGCCGGGCGATCTGGGTCGCGGCTTTATCGGTGATGCTGACAGCTTGTTTGCCGGGAATGCCGAACATGGGGATACCTCTTTGGTCGATACAGCTAACCTAGGGGCTTTGCGGCAGGATTCCAACCGCTGGCAGCGTGGCAAGCACAGCAATCGTGCCATAGCCGAACAGCAAGGCCCAGCCGAAAGAGGCCAAAGTGCCGATGATCACATATTCGCCAGCGCTTTGATCCTTGGCCGTGGTGTCAAAGCGCAGGATCGATTTCGCTGCGATCAGAAAGCCCACACCGCTGGGCTGGCCGACCAACAGCAGCAGAAAGATCAGCCCGCGTTCCAGAATGCCGATCAAGGCGCCGCCATTCTGCAAGCCTTTGGGCAGGTCGCTGTTCGCCCAAGGTTGCATCAGTAGACCAATGGCAAAGCCGCCCGCGCGGGTGGTCAGGATCAGACCTGACGTGATGACCATCAGCCCCGGCAGCCATACGAGATCGGCCCAGAGCCCTGCCTGCCACAGCCCGGGTGCAAGGATTGCTGCGATGATCAACGTGATCAGATGCGCGATTTGATCGATCAGAAAGGCCGCAAGACCACCCCGATGCGGCGCAAAGGTCTTGATGATGTCGATCACCAGATGCGCCAGCGCCAGTGCCAGCAAGGGCCATGCTGTCACCTGCCCGGTGGCCGCTTGCAGGGTGATCACCACCACCACCGCATGCAGCAACAGTACCTGCGGTTTGCGTTTATGCGCGACCATCCAGTTTGTCTGCAGCACGAAATCCGCCAGCACATGGGCAAAAAGCAAGGCGGCGAATGTTTCCATCATGGGGCGGCATCCAAGGGCAGGTGGCGCATCGCGGCGCGGGCTTTGTCGAAAGCGCCGAAACCGGCGCTCGCCAGCCGGTTTTGCACCGCTTGTCTTGTGATGCCAAGATGTGCCGCGATGTCATCCTGCGTTTTCGCCGGGCCCAGCAGCGCCAAGGCCACGGCCTGCGCCTGTGCAGCGGTCCAGCGGGCAATGATATGGTCGGTCATATCGATAATGGCGGCCTGCGCCGGACCAAGATTCGCCATTGCGATCCGGGCGGTGCGCGGCATCTTGTCCAGCTGATCACCGGCCATGAAAAACGCTGGCCCATTGGCATCGGCCAGATCGCGGCTGCCGAGTGTGTCGACCGGCGCAATCGCGGCCGATATCCTTGTGTCGAGCCTGCTTTGCCCGGCACGCAGGCGTGCGATGATGTAAAGGATCGCGTCGAAACATTGGCTTGGGTCGGTCAGCACGACCTGCCAGCCATCGCCGCGGTTGCGGGTAAAGCGCAGGTCAAGGTCCTGATGCTGGCCAAAATCAGCGGCGGCCTGTTGCAGGATGGCAAAAGACTGCTCCAGCGCCTGCGGCGGGGCTTTGCGGGATCTGACGATATCCCCGGTCAGGACGGCAATGTTCTCAGACATAAGCAAAGGATAGGCTTTGCTTATGGGTAAAGCAAAGGAATTTATTTGCTATGTGTGAAAGCAAAGGAAATCCTTTGCTATTTACATGAAGCCCAGTTCCAGCCGTGCCTCGTCAGACATCATATCCATGCCCCATTGCGGCTCGAACGTCATTTCGACATCGACCTGTTTCACGCCAGGCAGCGGTTCGATCGCATCGGCGACCCAGCCGGGCATTTCACCCGCGACCGGGCAGCCGGGGGCGGTCAGGGTCATGATCACGCTGACGGCGTTATCTTCCTTGATCTCAATCGTGTAGATCAGCCCAAGGTCAAAGATATTGACCGGGATCTCGGGGTCATAGACCGACCGGCAGGCCTGCACCACATCCTCATACAGCGGATGATCGGTGGTCGATGGCACGATCAGCGGTGTGCCTTCAAGCTGAGCATTGGCATTGGTCATGAGTTTTCCCTCGTATTCCTGACGGAACATATAGGGTTTGCCGGACGGGGCGTAAAGGGGCGGGGTGCGGTCGGGAAGAAGCGGGTTTTCAAAGCAGCAGCCATAGGCCATAGGACTTGCCAGCAAAAGGATCACGCGATGACAGACCGCTTTTCATTTCAGTTGCAGGCTAAAGATGGCAAGGCGCGCACAGGTGCGATCCATACGCCGCGCGGTGTGATCCGCACGCCGGCCTTCATGCCGGTCGGCACCGCGGCGACGGTCAAGGCGATGCTGCCGGAAAGCGTGGCCGCCACCGGGGCTGATATCCTGCTCGGCAATACCTATCACCTGATGCTGCGCCCCACGGCGGAACGGATAGCAGCCCTTGGCGGGCTGCATGCATTCATGAACTGGGACAAACCGATCCTGACCGATAGCGGCGGGTTTCAGGTCATGTCCTTGGCAGGATTGCGTAAATTGACAGAAGAAGGTGTCACCTTCAAAAGCCATATCGACGGGTCGAGCCATCATCTGACGCCGGAACGGTCGATGGAAATTCAGGCGCTGCTGGGGTCTGACATCGTCATGTGTTTCGATGAATGCCCGGCCTTGCCCGCGGATCGTGACCGGATCAAATCCAGCATGGATCTGTCGATGCGATGGGCGCAAAGGTCCCGCGACGCCTTTGGCGATCGTCCGGGCCATGCATTGTTCGGCATCCAGCAAGGTGGTCTGGAACAGGATCTGCGCGAGGAATCGGCCCAAGCGCTGCGCGCGATCGAGTTCGACGGCTATGCCGTGGGCGGTCTGGCCGTGGGCGAGGGGCAGGAGGCGATGTTCAATGTCCTCGATTTCGCCCCTGACCAATTGCCAACCGACAAACCCCGCTATCTGATGGGCGTGGGCAAGCCGGACGATATCGTCGGTGCCGTCAAACGTGGCATTGATATGATGGATTGCGTGCTGCCGTCCCGCTCTGGCCGGACCGGGCAGGTGTTTACCCGCCATGGTGTTGTGAATATCAAGAATGCGCGCCACGCCGATGACCCGCGCCCGCTGGATGAGGCCTGCACTTGCCCCGCCTGTGCCAATTATTCCCGCGCTTACCTGCATCACGTGTTCCGGTCGCAGGAAATGATCTCGGGCATGCTGCTGACCTGGCACAATCTGCATTATTTTCAGGAAATCATGGCCGGTATGCGCGATGCCATCACAACAGGCACCTTTGCCGCATGGGAGGCTGATTTTCACGCCACCCGCGCGCAGGGTGATATCGATCCGCTCTAAAGTAACGGCTGGTTGACAGGCTCCAATGTCAGCCCCATTTATCATCTCTAAGAGGGGACGCACCACGCTGCCGATATCCCGGGGCAGGGGCGTTCTGCCAATAAAGGAAAAAATCCATGCAAGACCAATTGAGTGCATCTTACCCCGTCCTGCCGTTGCGCGACATCGTGGTTTTCCCCCACATGATCGTCCCCCTGTTCGTGGGCCGCGACAAATCCGTCCGCGCCCTGGAAGAGGTGATGCAGGACGACAAGCAGATCCTGCTGTCGAGCCAGATCGACCCGGGTCAGGACGATCCCGATCAGGAGGGCATCTATAAAAACGGCGTGCTGGCCAATGTTTTGCAATTGCTGAAACTGCCCGACGGCACCGTCAAAGTGCTGGTCGAAGGGCGCAAGCGCGTGCAGATCACCGGCTTTCTGCCGAATGAATCGTTCTTCGAAGCCACAGCCGAATATCTGACCGAAGAACCCGGCGACGCGACCGAGGTTGAGGCGCTGGTGCGCAATGTCGCGTCGGAATTCGAACGCTACGCCAAGGTCAAGAAAAACATCCCCGAAGAAGCCATGGCCGCCGTCAGCGACGCGACCGAGCCTGCCAAACTCGCCGATCTGGTGGCCGGGCATCTGGGCATTGAAGTGGCACAGAAACAGGCGCTGCTGGAAACCCTGTCCGTCGCTGAACGGCTGGAAAAGGTTTATGGTTTGATGCAGGGCGAAATGTCCGTGCTGCAGGTTGAACGCAAGATCAAGACCCGCGTCAAATCGCAGATGGAACGCACTCAGCGCGAATATTATCTGAACGAACAGATGAAGGCGATCCAGAAGGAATTGGGCGACGGCGAAGACGGCCAGAACGAGGTCGCCGAACTCGAAGCCAAGATTGCCGAAACCAAGCTGAGCAAAGAGGCCCGGGAAAAGGTCGATGCCGAGCTGAAAAAGTTGAAATCCATGTCCCCCATGAGCGCCGAGGCGACCGTGGTGCGCAATTACATGGATTGGATTCTGGGCCTGCCATGGAACGTGAAATCGCGCACCAAGAAAGACCTGCACAAGGCGCAGGCAATCCTCGATGCCGATCACTACGGTCTGGACAAGGTCAAGGAACGGATCGTCGAATATCTGGCGGTGCAGCAACGTTCGGCCAAGCTGAAAGGCCCGATCATGTGTCTGGTCGGCCCTCCCGGCGTGGGCAAAACCAGCCTTGGCAAATCCGTCGCGAAAGCGACGGGGCGCGAATTCATCCGCATTTCGCTGGGCGGCGTGCGCGATGAATCTGAAATCCGTGGCCACCGCCGGACCTATATCGGCTCCATGCCCGGCAAGATCATTCAGGCGCTGAAAAAGGCGAAAACCACCAACCCGCTGATCCTGCTCGATGAAATCGACAAGATGGGGCAGGATTTTCGTGGCGATCCCGCATCTGCGATGCTGGAGGTTTTGGACCCGGAACAGAACGCGACATTCGTCGACCATTATCTTGAGGTCGAATATGACCTGTCGAACGTGATGTTCCTGACCACGGCCAACAGCTATAACATGCCCGGCCCGCTGCTGGACCGGATGGAGATCATTTCACTGTCGGGCTATACCGAGGATGAAAAGGTCGAGATCGCCAAACAGCATCTGCTGCCCAAGGTCATGAAAAACCACGGGCTGCGCGCCAAGGAATTCAGCGTTGCGGATGACGCTTTGCTGGCCATGGTGCGGGTCTATACCCGTGAAGCAGGCGTGCGGAATCTGGAACGTGAACTGGCCAAGGTTGCACGCAAAGCCGTGACCCAGATCGTCAAGAAAGAGGCCGAGGTGATCACCGTCAACGCGGCGAACCTGTCCGATTTTCTTGGCGTGGAAAAACACCGTTTCGGTCTGGCCGAGGAAAAGGATCAGATCGGTGTGGTGACAGGTCTGGCGTGGACATCGGTCGGCGGCGAATTGCTGAACATCGAAGCCCTGCGCCTGCCGGGCAAGGGCCGGATGAAGACGACGGGTAAGCTCGGCGATGTGATGAAGGAATCCATCGACGCGGCCTCCAGCTATGTCCGCTCCATCGCGCCGGAAATCGGTGTGAAACCGCCGAAATTCGACACGATCGACATCCACGTCCACGTGCCGGACGGGGCGACGCCGAAAGACGGGCCATCGGCGGGTCTGGCCATGGTCACATCCATCGTGTCGGTGCTGACGCAGATTCCGGTGCGCAAAGATATCGCCATGACCGGCGAAGTGTCCTTGCGCGGCAATGCGATGCCAATTGGGGGCTTGAAGGAAAAACTGCTCGCCGCCTTGCGGGGGGGTATCAAAACCGTGCTGATCCCGCAGGAAAACGCGCGCGATCTGCCTGATATCCCGGACAACGTGAAAGCGGGGCTGACGATCATCCCCGTCAGCCACGTGTCAGAGGTGTTGGAACACGCCCTTGTGCGCAAACCCGAACCCATTGAATGGGACGAGGCGGCAGAAGAAGCCGCCGCCGCTGCGCTGAAAGCGGGCACAGTGCCGGAAGCGGCCCGCACACATTAACCACGACACAAGGCGCGCCTGATCAGGGCGCGCCTTTTTCGTTCAAGCTGCTGGCGTCTGCGCGCAAAGCCGCTAGAGTTGTAAAAAAACCAGTTGGATGTTGACAATGGCCCCCAAGAAAAACCCGAAAAAGACGGATGCGCCCGTCCTGGACCAAGCAGAAGTCGTGGCAGAGACTGCGCCCGAAAGCACCGAAGCCGCAGCCCCGCAATTCAAAAAACCCGATCTGATTGATCAGGTTGTCGCGCGCAGCAGCGTCAAGAAACGCGACGCCAAACCCGCGCTTGAGGCCGCTTTGGCCTTGATCGGCGAGGCTCTGGCGCGTGGTGATGAGCTGGTCCTGCCGCCGTTGGGCAAGATACGAATGATCAAATCCAAGGATCTGGGTGGCGGCGCGCAGGCGATGACACTGAAACTGCGCACCATGAAAGATGTGGTCAAAGACCCGTCCAAAGATGCGGTTGAAAGTGACGAAACCGCTCTTGCAACTGACGGCGAGGATGACTAAACCCCAGCCCAGCGGGTGATTAGCTCAGTGGTAGAGCGCTTCGTTCACATCGAAGATGTCAGGAGTTCAAATCTCTTATCACCCACCATTCCCTTTTGACTGACCGGACGTCATTTGCCATTTCCCGAACTTTACATCCTGCGCCATGGCGAAACCGAATGGAACGCCGAAAACCGGATGCAGGGCGCGCTGAATTCGCCGCTGACCGCCAAGGGCGAGGCAGATGCTGCAAGGCAAGGCGCGATCCTCGCGACACGCGATCTCACAGGTTTTCAGTTCTGGTGCAGCCCGCAGGGGCGCGCGATCCAGACCGCCGGGATCGCCTTGGCCCGGATTGCACAGGATATTCACACCGATGACCGGCTGCGCGAAATCAAGGTCGGCGATTGGTCGGGCCTGTTGCGCGACACGCTGCCCTTGCCTGATGGCCCCGATCCTTATGCGCTGCAATATGACATGGCCCCGAATGGCGAAGGTTTCGCAGCGCTCGAGGTCCGGGCCCGCGCGTTTCTGGCTGATCTGAAAGGCCCTGCTGTGCTGATCACCCATGGCATCACCAGCCGCGTGCTGCGCCGGATCGTGATCGGTGATGCGGCCACGGCAGAGGTCACCCCGCATGGCGGACAAGGCTGCGTCTACCACCTCAAGGACGGTCGCCAGACCTTGCTGGAATAGCAGGGCGCCTGATCATCGTCCGAGCATAAATATCCCGGGGGTCCGGGGGGCTGGCCCCCGGAGTCACAGCCTCTTGCATCACGCGCCACGATCCTCTAAAGCGACCAAATCGGGTGATTAGCTCAGTTGGTAGAGCGCTTCCTTTACACGGAAGATGTCGGGAGTTCGAGCCTCTCATCACCCACCATCTCCTTGTTGCAACGGTGGCCGCGTGATGCGGGTCTGACACGAGACCGGAGTCTGCCGCAGGTGGCGGGCGGGGCGACAAGGAAAAAGTTGCCAATTGGCAATTCCTGGATATTCAACATTATATCAATGGGTTATATGAAATAAGCTGCGGTCGGAAATAGCTTGTTCAGCCGCAGGAGCGACGGACCAAACAGGTCATCAATCCGGCGCATCCGCCATGCCGGTTTCCAGCTCGAATCTGTCTGCCATATCCTCCGATATCACACCGGAATGCAGCGCCAGCAGGATCAGCTTTGCATCCAAAGTATCGCCCTGATCCATCGCCGCGATCACCCGCGCCTCGGTTGCCGCTGCGGCCTCTTCACCATTGACCAAAGTGAATTGTGCCGAATCGAGCACGCAATAGGCCAGCAACGGCGCCGCCAAGGCCAGACCGGATTCCAGATCAGGGGCGGTGCCATATTTGCGCTGCAATTGCAGGATCGTCAGCTTGACGGGTTCGGGGATGAGCAATGGATGCAGGCCCGCCGCGCGCAACGCCTCATCCAGCGCGATCAACGCAGATGAGCGTCCGAACATATTGAAAAATCGTAACATGCCGTGATCCTAGCAGGTCAGGCGCGGCACTGCACCGCTATTCGGTCACGGCGGTGGCCAGGCGGCTTTCCAGCAATTCATCCTCGACCAGCACATAGATATCATCGGGCGGCGTGTTCAGCCCGTAAACCATCACACCCGCATCCACCCCCATCTCGATCAGATAGCGCATCACGGCGCCCTGACTGCGCTGGATATCCTCGACTGCGAAATAGGCCGGGATATAGCCCGGCGTTTCATAATAATGCTGATGCAAACCCACGGCACCTGTCAGCGATACCTCACGTGCGACACCACCGGCCAGCAGATAGGGACAGGCGGAAAGGCAGGCCATGCCGGGCAGGACATGCGTGTTCAATTCCTGCTCGCGGATCAACCGGCCAATGAGCAACGCCTCATCCACTGACCCGCCGGGGCTGTTGATGCTCACGGTGTCGGGTATTTCATCAAGCGTTGTCAGATAGGTCGCAAGCCTTTCCGCATCGCCCTGATCAATCGCGCCATGCATCATCAGGATCTGGCCGACATCGGGGGCATCCTCTATCGTGAAGGTCAGTTGCGGCGGCAGATTGTCGGGCATGTTGAAAGCAGGGCGGCGGCCCGGATCGGAAAATTCCGGTGTCGGGCGCGACGGATCGTAGCGCCGCACCTGATCGCCGGGGGCGACAGGGCCGGTCGGCGCAGGTGCAGACAGGGTCAGATCAAGCTGCCAGCGCGATGACAGATCATTCGCCATCATCACCCCGGCAATCCCGATCTGGAGCACAAAGATCAGCTTCAGCGCCCGGCCGATATTCATCCGGCTGGGTTTGGCAGGGACAGGCTGGCTCATGCCGGTCCTTTGTCCTGCGGCGGGACTGGCGGATCATCCTCACGGACCCGGCGCAGCATTTCGGCATCGGCATCGCCCATTGTCGCCTCGACATCCTTCATCGCGGAAATCGCGGCTTTCAGATCGGCGAGGGTCAGGGTTTCCTCGATGCTCAGCCCGTCACGGCCGTTGCGGATCGCCGCTTGCGTAATGGCAAGGATGAAGACAAGCACGCCGGGCAAGAGGTCAATCGCAATCGCCCCGGCCCAGCTTGGCGCGAAGTTCCCAGCATAGCGGATCACCGCATCGGCGCTGGAAATCGGATTATAGGCGGTTTCCTGCGGCGGTTCCAATGCCAGCACTTCGGCTGCGGCGCGACCCAGTGACTGGCTGCGTTGATCCAGCGCATCGAGCACCGACCCGATGGTGGATGTCTGCGCCTCCCGGATCGCCGTCGTACGCCCGTCAAGTTCCGGCAGCACGACCGATACCGGCAGATCCGCCGCCGCCCGCGCCACCAGCAAGGCCACGGAATATTGGTTGAGGTTGGAAATCACCCCCGCCAGGCGCACGCTTTCTTCCGAGAAGGTCACCGACCTTTGTTCCACCGGGCCGGGCGCTACCGTCAGGCTGCGCATGCGGCCCAGGGTTTCATTACCTTGTTCATAGGCTGCGTCGATCAAGGGCTGCTGTTCGCCGATCTGGGTTTCAAGGCTTTGCAATTCTTCGGTCTTTTGCCGCAACACGCGGTAGACGGCACCCTGCCCAGCAGTGCCTGACAGCTCGCCGGATCGTTCCTGTTCGGCCAGAGCCTCGAACGCTTCGCGCGCGCGGCGCACTTCCTGACGCAAGGATTGCGCGGACAGCGCGATATTATGTGCCTGTTCGAGCGAGCTTTGATAATCCCGCACCGTCGTGTCCAGATGCTGTTCGACCGCCGCCGACCCGGCCAAGGCGGCGGCATTCAACCAGCTGGACATGGCGATGATCGCCAGACTGCCGATGATCATCATCACCGTCAGCCCGATATAGCCTGCCGCGTTGCGCATCGCGGGCAAGAGCCGCAGCATGAAGCTCCAGAATACAAAAATCGCAACCGAGACCGCGACCGAATAGGCGACAGCGGCGAAAAAGCTCATCGCGCCGGTGTCTTCCAGCAGGGATGACACGCCCAGATAGGTATAGATGCCTGATGCAATCGCCAGAATGCCCAAAGCCGCCGGGGTGAATGTATCCAGCCAGGCGACATGCGCCTCAAGCTCTTTGGCGGTGCGCAGGCCCTTGGTTTCCGTTGCGGTCAGCCGCCGTTCCGGTTTGGTCATGGGGCAGATCCTTTTGCGATTGTCAGGGCAATAGTTAACATGCCGCTGACAATAGCCCAGCCCGATCTGATCAAATAGCCGACAGCGGCGCGCCGGATACTCCATTGTTCACATTGTGGTCATATGAGCCCATCAACAGGCCGGATTCCGGCCAAGTCTTGCGGCGATCTGCGGTCTGCTCTTGTCCCAAGCGCGCGCTTCACGATATGAACGCGACAAACAGGGTGCCGCTTGGGCACAAATTGGGGGTCCGGGTGAGCGATTCAGACAGCTTTATCAATGAAGTCACTGACGAAATGCGCCGTGAAAAGCTGTTTGGCTATTTGCGCCGCTACGGCTGGATCGCGGTTGTCATCGTGCTTGGGATCGTCGGCGGCACCGCCTGGAACGAATACCGCAGCGCGCAGGACCGTGCCGCAGCAGAAGCAGCAGGCGATGCGCTGTTGACGGCCTTGGCAGAAAACGACCCCGCCGCCCGCGCGACTGCCATCGCCGATGTATCGGTCAGCGGCAATTCCGCTGTCATTACCGCGATGCTGACCGCCGCCACGCAGGAAGAGGCCGAAGATTTTGAGGCTGCCGCCGCCACTTTGGGTGATCTGGCCAGCCAGTCCGACGTGCCCGCGATTTACCGCGATCTGGCGGCAATCAAGGCTGCAATGATGCCGGTCGGCGATCTGCCGACCCGGTTGGCGGCTTTCGAGGCGCTGGCCCAACCCGGCCAGCCGTTTCGCCTGTTGGCGCTGGAACAGATCGCCTATCTGACACTGGAAAGCGGTGACAGCGCAGGTGCCATCGCCGTGCTGCGCCAGATCGAAGAAGATGCCGCCGTCACACGCGGCTTGCGCGAACGCGCGCAAACGCTGATCATCGCTTTGGGCCAAGAGCCTGCCACCGCGACGCAAACGCAATAAACCGGATTGGACCGACCATGAAACTCAGATCATATATCGGCGCTGCCGTGGTCCTGTCGGTTCTGGCGGCCTGTGGCGAAGAACAGGTGGTCCTGCCCGGCGAAAGGTATGACCTGCGCCCGACGGCGGCAACGATGAATCAGGCCGTGCCGTTCAGCCTGCCACAAGCACAGGCAAATGCCGACTGGACCCATCGCAATGGCAGCCCTGCGCATCTGATCGCGCATCCGGCGCTTGGCGCGGCGCTGCAACCGGTCTTTTCTGTTGATATCGGAGAGGGCGACAGCCGCCGTGCGCGGATCACCGGTGAACCTGTCGTGGCCGGTGGCGTGATCTACACCGTTGATGCCCGCGCGACTGTGACCGCGACATCAAGCAGCGGTCAGCGCCTCTGGTCGCGCAACCTGATCCCGGAACGGTTCAACCCGAATGCGGCTTCTGGCGGGGCCGTGTCATTCGGCGGCGGGCGGCTCTATGTCACCAACGCATTTGGTGAAATCACAACGCTCAACCCCGCCAATGGTGAGGTGATCTGGAACAAGAACCTGAATGCCCCTGTCAATGCGGCGGCTACCTTTAGCGGTGATCAGGTCTATGTGGTCGGGCGTGACAGTACAGCCTGGGCGCTTGACGCGGCCACTGGCCTGACCCGGTGGCAGCAAAGTGGCACGCCATCTGAAACGACATTCGGCGGCAGTGCCTCGCCTGCGGTGAGCGGCGACAACGTGGTCATCCCGTTCCCATCGGGCGAAGTGTTTGCGACCTCGCCGCGCGCGGGTGTGCCGCGCTGGAACAATGTCGTCTCTGGCGACCGTGTGGGCCGGGCCGTCAGCCTGATCAGCGATATCGCGGGTGGCCCGGTGATCGATGGCAACCGCGTCTATGTCGCGAGCTTCGGTGGACGCAGCGTCGCGTTTGATGTCACGGATGGCAGCCGTCTGTGGACCGCAGATGAAGGCGCTGTCGGGTCGATCTGGCCTGCAGGCGGGTCGGTCTTTTTGGTCAATGACATCAGCGAACTGGTCCGGCTTGATGCCAGCACCGGCGCACCGGTCTGGCGCACGGAACTGCCTGATTTCCTGGGTGAAAATACCCGCCGTCAGCGGAGCGTCGTGGCGCATTTTGGGCCCATTCTTGCCGGTGGACGCCTGATTGTGGCGTCGTCCGATGGCTTGATCCGGCAGTTTGACCCGACCTCTGGCGCGCTGATTGGCACCGTAGAACTGCCTGATGGGGCGGCATCCGCGCCGGTCGTGGCAGGCCAGACGCTCTATGTGATCAGCAAAACCGGGCAATTGCACGCTTTCCGTTGACGCGCGAATGGTGTAGCGGACGGGTTTAGACCCGTCTGGAGCCGTATCATGACCTTTACCCTCGCCATCGTGGGCCGCCCGAATGTGGGCAAATCCACCTTGTTCAACCGTCTGGTTGGCAAAAAGCTGGCTTTGGTCGATGATCAGCCCGGCGTCACCCGCGATCTGCGCGAAGGCGAAGGGCGGATCGCTGATCTGCGCTTTACCGTGATCGATTCTGCCGGTCTGGAAGAGGCGACTGATGACAGCCTGCAAGGCCGGATGCGCCGCTTGACCGAACGCGCCGTGGAAATGGCCGATGTCTGCCTGTTCATGATCGATGCGCGGGCAGGGGTCTTGCCCGCAGATCAGGTCTTTGCCGATATCCTGCGCAAGAAAAACGCCAATGTGATCCTTGCTGCAAACAAGGGCGAAGGCCGCGCTGCTGATGCCACCATACTTGAGGCTTATGCCCTTGGTCTGGGCGAGCCGATCCGCATTTCCGCCGAACATGGCGAAGGTATGGGCGAATTGATGGATGTGCTGCGTCCGATCGCCAATGCATTCGAGGAACGTGCCGCCCTTGACGCGCCCGAAGTCGATGTCGATGTGGGCGAAGATGACGAAGACGCCCCGCGCGTCCCGACCATCGCGAAACCCTTGCAGATTGCTGTGGTGGGCCGCCCCAATGCCGGCAAATCCACGCTGATCAACAAGATCATCGGCGAAGAACGCCTGCTGACCGGGCCAGAAGCCGGGATCACCCGCGACGCGATCTCCGTCAAGCAGGTCTGGGACGGCGTCCCGATGCGGATTTTTGACACGGCGGGGATGCGCAAAAAAGCGCGGATTCAGGAAAAGCTAGAAAAACTGTCGGTCTCTGACGGGTTGCGCGCGGTGAAATTCGCCGAAGTCGTGGTCGTGCTGCTCGACGTGGAAATCCCCTTTGAACAGCAGGATCTGCGGATCGCCGATCTGGCTGAACGCGAAGGCCGCGCCGTGGTCATCGCGGTGAACAAATGGGATACCGAAGACGACAAGCAGGATAAATTGCGCGAACTCCGCGAAAGTTTCGAACGCCTGTTGCCGCAATTGCGCGGCGCGCCTTTGGTCACGGTCTCGGCCAAGACTGGTAAGGGTCTGGATAAATTGCAGCAGGCGATCATGCGCGCGCATGACGTCTGGAACCGGCGTGTGACGACCGCACAGCTGAACCGCTGGCTGATCGGTATGCTGGAACAGCACCCGCCGCCCGCGCCCGGCGGCAAGCGGATCAAGATGCGTTATGCCACGCAGGTCAAGACCCGTCCCCCCGCTTTCGTGGTGATGACGTCGCATCCTGATCTGATGCCGGAAAGCTATAAACGCTATCTGGTCAATGGGTTGCGGGCTGATTTTGACATGCCAGGGACACCGATCCGGCTTTATCTGCGCGATCAGGGCGACAAGAATCCTTATAAAGACAAGAAATCCTCGCAGCCCTCGCGCCTGTCAAAACACCTCAAGAAATAGGGCGGCCCGCGGTGGTGATCGTGAGCAAGGTCATCACCGCGATCCCGCCACCGGCCAGCAGGCTGACACCAAGCTGGCCCATGCCATTGGCCATGATAATCGCGAATAAGGCCCAGATTATGGTCAACCCATAGCCCGGCGCCCGGCTGCGGATCTGCACGAAAGCCGCCACGCCAAGTGCTGCGATAATCCCCAGATAGGCCCAGCCAAGCGCGCCCATCAGCACGCCGTAACCCGCCGCCGTGCTGCCGAGCGACACGAAAGATGCCGCCGTCAGCCAGCCGGCATAGACCGACACTGGCGCGCGCAGCCAATACCGATCCGCCCGTGGCGCTGCCAGCACCGCTGCAATTGCCGCCGCTGCCATCGCGAAGATCAGCACGGTCGCCCAGATCGCATTCATATTCGCCACCGCCAGCCATGGCGTGCCAAGGGCGAGGCTGATGATCAGCGGATCACGCACCTTGTTCCATGATTTGTTGCGCGGACGTTTCCAGATCCCGTAAATTGCCGAAACCAGCAGCCAGCCATAGATCAGCCCCCAGATCGCGAAAGCATAGCCCGCAGGTTGAATCGGCGGGTCGATCTGGGGAACAGGCAGTTGATCCGCCCGAAAGCCCGAAAACGGGCTGGTGAAATAGGGTGAGACCACGAAGGTCACGGTGAACAAAAGGGTCAAGACCGCGCGTATATTTTTCATATTTCTACCATACCATGCCCGTCAAAGTTGAAAAGGCCCCAAAGACAGGTCGCAGCACATAGACTTGTCGTGCGGGCAATTTCGCGCAAGATGTCATTAACCTGAACGGGAGCAAGCCATGAAACGCATCGCGATCTTTTGTGACGGCACGTGGAACCGCGATGATGCGCCTTATCCGACCAATGTGCTGCGGTTGGCGCAGGCGGTCAGGCTGACGGCCAGTGACGGGCATAAACAACAGGTCTTTTATATCGCCGGTGTCGGGACGGGCCGTGGCTCGAACTGGCTGGCGCGGGTGATCGACCGTTTCGCTGGCGGGATTCTGGGCTGGGGCTTGATCGAAAATATCGCAGATGCCTATCGGTCGCTGATCTTTTGTTATGAGCCGGGGGATGAGATTTACATCTTCGGCTTTTCGCGCGGGGCTTATACCGCGCGGTCCTTGGCCGGATTGCTGCGGTCTTGCGGCATTCCGCCCCGTGAAAATGTCGCGCAGATCGGCGCGGCGATCACGCGCTACCGCTCACGCGATCCCAACACCCGTCCCGATGATCCTGACAGTTTCCTGTTCCGCTCTGATTTCGCGCCTTTCACCGCGACGAGCGAGGCCGAATGGCAATGGCGGCTGAAAACAAGGCCGCAGATGTGCGTCAAGCTCGCGGTGAATTATCTGGGTGTCTGGGATACCGTCGGGGCTTTGGGGGTGCCGGGCTATTGGTCGGCTGCACCTGTCCTGAACCGCAAACATCAATTCCATGACGCCGATCTGTCGCGCATGGTCAGCGCCGCGCGCCATGCCGTCGCTATTGACGAAAGGCGCCGGGCCTTTGCGCCGGCGCTGTGGTCGGACAAGCTGGACGATATGAATATCAAGGCATTGGGCGCTGATCCTGATCTGCCGCTTGATCCCGCTGGCCGTGACGCCTGGCCTTACCGGCAGGAATGGTTTCCCGGCGATCATGGCTCGGTTGGTGGCGGCGGTGACACTCTGGGATTGTCGAGCTTTACCTGCGACTGGATCGCGCAAGGGGCGATCCGGGCCGGGCTTGATCTGGATGACCGGCATCTGGCTGCGATCCGCGCCAGCCAGAATATCCGCGCATCGCTGGTCAACCAGACAAAAGCCGGCTTGCTGACAAGGATCCTGCGTAAGACTGCCGCAGACCGTGACGGGCCGGATCGGCTTGCCGATCTGAGCGATGTGGCGATCGCGCGATTGGCAAAGGATCCGACCTATCAGCCGCCGACGCTCAGTAAGGTGATCGATCAGGCGAGGTGACCCTGCGCATCGATCCTTGCCTTGCCGCCCAGATAAGGATGCAGCGCGGCGGGCAGATCGACAGACCCATCCTCCTGCTGACCATTCTCGACCACCGCGATCAATGTCCGGCCCACGGCCAGCCCTGATCCGTTGAGCGTATGGACAAATTCTGGCTTACCGCCGCCAGCGGGCCGGAACCGCGCATTCATCCGCCTTGCCTGATAATCGCCACAGACAGAGATCGAGCTGATCTCGCGGTAGGTGTTCTGCCCCGGCAGCCAGACCTCGATATCATGGGTCTTGGTGGCACCCGCGCCCATGTCACCGGCGCAAAGCACAACCGTGCGATAGGGCAGTTCCAGCTTTTCCAGCACGGTTTCGGCGCAACGTGTCATGCGGTCATGTTCGGCAGCGCTGGCATCAGGCGTCGTGATGCTGACCATCTCGACCTTCTCGAACTGATGCTGGCGCAGCATGCCCGATGTATCACGCCCCGCCGATCCGGCCTCCGAGCGGAAACAGAGCGTATGCGCGACATGGCGACGGGGCAGGGTGGTTTCATCCACCGTGTCACCATTGACGATATTGGTTAGCGTGACCTCTGCCGTGGGGATCAGCCACCAGCCATTGGTGGTCTGATACGAATCCTCGCCGAACTTCGGTAATTGCCCGGTGCCATACATCATCTCTTCGCGCACCATCACCGGGGTCAGCGTCTCTGTCAGCCCGTGTTCATCGACATGCAGGTCCAGCATGAATTGCGCCAGCGCCCGGTGCAGCCGCGCGACAGCGCCCGACAACAGCACGAAACGGCTGCCCGACAGCTTTGCCGCCGTCTCGAAATCCATTCCCGGCCTGATGCCCGCAATCTCGTAATGCTCCACCGGGGTGAAGGCGAAATTGCGCGGATTGCCGTAGCGGCGGATTTCGACGTTATCCGCCTCATCCTTGCCATCGGGGATGCTCGGGTCCGGCAGGTTTGGCAGGGTCGCCAGCAGGTCTGTCAAAGCCGCATCCTGCGCCTTGGCCTCGTCATTCATCGCCGCGATCTGCGCCTTGCTTTCGGCCACAATGCCACGCAACCGCGCAAATTCCGCCTCATCGCCACGCGCCTTGGCGGCGCCGACCTCTTTGGAGGCTTTGTTCGCCTCGGCCTGCGCCGTCTCTGCCGCAAGGATCAGCTTGCGTCGCGCCTCATCCAGCGCAAGAACCTGTGCCGCCACCGGGGCCAGCCCGCGACGGGACAAAGCCGCATCAAACGCATCCGGATTGTCGCGGATCAAACGGATATCATGCATGGGTCAGGTCCTTGGCTATTTGCTTGGCGGCACATATGCCGCATCTTGCGCGCAGAGGAAAGTGGGAGCGCCGTCGCCGACACGCGGGAAGGCGATCAGAGGCCAGCGATGGGCAATTTATGCCAGCAACGGTGGTCGGACATGATTGCTTGCCACAGCACTTGCCAATCGCCGCCCCGGGGGGCGGGTCGGCGATGGCGCGGCGGCCTGCGGCCTTGATTCCGCGCCGGGGGACATAATCGTAGGTCTCTCAATTTTCCCAATATGGCCACTTCTGAAGATCAAGGTCTCGGTAAAGCCGTGCCAGATACGACATGGTTGCCATGTCCTCATGGTTATGTGGAGACCAATACTGAAAACCGGTTGCTACTAGGCTTTCAACCAGTTGTTTTTGGGCTGGGGTCAGCGTTTCCTCATCCAGATAAAACAAGTTTGCCGCTCTACTCCTGTCTCGCTTGTTTGGCATCACCGATAAACTCTCAAGTGAATGTTTAGTGTCCGCAGTTCCAAACGTGGTTGCTAGTTCTTCCGGCTCGCCAAGGTAGTCGATTGCGCTTATATCAGCATTGATGAATGTCATTCCCTTGAAATTCGCCAAATTGATTGAATAACACATACCCCCTGAAATTGGCTCTGGGCGGTTAAGAATGCAATGATCTAGCTTCGCACCAGTCATGTCAGCCTTGGAAAAGTCACTAAAGTTCAGAAGGCAGCCGCGCAAAAGTGCACCGTTCAGGTCTGTACTCCTAAATCGCGCGGCCTCTATGCGAGATTGTGAAAAATCGGCGGCAAAGAAGTTCCCAGATGTAAAGTCAGCACCATCAAGGTCACACCTTCTTAAGTCTAAACGCCACTTTCCTGGGTTCGTCTCGCGCGCGATCTCATGCACCTGACCAATCGCAGTGATCGCTGCTTGTTTGTCGATCCTAGGAATTGCTCTGGTGAACGGCACTGTCGAAGGATCAAGGTCTTTCACTGGAAAAGTGCCACGCAAATATGCAGATAAAATCCTGACGACCCTTAGTGCCTCTCGCGGCTGCTCTTTCGATAAGTCCGTGAGCCGATCAATAGCGGCAGCCCGGGTGACAAGATCATCTTCCCAATAGGTAAGGACTCGTTTCGACTTTCCACTACCAGTAGCCCGCGTCACCTGCCGCCGCGATGCCAGATCAGTCGCCGCAGCATTGATCTTGTCGTTGAACAGCGCCTCTACTGCCGTGTTGGCCTGCTGGGCTGCTACATAAGACCGCCAGACCAGAAATGGGCCACCCAACAGCGCGACGAGGACAAGGCCGATGTTGCGGATGCCTTCGCCATTGGGATCGTCACTGACAAGGGCCACGAAGAACAGGATGAGCGTCCAGCACGCAGCAATAACCAGCAAGGATGAGAACAGAACACCCAGAAAACCAAGGAACCCACCTAAAGGGCGTGCGTTCAGCCAATCGAAAGTCTGCCGCAATGCCAACCAGTCCAATAACGTAGGCTGCCTTTGATCGTTCCGGGGCATCATTGTTCCTCGCTACACCACGCCCCCACACCCTGCCGTGAAAATAGCGCCAATAGAAGCCTCCCCGATTGCATCACACCCGCCCTTGCCCCATATGGCAGGCATCACTGGCCCTTGTTGCAAATCAGCTTTGCAGCTTTTAGGGTCTCGCGACTGACGGGCGGGACAGCCCGGACCAACACAAGGGATTTGAGATGAGACCTGCCGACCTGATTATGTTAGTCCTGATCTTCGGGATCATGTATTTCCTGCTGATCCGGCCTCAGCAAAAACGGCTCAAGGAACATAAGGCCTTGCTCGCCGGTCTGCGGCGCGGCGATCAGGTTGTCACCCAGGGCGGGGTCATCGGCAAGATCACCAAGGTCAAGGATGAAGTCGAAGAGGTCGAGGTCGAAATCGCCACCGGCGTCAATGTCCGCGTCATCAAGGGCACCATCGTCTCTGTGCTGAACAAGACCGAACCGACCAAAACCTGACGACGACCCATAAGGCCGCATCATGCTGACCATTTCCTACCCCAAGCAGATCATGATCTGGCTGACCGTTGTGGTCGGCCTGATGCTGGCTTTGCCAAACGGATTTTACGGGCGCGTTGAAACCGCCAATGACGCGCGGGCCACGATTGCAAGCGGTCAGACCAATGCGGCTTTGGAAGAAGATGCCAGCGCCTGGCCATCGTTTCTGCCGTCCAATCTGGTCAACCTCGGCCTTGATCTGCGCGGCGGCGCGCATCTGCTGGTCGAGGTTGCGGTGGACGATGTGCATGAAGCCTTCCTCGAAGGGTTCTGGCCACAGGTGCGCGATGTGCTGGCGGCCGAACGCGACACGCTCGGCTTTGTGACCCGCGAAGAGGGCACGCCCAATGAATTGCGGGTACGTATTTCCGAAGCTGCAGGTGCCAACCGTGCCTTTGAACTGGTGCGCGGACTGGGCCGTCCGGTCACGTCTTTCACTGGTGCTGCCGCGTCCAATATCGATGTGCGGCTGGATGGCAATCTGCTGATCATCACACTGAGCGAGGCGGAAATCGCCGCGGTCAATGAACGCACCATGCTGCAAACGCTGGAAATCATCCGTCGCCGGATTGATGAGGTCGGCACGCGCGAACCCACCATCCAGCGCCAAGGTGCGGACCGTGTGCTGGTGCAGGTGCCGGGCGTGGGATCTGCGCAAGAGGTCAAGGATCTCTTGGGGACCACCGCGCAGCTGACCTTTAACCCGGTTGTCGCACGCACCACGGATGCCAACGAATCTCCCGGCACCGGCAATTTTCTGGTGCCATCGCTGGATGAACCGGGCGTGTTTTACATCCTTGAGCGCCGTCCGGTCGTGACGGGCGAACAATTGGAAAATGCCCAGCTTGATTTCGACCAGAACGGGCGCGCGGCTGTGGGCTTCCGGTTCAATACCTCTGCCGCGCGGACCTTTGGCGATTACACGCTCGATAATATCGGATCGCCCTTCGCCATCGTGCTGGATAACGAGGTGATCTCTGCCCCGACCATCCAAAGCCATATTCCGGGCGGATCGGGCATCATCACCGGCAATTTCACCACGGAAGAGGCGACCAATCTGGCCGTGCTGTTGCGCGCGGGTGCCTTGCCTGCGGAACTGACCTTCTTGGAAGAACGCACCATCGGCCCCGAACTGGGGCAGGATTCCATCGATGCCGGGAAACTGGCCGCAGCGGTCGGTGGCCTGCTGGTCATCCTGTTCATGGGGCTGACCTATGGTCTGTTCGGCTGGTTTGCCAATATCGCGTTGATGATCAACATGGGGCTGATTTTCGGGGTACTTTCGCTTGTTGGCGCGACGCTGACCTTGCCCGGCATCGCGGGGATCGTGCTGACCGTTGGCATGGCAGTGGATGCCAATGTGCTGGTGTTCGAGCGAATCCGGGAAGAGTTGAAAACCGCCAAAGGTCCGGCCCGCGCGATTGAGCTTGGCTATGAACGCGCGCTTTCGGCGATCATTGATGGCAATTTCACGACCTTCATGACAGCGGTGATCCTGTTCGCCTTGGGCTCTGGCCCGGTGCGCGGTTTTGCGATCACCTTGGGGCTGGGGATCATCACCTCTGTCTTCACCGCGATTTTCATCACCCGCTCGCTGATTTCCATCTGGTTCGCCTATCGCAGGCCCAAGACAATCGAGGTATGATTCCATGCGTTTGCGGCTGATCCCGGACGAGACCAATATCAACTTTTTCCGCTTCGCCCCGGTGACCTTCGGGGCCTCTGCGGTGATGGTTGTCCTGTCGGTCGTCGCATTTTTCACCTTTGGCCTGAATTTCGGCATCGATTTTCGCGGCGGCACCTCGATCCGTACCGAAGCCAGCGAAAGCGTGGATATCGCGGCTTATCGCGCGGCGCTGGACCCGTTGGGCCTTGGCGATGTGAGCATCACCGAAGTCTTCGATCCCAGCTTTGGCGATGACGAAAATGTCGCGATGATCCGGATTCAGGCGCAGGACGGGCAGGAAAGCATCCCGCCCGAAACCATTGCGGAGATTCAAGAGGCGTTGCGCGGCACCGCCCCAGACATCACCTTTCCATCGGTTGAAAGTGTCGGGCCGAAAGTATCCGGCGAATTGATCCGCACCGCCATTCTGG
The DNA here is from genome assembly GCF_035117555.1 of Yoonia sp. 67-2. NCBI lineage: Bacteria > Pseudomonadati > Pseudomonadota > Alphaproteobacteria > Rhodobacterales > Paracoccaceae > Yoonia > Yoonia sp. 67-2. Next base: position 179,141 of record NZ_JAYKPK010000003.1, read on the forward strand.
CGGTTCTGGGCGCGCTCGGCGCTATCGTGGTCTACATCTGGCTGCGCTTTGAATGGCAATTCGCTGTCGGCGCTGTGGCCGCGCTGATCCATGACGTGGCGCTGACGATCGGTATTTTCGCTGTGCTGCAAATCCGGTTTGATCTGCCGATCATCGCGGCTTTGCTGACGATTGTGGGCTATTCGATCAACGACACGGTCATCGTCTTTGACCGTGCCCGCGAGAACCTGCGCAAATATAAATCCAAACCGCTGATCGATGTGCTGAATATTTCCGCCAATGAAACGCTCAGCCGGACGATGATGACATCGCTGACCACGCTGATCGCGCTGATCGCGCTTCTGGTGCTGGGCGGTGACGTGATCCGTGGCTTTGTCTTTGCCATCGCCTGGGGGATCATTGTCGGGACCTATTCCTCGCTCTATGTTGCCAAGAACATCGTGCTGATGCTGGGCGTCAAGCGCGACTGGTCCAAGAAAGACCCCTCTGCCGGCACCAAATACGGTCATATCGACAGCTAAGGCTAATCATGCGCCTGAACGAGATCACCTATAGTAACGCCGTCCCGATTGATGGCTATGGGCCCGGCTTTTTCCGCATCGGCGGCAAGGTCATGCGCGGTCCGGTGCTGGTGTTCCCGACAGGTGTTGTCGCTTGGGACGGTTTCACCGACAGCGCCGCCATTCTGGAACGCGCGGCTGACGTCGATGTTGTATTAGTCGGCACCGGGGCGGAAATCGCGCATCTGCCGGTGGATTTCCGTGAGGTATTGGAAGAGGCCGGTATCGGCTTCGAAAGCATGGCATCCCCCGCCGCCTGCCGCACCTACAACGTGCTGCTGTCAGAGGGTCGCCGCGTTGCGGTCGCCCTGATCCCGGTCTGAATGCTGCACGTCACAAATCTGGGCTGTGCGCGCGGCGGTGCCGCGGTCCTGAGTGATGTGAGTTTTCAGCTTGGGGCAGGGCAGGCGCTGATCCTGCGCGGGCCGAACGGGATCGGCAAGACCACTTTGTTGCGCACATTGGCGGGACTGCAACCGGCGCTGTCGGGTGAGGTGACAATGCCCGAAGACAGCGCCGCCTATGCGAGCCACGCAGATGGGGTCAAGACCGCGCTGACAGTGACAGAAAATCTGCGCTTCTGGGCCGCGATTTATGGGCTGAAATTTGACCCCGCGATCCTGACCCGGTTCGATCTGGCTGATCTGCGTGACCGTCAGGGCGGCACGCTGTCAGCCGGGCAGAAACGCCGCCTAGGCCTTGCCCGCCTGGCGGTGATCGGGCGCAAGATCCTGTTTCTGGATGAACCCACCGTGTCACTCGACACTGGCTCTGTCGCGATGTTTGCGCGTTGGTTGCAGGATGATCATCTTGCGCAGGGCGGCATCGCCATTATCGCCACCCATATCGATCTTGGCATCGACGCCCCCGCGCTGGACCTGACGCCGTTCAAATCCGCCCCCGGCACCGGCGGCGGCACGGATGAGGCATTTCTATGATCGCCCTGCTGAAACGCGACCTCGCTTTGGCGCTGCGTGCTGGCGGCGGTTTTGGCTTCGGCCTCGCCTTCTTCCTGATCGTCGTCGTGCTGGTCCCGTTCGGTGTGGGGCCAGAGGCGGATATCCTCAGCCGCATCGCGCCCGGTATCCTCTGGGTTGGCGCGCTGCTGGCGGCACTCCTGTCGCTCGACCGCATCTTCGCGCTGGATTTCGAGGATGGGTCGCTGGCATTGCTCGCCACCTCGCCATTGCCGTTGGAGGCCGCGGGGTTGGTCAAAGCCAGCGCCCATTGGATCACCACCGGATTGCCGCTGACGCTGGCCGCGCCCTTCCTCGGCTTCCTGCTGTCGATGCAGAGCGAGGCTTACAGCTATCTGCTGGTCTCCCTGCTGATCGGCACACCGGCCTTGTCGATGATCGGCACCTTCGGTGCCGCGCTGACTGTGGGCCTGCGCCGGGGTGGGTTGCTGCTGTCGCTTTTGGTGCTGCCGCTTTACATCCCCACCCTGATCTTCGGGGCAGAGGCGGTGCGCTTGGGCGCAGCGGGGCTAAATGCCAGCGCGCCGCTGATCTTGCAGGGGGGCATCACGGCCGGATGCTTTGCCATCCTGCCATTCGCCACTGCGGCTGTGTTACGCATCAATCTGCGGTGATCGGGGATTGAGGCAGATGTGTCAGAAGGATAGGTAAGCGTCATGTCGATGTGGGAATATGCAAATCCAAGGCTGTTCATGCGCTGGACCCGTCCGGTCCTGCCGTGGAGCTTTGCTCTGGCGGGTCTCTGCCTTGTGGTGGGGCTGATCTGGGGGTTTTTCTTTACCCCTGATGATTTTCGCCAGGGATCGACCGTCAAGATCATCTATCTGCATGTCCCATCCGCGCTGATGGCAATCAACGCATGGATCATGATGCTGGTCGCCTCGCTGATCTGGGTCGTGCGGCGGCACCATGTCTCGGCCCTTGCGGCCCGGGCTGCGGCCCCGGTCGGCGTGGTGATGACGCTGATCGCGCTCTTTACCGGCGGCATCTGGGGGCAACCGATGTGGGGCACCTATTGGGCCTGGGACCCACGGCTGACGTCGTTCCTGATCCTGTTCCTGTTCTATCTGGGCTATATCGCCCTGTGGGAAGCGATCGAAGACCCGGACACCGCCGCCGATCTGACTGCGATCCTGTGTATCGTCGGATCGATCTTCGCGATCCTGTCGCGCTATGCGGTGTTTTTCTGGAATCAGGGCCTGCATCAGGGCGCATCCTTGTCGCTGGATGCGGAAAAGAACGTGGCTGATGTTTTCTATTTCCCGCTCTTGGTCTGTATCGCAGGCTTTGTTTTGTTATTCTTCGCCCTGGTGCTGATGCGGACGCGGACGGAAATCCGCGCCCGCCGGATCAAGGCCCTGCAAGCAAGGGTGGTTCATGCCTGATCTGGGAAATTACGTCGTCGAAGTCACCGCCGCCTATATCGTCAGCATCGCGCTGCTCGCGGTGATCGTAGGGTTAAGCTGGCGGCGCTATATCCGCGTGCGCGCCGCCTTGGAACAGATTGAAAAGAATGGCTAAAATATCGCCTCTTATGATCGTGCCTCCGGTCATTTTTGCAGCCTTCGCGGGCCTCGCGTTGGCAGGTATCCTGCGCGATAATGCGGATGAGCTGCCCTCGACCTTCGTTGGCCAACAAGCGCCGGTTGTCCCGGCAGAGGCGGTCGAAGGGACCATGCAACTCACCGATGCCGATCTGCGCAGCGGCGAGGTGACAATCGTCAATTTCTGGGCCAGCTGGTGCCCGCCTTGCCGTGCGGAACATCCGATCCTGCTGGATCTTGACGCCCAGGGCTACCGGGTCGCGGGCATCAACTTTCGCGACCAGCAGGCGCAGGCCAGCGAATATCTGACCAATTACGAAGACCCGTTCTTTGCCACCGGTTTTGATTTGCGCGGCAGATCGGCGATCGACTGGGGCGTGACAGCGCCACCCGAAACCTTCATCGTGGATGGTGACGGCACAGTCCTGTTCCGTTTCGTCGGCCCGCTGGTCGGGTCGGATTATGAACAAAGGTTCCTGCCCGCCCTCGCGCGCGCCACCGGGGCCGAATAGGAAGGACAGCGGATGAGCTGGAACCCCGCCCTCGACCCCGATTGCCCCACAGGGGATGCCGTTGACGCGATTGAAACCGTGATCGTGCCGCGCGCCCGCGATATCGGCGGGTTCGAGGTCCGCCGCGCCTTGCCCGCGCCGCGCCGTCAGATGGTCGGGCCTTTCATCTTTTTTGACCAGATGGGCCCGGCGGAATTTGTGACCGGGCAGGGGATCGATGTGCGCCCGCATCCGCATATCGGCCTTGCCACCGTGACCTATCTGCATAGCGGGACGATTCACCACCGCGACAGCCTTGGCACGGATCAATGGATCAACCCCGGTGCGGTGAACCTGATGCTGGCAGGCCATGGCATCACCCATTCCGAACGCACCGATGGTGCCGCCAGTCACCGGCTGTTCGGCATTCAAAGCTGGATCGCCCTGCCCAAAGGGGCCGAAGATGGGGCCGCCGCCTTCATCCACGCCCCTGCCGCCGACCTGCCGCTGCTGCAAGGCGAAGGCAAAGAGGTCCGGCTGATTCTTGGTGATGCTTACGGCGCGCGCGCCCCGGTCCAGACGCCGTCTGAGATGTTCTATCTCGATGCCGCCCTGCAACCGGGCGCATCCATCCCTTTGCCTGACAACCACGAGGATCGTGGAGCCTATGTGCTGGAAGGGTCCGTCACGATTGCGGGGCAAGTGTTCGCGGCCGGACGTATGATGATCTTCCGCCCCGGCGACCGCGTCAGCATGAAAGCAGGCGACCAAGGCGCGCGCGTCATGCTGCTGGGCGGGGCCACGATGGAAGGGCCGCGCTATATCTGGTGGAATTTCGTGGCCTCCTCCCGCGAACGGATCGAGGAAGCGAAAGAGGCCTGGCGCGCAGGCGACTGGGAAAACGGACGCTTTCAATTGCCGGTGGGTGACGATGCGGAATTTATTCCGCTGCCGTGACCACACCCGACCTGTCAGTTCAGGATCGACAGTAGATTTGCGTAGTCATCGGTCCAGATCCGGCCACCGTCATCTTGCAGCACCTGCCATTGTTCAGGCTGGATGAAGCCGGTCAAACTTGCCGCATCTTTTGCCATGACCACCACGGTAGACGGGCTATGCGTCGGATCATCCGGCCTACTTGGGTCGTGCTGGATCATCGCCATCAACCCAAGCGCTGCCGCACTGCGGCCCAAGGGGCGCGCGATATCGAAATACCGGTTCGAGATATGCAGCACAATCACGCCATCCGCGTCGATCCTGTCACGATAAAGCGCGATCGCTTCGGTTGTCGTCAGGTGAACCGGCACGGCATCGGATGAATAGGCATCGATCACAAGCACATCGAAGTCTTTCTCAGCCTGTTGGTCCAAGACCACCCGCGCATCACCGATATGGGTCGGCGCCTCTGGTGCGCAGGACGACATGAAGGTGAATAGATCGGCGTCTCTTGCGATACTGTCCACCAACTGGTCGATTTCGTAAAAATCCCAAGTCTGACCGGGCTGCGCATAACAGGCCAGCGACCCGACACCTAGACCCACGATGCCAATCTCGCCCGCCGCTCTGCCATTTGGGGACGTCATGATCTGCGCCATCGGACCAGCGGGGTGATAGTAATAGAGCGGCTTAGGCCGCGCGCCGTCGTTCAGATCGGCCAGCTGCTGCGCGCCGTGGATCGTCGTGCCGTTGGAATAAAACCGCAGTCCGGCTTGATCATAGATTCGGTGCGACCCGAAAAAGCTGCGGTCCTGAAAAACCAAGGATTGCGTCTGCACAAAGGGGCCGACCAACAGCAGGATGGCCAGCACGATGACCTGTTGCAGTGGGCTGCGGCGCAGCCAAGCCAGCATCAGCCCCAGAAAAATAAAATGCAGGACATAGATGTAGCGGTCATCACTCACCGGAAAGCGCAGCATGATCAGCACCGGCACCAGGACGATGGCGGCAGCGACCAGCGCTTGCGCCAGCCGGCGCACCGTCATTTGCCAAGCCCCGGCCGCCAGAATGAGCAAGGCCAGCAGGATGGTCACCCGTCCTTCCTGCAGATCGGCGAACACCACCGGCGCGATCAGTGAATTGAACAGCCCGCCCAAGGCGCCGCCCAGCGACATGGTGACATAGAACAAGGTCAGATGGGTCTGATCCGGCCGCGCCGCGTAGAGACTGCGATGCGCTTTCATCGCGACAAAGACGAAGCCGAGCAAAATCACCAGCGTCAGGATCAACGTGATGATCGACAAGGACCGGAAGGTAAAGATTGTCGCGAAAAAGGCGAGGCTGATCACAAAGGCCAGATCGATCACCCTGTCGCTGAACAATGGCCGGTTGGTAAAGGTCAACACGAATGTCAGCAGATAGAGCGCCAGCGGCACAACCCAGATTAGTGGAAAAGACCCAAGATCGGTGCTGATCTTGCTCGTCACCGCCAGCATCAGGGATGATGGCACGAAGGCAAGGATCAGCCACCATGCATAATGCCCCCATCCCGGCGCGCCGGTCGCGCGGGATGCTGACCTTTCCGCGGCCCCTTTGCGCGCGGCCAGACCACTGAGCGCAAGAAACAGGCCCAGAATGACGAAACCACCCGCCCAGCCGTTCCCGATCTGGCGCGCACCCAGCATTGGTTCCGCAATCAATGGAAAGGCCAGCAGCGCGATGAGTGATCCCAGATTTGACGCGCCATACAGGAAATAAGGATCATCCGCTGAAGGCCCGCCGCTTTTCGCATACCAGCTCTGGATCAGGGGCGCATTGGCCGATAGCACCGCAAACGGCATGCCGACGCCGAAAGCAAACAGCGTCAGCGTTTGCAGGGCGATGGGCTGGTCGGAATCAAACTGCCAGCCAGCTGTGATCGACAATGGCAGGAACGTCAGCGCAATCGCCCATAGCATCAGATGCAGCCCGATCTGCACTGCGACCGGCAGGTAACGTGTCGACAGATGCGCATAGAGATAGCCCAGAATCAGCACCGTCTGAAAGAACAGCATCGCCGTGGTCCAGACTGCTGGCGCACCACCGACATAGGGCAGCACGATCTTAGTGAACAAAGGCTGGACGAAAAACAGCATCGCGGCTGACAGAAAGATCGTCATGGTAAACAGCACAGGCACCAGATGGGTGCTACGCTGCGGTGCGGATTGTGCCTGTTGCGTCATGATAGCTGCCGGTTTGCCTATTGCGGCAGGTTAAACGCGGCAATTATGGCAGGATTAGGAACAATTGCTGCCCATGGTCAGGCATGTTTTTTCCGGCATGACAAAGATAATGCCGCAGAAGGCGCAAGACCGCTTGACGGGGTCCGCCGCCACACTTAGAAGCGCCACACCAGCAGAGATGCTGGGAAAGCAGATGCGCGGTTGTAGCTCAGTTGGTTAGAGTACCGGCCTGTCACGCCGGGGGTCGCGGGTTCGAGCCCCGTCAACCGCGCCACTGCATTTCTCCAAAAACGACCAGAACATGCCGCGCCAAAAAGCGCGGCATTTCGTCTTTTTGCAATTGACGCCCTAAGCATCCGCGATTATCCCGCCCCTCACGCGCGGTTGTAGCTCAGTTGGTTAGAGTACCGGCCTGTCACGCCGGGGGTCGCGGGTTCGAGCCCCGTCAACCGCGCCATTTTTCCAAGTTAGTTGTATGAGCAGGTACCGGGTCAGCCGATTTGCATCGCACGCTGACCGGTAGCCCGGATCAGTGTTGCTGTTATTCAGCCCAGCCGGTCACATCATGGCCGCCGTAGATCATCTTCCGGATCATCTTTGTGCTCAGGTTTGCGGTGAACCCACCCGCCTGTGCCGAGACCTGATCGAGTCGGTGCATCTGGTCGCCCGTCAATTTCACATCTGTCGCTGCGATGTTGCCGGTCAGCTGCGCCACGCTGCTGGCACCGATCAGTGTGGATGTCACCCCGCGCTGCGCGATGATCCAGGCGAGCGCGATCTGCGCAGGGGTGTGATCCTGTTCGGTGGCGATCTCTTTCAGCACTGCCAGAATGTCCCAGTTGCGATCACTGAACTTGCTGTCGCCAAAAGGATTCGCACCGCTCAACCGGCCGGTGCCGGAGGTATCGTCGCGCTTGTATTTCCCGGTCAGAAAACCACCGGCAAGCGGGCTCCAAGGCATCACGCCCATACCGCCTTCGCGGGCGGCGGGGATATGTTCGGCCTCGATGTCGCGTGCGACAAGGGAATATTCCACTTGTATCGCGATCGGCCCCGGCACGCCGCGCAATTCGGCGATGGTTGCCGCCTTCATCGCCAGCCATGCGGGCATGTCGGAGAAGGCGTAATGGCGGATCTTGCCGCTGCGGACCAGATCGCCAAGTGTCTGGACGATTTCGCCAACCGGCGTGACACCGTCCCAGATATGCATCCAGTAAAGGTCGATGTAATCGGTCCCCAGACGCTGCAGTGACGCATCCAGCGCGCGGTGGATGTTCTTGGCCCCGGCACCGCCGGCATGGGCATTGCCCGCGCGATCCTGATTGGCCGCAAGCGGACTGCGCGAGCCGTTGAAGCCGAATTTTGTCGCCAGCACGATATCATCGCGCGACCCGGTGTCCTTGATGAACTTGCCGACGAATTCCTCGCTGACACCGCCGCTGTAGATATCCGCCGTATCGACAAAATTGCCGCCCGCGTCGCGATAGGCGTCGAAAATGGCGCGCGATTCTGCCTCATCCGCGCCCCAATCGCCGGGGCCAAAGGTCATGGTGCCAAGGCACAAAGGGCTGACAACGAGGCCGGATCGGCCGAGGGCGCGGTAATGGGAAAGGGACATGATGGCTCCAATGTTTTATAGTGAACGATATGAAACCTATCCCCCGCTTGCAGGCGGACGTCAATGACTTTATTAGTGGTCACTATGAAACATGAAGCAACCCACCCGCGCAAGACCGGACGCCCGCTGTCCTTTGATCGTGACGATGTTCTGAACAAAGCCATGCTGACGTTCTGGCAAAGCGGCTATGAAACGACCTCGATCTCCGATCTGACGGCAGCGATGGGGGTGACGGCACCCAGCCTTTATGCCGCCTTTGGCAACAAACAGCAGTTGTTTCTGGAGGCGATGCGCCGCTATGCGGGTGATCCTGTGGCCTTGGAACAAGACATCACTGCCGCGCCGACAGCGCATGACGCTGTTGCCGCGATGCTGCGCCGGGCGGCGCTGCTATATACCGGTGAGACGACACCCCCCGGCTGCCTGCTGGCCAGCGCTGCCGCGACAGGGTCACCCGACGCGGCAGAGGTGCGCGCCGCGGTCGCCGCTGAACGGCGCGCAATCCGCGACATGATCCAGCGCCGGATCGAGGTCGATATGGGGAGGGGGCTGCTGCCATCCGATACCGACCCCGCGCCGCTGGCCGATCTTGCAATTGCTGTGATGCAGGGCATGTCTGTTCTGGCGCGTGATGGTGCGGATAGGGAGCGACTGCTGGCTGTCGCTGAGACGGCTATGCTGGGGTGGCGGGTGCCTGCGCGCACACACCCTACCGACATTTCCATGCATCACCCGTAGGGTGCGTGCGGGCACGCACCCCCCGCATCAAGCCGTCATTTCATGCAGAATCCGCGCCCAGGACCGGATGCCTTTGTGAAAGGACGACAGGTCGTATTTCTCATTGGGGGAATGGATCTGGTCATTATCCTTGCCAAAACCGATCAGCATCGCATCCATGCCAAGGATATCCTTGAAATAGGCGGCAATCGGGATCGATCCGCCAGAGCCGACATAGGCCGCCGCATTGGGCCATTCATCTGACAGCGCTTTGCGCGCTTGATCAAAGGCCGGGTGGGTCGTGGTCATCTGTCCGGCGGCGCTGGCACCATGCGGTGCAAATGTCACGCTGCAATCTGCGGGGATCATGTCCTGCACCATTTTGCGGAATGCGTCGCGGATCGCCAAAGGGTCCTGCGTGCCGACGAGGCGGAACGAAATCTTCGCATGGGCCTCTGACGGCAGCACGGTCTTGAACCCGTCGCCGGTATAGCCGGACCACATGCCGTTGACCTCACAGGTCGGGCGCGACCAGATCATCTCCAACGGGCGGCGGCCCTTTTCACCGGCGGGGATAGACAGGCCGACGTCACCCAGAAACGCCGTTTCGTCGAATTTCAGATCATCCCAGGCCGCAGCTAGTTCATTCGACAGCTCTGGCACGCCGTCATAGAAACCCGGTACGGTGATCCGCCCGTCCTCATCATGCAGCGCCGCGATCACCTTTGCCAGCACACGCGCCGGGTTCATTGCCAAGCCGCCATACATGCCAGAATGGAGGTCCTTATTCGGGCCTTTGATGGTGATCTCTTCACCCAACAGTCCGCGCAATTGCGTGATGATCGCGGGCGTGCTGTCGCCATAAAGCCCGGTATCGCAGATCAGTGCGATATCGGCGGTCAGTTCCTTGATATTGTCTTTCATGAAGGGGACCAGCGATGGGGAGCCTGATTCCTCCTCGCCCTCAAAGAACAAGGTGATATTGCCGGGCAGGGTGCCATGCACGGCTTTCCAGGCGCGGCAAGCCTCGACAAAGGTCATCAGCTGGCCTTTGTCATCCGATGTGCCACGGCCCCGGATCACTTTTCCGTTGGGCGTTTCCTCGACCTGCGGATCAAACGGATCGCGGTCCCACAGGTGCAGCGGATCAACGGGTTGCACATCGTAATGGCCATAGAACAGCACATGCGGACCGTCGCCGCCGCTATGCGCGACGACCATCGGGTGGCCGGGGGTTTCGCGTTTTGAGGCGGTAAACCCCATCGAGATCAGATCCGCCACCAGCCAGTCGGCGGCCGTGTCACAATCAGCTTTATAGGCTGGATCAGTCGAAATTGACGGGATGCGCAGCAATTCTTTCAGCCGTTCGACAGATTGCGTCAGATCGTCATCAATGCGGGCAAGGACGGGTTCAAGGGTCATGGATGGGCCTTTCATTTATCATCACGCGCAGGGTTGACCTGTTCGCGGGCAAGGTCAATGGCTGGCGGCGGGATAGGTTGATCCAGATCATGGCACCCGCCCAAGGCGTGGATTAGACGCAACCGGGCAGGGGGCGACAGTTTGTAGCGTCTTGCCCGGGCGCGATCTGCCCTATATGCAGTTTAGAACGATTCAAGGCGCCGCCAAACCGGTGCCCTGACCTAAGAAAAGGACGAATTGGTGGATTATAACGCCCAATTGGATATCGCAATCAACCGCTTGCACGAAGAAGGCCGGTATCGGACCTTTATTGATATTGAACGCAAGCGCGGTCAGTTTCCCCACGCGACCTGGGTCAAGTCCGATGGGTCCGAAACCCCGGTGACGGTCTGGTGCGGCAATGATTATCTTGGCATGGGCCAGCATCCGGTGGTTCTGGCTGCGATGCATGAGGCGATTGACGCCACCGGCGCAGGCTCGGGCGGGACACGCAATATCTCTGGCACCACCGTATATCACAAACGGCTTGAGGCTGAACTCGCCGATCTGCATGGCAAGGAAGCCGCGCTTTTGTTCACCAGCGCCTATAACGCCAATGACGCCACGCTCAGCACTCTGCCGAAACTCTTTCCTGGGCTGATCATTTACTCTGACGCGCTGAACCATGCCTCCATGATCGAGGGCGTGCGGCGCAACGGCGGGGCCAAGCGGATTTTCCGCCATAACGATGTGGCGCATCTGCGCGAATTGCTGGCGGCGGATGATCCGGCTGCGCCGAAACTGATCGCGTTTGAGTCGATCTATTCGATGGATGGTGACTTCGGCCCGATCAAGGCGATCTGCGATCTGGCCGATGAATTCGGCGCGCTGACCTATTGCGATGAAGTCCATGCCGTTGGCATGTATGGCCCGCGCGGTGGCGGTGTGGCGGAACGCGACGGGCTGATGCACCGGCTCGATATCATCAACGGAACATTGGCCAAGGCTTATGGCGTGGTGGGCGGCTATATCGCCGCTTCGACCAAGATGTGCGATGCGGTGCGGTCCTATGCGCCCGGGTTCATCTTTACCAGCAGCCTGCCACCGGCAGTCGCAGCGGCGGCGGCGGCATCCGTGGCGCATCTGAAAACCGACCAGGCCTTGCGCGAACAGCATCAGACACAGGCGAAAATCCTGAAACTGCGGCTCAAAGGATTGGGCTTGCCGATTATCGACCATGGCAGCCATATTGTGCCGCTGATTGTGGGTGATCCGAAACACACCAAGAAGTTGTCTGATATGCTTTTGTCAGAATTCGGCATTTATGTGCAGCCAATCAATTTCCCCACCGTGCCACGCGGCACCGAACGGTTGCGGTTTACCCCGTCGCCGGTGCATGGACCGCGTGAAATGAATGCGCTTGTCGGCGCTTTGGATGGTTTATGGTCACATTGTGCGCTGAACCGGGCTGAGTTGGCGGGTTAACGCTTATTGCCGATGTGCAAGCGCAGCGCCGTCATGCTATTGCTTTGCAAGGCGATCCTGTCGAATTGATTCGGGCGACAGGGTGCCTTGGGCTCTAAGCGACGGGACTGTCGATGATCGGAAAGACCTTCAGGCGTGCCAGCGCGGCGGAGGACGTTCAAGCCAAAGGGTTTGACGACTACGAGTTGCGTCTGGGCGACCTTATGCGCGGTGAACGTGCAACCCTTGGGAAAAGCCTGCTCGATGTGCAGCGCGAATTGAAGATCAAGGCAGCCTATATCGCGGCAATTGAGAATGCTGATCCCTCTGCCTTTGACACGCCAGGGTTTATTGCCGGTTATGTGCGGTCCTATGCGCGCTATCTGCGGATGGACCCGGATGCAGCCTTTGCCAGCTTTTGCAAGGAAAGCGGTTTTGTCACTGCCCATGGCATGTCCGCTGAAGCCTCATCCTTGAAAAACCGTACCGCTGATGTCAGCCGGATGCCCGCGGGCAAGGACATCTTCCTGTCGTCGCGTACGCCGTTCATTCCGGCAAAGGAATCGATTTTCGCGCAGATCGAATTGCGCGCCATCGGTTCGGCGCTGGTGCTGATCGCCATGATGGGCGGTCTGGGCTATGGCGGCTGGACTGTCCTGCAAGAGGTGCAGCGGGTCCAGTTTGCGCCTGTCGAACAGGCTCCTGTTGTGGTCTCTGATCTCGACCCGCTGGCAGGCAGTGCCAATGTGATCGAAACCAGCGACGCGCTTGGTGGCATGATGCTGCCCGCGCCAGAGGCGCTGGACAGGCTTTACCGCCCGCAGGCGCTTGACGTGCCGGTGCTTGTTGCGCGCGATACGCCGATTTCGACGTTGAACCCGCAGATGATTGGCGCTTTGGCGCCTGAGGCGCAGGGGTCCCCCGTGCGCGAAGTCGCGGAAACCGATGCCGAGATCGTGAGCCCCAGCATTCAGGTCGTCGAACCGCCGGTCGCAGAGGTGCAATTGGTCGCGGCCCGTCCCGCTTGGGTACGTGTGCAGGCCGCCGATGGCGTCGTCCTGTTTGAAGGGATCATGGAGCCGGGCCAGAATTTTACCCTGCCTGCCACCGAAGAACCCGCCACCCTGCGCGTGGGCGAAAGCGGCGCGATGTATTTCGCCGTGAATGGCACCCATTACGGCCCTGTCGGGCAACGTGGTGTCGTGACTTCGAACGTCGTTCTGTCTGCCGATAACCTGACTGAAAGCTACGCGCTGGCCGATCTGGAAAGCGACAATGATCTGGCCGAAATCGTCCGCGTGGCCGAGGCTGTGACCGATCAATAGACGCAGCCGCTTGCCCCGCGCGGGTGGGCGGCTTAGGTTGCGGGTGAACCGCAATCTGCTGAAAGCGATCCGATGTCTTTGAACCATATCCGCCCTTGGCGGAATATCGAACGCCGCAAATCCCGTCAGATCATGGTCGGCAATGTCCCGGTCGGTGGCGATGCCCCGATCACGGTGCAGACCATGACCAACACCCTGACCACCGACATCAAAGGCACGATTGCGCAAGTGCAGGCGGCAGCAGATGCAGGTGCGGATATCGTGCGGATTTCGGTGCCAGATGAGGAATCTTCGCGTGCGTTGATAGAGATCGTGCGCAATGTCTCGGTCCCGATCGTGGCGGATATCCATTTCCACTACAAACGCGGGATTGAGGCGGCAGAGGCGGGGGCAGCCTGTCTGCGCATCAACCCCGGCAATATCGGCGACGAACGCCGTGTGAAGGAAGTGATCCGCGCCGCGCGTGACAATAATTGTTCTATCCGCATCGGCGTGAATGCCGGATCGCTGGAACGGCATCTGCTGGAAAAATACGGCGAACCTTGCCCCGATGCGATGGTGGAAAGCGGGCTGGATCACATCAAAATCCTGCAGGACAATGATTTCCATGAATTCAAGATTTCCTGTAAAGCCTCTGACGTTTTCATGGCCGCAGCCGCCTATCAGCAACTGGCCGAGGCGACCGATGCCCCGATCCATCTGGGCATCACAGAGGCGGGCGGTCTGATCAGCGGCACCGTGAAATCCGCCATTGGCATGGGCAATCTGCTCTGGGCCGGGATCGGCGACACGATCCGCGTCAGTCTTTCCGCCGATCCGGTGGAAGAGGTCAAGATGGGGTTCGAAATCCTCAAATCCCTTGGCCTGCGCCACCGTGGCGTGAACATCATTTCCTGTCCGTCTTGCGCGCGGCAGGGGTTCGATGTGATCAAAACGGTCGAGGCGCTGGAAAAACGACTGGAACATATCAAGACCCCGATGTCGCTGTCGATCATCGGCTGCGTGGTGAACGGACCGGGCGAGGCGCTGATGACCGATGTCGGATTTACCGGCGGCGGGGCAGGGTCCGGCATGGTCTATCTGGCGGGCAAGCAGAGCCATAAGCAATCCAATGAAGACATGATCGAACATATCGTCGAACAGGTCGAAAAAAAGGCGGCAGAGATCGCCGCAAGGGACGATTTGGCCGCCGAATAAGCCAGACGCGGACGCAGGAACGAGGCAGAGCATGCGACACGCAAACCGCGGCGACGTGGACCCATTCATCGTCATGGATGTGATGGAGGCCGCCCGACAGGCAGAGGCCGCAGGCCGCCACATCATCCATATGGAAGTCGGCCAGCCCGGCACCGGCGCGCCATCCGCCGCGCGTGAAAAGCTGATCCGGGATATGGCCGAACCCCTTGGCTATACCGTGGGCCTTGGCCTGCCGGATCTGCGTGCGCGCATCGCGCAGCATTATGGCGATTGGTATGATCTGGACCTTGATCCGGCGCGCGTCGTCATCACTTCGGGCGCATCGGGGGCCTTCCTGCTTGCGTTCTCCGCCCTGTTCGACAACGACGAACGTGTGGGCCTTGGCACGCCTTGCTATCCGTCCTACCGGCAAATCCTGCGCGCTGTCGGCCTGACCCCGGTCGATATCCCCACCAACCTCGCCGACCGTTTTCAGCCGCAACCCCATCATGTCGCTGAACATGATCTGGCAGGGCTGATCGTCGCATCCCCGGCCAATCCCACCGGCACGATGCTGGAAGCCGCGCAGATCAAGGCGCTGGCCGAAGCTTGCGCCGCCCGCGATGCCGCCTTTATCTCGGATGAGATTTACCACGGCATCGACTACGATCTGCGCCCCGTCTCCGCGCTGGAAGTCACGGATGAGGTTTATGTCGTGAATTCCTTTTCCAAATATTTCTCGATGACCGGCTGGCGCGTGGGTTGGATGGTGGTCCCGCAGGATCACGTCCGCCGGATCGAACGGCTGGCGCAGAATATGTTCATCTGCGCGCCCCATGCCGCGCAACGTCTGGCCCTTCATGCAATGGATTGCGCGCCCGAACTCGACGCCAATAAAGCCGTCTATGCCGCCAACCGCCAATTGATGATCGACGGTCTGCGCGCGGCGGGGCTGGGGGCTTTTGCACCACCCGATGGGGCATTCTACATCTATGTCGATGTGTCCGCCTATACCGATGACGCGCGCCAGTTTGCCGCTGATATTCTGGATCATGCCGGTGTCGCTGTCACGCCCGGCCTCGATTTCGATGCCGCGCGGGGGCACCACTGGTTGCGGTTTTCCTATGCGCGCAGCACAGCGGATATCACCGAAGGTCTGGCCCGCATCGCCCGTTTCATGCAGGTGCGGCAGGCATGATCCGCTGGCTGGCCGCGTTTTTGCTGCTGGCCAACGTGGCCACTGGGCAGGCACTGCTTGATCCTGACAGATCCAGCATCCGCGACGGCTGGCGTTCTGTCCAGATCGACCTCGGTCTGTCAGAGATCGTGCCTTACCGCGTCTTCACCTTGGATGATCCGCGTCGTCTGGTGCTGGATTTCGAAGGGCTTGATCCGGGTGGGATCGATATCGCAGCCCTCGATGCGGCCCGCAGCATCACCGATATTCGCTTTGGTCCCTACCGGCCCGGCTGGACGCGGATGGTGCTGGACCTTGCCCAACCATTGACGCTGACGCGTGCGGGCATGACAGCGGGGCCGGAAGGTGCCAGCCTGTCGGTCCGGCTGAACCGCAGTTCTGCTGCGGAATTTGCCGCGCGTGCCGGTGCACCGCCTGATCCGGGCTGGGATGCGCTGACGCAAGAGGCGCTGACGGGTCTGGATGATACCGACGAGAACAGCTTTGTCGTTGTCCTTGACCCCGGTCATGGTGGTATTGATCCCGGCGCAGAGCGCGGCGGCGTGACAGAGGCCCATCTGATGCTGCGCTTCGCCAATGAAATCGCGGACAGGCTGCGCGCGCTTGACGGTGTCGCCGTGGTGCTGACAAGGTCCGACGACAGTTTTGTTCCGCTTTACGCCCGGATGACCATCGCCCGTGCCGCACGGGCGGATCTGTTCATCTCGCTCCATGCCGATGCGCTGGAACAGGATAATGCCTGGGGGGCGTCGGTCTATACTTTGGCGGCTGACAGTGGCGATCTGGCGATGCAGCGGTTGGTCGAACGGCATGAACGCGGTGACCTGCTGGCGGGCGTTGATCTGGCGGTGACAGATGACCGCGTCGCGGGCGTGCTGATGGATCTCGCGCGCCAGTCCACCGCCCCGCGTGCGGCCAGTTTTGCAGACCGGCTGGTGACGGAACTCGCTGCGCAAGGCGTGCGGCTGAATTCGCATCCGCGACGGACAGGGCGGTTTTCGGTTCTGCTTGCTGCTGATTTCCCGTCTGTTCTGATTGAGGCCGGGTTTTTATCCAACACCGAAGACCGCACAAATTTGACCAACCCATTGGCACGCGCGACGTTTGCCGACGCAATCACAGCCTCCGTGTCCGGCTATGTGAGCAATTCGCCAACAAAACGCTGACTCGGATCAGTCGATTGTGATCACCAATGCGGTGCAATGCCGCCAATTGTGCCAAAGTGCTTTTGACGATGAGCCGGTCAGCGCCTATAAGCACGAGGAATCCTGAAAGGACAAACCTCACCCGTGCTGCGCTTTATTTTCTCATTCTTCGGCGGAATTTTCACCTTTGTCACCATGTCGATGATCATGGCGGCGATCGTTGTGGGCGGCGTGATCTATGTCTATGGCCGCGATCTGCCGTCTTATGAGACTTTGTCGCAATATACCCCTAAGACGATCAGCCGCGTCTATTCCCGCGAGGGTGAGATTATCGATGAATTCGCTGTAGAACGCCGCTTATTCACCCCGGCAGAGGATATTCCTGATCTGGTGAAGAATGCCTTCATCTCGGCCGAAGACAAGAATTTCTATACACACCAAGGGTTTGATGCGACCAGCATGGTCTCTGCCGTCGTCGATGCCGTGCAGTCTCGGGGCGAGGAAATGCGTGGCGCCTCGACCATCACGCAGCAGGTGATGAAGAATTTCCTGCTTGACGGTTCCCGCTCTGCAGAACGCAAAATCCGCGAAATCATTCTGGCGGTGCGGATTGAACAGGCGATGTCCAAGGACCGTATCCTTGAGCTTTACCTGAACGAGATTTTTCTGGGCCAGAATTCCTTTGGCGTCACCGCCGCCGCGCTGACATATTTCAACAAACCGCTCACCGAACTGACGGCGGGCGAGGCGGCTTATCTGGCGTCATTGCCCAAATCGCCCAGCAACCGCCATCCGGTGCGCGACCGTGACGTGGCCTTGTTCTGGCGTGATAACACGCTGCGGCTGATGCATCAGAATGGCTATATTGATGAGGCCACCTTGCTGGCGGAAACCGCAGCACCGCTTTTGTCCGTGCAAGGCGGCGATTACGATGATTTCCGCTCGACCTTGCCCGACCGGGATTATTTCACCGATGAAATTCGTCGCCAGCTGAGCCAGGATTTCGGGCAGGATGAATTCTTTTCCGGCGGTCTGGCGATCCGCGCGACGGTTGACCCTGAATTGCAGGTCACCGCTGCGCATTCGTTGCAACAGGCATTGGAAGAATTCGACCGCAGCCGTGGCATCTGGCGCGGCACCGGCCTGACTATCCCGACCGAGGCATTGGCCGAGGAAAGCGCCTGGCGCGCCGCTTTGCGCAGCACCGATGTGGCGCGCGACATTGATCTTGTTGCGCAATGGCACCCTGCCGTGGTGCTGGATGTGGCCGAGAACAGTCTGCGCCTTGGCATCGAAGGGGTGGATGAGACGGACGCCGAACCTTTCACCGTGCCGCGCGATGATATCGCATGGATGCGCGGCAGTTTCTTTGACAATTTCACCCCCGGCGATGTGGTTCATGTCCGGCGCATGCAGCAAGATGACGGCAGCTTTGTCCGCTGGACCCTGCGGCAGGTGCCAGAGGTGCAGGGCGGGTTCATGGCGATGGACGTCAACACCGGCCGCGTGATCGCGATGCAGGGCGGGTTCAGCTATCAGGCCTCGGTCTTTAACCGCGCGACACAGGCGCAGCGCCAGCCGGGGTCGTCGTTCAAACCGTTCGTCTATGCCGCAGCGCTCGATTCCGGTTATTCCCCGGCGACCATCGTGGTCGATGCGCCGATCGAGATTATGACGCCGCAAGGCATGTGGCGGCCCACCAATGCGTCTAACCAATTCTATGGCCCGACACCTTTGCGCACCGGGATTGAACGGTCGCGCAATCTGATGACGGTGCGACTGGCCCAAGAGGTCGGGATCGAGCGTGTGGCCGAATATGCCGAACGTTTTGGTGTTTATGACCGGATGAACCCCGTGCTGGCGGCATCATTGGGGTCCGATGAAACCACCTTGTTCAAGATGGTCGCGGCCTATGCGATGTTCGCCAATGGTGGCGAACGGGTCGAACCTACGCTGGTTGACCGGGTGCAGGACCGTTTGGGCAATACCGTCTATCTGCACGACGAACGACAATGCCCGGATTGTGCGAATACGTCACTGCCAGCGGGGCAGGCGCCTGATATCGTGTCAAACCGCACCCGCGTGATGAACGAAGTCACCGCCTATCAGCTGACCTCGATGATGCAGGGCGTGGTTGAACGCGGCACGGCGGCGGGGTCCGTAAATCTGCCCGCGCAGATCGCTGGCAAGACCGGCACCACCAATGACAGCAAGGATGTCTGGTTTGTCGGCTTTTCATCCAATATCGTCGCAGGCTGTTACATCGGCTATGACAATCCGCGCAGCCTTGGCTCGGGTGCGTCTGGTGGCGGGATGTGCGGCCCGGTGTTCAACCGCTTCATGAGCGAAGCGATTGAAACCTATGGCGCGCCGGATTTCACCGTGCCAACAGGGTGCGAATTCATCAAGATCGACCGTTTCACCGGCGCGCGCCTGCCCAATGAAGCCTCGGGCGATACCGTCGTGTCCGAATGTTTCCGCGCAGGGGAAGAGCCTGTCTTTGGCATCACCTATGACGGTGGCTTTGCCATGGCCGCTGATCTGCCGCTTTATGATGAAGTCCCGCGCGTGTCGCGCGAGGTGACAACATCCAGCGGTGGCACTGCCACGGTCGGTGACCGTGCTACCTTTGGCACCTTGTCGTCGGGCGGTCTTTACTGACCGCCTTGCCGCTGGCCTTTGCGGGTTGTAAGACCACACAAATCCAAACAGAACAGGTGCCCCCTATGCGCGCTGAAACGCAGAACAATATCGATGCGATCCAGAAATCGCTGAACCTGCTGGCGCAGCGGATGGATTACGAAACCGCCCGCTACCGGCTGGAAGAATTCGACGCAAGGGTCGAGGACCCGACGCTCTGGGATGATCCGGAAGCGGCGCAAAAGCTGATGCGCGACCGGCAGGTGCTGGTCGATACGCTCGCCATGCATGACAGCATCAAACAGGAACTCGAAGACAATATCGAACTGATCGGTCTGGGCGAGGCCGAAGATGACGCCGATATCGTCACCGAGGCCGAAGACGCCCTGAAAGCCCTGCGCGAGAAAGCCGCCCAGAAAGAGCTTGAGGCGCTGCTGGACGGTGAGGCCGATGCCAATGACACGTTCCTTGAGGTCAACGCAGGGGCCGGTGGCACCGAAAGCTGTGACTGGGCCAATATGCTGTCGCGGATGTATGTCCGCTGGGCCGAGAAAAAGGGCTACAAAGTCGAATTGCAATCGATGCAATCGGGCGATGAGGCCGGGATCAAATCGGTTACCTATAAGATCATCGGCCATAATGCCTATGGCTGGCTGAAATCCGAAAGCGGTGTGCATCGTCTGGTGCGGATTTCGCCCTTTGACTCAGCGGCGAAGCGGCACACGTCATTCACCTCGGTCAAGGTCTATCCTGTCGTCGACGACAATATCGAGATCGAGGTGAACCAAAGCGACATCCGTCTGGATACCTACCGGTCATCCGGCGCGGGCGGGCAGCACGTCAACACCACCGATTCCGCCGTGCGGATCACCCACTTTCCCACTGGGATCGTGGTGACCTCATCGGAGAAATCGCAGCACCAGAACCGCGATATCGCGATGAAGGCGCTGAAATCGCGGCTTTATCAGCTGGAACTTGATAAACGATCCACGCTGGTCAATGAAGCGCATGAAAACGCGGGCGACGCTGGCTGGGGGAACCAGATCCGGTCTTATGTGCTGCAGCCTTACCAGATGGTCAAAGACCTGCGCACCGGCTTTGAAACCTCCGACACCAAAGGCGTGCTGGACGGTGATCTGGACGGGCTGATGGGTGCGACTTTGGCGCTGGATATGTCCGGCAAAGGGCGCGACAGCGGTCACGCGGACTGACCTCGCCGCCAGTCGAAAAGACTGATCACTCCGAATCAGCAGCGGATTTCAAACAAAGGTGCGTTTGTCACATCACCTTTGTGTTTGTTTTTTATGGCGGGGGGACCTGATGAATAAAAGGAGTCCCCATGTCGTATTTTCACACCTCAACCGCAATTGTCGCCGCGATGACCGCGTTGCAGGTCTTTGCAGCGCCAGCCTATGCCGATTGCGTTCCGGGCGGGGATGCTACCAATCCGACGCTGACGTGCACCGCCAGCGATACGGGCAATATTAATGATTCCCGCGACAATCTTGCGATCACGGTCGAAAGTGATGCGGAACTTGTCCGTGCAAACGGTCGCCCCGTCCAGCTTGATGGGTCGGATCAATCAGTGCTCAACAACGGTTTGATTGAAAGCGGCAATGATGATGCGATCCGTGGCCAAGGCGCAAACCTGACGATCACCAATGCTGGTACGATCCGTGGTGGTGACCGGGGTATCCGGCTTCAAGACGATGCCAATGGGTTCACCCTTAACAACCTTGCCACCGGCCGGATTTTCGCGGAGGCGCAGGCCGTGCGACTCGATGAAGATAACCCGCTCGCGAACGCGATGATCACCAATGACGGCCTGATCCAGAGCACCGATGGCCGCGCGATCCAGACCCGTGGTCCGGGTGGCACCGTGATCAACCGTGGCACCCTGCGTGGCGGCGAAGAGGTGATCGAGGCGCGCGAGGAGTTCACCCTGGAAAACCGCGGCCTGATCGCGCTGAATGGTCTGGATTGGGATGCGGCAACGCGCACCTGGACCAACAACGGCGCCACCTCTGACGAAGACGGTGTGCAATTCGCCAGCGGCAGAGCCGACAATTACGGTGTTATCCTTGGGACTGATGACGGCATCGACATTGACGAGGGCGTGATCCACAACCATGAGACGGGCGTGATCATCTCGACTGGTGCTGCGAACGATTCAGAGAACGGGGGCAGCGGCATCGACCTCGACGGCACGTTTGAACCGACCGTGGGAGCTGCCCGCGCCTCTGGCCAGATGACCATCATCAACGACGGCTATATCGAAGGGGTGCGGGCCATCGGCGTTGCCGACGGTCATGCCTCGCCGGTGACGATCCGCAACAGCGGCACGCTGCGCGGCCGCTCCGATGTTGCAGTCTCGCTGGGGGCAGGAAGCAAGGCAATGATCACCAATGACGGCCTGATCCAAAGCACCGGGGGCCGGGCGATTCAGGCCCGTGCTCCGGGGACCATTGTGACCAACCGCGGCACCTTGCGTGGTGGCGAAGAAGTTGTCGAAGCCCGCGAGGATTTCACCCTGGAAAACTACGGCACAATCGCGCTGAACGGTCTGGACTGGGATGCGGCAACGCAAAGCTGGACGAATACTGGCGCGACATCTGATGAGGACGGCGTGCAATTCGCCAGCGGCCGGGCGGACAATTACGGTATCATCCTTGGCACTGATGACGGCATTGATTTTGACGAGGGTGAGATTCACAACCATAAAACCGGTGTTATCATTTCGACCGGTGCGGCGAATGACCCGACGAATGGGGGCAGTGGTATTGACCTTGACGGAACCTTTGAGCCGACAGTCGGGTCCGACCGCGCCTCTGGTCTGGCGACTATTGTCAACGAAGGCTATATCGAAGGTGTCAACGCCATCGGCGTTGCCGACGGCCATGCCTCACCCGTGACGATCCGCAACAGCGGCACATTGCGCGGGCGGTCCGGTACCGCGATCAGGTTGGGTTCTGGCGACGACACGCTGGAACTGGACGGCGGGCGCATCATCGGCACGGTTGATCTGGGCGGTGGCACCAACACCTTGCGCCTGCTCAGCGCGGATGCGGGCATTGTGTCTTTCGCGCAGGCACCGCAAGTGCTTGACCTGAGCGCCGCAGGTGGCGCGGCACTTTTCGCAGGCACCACGCTTGTGACGGCGGAACCAAAGGTGTTCAGCACGGCGGACCGGCTGTTTTCCGACGCGGCCCTGTCACTGTCACAGGTCGCCTTGGCGCAGCAGAACGGGTCAGGCTGGTGGGTCGCGGGTGCTGTGTTGTCCGAAGACGATGACCGCGCCGGTGCGATCACCGTGGGGCGCGATTTCGGGACTTTCGGCGTTTTTGTCGCTGCGAACAGGGCCAATGCCGATTCGGTCGATGCCGAGCATGAAATTGACATGACCGGCACGAGCGTCGGTCTGCGCGCCGGTTACGACCTTGGCCCGAACACCAGCATCAGCGGTGCGGCCTTCGCCGGCCAAAGCCGGATGGAGATGACCAGCCCCGCCCTTGCCAGCGGTTCGGGTGAAAGCGATGGCATGCATTACGGTCTGACCGCGCGCGCCGCCTATCGCATCTCTGCAGAGGCCGCTGGCGGCGCGTTCGGCTATGACCTGACCGGGCAGGCGGGCGTCGTGGCCAGCAGTTTTGACAGCTTCGCAGTCTCCGGTCTTGGTGGGGCCAGCTTTGACAGCCGTGATACCAACACGAGTTTCGCCTCGGTCGAGGCGGGGTTGCTGGTGTCGATGGCGGGCGGGACGACCTTGCGTCCGTTCATCGGGGCGCATGTGATCCGCGACAGCAACAGCGATGTCACCATGTCGCTGAACAATGCATCGACCAGCTTTGGCGTCGCCGATACTGATCGCAACTTGATCAGCCTTGGTGCCGATCTTGGCGGCAGCAACGGCGCGCTGCGCTGGAATGCGCGGGCGGAAGCGCGTTATGACGAAGATGACAATGTGCAGGGCCTGTTCAGCGTTTCGATGAAGTTCTGACCATAGAGATCGGACAGCCTGTCATGATGTCATGACAGGCTGTCTTGTCGTCGCACCCAATCTCTGTTGTTCGACCAACGCAAAAGGGCGCCCCGAGGGACGCCCTTTTTCAACATCTGCCGACGAGATCAGACCTTGTCGGTTTCGATCTTGGGTTCGGTGACCGGCATGGTTGGCATCTTTTTGCCATTGGCGGACAAAGGATCATCCTGCCGCTGCACGGAGCCTTCGAAATGCGCGCCGGATTCGATGGCGATGGTCTTGTGGATGATGTCACCTTCGACCCGCGCGGTCGATGTCAGGCGGACCTTCAATCCACGCACCCGGCCAATCACGCGGCCATTGACGACAACGTCATCGGCGACAATTTCGCCCTTGACGGTGGCGCCTTCGCCGACGGTCAGCAGATGGGCGCGGATATCGCCATCAACCTGACCTTCGATCTGAATATCGCCGGTTGTTTTCAGATTGCCGGTGACCAATAGATCCGAGGACAGCACCGATGCCGGTGGCTTGGCCTTTGGAGGCGACGCTTTGTAGTCAGTCGCGATATTGCCGGTTTTGCTGGCATCCGCAGTTGCGGGTGCAGGTGTTTCGGCCGCCTTTGGCCCGGGCTCATTGATTTTGGATTTAGAAAACATTCTGTCCAGCTCTTATGTAAGTCATCGGATTGACGGGGTTGCCATTAACACGCACCTCGTAGTGAAGGTGGGGCCCGGTCGATCGACCCGAATTCCCCATAGCACCAATTCTCTCGCCACGCGATACCCTTTGGCCGACCTTCACGTCAATCGTGTTCAGATGCGCAAAGCGGGTTTCGATACCAAAGTCATGACGGATCTTGATCAGACGACCATAGCTCGACAGCCAGCCCGCATGGATCACGACGCCATCCGCCGTGGCATAAAGCGGCGTGCCGACCGGCCCGGCGAAATCTGTCCCCGCATGCAACCGGCCCCAGCGCTGACCATAGCCTGATGTCATGCGGTAATTTGACCGGACGGGCATTGCCAGCGGCAGTTTATCCGCCGCCAGACGGTAAAGGTTGATCGTATCCATCGACGCCAGAATCGCATTGGCACGTTCGCTGTCAGGGTCCGGTTCGCCGCTGCCGGTGGTGAATTGCATCGGCATCAGCGGGCCACCGGTGCCGGAATAGCCGCGCCGCACCTGTTCGATCAGAGTGTCAGGGTTCATACCCGCCGCGCGGAACATATCATCCAATGGTTCGACCGACACCATCATCGCCTCTTCCAGCTGGCGGAAAATCTGGTCGTTGCGTTCTTGTAGCAAGCGCAGTTCTAACTGCATCTCGGCGGCCTGTTCGATGGCGAATTCTGCATCGGCGGCGATCTGGTCGCGTTCGGCGGCGGTTTCGGCCAAGGCTTCGGCCAGCAGGTTCACGGTGCCGACGGCCTCATCCGGCATACCGTTCGCCACACCGTTTTCGCCATTTTCGGTCAATGTAGCGACCTGTTGGCGGGCTTCTTCGCGGGCTTTCATCGTGTTGCGCAGGGTGGATTGCACAACCTCCATGCCAGTTTCCAGCTCGCGCCGCTTTTCTTCGGTCGCGAGCAGTTCTGATTGCATGATCGAGATCTGCTCTAGCGCCGTTTCGAACCGTTCATGGGCCGAGGCTGCCTCTGCCGCGCTATTGTCGCGATCCTCCGACAGGCTGTTCAGCCGTTGTTCATAGGTCCATTGATAGCGTTCGGCCTGGGCGCGGAAATTGCCGGCACCGATCGAATCCATCAACAGGATCGCCGTCGCCATGATGGTCCAGCCGACCACGATGATACTGCCGGTCCAGGCAACAAGCTGCGCTTCAGAGGTCAGACGGATGAACCGTGTTTCACTATCGGATCGCAGGAACAGACGTTTTTCGGGAAACCACCGCTCCAGCGTGGCATGGATCGGTTTCATCAGTCGAGAACGCACCAGTTATCCGCCTATCGTCATTTCTTGCTGCCGGATTGAAGTACCGTCAGTGATCATCATCTGTTAGCCACCAAAAGACGGTGTCGCAACACAGAATGCCGAAATTATGGCGCGATCCCTCTAACGCGCCAATCTTGCGCGAGGTTCCGCCGAAAAGTGAATTTAGCGCGACTGTTGCGCCAGCGGCCAATAGAAATCCGGCGGGATCCCGGCCTCGGCGCGTTTCTCTTCGTTGAAAGGCGGCTTCAGCGCGCCATGAAAATAGCGCCCGACAAGATCATGGAACAGGATCACCGGATCCAGATCATGCCGTCCACACAGGAAATGAAACCATTTTGACCCATAGGCGACGTGATGCACCTCTTCGGCATAGATCACCTGCAAGGCGTCAACCACCTGCGCCTGTCCGGCGTTCTCAAAAATCGCGATCATGCCGGGGGTCACATCCAGCCCGCGTGCCTCCAGCACCATCGGCACCACGGCCAGACGGCCCATCAGGTCGCTGGCGGTATCGGTCGCGGCCTGCCACATGCCGGCATGGGCGGGCAGAGCGCCGTAATGGCTGCCCGCTGCCTCAAGACAATCGCACATCAGGTTGAAATGTTTTGATTCTTCATCCGCCGCTTTCACCCAATCGTCATAGAATCCCATGGGCATGCGGGTGTCGGTGAACCGCGCAATGATATCCCAATGCAGATCGACCGCATTGAGTTCGATATGCGCCACCGCATGCAGCAAGGCGATCCGCCCTACCTCCGTGCTGGATTTACGCTGCGGCACGTCGCGCGGGGCCAGCAACGCGGGCAGGTCAGGCCGCGCCGGGTGCAGCGGCGGTGTGGCGTCACCTATTTGCACCGCATCACCCGCCGCGCGCGCGGCCTGCCATGTGGCCGCATAGCGGCGCGACAGGGCGGTTTTTTCGCGGCCATCGGCGGTATTCAGCACCGCGACGGCCATTTCCGCCAAGGTCAAAGCGCGCGCACCGCGTCCAGCACAGCCTCGACATGGCCCGGCACTTTCACCTTCGGCCAGACCTGCGCGATCTTGCCATCCGGTCCGATCAGGAATGTCGCGCGTTCGATCCCCATATAGGTCTTGCCATACATGCTCTTTTCAACCCAGACGCCATAGCGTTCGCAGACATCGCCGTCCTCGTCCGACAGCAGGGCGATTTTCAGATCATGTTTGGCGATGAATTTGCCATGTTTGGCGACAGAATCCTTTGACACGCCAAGGATCACCGCGCCCGCAGCGGTAAAATCATCGACACTCTCGGTGAAACCGATGGCTTCCTTGGTGCAGCCGGGGGTGTCATCCTTGGGGTAGAAATAAAGCACGACTTTCTTGCCCGCAAAATCCGACAGATTGACAGTCTCGCCGCCGTCGCGTGGTAGGCTGATGTCAGGCGCGGTTTCGCCGATCGCTGGATGGGTCATGGCAGATCCTTTATGCTAAGGTTTTGTTTGCTTCTTTTTAGTCCCATAGTGGCAAAGATAAAGGGATGCGACAGCCCAGAGGCGCAGATAGATTGCCAGAGCAAGACCAAGAACAGGCACCCACCCCCGTAAAACGCCCAAGGCGCGCTGGCTGGATCGCCTTGCGTGGGCTGGTTTTGCTGTGTCTCGCGCCGGTCATCTTTGCCGCCGCCGCCGCGATCATGCTGATCGAGCGCGATATCACCGCACCATCCTGGGTCACGCAACTGGTGCAGGACCGTGCCGCTGTTGTGCTTGACGGCGGCAGCCTGCGCTTTGGCGCCATTTCGATGCGGATCAGCCGCGATCTGCGTCCGGCGATCCGGCTGATTGACACCAGCGTCCTTGACCGCGACGGCGGTCTGGTCACCCGCATCCCGGTGATCGAGGCTGATCTGTCCCCGCGCGGCGTGATCCTGCAACGCAGCCTGTTGGTCCAGCAGGTCCGCGCGACCGGGGCGCAGGTCAATCTGCGCCGTGCGGCTGACGGCAGCCTCAGTTTTGCGCTGGGGGCGGGCAATGCAAGGCGCGCGCGCAACATGCCGGAACTTTTGGATCAGATTGATCTGTTTTTTGAAACTCCGGTGCTGGACGCCTTGCGCAGCGTCACCGCAACCGGGCTGATCGTGAATTTCGACGATGCACGCGCCGGGCGGTCCTGGACAGTGGATGATGGTCAGCTCGCGCTTGACCTGCGTGGCGGGCAGACGCAACTGGATGCTGAATTCGCGCTGTTGTCAGGCCGGGCAGAGGTATCGACCGCCGTCATGTCCTATACCAGCCCGCGCAACAGCCGGGCATCGCAATTGGCGCTGACCATCACCAATATCGAGGCGGGCGATATCGCCGCACAATCACCCGCGCTGAACTGGCTGCGCGATGTCAACGCGCCGCTATCGGCTGTGCTGCGCACCGAACTTGACGCTGATGGCGCGCTGGGGCCGTTATACGCAACGCTGGAAATCGGCGCGGGCGTGCTGCAACCCAATCCCGCCGCTGAGCCGGTCAGCTTTTCCGATGCCAAAGCAAGCTTGCGTTATGATCCGGTGCTGGATCTGATTCAGTTCAGCGATATCACCGTGCAATCCGACTGGGGCAGCCTGCGCGCCAGCGGCGACGCTTACCTGCGCGAGATCGAGGCCGGTTTGCCGCGTGCCCTGCTTGCACAACTGCGGCTGCGTGATGTCGCGTTGAACCCGCCCGGCCTGTTCGACACGCCCCCGCTGATCGCGGCCGCGAATGTGGATTTGCGGCTGCGGCTTGATCCATTTGTGGTCGATATCGGTCAGGCCGTGGTGATCGATGGCCCCAGCCGCTTGCAGGTGCAAGGCCAGATCGCCGCGACCGATGCAGGCTGGCGGATTGGGCTGGACAGCCAGATTGATCAGATCGCGCCGGACCGGCTGCTTGACCTTTGGCCGAACGGGTTCCGGCCCGGCACCCGCAACTGGATGACCAACAATGTGCAGACGGGGCGATTGACGGACCTGCGCTTTGGCCTGCGCCGCGCACCGGATGGTGCGACAGATGTGGCCGGGAATTTCGCTTTTGACGGCACTGCTGTGAGCGTCATGCCCGACCTGCCTTTGGTCACGGATGCGACAGGGGTCGCCAGCCTGATTGATCACCGTTTTGTCGTGACGGTGGACGAGGGGCTGATGACCGCACCCGAAGGCGGCGAGGTGGTGATGAACGGCAGTTCCTTCGCGATTGAGGATCTGCGCCAGCGCCCCAGCCCCGCGACTCTGACCCTCCATTCCGAAAGCAGCCTGCCGTCCTTGCTGGCGTTGATCAACCAGCCGCCCTTTGGCTTCATGGACCGTGCCAATCTGCCGGTGACCTTGGCCGATGGCACCGCGCGCAGCCGCGGGATCGTCACCATGCCGCTGTCGATGCGCCCGCCGCGCGATGAGGTGCGGTTTGATTTCGACGTTGATCTGGCTGGTGTCAGCAGCGACGTGCTGGTTCCGGGACGTGACCTGACCGCCTCAGCGATGCAACTGGCGGTGAATGATGCCGGCCTCACAATCGCGGGGCCGGTCCAGCTTGATGGCGTGCCTGCCGACGCGATCTGGACCCAGAGCTTTGGTCCCCCCGATCAGGCCAGCAGCCTTTTGCAAGCCGAGGTGACCCTGTCGCCTGACGCCTTGCGCGCCTTCAATATTGCGCTGCCCCCCGGCATGATCACCGGCGAAGGGCGCGGGCAATTGCAGGTCACCCCACGCCGCGGCGCGGCGCCGCAATTTGTACTGACATCCGATCTGCAAGGCCTGCAGATTGCCATTCCGGCGGTCAGCTGGTCCAAAGGCGCGGGCACCACCGGGGATCTGCGGATCGAAGGCACGCTGGGGGCGGTGCCCGTCATCTCGCGCCTCAGCATCAGCGGTGGTGGTTTGCAGGCCGAAGGGCGTATTGATCTTGCCGCCTCGGGTGGGCTTGAGCGCGCGGTCTTTTCGCGGCTGCGCATCGGCGATTGGCTTGATGCGCCGATCACCCTGCGCGGGCGCGGCGCGGGCCAACCCCTTGGGGTGGAAATCGGCGGTGGCATGCTGGATCTGCGCCGCGCGCGGTTTGGCGGCGGGGGTGATGGCGGGGCAGGCGGCGGGCCGGTGCAGATCGTGCTGGACCGCCTGGTGGTCACCGAAGGCATCACGCTGACTGATTTCCGCGGCGGTTTCACCACGATGGCGGGGTTCACCGGGCAGTTCAGCGCCTTGGTCAATGGTGCGGCTGCCGTGACCGGCACGGTCGCCCCGCGTAACGGTCGCTCTGCCGTGCGGCTGCGCAGTGATGATGCCGGTGTTGTATTACAGGCGGCTGGGTTTTTCCGCACCGCCCTTGGCGGCGCGCTGGATCTGACCCTGCTGCCAGCAGGTGGTGAAGGTACGTTCGACGGCACTGTTGCGGTGCGCAATCTGCGGGTGCGTGATGCGCCGTCGATTGCGGCCTTGCTCGATGCGATCAGCGTCGTGGGGCTGATCCAGCAATTGGACGGGCAGGGGCTGTCGTTTGACACGGTCGATGCGCAATTCCGCCTGACACCTGACCAAGTCATCGTGACGCAGGCCTCTGCTGTCGGTCCGGGGCTTGGCATCTCGGTCGATGGGATTTACACGCTGGCCTCCAAGCAATTTGATTTACAGGGTGTCGTGTCGCCGTTCTATCTGGTCAACAGCATTGGGTCTTTCCTGACCCGCCGTGGCGAAGGGCTGATCGGCATCAGCTTTACCATCGCGGGCACCAGCGATGCGCCCCGCGTGGGCGTCAACCCGCTGTCGGTGCTGACACCCGGTATGTTCCGCGATATTTTCCGCCGCCCGCCACCGGAACTGACACAATGAAACTCAGCGATTTCGACTTTGACCTGCCTGATGATCTGATCGCCACGCGGCCCGCGCGGCCAAGGTCATCTGCGCGGCTGCTGCTCGCGCAGGGCAATGCAATTGCCGACAGAACGGTCACCGATCTGGTCGCGATCCTGCAACCGGGTGACCGGCTGGTGCTGAACGACACCAAGGTGATCCCGGCCCGCCTGTCCGGTACCCGCGCGCGGTCCGGTGATGCGGGCGAGACCGAGGCGCGGATCGAGGTGACCTTGCTGGAACCGCAGGCCGATGGGACTTGGTCGGCGCTGGTCAAGCCCCTGAAAAAGGTCCGCGATGGCGAGATGATCCGGTTTTCCGCTGACCTGTCTGCGACCATGATCAGCCGCGCGGATGGGCAGGCGATGCTCGCCTTCAACCTGACTGGCGATGATTTTGATGCCGCGTTGAACGCCGTGGGGGCAATGCCCTTGCCGCCCTACATCGCGGCCAAACGCCCCGCAGATGCTGCCGACAAGGATGATTACCAGACCTATTGGGCGCGCCATGCCGGTGCAGTCGCCGCCCCCACCGCATCGCTGCATTTTGACGGGCCGTTGTTGCAGGCGCTTGCCGCGCGTGGCGTCACCATGACCTATGTCACCTTGCATGTCGGCGCGGGCACGTTTTTGCCGGTCAAGGTCGATGACGTGCGTGACCATAAAATGCATGCTGAATGGGGCGAGGTCACCGCACAGGCCGCGAGTGAGATCAACGCCACCCATGCCGTAGGCGGGCGCGTGATCCCTGTCGGCACCACAGCACTGCGGTTGATCGAATCTGCCGCAAAGGACGGGCAACTGCACCCCTGGACCGGCCCGACCGATATTTTCATCACCCCCGGTTTCCGGTTCCAGATCGCCGATGGGTTGATGACCAATTTTCATCTGCCCAAATCCACGCTGATGATGCTGGTGTCCGCCATGATGGGGGTGGACCGGATCAAGGCGATCTA
The DNA here is from genome assembly GCF_035117555.1 of Yoonia sp. 67-2. Taxonomy (NCBI): domain Bacteria; kingdom Pseudomonadati; phylum Pseudomonadota; class Alphaproteobacteria; order Rhodobacterales; family Paracoccaceae; genus Yoonia; species Yoonia sp. 67-2. Next base: position 210,282 of record NZ_JAYKPK010000003.1, read on the forward strand.
TGCCCATGCCATTGCGGAACGCTATCGGTTCTTCTCTTACGGCGATGCGTCGCTTTTGTTGCCTGACCCAGCGTGATTGTCATCCCCGCGACGTTGCAATCGGTCTAAGGACGGGTCACACGGCGGCAAAGACGGCAGCACCCGGAAGGGAAAGAAGATGTTTCAGGTTTTGTCAGGCTCATGGGCGCTATTTCTGGGCATGTTCCTGTTGATGGTCGGCAACGGCCTGCAGGGTACGCTGCTCGGTCTGCGGGGCGAGCTGGAAGGCTTCAGCACGCTTGCGCTGTCTTTCGTGATGTCGGCCTATTTCATGGGCTTTTTGTTCTCGTCGCGCTTCACCCCTGAACTGATCCGCCGGGTCGGGCATGTGCGGGTCTTTGCGGCGATGGGGTCGATGATCTCGGCGGTGCTGATCCTTTATCCGACGCTGGTCGATCCGATTGCCTGGACCATCGGGCGGGTGATCATCGGCTTTTGTTTCTGCGGCGTCTATATCACCGCCGAAAGCTGGCTGAACGATGCCTCCAGCAATGCCAATCGCGGCAAGGCTCTGTCGCTTTACATGATCGTGCAGATGGGCGGGATCGTCACCGCGCAATTCATCGTCAGCCAGGGTGACGTGTCGGGCTATGTGATCTTTATCATCCCCTCCGTCCTCGTCTCACTGGCCTTCGCGCCGGTCCTGCTGTCAGCGCGCCCGATGCCCGCCTTTTCCGCCACCAAACCGATGAAGATCGCGGCGCTGATCAAGACATCGCCGCTGGGCTGTGCAGGCATGTTCCTGCTGGGCGGGGTCTTTGCCGCGCAATTCGGCATGTCGGCGGTTTACGGCAGCCGGGTGGGTCTCAGCGTCGGGGAAATCTCATTCTTCATCTCGGCGATCTATGTCTCGGCTTTAGTGCTGCAATATCCCATCGGCTGGCTGTCAGACCGGATGGACCGCCGGGTGCTGATCATCTGGATCGCGCTCTTGGGCGGGCTGGGGTCGCTGATCGCCTTTCTGATTCCCGGTTACTTCGTGCTGATCATCATCAGCGGCGCCATCGTCGGCGGCACATCGAACCCGCTTTATGCGCTGCTGATCGCCTATACAAATGATTACCTTGAGAAAGAGGATATGGCCGCGGCCTCTGGCGGTTTGCTGTTCATCAACGGTCTGGGTGCAATCATGGGGCCGCTGATCGTCGGTGTGATGATGGATGCTATCGGAAACAATGGTTTCTGGCTGTTCACCGCCCTGCTGATGCTGAGCCTTGCCGCCTATGGCATGCTGCGCGCGACACAGCGGGATCGTGGCGCGATGGATCTGGATCAGGTGCCCTATGCGCCGGTTTCGGCCAGCTCTTCCGCCGTGGCGGTCGAGGTCGCGCAGGAAGCCTATATCGACGCGCAAAGCGAAGACACAGCTGTGCAGAGTGGCGAAAATCGGAACTGATCGGCAGGAAACCCTTGTCAGGTCAGGGTTTCTCTGTTTCGGTTGACGCTAGGGGATGCGCGGGGAGGAATTGCAATGTCGCAAGCAGATGAGGTGCTGGCCTTCTGGCTGGATGAATGCACGCCCGCGGATTGGTATAAATCCGATCCCGATTTTGACGCAGAGATCAAAGACCGCTTCCATGATCTGTGGGTCTCTGCAACCGAAGGATCGCTGGGCCTCTGGCTGACCCATGCATCGGGCACACTGGCCTATATCATCCTGACCGATCAGTTTCCGCGCAACATGTTCCGGGGGCAGGGCAAGGCTTTCGCCACGGATCTTCTGGGCCTTGCCGCCGCCAAGATGGCGATTGACCGCAATTGGGACATGAAGATCGCAGAACCCGCACGGCAGTTTTTCTATCTGCCCTTGATGCATTCCGAAACGCTGTCCGATCAGGACCGCGCCGTGCGGCTGATCTGGACGCGGATGCCCGAAACCGGCCATAACAACCGCGATCATGCCTGCGCACATCGCGCCGTGATCCGCGATTTCGGGCGGTTTCCGTATCGCAATGAGGCCCTTGGCAGGCGCACATCACCGGCAGAACAGGCGTTTCTTGACGATGGCGGCTATATGGCCGCCCTGCGCGCCGTGCAAAAAGCCGAGACCTGACCCCGCAGACTGGCTGCTATGAGTATCAGTCACTAGAGGTCGCGGAGAAAATGGTTTAATGGTGAACTATCTTTATCTGGGAGGGCCGACATGGCTGCGAAGAATTTTGATCTGATCGTGATCGGGGCGGGCCCCGGCGGCTATGTCGCGGCGATCCGTGCGGCGCAACTGGGCAAGAATGTCGCGATTGTTGAGCGTGAAAATCTGGGCGGCATCTGCCTGAACTGGGGCTGTATCCCGACCAAAGCGATGCTGCGATCCTCTGAAGTGTTCCACCTGATGCACCGCGCAAAGGAATTCGGGCTGAGCGTCGACAAGGTCACCTATGATCTGGACGCTGTCGTCAAACGCTCTCGCGGCGTGGCCAAGCAGATGGAAGGCGGGGTCAAGCATCTGCTGAAAAAGAACAAGGTCACCGTCTTCATGGGCGATGCGACGATCCCCGCCAAAGGCAAGGTCGCCGTCAAGACCGAGGCAGCCACCGAAGAATTGACCGCCAAGAACATCGTGCTGGCCACTGGTGCCCGCGCGCGCAACCTGCCGGGGCTTGAGGCGGATGGCGACCGTGTCTGGTCTTACCGCCATGCTCTGGTGCCGCCACATATGCCCAAAAAGCTGCTGGTGATCGGATCGGGTGCGATCGGGATCGAATTCGCCAGCTTCTATAACACCCTTGGCGCGGATACGACCGTGGTCGAAGTGCTGGACCGCGTGCTGCCGGTCGAAGATGCCGAAATCTCTGCCTTTGCGAAAAAGCAATTCGTCAAACAGGGCATGAAGATCATGGAAAAATCCGTGGTCAAACAGCTTGACCGCGGTAAGGACAAGGTCACCGCCCATATCGAAAGCGGTGGCAAGATTGAAAAGATCGACTTTGACACCGTGATCAGCGCCGTCGGCATCGTCGGCAATACCGAAGGGCTGGGGCTGGAAGAACTAGGCGTCAAGATCGACCGCACCCATGTGGTGACGGACGAATATTGCCGCACTGGTGTGGATGGCCTCTATGCCATCGGCGATATCGCCGGTGCGCCGTGGCTCGCGCATAAAGCCAGCCATGAAGGCGTGATGGTCGCCGATCTGATCGCAGGAAAACATGCGCATCCGGTGAAACCCGAAAGCATCGCAGGCTGCACCTATTGCCATCCGCAGGTCGCGTCCGTGGGCTATACCGAGGCGAAGGCGAAAGAGCTGGGCTATGACATCAAGGTCGGCCGCTTCCCCTTCATCGGCAATGGCAAGGCAGTGGCTTTGGGCGAACCCGAAGGCATGGTCAAAACCATCTTTGACGCGAAAACCGGCGAACTCCTCGGCGCGCATATGGTCGGCGCGGAAGTCACCGAACTGATCCAGGGCTATGTGATCGGACGTCAGTTGGAGACAACGGAAGAAGATTTGATGAACACTGTCTTCCCGCATCCGACCCTGTCGGAAATGATGCATGAAAGCGTGCTCGACGCTTATGACCGCGTCATTCATATGTAAAAGAAATGGCCGCGCTGATGCGCGGCCATTCTCTGCCCGGCCCCAAGGGGACGGAAAGCCGGGCGGGGGGACTTAGTCAGCCAGCATCGCGGCAAAGCCGTTATAGCCCATCGCGCCCAGATCGGCCTGCATGGTCAGCGCGCCGGTTTCCAGATCAACGGCGTAGATGCCCGAAGTCTCAGCACCTTCCATCATCAACACGGCATAGGCCATGTTTTCGCCTTCCGCAGGCGAGATGATTTCCAGATCGCCCATCGCGCTGATATCGACCGCTTCACCATCAAGGGTCAGCGCGGCCACTGTCGTCAGCGTGCCTTCGTTATTAGCCAGGTTGGCCAGCGCATTGGTTTCGGCATCCAGCACATATTGCAGCGTTTCAGAGGCTGTCTCGCCTTCAATCGCATTGGTATAGGCGCTGGCGAAAACCGCAGGCGTCATCCCGGCATTGTCGTCACCTTCGGCATAGAACATGTCGGTGAAACGCAGGACGGAATTGGCGCGCTCATCATTGTCGCCGAAACCCTCGGGGAAATAGACATGGTTCGACCCGTCTGTCGCCACAATCCGCACCGCATCGATGTTGTTGTTGAAATCAAACCCGACCATGGCACCTTCGGTGATACCGACATTTTCGCCGATCAGGTTTTCGGTCGCTGTCAGTTCCCCGGATGCCGTGTCGATCGTGTAAACTGCACCATTTGGCGCAATCCCGATCAGATCGCCGGTCACCGGGCGATAGGCAATCGCGCCAAGAATACCGGAAAGCGTGACCGTCTCGCCGGTTTCCATCAGGCCGGGCAGGGTGACAAGGCTGGTGCCGTCAGCGCCAAGTGCGTAGCCAGTGACGGCAGGGCTATGGTTGTCGGCAAAAACGGGCGCGCCAAGCAGGGCAAGCGTGGTGGCGGAAATCAATGTCTTTTTCATCGCATGATCCTTTTCAATTGGGTTGGCAAAATGCCTTGGATAAGCTAACAGATGGAGTCTAAGTCATTGTTTGTAAACGCATTAAAACTTAATGTGATAGCGAAACTATCGTGCGTCGCGTCTCGTGTATGCAAACTTGCGCCCTGATCCGACTGCTCGAATTTCGGGCGACAGTGCTGCGCCCCCGGAATAATTTTGCAAATGTTCCGTTAATGTTCTAGATCGGCACTGGTAGTGGCGGCAGCCACGACTATGTCATGCATGTTGCCTGGGGGTCAGAATGGCTGAGCTGAAACATATCGAAGTGCGCGGCGCGCGTGAACATAACCTCAAGAACATCGACGTGGACATTCCGCGCGATCAGCTTGTGGTGATCACCGGCCTGTCGGGGTCGGGCAAATCCTCGCTCGCTTTTGATACGATCTATGCCGAAGGGCAGCGGCGCTATGTCGAATCCCTGTCCGCCTATGCGCGGCAATTCCTTGATATGATGGAAAAGCCTGACGTCGATCACATCAGCGGCCTGTCCCCTGCCATTTCCATCGAACAGAAGACCACCAGCAAGAACCCCCGGTCCACTGTCGGCACGATCACCGAAATCTATGATTACCTGCGCCTTTTGTTCGCCCGCGCTGGCACGCCCTATTCCCCCGCCACGGGCCTGCCGATTGAAGCGCAGCAGGTGCAGGATATGGTCGACCGCGTCATGACCCTGCCCGAAGGCACGCGCGGCTATCTGCTCGCCCCGATCATCCGCGACCGCAAAGGCGAATACCGCAAGGAATTCCTCGATCTGCGCAAACAAGGGTTTCAGCGGGTCAAGGTGGATGGGCAATTCTATGAATTGGACGAACCGCCGACATTGGACAAAAAATTTCGCCACGATATCGACGTGGTCGTGGACCGGATCGTCGTGCGCGAAGGTCTGGAAACCCGGCTGGCCGATTCCTTCCGCACCGCCCTTGATCTGGCCGATGGCATCACCGTGCTGGAAACCGCACCGGGCGAGGGTGAAGGTGAACCCGAACGCATCACTTTTTCCGAAAAATTCGCCTGTCCGGTGTCGGGCTTCACCATCCCCGAAATCGAACCGCGCCTGTTTTCCTTCAACGCGCCTTTCGGCGCATGCCCGGATTGCGACGGGCTGGGGGTGGAATTGTTCTTTGACGAACAGCTTGTCGTCCCCGATGTGACACTGAAGATCGCCGATGGTGCGCTGGCCCCATGGCGCAAAGGCAAATCGCCCTATTTCCTGCAAACTATCGAAGCCATTGCGAAACATTACGGTTTCAACAAAAACGCCCGTTGGAAAGACCTTGACCCCAAAGTGCAGGAGGTGTTCCTGCGCGGCTCCGGCAAGGAAGAAATCAAATTCCGCTATGACGAAGGCGGCCGCGTCTATCAGGTTGAACGCCCTTTCGAAGGCGTGATCCCGAATATGGAACGCCGCTATCGCGAGACTGACAGTAACTGGATTCGCGAAGAATTCGAAGCCTATCAGAACAACCGCCCCTGCGGCACCTGCGGCGGCTACCGCCTGCGGGCCGAGGCGCTGGCGGTCAAGATCGGTGGCAAGCATGCCGGGCAGGTTGTGCAGCTGTCGATCAAGGAAGCCTATGATTGGTGCCTGACAGTGCCGGATAATCTGAGCAAACAGAAAAACGAAATCGCTGTCGCGATCCTCAAGGAAATCCGCGAACGGCTAGGGTTTTTGAACAATGTGGGCCTCGAATATCTGACACTGGCGCGCAATTCCGGCACTTTGTCGGGGGGTGAAAGCCAGCGGATCAGGCTCGCCAGCCAGATCGGGTCGGGCCTGCAAGGCGTGCTTTACGTGCTGGACGAACCCAGCATCGGCCTGCACCAGCGCGACAATGACCGGCTGCTGACGACGCTGAAAAACCTGCGCGATCAGGGCAATACCGTGATCGTCGTCGAACATGACGAAGAGGCGATCCGCGAGGCTGATTATGTCTTCGACATCGGCCCGGGGGCAGGTGTGCATGGCGGGCGCGTGGTGGCCAAAGGCACACCAGCCGAGATTATGGCGGATGAAAACTCCATCACCGGCCAATATCTGACCGGCAAACGCGAAATCGCCGTGCCGAAAACCCGCCGCAAAGGCAAAGGTAAGAAACTGACCGTGGTCAAGGCGACGGGCAATAACCTGCAAAACGTGACAGCGGATTTCCCGCTGGGCATGTTCGTCTGTGTGACCGGCGTATCGGGCGGCGGCAAATCCACGCTGACGATCGAAACCTTGTTCAAAAACGCCTCGCAGAAACTTAACGGCGCGCGGCAGGCCCCGGCGCCCTGCGAGACGATCAAGGGGTTCGAACATCTCGACAAGGTCATCGACATCGACCAGCGCCCGATTGGCCGCACCCCGCGATCCAACCCCGCGACCTATACCGGCGCCTTCACCCCGATCCGCGACTGGTTTGCAGGCCTGCCAGAGGCCAAGGCGCGCGGCTATAAACCGGGGCGGTTCAGCTTCAACGTCAAAGGCGGACGCTGCGAGGCCTGTCAGGGCGACGGCGTGCTGAAGATCGAGATGAACTTTCTGCCCGATGTCTATGTCACCTGCGAAACCTGCAAGGGCGCGCGTTATAACCGCGAAACCTTGGAGGTGAAATTCAAAGGCAAAAGCATCGCCGATGTGCTGGATATGAACGTGGAAGAGGCGCAGGAATTCTTCACTGCCGTGCCGTCGATCCGTGAAAAGATGGATGCGCTGATGCGCGTCGGTCTGGGCTATATCAAGGTCGGCCAACAGGCGACGACCCTCTCAGGCGGCGAGGCGCAGCGCGTGAAACTGTCTAAGGAACTGGCGAAACGCTCCACCGGCCGCACGCTTTATATTCTGGATGAACCGACAACCGGCCTGCATTTCGAAGATGTGCGCAAGCTGTTGGAAGTGCTGCATGAATTGGTCGATCAGGGCAATTCGGTGATCGTGATCGAACATAACCTCGACGTAGTGAAAACTGCCGATCATATCATCGATATTGGCCCCGAAGGCGGCGATGGCGGCGGACGGATCGTCGCCGTCGGCACACCGGAACAGGTGGCCGAAGTCGCGGAAAGCCATACCGGGCGCTACCTCAAACCCATGCTGGTGCCGCGCAAAGTGGCGGCGGAATGACCGCCCCATCCTTTGGATGGGACGGGCCGCCGGCGGGAGTATTTGCCGGAAATAAGAAATTACGGGCGCTGCCGCGCTGTGAACCGTGGCAGCATGGCAGAGAAATCGCGGCCACGTCCGTCTTCGGTTTCGACGAAAGCGGTGTAAAGCGCCGTTGCCGCTTGTCCCATCGGCGTATCCGCATCGACGGCGGCAGCCGCTGTCTGGCTGAGCCGCAGGTCTTTCAGCATCAGTTCGGCGGCAAAACCGGGTTTGTAGTCATTATCCGCCGGGCTTTGCGGCCCGATCCCCGGCGCCGGGCAATAGCTGTTCATCGACCATGACGCGCCGGATGATGTGCTGACGACGTCAAACATTGCCTGCCGTTCCAGCCCCAGTTTATCGGCCAGGGCAAACGCCTCGCAGGTCGCGATCATCGTGACGCCGAGGATCATGTTGTTGCAGATTTTCGCCGCCTGCCCATTGCCCGCGGCCCCACAATGCACCGCCTTTTGCCCCATGATCTCGAACAGGGGTTTGACCTGATCGAAACCCGCCAGTGGCCCACCCGCCATGAAGGTCAGCGTGCCATTGGTTGCCCCGACAGTCCCACCAGAGACCGGCGCATCCACTGCCAGCAGCCCATGTGCCTCTGCCTTTGCTGCGACCGCGCGGGCGCTGTCGACATCGACGGTCGAGCAATCAAGATGCACCGCGCCTTGTTTCATCGCCGGATGAATTTGCGCCGCCACCGCGCGCAGGATTTTGCCATCCGGCAACATGGTGATCACCACATCGGCGTCCCGCGCGGCATCTTCGGCACTGTCCACCAGTGTCAGCCCGGCAGGCCTTGCCACCGGGTCAAACGCCACGACATCATGCTGCCCTGTCAGATTGGCCGCCATCGGTGCGCCCATATTGCCCAGCCCGATAAAGCCGATTTTCATATTCAATCCTCCCAGATCAATGCATCTGTGCCCAAGGGGGCGGTCATTCTGGCGACATCCTCTGACCCGTAATCCTGCCATTTCGGCGCACGGTCCTTGTCGATGATCGCGGCGCGGATGCCTTCGATGAAATCGCCCTGTGCTGCGGCGCGGAAGGTGTAGCGGTATTCATGGTCGAGCGCGGTTTCGATCTGCGGGTCTGCCCTGACCGTTGCGATGATCTGCACGGCCACCGCCATCGCCAGCGGGGCATTCGCACCGATCAATTTGCGCGCCTTTTCAGCGGCAGCGTTTGGCGCAGCAGTCAAGGTGCGGTGAATGTCATCAATCGTCGCACCGTTGAAGATGGTATCAATCGCGTCCTGCCATGCAGCAAGATCGCTTGGTGGGGCAGGGGGCGCCTTGATCGCATCCAGATCACCCGCCATCAATCCGCCCTTCACCGCATCCCACTCCTGCGCCGGAATGAAATGATCCGCGAACCCCGCGAATATCGCATCGCCCGCATCCATCCGATCCCCGGTCAGCCCCAGATAGGTCCCGACATAGCCCGGCGCGCGGGCGAGGAGCAGCGAGCCGCCGACATCCGGCACCAGCCCGATGCTGCATTCGGGCATCGCGATCTGGCTGTCTTCGCACACGATCCGGTGGCTGGCGTGGCAGCCGATGCCGACACCGCCGCCCATGGTGAAACCGTGCAGGAAAGTTACAACGGGTTTGGGGTAATGATGCAGCTTCCTGTTCAGCCGGTATTCATCGCGCCAGAAGTGCTGGCCATAGGCGTAATCACCGCGTTTCGCCGTCGCATACATCTCGGCGATATCGCCACCGGCGCAAAAGGCGCGGTCACCGGCACCGTCGATCAACACCGATGCCACATCGGGGTCATCGCGCCACCGGTCCAGCGCGGTCTCAATCGCCAGACACATTTCCCAGGTCAGCGCGTTCAGCGCCTGTGGCCGGTTCAGCGTCATCCGCCCGGCGCGCCCTTCGGTACGGATCAGCACATCATTCATCGGATCAGCGCGCGGGCGGTGATCAGGCGCATGATCTCATTGGTGCCTTCCAAAATCTGATGCACCCGCAGATCGCGGACGATTTTCTCGATCCCGTAATCCGCCAGATAGCCATAGCCGCCGTGCAATTGCAGGCATTGATCGGCGACCATACTGCCGGTTTCGGTGCAAAGTTTCTTCGCCATGGCGCAGAATTTCGTTGCATCCGGGGCACCCGTGTCCAGCTTCCACGCTGCCTGCCGCAGGAATGTCCGCGCCGCTTGCAAGGCAATCTCGGCATCCGCCAGCCGGAACTGCAGCCCCTGAAACTGGTCTATCGACTGCCCGAATGCCTTGCGGCCTTTCATATAGGCCAGCGTCTGATCCAGCGCGCATTGGGCCGCACCTATCGAACAGGCCGCGATATTCAACCGCCCGCCGTCCAGCCCAGCCATGGCATAGGTGAACCCGCGGCCTTCTTCGCCCAGCAGATTGCCCAAAGGCACAGCGCAATCATCCAGTTGCACCTGCCTTGTGGGTTGCGACCGCCAGCCCATCTTGTTCTCCAACCCGCCAAAGGACAGGCCGGGGGCGTCGCCTTCGACAATAATCGCGCTGATGCCCTTTGGGCCGGCGTCACCGGTGCGGGCCATGATGATATAGGCATCGGAATAACCTGCGCCGGAAATGAACGCTTTCGTTCCGTTCAGCAGATAGTTTTCATTGCTGCGGCTGGCACGGGTTTTCAGCGCCGCCGCGTCAGAGCCCGACCCCGGTTCGGTCAGGCAATAGGACAGGATCAGGTCCATCGACAAGGCCGGCGGCAACAGACGGGCGCGCAGATCGTCGGAGCCATAGCTGTCGATCATCTTCGCGCACATGTTGTGGATTGATAAAAACGCCGCAACGGAGGCGCAGGAGTATGACAAAGCTTCAAACACCAGCGTCGCATCCAGCCGTGACAGACCGGCACCGCCATTCTCGTCCGACACGTAAAGCCCGCCGAAACCCAGCGCGGCCAGTTTTGGCCACAGCTCTTTCGGGATCGTGCCCTGGCCCTCCCATTCGCGCGCGAAAGGCGCGATATGCTCTTGTCCGAAGGCAAGCGCCATATCGAAAATCGCGGATTGCTCCTCGCTCAACGCAAAATCCATCATGCCCCTCCCGGAAATGAACGAATGTTAAATTATGGCGCGCGGCGGATCGGTTTGGCAAGGCCGCTGATACGGCCTTGCCCTGCGTCATTATTCCATCAGGGGGATGGAGAATTCGCCACCTTCTTTGATCCCTGACGGCCAGCGCGATGTGACCGTCTTGGTGCGGGTGTAGAATTTGAACGCATCCGGCCCGTGCTGGTTGAGATCGCCGAACATGGATTTCTTCCAGCCGCCAAAGGTGTGATAGGCCAAAGGCACCGGGATCGGCACATTGATGCCGATCATGCCAATATTCACACGATTGGCGAAGTCACGCGCCGCATCACCGTCACGGGTAAAGATCGCGGTGCCATTGCCGTATTCATGGTCCATCGCCAGACCCAAAGCCTCTTCATAGGTCTGGGCGCGCACGCAGGTCAGGACGGGGCCAAAGATTTCCTTGGTGTAAATGTCCATATCCTTCGTGACATGGTCGAATAGATGCGGGCCGACAAAGAAACCATCCTCATAACCCTGCAGCTTGAAATCACGGCCGTCGACGACAAGCTCTGCGCCTTGGGCGATGCCGCTTTCCACCAGTTTGAGGATATTGGCCTTGGCCGCTGCCGTCACAACCGGCCCGTAATCCACATCATTGCCCGATGTATAGGGGCCGACCTTCAGCGCCTCGATCCGAGGGACCAGTTTTTCAATAAGGCGGTCGGCGGTTTCCTCACCCACCGGCACCGCGACGGAAATCGCCATGCAACGTTCGCCAGCGGCACCATAGCCTGCGCCAATCAGCGCATCAGCGGCCTGATCCAGATCGGCGTCGGGCATGATGATCATATGGTTCTTGGCACCGCCGAAACATTGCACGCGCTTGCCAGCGGCACAGCCACGGCCATAAATATATTCCGCAATAGGGGTAGAGCCGACAAAACCGATCGACTGGATCACATCATGGTCGATGATCGCATCCACGGCCTCTTTATCGCCATTCACGACCTGCAGGATGCCCTTGGGCAGGCCTGCTTCCTCCATCAATTCAGCCAGCATCAGCGGCACGGACGGGTCACGTTCCGATGGTTTCAGAATAAACGCATTGCCGCAGGCAATCGCAGGGGCGAACATCCACATCGGGATCATGGCTGGAAAGTTGAACGGGGTAATCCCTGCGGTCACACCCAACGCCTGTTTCATCGAATACATATCAATGCCGGGGCCGGCGCTGTCGGTGAATTCACCTTTCAGCAATTGTGGCGCGCCGATGCAATATTCGACAACCTCCAGCCCGCGCTGCACATCGCCTTTGGCGTCGGGCAGGGTCTTGCCATGTTCGCGGGACAAAGCCTCGGCCAGCTTGTCCATATCGCGGTTCAGCAGGCCGACAAAGGCCATCATCACCCGCGCCCGGCGCTGCGGGTTCACAGCGGCCCATTTCGGCTGGGCTTCGGCGGCAATCTGCACGGCCTTGTCCATTTCGGCGGCATTTGCAAGCGGGACACGTGCCTGCACTTCGCCGGTGGCGGGGTTATAGATATCGGCAAAACGGCCCGATGTGCCTTTGACATGCGCGCCGCCGATGTAATGAGTCAGTTCTTGCATAGGATACCTCCATTGGTTGGTGGCACTATAGGCTTGCGTTTTTGCAGGTAAAAGCGGCAATATATCAAAACCATTTTGCAATAATGCAGGACTCTGATGGATAATTGGGATGACATGCGGGTGTTTCTGGCCGTGGCGCGGACCGAAAGCCTGTCAGCCGCGGCCCCGCTGACGAAAATGGACCCTGCCACCCTGGGTCGCCGGATCGCGCGGTTGGAACGCAATCTGGGTGCGGCGCTGTTCGTCAAATCCCCGCAAGGCTATGCCCTGACCGATCTGGGCGAGAGGATGCGCGACCGCGCCGCCGATGCGGAAACGCAATTGTCGCTGGCGGTTGAGGAATCGCGCGGCACCACCCATGCCCTGACCGGCCAGATCCGCATCGGCGCGCCGGATGGGGTGGCGAATTTCCTGCTACCGCAGGTTTGTGCCGCGCTTCAACGCGACAACCCCGATCTGGAAATGCAGGTGCTGGCACTGCCCCGCGTCGTCAACCTGTCGCGGCGCGAGGCCGATATGGCCATCACCGTCAGCCTGCCCGCCGCCGGGCAATTGATCGTGCAAAAGATCACCGATTATCAGTTGCATCTTGCAATGCGCAAAGATGCCGCCCCGGTGCATACAATCGCAGAGCTGAAAACCCGCGCCATCGTCGGCTATATCCCTGATATGATCTTCGACAAGGAACTGGATTATCTTGGTGATCTGGGGGCAGGGGGCGTGCAGCTCGCCTCCAACTCCGTCGCTGTGCAATTGCAGATGATCCGCCAATCCGGCATCGGCATCGTGCATGATTTCGCACTGCCCTTCGCGCCGGAACTGCGGCGTATCCTGACCGAAAAAATCGCGCTGAAACGGTCCTTTTACCTTGTCTGGCATAAATCCGCGCGGCAATCCGACCGGCTCAGCCGGGTCGCGCAGGCGATCAGCGACGGCATCAGGGCCGAGGTCGCGCGTCTGGAACGCTTGACAGAGGACCCATTGATTTGACACGCTGATAAAACGGCCATTGGGGGGGACATCATGATCGTCGCGCAAATCCTGAAATCGAAAATCGATATGGGTGTGGTATCCGTCAAGCCAAGTGACAGCGTCTCTTCTGCCGTCGCTTTGCTCTCGGAAAAGCGGATCGGCACCGTGGTCGTCTCCAGAGATGGCACAACGCTCGACGGCATCCTGTCCGAACGCGATATCGTGCGTGAATTGGGCAAGCGCGGTGTGGATTGCCTCTCCGCCCCCGTGTCCGAGATGATGACCGCGAAACTGACCACCTGCACCACTGGCGACAGCGCGGATAAAGTGCTGGAAATGATGACCGAAGGCCGGTTCCGCCATCTGCCGGTGATGGATAATGGCCAGATGATCGGCCTGATCTCCATCGGTGACGTGGTCAAGGCGCGGCTCTTGGAACTGTCGATGGAAAAAGACGCGCTGGAAGGCATGATCATGGGGCATTAGCCCCGTTGCATTCCGCCGCCCGATGCTGTTTCTAACGCGCAATAATATTTCAAGAGGTGCGTCATGCGCGTAGGTCTATATCCCGGCACATTCGATCCGGTCACTTTGGGGCATATCGACATCGTGCGCCGTGCCGCGACATTGGTGGATCGTCTGGTCATCGGCGTGGCGATCAACCGTGACAAAGGCCCGTTATTCAGCCTCGAAGAACGTGTCGCCATGGTGCAGAGCGAATGCGTCCCGCTTGGCGCAGCCGTCAATTGCGAGATTGTCGTGCATCCGTTCGAAAATCTGCTGATCGACTGCGCCCGCGATGTCGGCGCCGGGCTGATCATCCGGGGCCTGCGCGCCGTGGCTGATTTTGAATATGAATATCAGATGGTTGGCATGAACCGCATCCTCGACGATTCAATCGAGACGGTGTTCCTGATGGCCGAAGCCGAACATCAGGCGATCGCATCAAAACTGGTCAAGGAAATCGCAAGGCTCGGCGGCGATGTGTCGAAATTCGTCACACCCGCCGTGAATAGCGCGCTGAAAGACCGGCTGCGGCCTTAGCCGTAAATCGCCTTGCTGGCGATCTTGGCCGCATCTTCGCGAAACAGACCCAGATCGATGGCCACATCCTGCGGCATGCTGGCGATTTCGTTTTTCAGCCGCAGATAGGCGGCACGTTTCTGCACGGCTGTGCGGACTTTGGTCAGGACTTTCATGTTTTGCTCCTTAGGTTCAGCATTTCTGTTGATCCATAAATAGCAATGCTGCATCGCAGCACAACTGCCGGAACGGTCACGCCGCTATGCGAATCCTGCATGGCGAGCGGGCATGAAAAAACCGGCCTCGCAAGGCCGGTTCTGATCTGCAAAAAGGCTGGCTTACAGCAATTTCCCCATCGCCACGGCCGTATCAGCCATGCGATTGGAAAAACCCCATTCATTGTCATACCAGCTCAGGATACGGACCATATTGCCGTCCAACACCTTGGTCTGATCCAGATGGAAGATGGATGAATGCGGATCATGGTTGAAATCAGAGCTGACCATCGGCAGATCGGTATAGCCGAGAATACCTTTCAGCGGGCCGTCAGCCGCAGCGATGATCGCCGCATTGATCTCTTCCACAGTCGTGTCGCGGCTGGCCTCAAAGGTCAGATCCACCACCGACACATTCGGCGTCGGCACCCGGATCGCGACACCATCGAGCTTGCCGTTCAACTCTGGCAAGACCAGCCCCACAGCCTTGGCTGCCCCGGTTGATGTCGGGATCATCGACAAAGCCGCAGCGCGGGCACGATAGAGGTCCTTGTGCATCGTATCCAGCGTCGGCTGATCGCCGGTATAGCTATGGATCGTCGTCATGAATCCTTTGGTGATGCCCACCGTATCATTCAGCACCTTCGCCACTGGCGACAGGCAGTTCGTGGTGCAGGAGGCGTTGGAAACGATGATATCCTCCGCCGTCAGCGACTGATGATTCACCCCGAAAACGACAGTCTTGTCCGCATCCGTGCCCGGAGCCGAAATCAGCACACGCTTGGCGCCGGTCGACAAATGCGCCTGACAGGCGTCTTTGGAGGTGAAAATCCCGGTGCATTCCAGCACGACATCGACATCGCCCCAGGGCAGGTCGGCAGGGTTGCGGATCGCGGTCACTTTGATCGGGCCACGGCCTGCGTCAATCGTATCCTCGGTCGTGGTCACCGTGCCGGGGAACCGGCCATGCACCGAATCGAAGCGCAGCAGATGGGCATTGGTTTCCACCGGGCCCAGATCATTGATCGCCACCACTTCGATATCATTGCGGCCAGATTCGATGATCGCGCGCAAGATGTTGCGGCCAATCCGGCCAAATCCATTGATCGCTACTTTGACAGCCATGAGCCTATCCTCCTTAAGGATGAATGTTGGCGCTAACATTGCGATTTATCGCCGAAGGTCAACCGCAGACTGCATCAGCGCCCGCCCGCTGTCATCCTTCCAGCTTCTTATTTCTGCAAATACTCCCGCCGGAGGCGCGGCCCCACGGACCTTACCGCCAGAACGCCAGATATTCCGTCAGATCGACAAATTCGCGCATCATAAAAACGAACGCCCGCCAGTCATTGGCCGCGCCATCATAGGCAAGCGCGCCGACAATCACCAAACCCAGAAATACCGCCAAACCATTCGTCATGGCGCATTTCTACCGCGCCCGGAACTTAATGCAAGCGGCCCATTGTGGCGGCGACATCGGCCATCCGCGCCGAAAAGCCCCATTCATTGTCATACCAGGCCAGAACCCGCACCATGCGGCCCACCACCTTGGTCTGATCGGGCGCAAAGATGCAGCTTTGCGTGGTATGGTTGAAATCGATGCTGACCTTGGCTTCAGCATCATAACCCATGACCATGCCCATATAGCCGCCCGCCGCCTCGGCCACGATCGCATTCACATCGGCCACGCTGACGGATTTGCCTGCCTGAAAGGTCAGATCAACCGCGCTGACATTGGGCGTCGGCACCCGGATCGCCGTGCCATCGAGCTTGCCGGCCAGTTCCGGCAGAACCTCTCCCAAAGCCTTCGCCGCGCCGGTCGAGGTCGGGATCATCGCCATCGCCGCCGCCCGCGCGCGATAGAGATCATCGTGACGGCGGTCCAATGTCGGCTGATCGCCGGTATAGGAATGGATCGTGGTCATGATCCCGGCTTCGATCCCGATGGCATCGTTCAACACCTTCGCCAGCGGGGCCAGACAATTGGTCGTGCAGGACCCGTTCGACACCAGCCGTTCACTGCTGCGCAGGTCACGGTGATTGACCCCGTAAACCACGGTGCGGTCCACATTCTTTGCCGGGGCAGAGATCAGCACCTTGCGCGCGCCCCGCTCCAGATGCACCGCCGCCTTATGACCATCGTTGAACTTGCCGGTGCACTCCAGCACGACATCGACGCCCTCCCAATCCAGGGTCGCTGGATCATAGCTCGACATCACCTCAATCGGCCCGCGTCCCAGGTCAAGGCTGTTGCCCTTCACGCTGACCGGATGTCCGAACCGTCCATGCACGGAATCATATTTCAACAGATGCGCATTGGTGGCAATCGGCCCGGTGGCGTTGATCTTGACCACCTGCACGTCATTGCGCCCGGCCTCGGTGATATGCGCCAAAGTGCAGCGCCCGATCCGGCCAAATCCGTTGATCCCGATGGTGATGGTCATGTGGCACCTCTTGTTATCTGCGAACGTCCTGCCGGGTGTATACTGTCGTGTCCAGAATAAAGTGATTATAAGTCAATATGTTAACGGTAACATGAGGTCTCTGTGACCTGTTACCGCTAAACGTTTGCGACACCATTGCGCGCTTGCTGACGGATGCAGACAAGATCACTCTGACCCAAAGAATCATGAGGTTTCAGATGAGCGGACTGCTGGCCCTACTCGATGACGTGGCCGCGATTGCCAAGGTGGCGGCAGCCTCGCTCGATGACGTGATCAGGCAGGCGACCAAGGCGGGCGCCAAAGCCGCCGGTGCCGTGATCGACGATGCCGCCGTGACACCGAAATATGTCCACGGCTTTTCGGCGGATCGCGAATTGCCCATCGTCTGGCGCATCGCCATGGGATCGATCCGAAACAAACTGGTCATCCTGCTGCCTGTCGCCTTGGCGCTGTCAGCCTTTGCGCCTTGGCTGATTGCGCCTTTGCTGATGCTAGGCGGGGCCTATCTGTGCTATGAAGGTGCTGAAAAGCTGATCCACAGCTTTCGCAAAGGCGACCCGCATGCGCTGGCCACCGGCGATCCCGCGCATCTGGAAGAGGCCAAGGTCAAAGGCGCGATCAAGACCGATTTCATCCTGTCAGCCGAAATCATGACCATCGCCCTCGCCACCATCGAGACGCCGGGTATCTGGGGACAGGCAGCGGTTCTTGCTGTGGTCGCCATCGCCATCACCGCGCTGGTTTACGGCGCTGTGGCGGTGATTGTGAAAGCCGATGATCTGGGCCTCTGGCTCGCCGGGAACGGGCGGACCGGGCTGACACGCGCCACCGGGCGCGGGATCGTCGCGGCGATGCCGGGGTTTTTGCTGGTGCTGACATGGGTCGGCACGGCGGCGATGCTCTGGGTTGGCGGGTCGATCATCGTGCATGGGGTGGAGGAGATGGGATCCGGCTGGCTTGGCCATCATATCCATGATGCCGCAGTGGCGATGGCGGCATTGGTGCCGCTGCAGATCGCCGCAGCGACGGAATGGTTCGCCACGGCGGCGTTGGACGGGGTCCTGGGCATCGCATTGGGGCTGGCACTGGTCATGCTCGTCACGCCCGTCATGGGCTGGGTGCAGGGCGATGAATGACGCGCTGCTGCTGGCCGCGCGGGTTCTTATCGGTGCGCTGTTTCTGGGCGGGGCAGTGCAAAAGCTGATCAGCCCCGGCGATGCGGCGGATCTGCTGGTCGGTTTCAACCTGCCTGTGACGCTGGTCTGGCTGGCACTGGCTTATAATGCGCTGGCGGGGCTGGCTGTCGTCATTGGCGTGGCAGTCAGGCCGGTGGCTTTGTCGCTGGCACTGTATTGCGCGGTGACAAGCGTCTTTCACTTTATCCCGGATGATCCGTGGCAAATGTCGATCTTCGTGAAGAATTGGGCGATTGCCGGGGGATGCCTTGCTCTGGCTGTTGCCGGGGCGGGGCGGTGGCGGGTGGGTCGGGGTTAACCCCGACCCATTGTTGGGCACATCGTCAGGCGGGGATTTCCCCGCCCCCCGTTTCTCACTTGATCAATGCTTTCACCTGATCCGCGACATTCTGCGCCGTGATCCCAAACTCCGCATACAACCGCTCTGCCGGGGCCGAGGCGCCAAAGCCCTCCATCCCCACAAAAGCCGCCTTTTCACGCTTGCCACGCTCGCCCATCAGCCATTGATCCCAGCCAAAACGGACACCCGCCTCGACCGCGACACGCACCGGCCCCGCTGGCAGCACCTTGCGGCGATAGGCTTCATCCTGCTCGGCGAACAATTCCCAGCACGGCATCGACACAACCCGCGTCCCGATCCATTCGGCCTGCAGCAGATCGCGCGCGGCGAGTGCAATCTCGACCTCGGACCCGGTCGCCATGATGATCGCCTGACGCTTGCCATCGGCATCGGCCAGCACATAGGCCCCCTGCGCTGTCAAGTTCTTGGCGGTATGCGTTGTCCGCACCGTCGGCAGGTTCTGGCGCGACAAGGCCAGCACGGCGGGTGTGGATTTAGACGTCAGCGCACATTCCCAGCTTTCGGCGGTTTCAATCGTATCAGCGGGGCGGAACACATGCATATTGGGCGTCGCCCGCAGCATCGCCAGATGCTCAACCGGCTGATGCGTCGGGCCGTCTTCACCCAGACCGATGGAATCATGCGTCATGACATAGGTCACCGGCACGCCCATCAGCGCCGAGAGGCGCATCGCGCCGCGCGCGTAATCGGTGAAACACATGAAGGTCCCGCCATAGGCGCGCGCGCCACCATGCAGCGCCATGCCGTTCATCGCGGCGGCCATGCCATGTTCGCGGATCCCGTAATAGATATAACGGCCCTTGCGGCTGTCAGGATGGAACACACCCATATCGCCGGTCTTGGTATTGTTCGACCCTGTCAGATCGGCCGAGCCGCCGATGGTTTCCGCCATGATCGGGTTGATGACTTCCAGCGTCATCTCCGACGATTTGCGCGTCGCGACCGAAGGCGCGCTCTCGCTCATCTGCTTTTTCAGCGCGCGGATCGTCGCCGACAGTTTCTTGGGTGCATCACCGGCATAGGCGCGATTAAACTCCGCCTGTTTGCTGGCAGACAGCCCGGCAAACCGGTCTTCCCAAGCGGCACGGGTCTCTGCCCCGCGCGCACCAATCGCCTGCCACTGTTCCAGCACATCATCCGCGACTTCAAAAGCCCCCATCGGCGCGCCATAGGCGGTCTTGGCCGCTGTCAGCTGTTCGCCATTGGTCAGCGCGCCATGACCTTTGGAGGTATCCTGCGCGGCATGGCCCAAGGCGATATGCGTCTTGCAGGCAATCATCGACGGGCGCGGATCGGCCTTGGCCGCCGTGATCGCGGCATCAATCGCCACCGGGTCATGACCGTCGATTTCCTGCACATGCCAGCCAGCGGCAGCAAAGCGGGCAGGCTGGTCGGTGATATCGGCGATATCGACCGTCCCGTCGATGGTGATGTTGTTATGATCCCAGAACACGACCAGATGACCCAGTTTCTGCATCCCCGCCAGACCGATGGCTTCATGGCTGACGCCTTCCATCAGGCAACCGTCACCGGCGATGACATAGGTGTGGTGGTTGACGATCTTGCTGCCCCAATGGGCGCGCTGGATTTCCTCGGCAATCGCGAAACCGACCGCATTGGCGATGCCCTGACCCAAGGGGCCAGTGGTGGTCTCAATCCCGCGCGCATGGCCATATTCAGGATGGCCCGCGGTTTTGGCACCCCATTGGCGGAAATCCTTGATCTGATCGAGCGTTATATCTTCATACCCGGTCAGATACATCAGGGAATAAAGCAGCATCGACCCATGGCCTGCCGACAGGATGAACCGGTCACGGTCGGGCCATTCCGGCGCTTTGGGATCAAAGTTCAGGTGCTTTTCAAACAACACCGTCGCCACATCGGCCATGCCCATCGGCATCCCCGAATGGCCGGAATTGGCGGCAGCGACCGCATCCAGTGTCAGGGTACGGATGGCGGTGGCTTTCATCCAATGATCAGGGTGCGCAGTGCGCAGGGCAGCAATATCCAAGGGGCATTCCTTCAGGCAAAGGTGTTAAAATCTCTTGTCAGCGTCATATCAGGGTCGCCCCCAAGATCAAGCGTGACGGCTAAACCGCTCTGATCCTTAGGCGCATCCCATTTGCTGCGCTGTCACGGATCGCTTACGCTTTGGAAACAATGCAACGATTCGCTGGAATGGCGGGATTTCGCTGGCGGGGATGATGTTGGTGCTTGCGCGTGCCGCCCGGTTTGGGGCAAGCGGGGGCACCATAAGGACAATAAAAAGGGCAGGTGATGAGCGATGTGCGGGAATTAGGTGATCGGATCACCGTGGCACTGGACCGGATCCGGCGCGGCGTGGATGCGCAGGGCAAATCGAATGCGGCGGAACAATCCTTGTTTGATGCTTTGCATGAAGAACGCGCCCAGACCAAAGCGCTCAGGGCGCAGCTGGCCCAGATGCAGCAAGGCGATGCTGGTGGCGACCGGATCGTGGCGCAACAGGCTGAATTGCAGGATCTGGATGTGAACCTCCAACGCCTGCGCGCCAGCAACGAACAATTGCGCGATATGAATGCGAAATTGCGCTCTGCGCTGACCGTGGGTCTGGACCCGGAACTTCTCAATGAATCGATGCAGGCCGAGATCGAGGCTTTGCACACCCTGCGCGCCGCCGACGCGGCCGAAGTCAACGCCATTCTGGCCGAACTCAAACCCCTGATCGAGGAAGCCAGCCATGCCGCAGATTGAAATCTTTATCGGTGGCCGCACATTCGAGGTCGCCTGTCAGGAAGGCGAAGAAGCATTTCTGCATTCTGCCGCCGCCCTGTTGGATGCCGAAGCATCGACCCTCGCCGAGCAGATCGGGCGTTTACCGGAATCGCGGATGTTGCTGATGGCGGGCTTGCTGCTTGCCGATAAAACTGTCGGGCTGGAAGAAAAACTGCGCGCGGCAGAGGCGGATATGATCGCCATGCGCCGCGAGTTGGACAGCGTCAAATCCAAGCCGACACCCGAACCGCAACGGGTCGAGGTGCCGGTGGTGCCCGCCGATGTGATCGATACTCTGGCCGAAATCGCCGCCAGAGCCGAAGCTTTGGCAGATCAGGTCGACGCCAGCGTCGCTTAGGCGTTGGCTTGCCGGATTTTTTCGGCAGCGTCTTTGTCAAAGGCCACACCCTTGTCGGCGAACAATGTATCCAGTTCGCCCGACAGGGTCATTTCGGTGATGATATCGCAGCCGCCGACAAATTCGCCTTTGACGTAAAGCTGCGGGATCGTCGGCCAATCGGAATAATCCTTGATCCCCTGGCGGATATCTTCATCCGCCAGCACGTTGACGTCCTGATAAGCGACACCCATGAAATTCAGCACGCCGGCGACGCGGGATGAAAACCCGCATTGCGGCATGGATTTGGTGCCTTTCATGAACAAAACGACATCGTCGCTGGTCACAATCTGTTTGATCTGGTCACTGGCGGTCATAATCTATCCTTAACTTCGGTTTAATCAGGCGCTTTAGTGGTCAGCGCCAAAGCATGTAAATCGCCATGGCTGCCGTCCATCCGGCCTTTCAGCGCGGCATAAACCGCGCGTTGTTGTTGCACCCGGTTCTGGCCGCGAAAGCTTTCGTCGATGACTTCGGCAGCGAAATGGGTGCCGTCATCGCCTTGCACAGTGATTTTCGCCTGTGGAAAGGCGTCACGCAACAGCGTTTCAATCTCATGGGGGGTGATGGGCATGGGGCGTCCTTTTGGCGTGGTGTCTCTAAGCTAGGTCTGATCCGGGCGGCAAACAAGGCGCTGCCTCCGGCGGGAGTATTTTGAGAAATAAGAAGCCATCAGGCCAGCGCATTTTCAAAACTGTCGCGATAGATCCGGGCGAGGTCGGCGAGGGGGGCAGCATCGCTGCCGAAACTGACCTGATCGCCGGTCACCTTGCCGACCATGGCAATCGGTACATCGGCCTGACCTGCGGCGATCATCAGCGCCTCGGCTTTGTCGAAATTGCAGCCGATCAGATACCGCGCCTGATCTTCACCGAATAGGGTCGGGGTGTCGCTGGCGTCCAACTGGATGCCGACACCTGCGGATTCGGCCAGTTCAAACGCGGCCAGCGCCAACCCGCCATCGCCCAGATCGGTGCAGGTAGTGATCAAATGCGCATTGGCGCGGATGAAATCGCCGTGGCGCTTTTCAGCCGCCAGATCGACCGGGGGCGGCGGCCCTTCTGCGCGGTGATACACTTCGGCCAGCAGGGCGGATTGGCCCAGATGGCCGGTGGTTTCACCAACCAGCAGCAGCACATGGCCGTCGCGCAGATGCCCGCCGATGATCTGGTCAGGGTGGGTGATGATGCCCACCGCGCCGATGGTAGGGGTGGGCAGGATGCCCTTGCCATCGGTTTCGTTATAGAGCGAGACATTGCCCGACACGATGGGCATATCCAGCGCCTTGACCGCCTCACCAATCCCTTGGATCGCACCGACGAATTGCCCCATGATCTCTGGCTTTTCGGGATTGCCGAAATTCATGTTATCGGTGGTCGCCAGCGGTTTCGCCCCGACAGCGGTCAGGTTGCGATAGGCCTCTGCCACCGCCTGTTTGCCGCCCTCGACCGGGTCGGCCATGACATAGCGTGGGGTCACGTCGCTGGTAAAGGCCAGTGCCTTATCCGTGCCATGCACCCGCACGATACCCGCCCCAAACCCGGGGATGCGTGCGGTATCGCCCATCACCTGTTGGTCATATTGTTCATAGACCCATTGCTTGCCCGCATAATTCGGGCTGCTGATCAGTGCCTTCAATCCGTCAATCGGATTGACCCCCACGACATCGCCCAACGGGTCCTGCGCCGGTGTCGGCACCCAGGGCCGGTCATATTCCGGTGCGGAGCCGGACAGGGTCGCCAGCGGCAGATCGGCCATCACCTGACCCTGATGCACGACGATAAAGCGATCCTCGGCAATCGTTTCGCCGACAATGGCGAAATCGAGGTCCCATTTGACGAAAACCGCCCGCGCCTCGGCCTCTTTTTCCGGGCGCAGCACCATCAGCATGCGTTCCTGGCTTTCCGACAGCATCATTTCGTAGGCTGTCATGCCGGTTTCGCGCTGCGGCACATCATCAAGGTTCAGCCGGACGCCAAGGCCACCCTTGTCGCCCATTTCAACCGCCGAACAAGTCAGGCCAGCAGCGCCCATATCCTGAATCGAGATCACGGCCCCCGTCGCCATCAGCTCCAATGTCGCTTCCATCAGGCGTTTCTCGGTAAACGGATCACCGACCTGCACCGTGGGGCGTTTTTCTTCAATCGTATCGTCAAATTCGGCAGAGGCCATCGTCGCGCCGCCGACACCGTCACGGCCCGTCTTGGCGCCCAGATAAACGACAGGCATCCCGACACCGGAAGCAGCGGAGTAGAAAATCTTATCCGCATCCGCCAGACCAGCCGCAAAGGCATTGACCAGACAATTGCCGTTATAGGCGGCATGGAAACGGACCTCACCACCCACAGTCGGCACGCCGAAAGCATTGCCATAGCCGCCGACGCCGGCCACCACGCCGTGCACCAATTGTTTGGTCTTGGGATGGCCCGGTTCGCCAAAGGACAAAGCATTCATCGCCGCAATCGGGCGCGCGCCCATCGTGAAGACATCACGCAGGATACCCCCGACGCCGGTCGCAGCCCCTTGGTAAGGTTCGATATAGCTGGGGTGATTGTGGCTTTCCATCTTGAACACCACCGCCTGTCCATCGCCGATATCGACGACACCGGCATTTTCACCGGGGCCGCAGATCACCTGTGGGCCGGTGGTGGGCAGGGTGCGCAGCCACTTTTTCGAGGATTTGTAGGAACAATGTTCGTTCCACATCGCCGAAAAGATGCCAAGTTCGGTAAAGCTGGGCACCCGCCCGATGATATCCAGAATGCGCTGATACTCATCGGGCTTCAGCCCATGGGCGGCAATCAATTCATCGGTAATCTGTGGTTCTTGCGACATCTGTCAGGGTCCCCCGGAAACTTGGCCCGTGTCTACGCGATCAGGCGCGCGGGGAAAAGCCGCAATTCCACAAGGCACTGGACAGAAAAAAGCCGGGCACAAAGGCCCGGCGAAGTCCAACAGGGAGGTGAAGGTGATCAGCAATTACGCATCAGCGCCTTCGAGTGAACAAATAGGGTGCGACATTTATGCGTTCAAGAAAAAATCCCCTGATGGTTGTGCAATGCCGCTATGTGTTGCGCGCATGGCTCACTCGGGCGCAGCCGAAAACCGGGCGCAGCGGCACCCGATATGGCAAGTGTCACCACTCTTGATTACTCTTGTGTCGCTTCGCGGATCTTGCGGCGATGGGCAAAAATCTCATCCTGCACGAAATCACGAAACGCCGATATCCGCTTGGATTGCCGCAATTCTTCGGGATAGGCGAGGAAGACAGGCACCTCACCGCTTTCCAGTTCGGGCAGGACCCGGATCAGATAGGGGAAATCCTCGATCACGTAATCGGGCAGCACGCCGATGCCCAGATGGTTCAGCACGCCCTGCAACACGCCAAAGTAATTATTGACCGTGAACAGATGCTGAATATCGGCGCTGAGCAGATGCTGCACCAGCGTCGCCCCGGCAGAGACCTGCACCGAATTCAGGCTTTGGCAGATCAGCCGGTGATCGGACAGATCAGGCAGGCTGTCGGGCGTGCCGTTCTTTTCCAGATATTGCGGCGAGGCGTAAAGCCGCATCCGCACCGACATCAGCCGTTTGCGGATCAGATCGGCCTGTGACGGTTCCTTCATCCGGATCGCCACGTCAGCCTCGCGCATTGGCAGGTCCAGCACGCGCTCTTCCAGCATCAGGTCGATTTTCAGATCCGGATAGGCCTCGAACAATTTCGGCAGGCGCGGGGCGAGCCAGAGCGTGCCAAAACCTGTGGTTGTGGTGACCCGCAGATCGCCGAACACTTCTTCTTCGCTGTCGCGGATGCGGGCAGAGGCGGTTTCCAGCCGTTTGTTCATCGATTTCGTCGCATCGAACAGTAATTCACCCTGTTCGGTCAGAATCAACCCACGCGCATGGCGGTGGAACAATGTGGTGTTAAGCGATTCTTCCAAAGCGCGAATCTGCCGACTGACGGCCGATTGCGACAGATGCAGCGTGTCGCCCGCATGGGTCAGTGACCCGGCGTCTGCCACGGCGTGAAAGATTCTTAGCTTGTCCCAGTCCATCTGACGCTTTCATTGCGAGTGTTACCGCTGACATACACTAATTATTATGCGCGTGCAGCAAAAGGTTATCTTGCAATTTTGACGCGATTTTCTTCTTTGTAGGTCAGTGTCTTTGACCTATACTGAACCCATCAGCGCTTGGGAGGGTGTCAGATGGGCCGTCAGGATATATCACTCAACGACCGTTACGATCTGGTTAAGTCGCCGGTTCTTTTGAACGGCACGCAGGCGCTGGTCCGGCTGATGCTGATGCAAAAGGCGCGCGATGCCCGCGCCGGGCTGAACACCGCAGGTTACGTGACCGGCTATCGCGGATCGCCGCTTGGCGCGGTCGATCAGCAGATGATGAAAGCCAAGAATGTCCTCGACCCCGCCAATATCACCTTTCAGCTTGGGTTGAACGAAGACCTCGCCGCCACCGCCCTCTGGGGCAGCCAACAAGCCGAATTGCGCGGGGAAGGGCGCTATGACGGTGTGTTCGGCCTCTGGTATGGCAAAGGCCCCGGTGTGGACCGTTCGGGCGATGTGATGCGCCACGCCAATATGGCAGGCACCAGCCCGCATGGCGGCGTCATCATGGCGATGGGCGATGACCATACCGGCGAAAGCTCCACCACCCTGCACCAATCAGACTGGGCGATGGTCGATGCCTATATGCCCATCGTCTCCCCCGCAGGCGTGCAGGAAATTCTGGATTACGGCCTCTATGCCTGGGCCTTGTCGCGCTATGCCGGTGTCTGGGTCGGCCTGAAAACGATGAAAGACACGATCGAGGTGACCTCCGTTGTCGATGCCGATCCATATCGCGCCGATTTCGTCACCCCCGATCTGCCCTTGCCCGAAGGCGGGTTGAACATCCGCATTATCGACACGCCGCAATTGCAAGAGGCGCGGATGATCGACCATAAACGCTTCGCCGCAGAGGCGTTCAGCCGCGCCAACAAGATGGACCAGCGCAAATGGGGCAAACCCGGCGCGCGGATCGGCTTTGTCGCCGCAGGTAAAAACTGGCTGGACCTGCAACATGCTTTGTCCCTGCTCAACATCGACGAGGCGGAGGCCGAACGCCTTGGCATCACCACCTATAAAATCGGGCAGGTCTGGCCGCTCGACATGGCGTCGTTCCACGAATGGGCCGCAGGTCTCGACCTTGTCATCGTGGTCGAAGAAAAGCGCAAATTGATCGAAGTGCAGGTGAAAGAAGCCCTGTTCGACGACACACGCACCCGCGTCTACGGCTGGCACAAGGGTGATGAACATTCCGAAGGCCGGCGCGAGGAAATCTTCCCGACCCGCGCGGCACTTGACCCGATCTGGATCGCTGAGAAAATCGGCGGCATATTGGTCGAGGAAGGCTGCGGATCAGACGGCATCACCCAAGGTCTGGCGCATCTGTCGGAAACCCGCCGCGCCGACAACGCCCCCGAACTCGCGGCCCGCTTGCCCTATTTCTGCTCCGGCTGCCCGCATAATTCCTCTACCAAAGTCCTCGCAGGATCGCGCGCCTATGCCGGCATCGGCTGTCACTACATGGTGCAATGGATGGACCGCGATACCGTCGGTTTCACCCAGATGGGCGGTGAAGGTGCCAATTGGGTGGGCGAGGCACCCTTTTCCACCCGCGACCATGTGTTCCAGAACCTTGGCGACGGCACCTATAACCATTCCGGCGTGCAGGCGATCCGCTTTGCGCTGATGGCGAAAACCAACATCACCTATAAAATCCTCTATAACGACGCCGTCGCCATGACCGGCGGGCAGGGCAATGATGGCGGGCTGACCGCCGACCAGATCTGCCGCGAATTGCAGGCGATGGGGGTGCGGAATATCGCGCTGGTGCATGACGAAAAGGAAGACATCGACCTGTCGATCTTCCCCAAAGGGCTGGATGTGCATGAACGCGCCGACATGCAAGCGGTGCAAGAGAAGTTCAGCAAATACAAAGGCGTCTCTGCCATTGTTTACGTCCAGACCTGCGCCGCCGAAAAGCGCCGCCGCCGCAAGCGCGGGCAATTCCCCGACCCCGACAAGCGCGTCTTCATCAACACCGACATCTGCGAAGGCTGCGGCGATTGCGGCGTGCAATCCAACTGCGTCTCTGTCGTCCCGGTTGAAACCGAACTGGGGCGCAAACGCGCCATTGACCAATCGTCCTGCAACAAGGATTTCTCCTGCGTCAAAGGCTTCTGTCCGTCCTTCGTCACTGTCGAGGGTGCGAAAATCCGCAAAGACGCCACCGCCGCCGTCGATCTGCCCGACATGCCCCAACCCGTTTTGCCCGCCATCAACGGCACCCATAACGTGGTGATCACCGGCGTCGGCGGCACCGGCGTCGTGACCATCGGCGCGGTCATGGCCATGGCCGCGCATATCGACGGCAAAGGCGCTGGTATGATGGAAATGGCCGGTCTCGCGCAAAAGGGCGGTGCCGTGCATATCCACTGCCGAATCGCCGAAAACCCAAGCGATATCAGCGCGATCCGCGTCGCCACCGGCGAATGCGACACGCTGATCGGCGGTGATCTGGTGGTTTCTGCCGGTGCCAAAACCCTCGGCCTCATGCGGCAGGGCCGCACGCGCGGCGTGGTCAACAGCCACGAAATCATCACCGGCGATTTCACCCGGAACACGGAATTTACGCTGCCCATCGACCAATTGCGCCTGTCGCTGGAGGCCCGTCTGGGCGACAACCTCGCCCTTTTCGACGCCTCCGATCTGGCAAAGGCGCTGATGGGCGACAGCATCTATTCCAACATGATGATCTTTGGTGCGGTCTGGCAGATGGGCGCGATCCCGCTGTCCCATGCCGCCATCCTGCACGCGATTGAACTCAATGGTGCTGCAATCCAGCGCAACATCGCAGCTTTCGATTATGGCCGCTCGGCCTATCTGCACCCCGATCAGGCGGCGAAAATCCTCGCCCCCAATGTCGTGGCCCTGCCGCAGACATTGGACGAAAAAATCACCTTCCGCGCCGATCATCTGACCGCCTATCAGGGCAAGGCACTGGCGCAACGCTACCGCGCCATGACCGCCCGTTTCAGCGACCCGGCGCTGCGCGAGGCTGTCGCCTTGGGCTATCATAAACTCCTGTCCTACAAGGATGAATATGAGGTCGCCCGCCTGCTGACCCAGACACGACAAAAGATGCAGGACACGTTCGAGGGCGAACTGAAGCTGACCTATCACCTGGCCCCGCCGTTCCTGACCCGCATGGGCAGCGATGGACGCCCCGTCAAACGCGCCTTCGGCCAAGGGATCGCGCGGGCCTTTCCGTTGCTGGCAAAGCTGAAATTCCTGCGCGGCACCGCATTTGACCCCTTCGGGCGCACAGAAGAACGGCGTGTGGAACGCGCCCTGATCGCGGAATACGAATCCGACATGGATGATCTGCTGCGCCTTACCCGCCCCGATACGCTGGACGCCGCCATCGCATTGGCCCGTCTGCCACTCGATATCCGCGGCTTTGGCCCCGTGAAAGACGCCAACGCAAGCAAAGCCGCCAGACGCCGCGCGGAACTCCGCGCCACGCTCAATGCGGCACCAATGCATCAGGCGGCCGAGTGATTTAACCGCGCCTTCATCTTTGTCATGTAACGGTTGCATGACCTTGCTATGACAGCTTTGGGGATAACGGGGCAGGGCATATGCCGGGGAACGAACGACAGGTCGCGCGCGACATCACCTATGCCACTTCGGCCAAGGGCCGCAGCGGCAGGGTCATCATCCGCATGTTGGAAAACGCCACAGGCCGTCTGCGCCTGATCAAAAAGGCGCGCGGGTACGACCGCGAGGTCGCCAATGGTGCCGATTTCTGGCAGGTCATGACCCAGCGCTATGGCCTTGACCTACAGGTCATGGGCGGCAGCCTCGACAATATCCCCGCCACCGGCCCGCTGATCCTTGTGTCCAACCACCCCTACGGCATCCTTGACGGGTTGATGATGGGGCTGATCCTGTCGAAACGCCGTGGCGGCGATTTCAAGGTCCTCGCGCATAAGATCTTCCGCGCCTCGCCCGATCTGGAAAAGGTGATCCTGCCGATTTCCTTTGATGAAACCAAGGAAGCCGCGAAACTGAACCTTGAGACCCGCGCCGAAGCCGTGCGTTACCTGACCGCAGGCGGTGCCATCGGCATTTTCCCCGGCGGCACGGTGTCCACCTCGGCCAAGCCATTTTCCCAGGCGCTCGACCCAAGCTGGCGCAATTTCACCGCCAAGATGATCGCCAAATCCGATGCCACCGTCGTCCCGATCTTCTTTGAAGGGCGCAACAGCCGCCTGTTTCAACTGGCCAGCCACCTGCATTACACCCTGCGGATGGGGCTTTTGATCCGCGAATTCAAAGCCCGCATCAACAAACCTGTGCGCGTCGTCATCGGCCAGCCCATTCCTGCCGATACCTTGGCGGGGCTGAAAAAAGACCCCAAAGCATGCATGGATTTCCTGCGCAAAGCCACCTATGAGTTAAGCCTCAGCCCGCTCGACCCGACCGAAATCGGGCATGAGTTCGAGGACAAATATAAGGTGCGCGATGGCCGTAGGGATATTCGATAGCGGATTGGGTGGTTTGACGGTGCTGGATGTGGTCGCCACGCGGCTGCCGCATGTGCCTTTGGTCTATTTCGGCGACAATGCCCATGCGCCTTACGGCGTGCGCACGCCAGACGATATCTACAACCTGACCACCACCGCCACGCAGCGCCTGTTCGACGCGGGCTGCGATCTGGTGATCCTTGCCTGTAACACCGCCTCTGCCGCCGCCCTGCGCCGGATGCAGGAAAGCTGGGTGCCACCGGGCAAACGCGTGCTGGGCGTATTCGTGCCATTGATCGAGGCGCTGACCGAACGGCAATGGGGCGACAATTCCCCGCCACGTGAAGTCGCAGTGAAACATGTGGCGCTGTTCGCCACCCCCGCCACCGTCGCTACCCGCGCCTTTCAACGCGAACTGGCTTTCCGCGCCATCGGCGTGGATGTCGAAGCACAGGCCTGCGGCGGCGTCGTCGATGCGATTGAAGAGGGCGACATGATCCTCGCCGAAGCACTCGTGCGCTCCCACGTCGATGCGCTCCGCCGCAAGATGCCCAGCCCCGATGCGGCTGTCTTGGGCTGCACGCATTACCCGCTCATGGCGCAGATATTCCAGGACGCGCTCGGCCCCGATGTGCAGGTGTTCAGCCAGGCCCATCTGGTCGCCGAAAGCCTCGCCGATTACCTGACGCGCCGCCCCGAAATGATCGGTGCAGGCACGCAAAGCGCCTTTCTGACCACCGGCGATCCGGCCCGCGTGTCCAATCGCGCGACGCAATTCCTGCGCCGTCAGATCACCTTTACCGCTGCATAGAAGGGGTCCAGCATGACCTATAACATCGCCATTCTGGGGGCCTCGGGCTATACCGGTGCCGAACTGATCCGCCTGATCGCGGGTCATCCCGATCTGCGCATCGCAGCACTCTCCGCTGACCGCAAGGCAGGCCAGCACATGGCCGAGGTTTTCCCGCATCTGCGCCACCTCGACCTGCCGACATTGGTCAAGGTCGATGAAATTGATTTCTCCACCATCGATCTGGTCTTTGCCGCCTTGCCGCATGGCCTGTCGCAGGCGCTGGTCCGCGATCTGCCGGAAACGGTAAAAGTCGTCGACCTCGGTGCCGATTTCCGGCTGCGCGACCCCGCCGCCTATGAAAAATGGTATGGCGCACCCCATGTGGCCCTGGAACTGCAGAAAACCGCCATCTACGGCCTGACCGAATTCTACCGGGATGACATCAAATCCGCCCGCCTTGTCGCCGGCACCGGCTGCAACGCCGCCACCGTGCAATTCGCTTTGCGGCCGCTGATCAGCGAACAATTGATCGATCTGGACGATATCATCTGCGATCTGAAAAACGGCCTGACCGGGGCAGGGCGCGCGGCCAAGGAAAATATGATCTTCACCGAACGCGCCACCGATGTGCAGGGCTATGCGCAAGGCGGCAAACACCGGCATCTGGGCGAATTCGATCAGGAATTCAGCGCCTTGGCAGGCCGCAAGGTCGAAATCCAATTCGCCCCGCATCTGATCCCCGTCAGCCGCGGCATCCTTGCGTCCTGCTATCTGCGCGGTGATG
Source organism: Yoonia sp. 67-2 (assembly GCF_035117555.1). Classification (NCBI taxonomy): domain Bacteria; kingdom Pseudomonadati; phylum Pseudomonadota; class Alphaproteobacteria; order Rhodobacterales; family Paracoccaceae; genus Yoonia; species Yoonia sp. 67-2. Next base: position 242,122 of record NZ_JAYKPK010000003.1, read on the forward strand.
CGGCAGCGATCCATGCTGCCCTGACCGCTGCCTATACCGATGAACCTTTCATCCATGTCCTGCCCTTCGGCCAATTGCCCGGCACCGGCCATGTCATGGGGTCAAACTTCTGTCATATCGGCGTGACATCGGACCGCATTTCAGGCCGCGCCCTTGTGGTGTCTACCCTTGATAACCTATGTAAAGGGTCATCCGGTCAGGCGCTGCAAAACGCCAACCTGATGCTGGGTCTGAACGAAACAGAAGGTCTGATGCTGGTGCCTGTCTTCCCATGAGCGGTCTGAAAAGCCTCAAGAAACGCCGCCGTGTGCAGGTGATTTCCATCGCCGGTGCCTGCGTCGCGCTGGTGCTGGTGCTGTTGTGGTTCCTGCCATCGGACAGTTTCCAGTTCTTCCGCTCGCCTTCCGAAGTGGCCGAGGCCCCGCCAACCCCCAACGAACGATTCCGCCTTGGCGGTCTGGTCGAAGCAGGCACTTTGGTGCGCGGCCAAGGGCAGGAAATCACCTTCGCCGTGACCGATGGCGGGGCCTCAATCCCCGTTGTCTACGCAGGCATCCTGCCTGATCTCTTCTCCGAAGGCGAAGGTGTCGTGGCCCAGGGCAACATGATTAACGGCAGGTTCGAAGCCGTTGAAATCCTTGCCAAACATGACGAAACCTATATGCCGACAGAAGTGCTTGACGCGCTCAAACAACAAGGGGTCTATGTAGACCCGAACGGTGCCCGCACCTCAAATTAACCTTTGTAAAGTAATCTGTCCTCTCCCCGAATTGAGGACAGATCATGCAAAATATAACCACACTCGCCCATGAAATCGTCGCCCGTGAAGGCGGCTATGTGAACGACCCCGACGATCCCGGCGGGGCGACCAATCATGGCGTCACCATCCACACGATGCGCCGCCTTGGGCTGGACCTGACCGGCGATGGCAAGGTGGATACAGAGGATGTCCAGCGCCTTGACCGCGCGCAGGCCGTGCAGATTTTCATCGACCATTATTACCAGCGCCCCGGGATCGACAAACTGCCCGCCATCCTGCAGGCCAGCGTTTTTGACATGTATGTCAATGCCGGGGCCCATGCTGTGCGTATCCTGCAACGCCTGCTCAACGACATGCGCATCCCGGTCAGCGTCGATGGCGTGATCGGCCCGCAGACCATCGCCGCCGCCACGCGCGCCGCAGCCGCCGCCCCCGACCATCTGGCCGATGCCTACGGGATCGCGCGGCGCAATTATTACTACGCGCTGGCCGACAGCCGCCCCGCCAGCCGCAAATATGCCCGCAGGCGCGACGGCGGCAAAGGCGGCTGGATCACAAGGGCCGAGGAATTCATCACCCCACGCTATCACCTGAGCGCCGCACAACATCAGCAAAGGACCGCATCATGGGCCTGATCAATGGATTAATGAACCTGCTTTTCGGCGACAGCCGCAATGTGCTGGTCGAAACCGCGCAAGTCTTTCGCCCCAACGCCGAAAACAGCGCCATGCGAGAGGCGGATGCCAAAACCCAAAGCCTGCAACAATTCGCCGCCGAATTCGCCCATGCCCGCCAAGGGCTGTTCGACCGCGCGGTCGATGCGCTGAACCGCCTGCCGCGCCCGATGCTGGCGCTGGGGACAATCTGGCTCTTTGTCATGGCGATGCTCGACCCTGACAGCTTTGCCGCAGGGATGACCGGGCTGGCCTTGGTGCCGGAACCGCTCTGGTGGCTGATGGGCGCGATTGTCAGTTTCTATTTCGGCGCGCGGCATCAGGCCAAGGAACAGGATTTCCAGCGCATTCTGGCCGCAGCCACGCTGACCCGCGCCAAGCCGGACCCGGAACCCAGACCCGACGCCAACCCCGCATTATTGGACTGGCAGGTGTCACATGGACAATAGCATTGCCGAAACATTCGACGGGCGCTTGCGGATGCTGGAAACCCGCAACGCCGTGGATGCGGTGCATCGCGACAATGTCTCCACCCGGCTGGGCGCGATCGAGGACACGCTGAAATGGCTGGTCCGCCTGACGATCGGCGGCATGTTGATGGCCGCCGTCAGCTATGCCGTGCAAGGGGGGCTGGCGCTATGAACGTGTCAATCTGTAGCGCTGTTTTGATCAGCCGCTCTATTTCAACAGCCATGCCGATAGGATATGAGAATAACATGTTAAATGAACTCGCGCATTTCGCTTTGATTCTGGCCCTTGGCGTTGCCATCGTCCAGATGGTCGTGCCTCTGATCGGGGCGCATCGGGGTAACATTGCTTGGATGCGCATGGCCGAACCCGCCGCGACGATCCAGTTTCTGCTGGTGGGTTTCGCCTTTGCCGCACTCACTTGGGCCTTTGTGGTCTCGGATTTCTCGCTGCAACTGGTCTATATGAATTCGCATACCGACAAGCCGCTGATCTACAAGATCACCGGCGTCTGGGGCAATCACGAAGGATCGATGCTGCTTTGGGTGTTGATCCTGACGCTGTTCGGCGCCTGTGCGGGCTGGTTCGGGGGCAATCTGCCGATGCGGCTGCGCGCGCGGGTGCTGGCGGTGCAATCCTCGATCTGCGTGGCCTTCCTTGCCTTTCTGATCTTCACCTCCAACCCCTTCCTGCGGCTGGAAGTCCCGCCGCTCAACGGGCGTGACCTGAACCCGCTGCTGCAGGACCCCGGTCTCGCCTTCCACCCACCCTTTCTCTACCTCGGCTATGTCGGCCTCAGCATGGCGTTTTCCTTCGCCGTTGCCGCCCTGATCGAAGGGCGGGTCGATGCCGCCTGGGGCCGCTGGGTCCGGCCATGGACGCTGGCCGCATGGATGTTCCTGACCGTGGGCATCGCTTTGGGGTCATGGTGGGCCTATTACGAACTGGGCTGGGGCGGTTTCTGGTTCTGGGACCCGGTCGAAAACGCAAGCCTGATGCCCTGGCTGATCGGCGCTGCCTTGCTGCATTCCGCCATCGTGGTGGAAAAACGCGAGGCGTTGAAAAGCTGGACCATCCTGCTGGCAATCCTCGCCTTTGGCTTCTCATTACTGGGTGCTTTCATCGTCCGCTCCGGCGTGCTGACCTCGGTCCATGCTTTCGCGGTGGACCCGGAACGTGGTGTGCTTTTGCTGCTGATCATGGGGTTCTTTGTCGGCGGCTCGCTCACGCTCTACGCCTTCCGCGCCTCAGCCATGCAGTCCAAGGGCGTCTTTTCCACAATCAGCCGCGAAAGCGCGCTGGTGCTGAACAATATCCTGCTCGCCGTGTCCTGCTTCGTGGTCTTCATCGGCACGATGTGGCCCTTGGTCACGGAAATGCTGTTCGACCGGACCCTATCCGTCGGCCCGCCCTTCTTTGACGCGGCTTTCACGCCCTTCATGGTCGCCCTCGCCATCGTTTTGCCCTTGGGGTCGATGCTGGCATGGAAACGCGCCACTTTCGGGCGGATGACCCGCGCGATGGCCGGCTGGTTGGTGCTGGCCGTGGCCCTCGCAGCCCTCGCCTATGCGGTGCAAAGCGGCAATTCCGCGCTTGGCCCTATCGGCGTTGCCTTGGGCGTCTGGGTTGTCGGTGGCGCGCTGGCCGATCTGTGGATACGTGCTGGCCGCGACGATCTGCGCACCAAACTACGGCGGTTGCGCCATTTGCCGCGCTCTGATTGGGGGAAATCCATCTCTCATATCGGCATGGGTGTGACCGTCTTTGCCGTCGCCGCGATGCTGGCCTGGGAGACAGAGGATATCCGCATCGCCGATGTCGGCGACCGCTGGGATATGGGGTCCTTTTCGGTGCAGCTTGACGCGGTGAACCAGCTGCAAGGCCCGAACTATGTGACCACCATGGCCGATATGTCGATCTGGCGCGGGGACAGGGAACTTTACACCCTGCAACCGGAAAAGCGGTTCTACCCCGTCGCCAATATGCCCACGACCGAGGCGGCGATCAGCAATGGCATCATCCGCGACGTCTATGTCGTGATCGGTGATCCGCAGGCAAATGGCGGCTGGGCGGTGCGGACCTATGACAAGCCCTTTGCCAACTGGATCTGGGGCGGCTGCATCCTGATGGCGCTTGGCGGTATGTTCTCGCTGTCTGACCGTCGTTTGCGGGTTGGTGCGGCATCCGCCAAGCCCCTGCGCGCAACCCCGGTGCCTGCGGAATGATCCGGCTCATCGCGATATTCCTGCTGGTGGCCTCATCCGCCTTTGCGGTGCAGCCGGATGAGATGCTGGATGACCCGGTGCTGGAAAACCGCGCGCGGGACTTATCGCAGGGTCTGCGCTGCCCGGTCTGCCGGAATGAAAGCATCGACGAATCCAACGCCGAACTGGCCCGTGAACTCCGTATCCTGTTGCGCGAACGGCTGGTCGATGGCGATACCGATGCCGAGGCCGTGGATTTTCTTGTCGCGCGCTATGGCGAATTCGTCCTGCTGCGGCCTGATACCAGCGGGGTCAACGTGATCCTGTGGTATGCCGCCCCCGCGATGTTGCTGATCGCGCTTGGGATCGGCTGGGCCACGATCCGCCGCCGCGCGCCCACGGAAGAGACCCTGACCGAGGCGGAACAGGCCGAGCTGGAGAAAATCTTGCGCTCGTGACGCAATGTCGGGCTTTGCTACGGACGGCCAGCGCTTAGGCTGGTGCGAAATTGCAAAGGAATGCCGCGATGGATTACCAGACGATCACCCTTGAGACCCGCAATGATGTGGCGACGCTGACCCTGAACCGCCCCGCGGTGATGAATGCGCTCAACACCCAGATGCGGGCCGAGATTGCCCATGCGGTCAAAGCCGCTGAAGGGCAGGCGCGGGTGCTTGTGATGACCGGCGCGGGCAAATCGTTCTGTTCCGGACAAGACCTCGCCGATGGCGGCAATGCCGCGACGCTGGATCTGGAAGCGACCCTGCGCGACGAATATGTCCCGATGCTGAAAGCGATCTTTGACTGCCGCATCCCCACCATCGCCTCCGTGAACGGCCCGGCGGCGGGGGCCGGGGCCAACCTCGCGCTGGCCTGTGATGTGGTGATCGCGTCAGACGCGGCCTATTTCGTGCAGGCCTTCACCCGCATCGGGTTGATCCCCGACGCGGGCGGCACCTATTGGCTGCCGCGTCAGGTGGGGGCCGCGCGCGCGATGGGGGCCGCGTTATTCGCCGACAAGATTTCTGCGCAACAGGCCTGTGATTGGGGCATGATCTACGAGGTTGCCCCTGACGCGGAGTTTGCCGCACATATCGCCGCCCGCGCCGGGCAACTGGCGCAAGGCCCGACGGTCGCCTATCGGCAGCTGAAAAAGGCGATCCGGGGATCGTTTGAGAACACGCTCGATGACCAACTGGCGCTGGAAGCGAAATTGCAGGGCCGCTGCGGCGAGACCGAGGATTTCCGCGAAGGGGTCACTGCCTTTCTGGAAAAGCGCAAGCCGGTGTATCAGGGGCGGTGACGCGCCCTTGATAAGTGATTTGTATATGTATATACAAAAACCATGTTGTTGATAGTCTGGGATGAGCCGAAGCGGCAGACCAACCTTGCCAAACACGGCCTGGACTTTACTGATCTGGACGAGGGGTTCTTTCTCGCCTCTGTCGTTGTTCCAGCAACCAAGGGTCGACATATGGCGATAGGGCGTCTTGCTGATGGGACGATTGCCGTGGTGTTTACCACTTTGGGCAATGAAGGTGTTTCCGTCATCTCAATGCGCCCGGCCAGCCGCAAGGAAAGGAGCTTGTTATGACCCAAAATGATCTGACTGAAGAAGAAATTCAGCGCATGATCGCCAGCGACCCGGATGCACCCGAAGCGATTGATGCACAGCTTGCCCAAGCCAAGCCGTTCGATGCGGCTTTTCCAGCCTTGGCGGAGGCGATGCGCAAGAATGTCGGTGGTCGGCCTAAGTCCGACAACCCAAAGGTGGCTGTGTCATTGCGGTTGGATCAGGAGGTCGTCACCCGGTTTAAGGCGACGGGTCCCGGCTGGCAAACCCGGATGAACGAGGCTTTGCGCGAGGCTGCGGGCCTGTAAATTTGAGCCCGCAGCGTTTGCCAGTCAGCAAAAGGGCCGCCCGAAGGCAGCCCTTTGATCATCAACGCTTTTCGATATCCACGTAATCCCGCGCGGTATCGCCCAGATACAATTGGCGGGGCCGCCCGATTTTCAACTGTGGATCGGCAAGCTGTTCTTTCCATTGCGAAATCCAGCCCACTGTCCGCGCCACGGCAAAGACCGGGGTGAACATCGAGGTCGGGAAACCCATCGCTTCCAGAATAATACCGGAATAGAAATCGACGTTCGGGAACAGTTTTTTATCCGCGAAATAAGGATCGGCGAGGGCTTGTTTTTCCAGCTCCATCGCAACTTGCAGGATCGGGTTGTTTTCGACACCCAGCAGATCCAGCACCTCATGCGCGCTCTGCTTCATCACCGTCGCGCGGGGGTCGAAGTTTTTGTAAACGCGGTGGCCGAAACCCATCAGGCGGTAAGGATCGTCTTTATCCTTGGCGCGGGCGATGAATTCTGGGATGCGGTCCGGCGTGCCGATTTCTTTCAGCATTTCAAGGCAGGCTTGGTTTGCGCCGCCATGTGCGGGACCCCACAGGCAGGCGATGCCAGCGGCGATACAGGCGAAGGGGTTGGCACCGGAAGACGACGCCAGACGCACGGTCGAGGTGGAGGCGTTCTGTTCGTGATCGGCATGGAGCGTGAAAATCCGGTCCATCGCGCGGGCGAGGATCGGATTGACGTTATATTGCTCTGCCGGGACCGCGAAACACATATGCAGGAAATTCGCCGCATAATCGAGATCGTTGCGCGGATAGACGAAAGGCTGACCGATGGAATACTTATAGGCCATCGCGGCAATTGTCGGCATTTTGGCGATCAGGCGGATCGAGGCAACCTCGCGCTGGTGCTGATCGTTGATATCGGTGCTGTCATGGTAAAAGGCAGACATCGCGCCGACCACACCGACCATTGTCGCCATCGGATGCGCATCGCGGCGGAAACCACGGAAGAAGTTGTGCATCTGTTCGTGGATCATCGTGTGATTGGTCACGAGCGATTCAAACTTTTCCAGTTCCGCTGCGGACGGCAGTTCACCGTAAAGCAACAGATAGCAGACTTCGAGGTAATGCGATTGCCCGGCCAGCTGGTCAATCGGGTAACCCCGGTGCAGCAATTCGCCTTTTTCACCATCAATAAAGGTGATCGTGCTGTCGCAGGCAGCGGTCGATGTAAAGCCGGGGTCATAGGTGAACACATCGGCCTGCGCGTAAAGTTTACGGATATCAATGACATCCGGGCCGGTGGTCGGTGACATGATCGGCAAGTCGTAGGATTTGCCTTTGATTGTCAGTGTCGCGGTTTCTGTCTTATCAGCCATTCGTGTTTTCCCTATCTGCCACGCCTTACAAGCAGCGTCAGCGCGTCTTCGTTCCATACACCCTGTCTAGTCACTGAATATGACGAACAGGTTTACTTGCTGGCATCCGTCAGGCGGCCAATCGTCTCGGACTGCCCCAGAACCAGCATCATATCAAACACAGAAGGCGAGACAGAGCGCCCCGATAATGCGGCACGCAAAGGTCCTGCCAGTTTGCCGAGCTTGGTATCATGCGCCTCGGCGATAGCTGCGATGATGCTTTCCAGAGTTTCTTTGTTCCAGCTAGCATTTTGCAACTGCGGCGTCAATTCTGTCAGTATACCACGGGATACATCGGTCAGTTGTGCTGCCGCTTTCTCGTCCGGGGTGATGGGCCGGTTCGCCAGAATAAAATGTGCTTTTTCAATGAGTTCCGGGAATGTCTTGGCGCGTTCTTTCAGGCAATACATGCCGCGCAGCAGCAAGTCGCCCTGTGCTGGCCTCAGTGGCGTGCTATCCGTTGCCGCGAGGTAATTCTGCAGTTCATGCAGCAGCGCAGCATCATCCGCCACAGCGATATGCCGGCCGCAGAGATGTTCCAGTTTCTTGGTGTCGAACCGGGCAGGGGATTTGCCGATACCGGCAAGGTCGAACCAGTCGCGCGCTTGGGCATCGGTGAAGAATTCATCGTCACCATGGCTCCACCCCAGCCGCGCGAGGTAATTCCGCATGCCGGCGGCGGGATATCCCAAAGCCTGATATTCGGCGGCCCCTGTCGCGCCGTGGCGTTTGGAAAGTTTCTTGCCGTCAGGTCCATAGATCAGCGGGATATGGGCGAGGGTGGGTTTCGGCCAGCCCATCGCCTCATAAATCAGGTTCTGCCGGAAAGCGTTGGCCAGATGGTCATCGCCCCGGATTACATGGGTGACGCCCATATCATGGTCATCCACCACAACGGCCAGCATATAGACCGGGCTGCCGTCCGAGCGCAGCAGGATCATATCGTCAAGCTGTTCGTTGGACCATGTGACATCGCCCTGCACCTGATCATGCAGGGTGGTCGCGCCCTCGCGCGGGGCTTTCAGGCGGATGACGAAAGGCGCGTCCGGATGGGTCGCGGGGTCGCTGTCGCGCCACGGCGACCGGAAGAGTGTGGATGATTTATCGGCGCGGGCCTGTTCGCGGAAGGCCTCAATCTCTTCCTGTGTGCTGAAGCATTTATAGGCGCGGCCTGCGGCCAGCATCTGATGCGCGACCTCGGCGTGACGCGCGGCAGAGTCGAACTGGCTGACCGGATCGCCGTCCCAATCCAACCCCAGCCATGTCAGCCCGTCCAGGATCGCTTGCGCGTTTTCGGGGGTGGACCGGGTGCGGTCGGTGTCTTCGATCCGCAGCAGGAATTTGCCGCCGCGTCCGCGTGCGTAAAGCCAGTTGAAAAGCGCGGTGCGTGCCCCCCCGATATGCAGGGCACCCGTGGGCGAAGGGGCGAAACGTGTGACAACGGACATGGGAGATTAACCTTTCGTTCACGCGGCAATGATAGATTGCCAGTGCCTCATGGGGATAGCCAGCCAAAGGACGAAGGACAAGTGCGACAGTGGGTGTCAGACGCTCTTTTGGCGCAGCGCGGTGGCTTGCTGTGCTGGGTGCCGGTCTGTCTGGCGCTGGGGATCGGCTGGTATTTCGCGCAAGCGCAGGAGCCGGGGGCAGAGGTGTTCTGGGGCTTTGCCGGGCTGGGGGCGCTATTGCTGCTGGCAGCGCGGTTAATTGCCGTGGCATGGCGGCCAATACTGCTGGCGCTGGTGCTGGCCTTGTTGGGCGCAGGCCTTGCGAAATACCGGACCGAGGCGGTGGCGGCCCCGATGCTGGGCTTTCGCTATTACGGCGCGATTGAGGGGCGTGTGGTCGACATCGACCGCTCTGCCAGCGATGCGATCCGCCTGACCTTGGACAATGTCGTGCTGGAACGGATGGCGCCGGATCGCACACCGGAACGGGTACGGGTCTCGGTTCATGGTGATCAGCTGCTGGATGAATTTCGCCCCGGCGATGTGCTGATCATGACGGGGCATCTGTCACCCGCTGCGGGACCGGCCGAGCCGGGGGGCTTTGATTTTCAGCGCCATGCGTGGTTTTTGGGTTTGGGGGCCGTGGGTTATACGCGCAATCCGGTGTTGCGGCTGGACAGTCCCGGTGCGTCTGATTGGGGGATGCGGATTTTCGCGCTGCGGATGGCGGTGTCCCTTGCCGTGCGCAGCGCGATCCCGGGCGAGGCAGGGGCCTTTGCCGCGGCGATCATGACTGGCGACCGGTCGGGGATGAGCCAGCAGACGCTGGATGATTTGCGCAAATCAAATCTGGCGCATCTTCTGGCGATTTCCGGGTTACATATGGGCCTTCTGACGGGGTTTGTTTTTGCGGTGATCCGCTATGGTCTGGCGCTGGTGCCGTTCATCGCGCTGCGGCTTGCGACCAAAAAGATCGCGGCTTTGGTGGCGCTGATCGTCGGTGCCTTCTATCTGGCGCTGTCGGGGGGCAATGTGGCCACCGAACGTGCCTTTATCATGGCGGCGGTGGTGCTGGTCGCGGTCTTGCTGGACAGGCGGGCTCTGACCCTGCGCGCGGTGGCGATTGCGGCGATGATCGTGCTGGTCTGGCAGCCAGAGGCGCTGACCGGGCCGGGGTTCCAGATGTCCTTTGCCGCCACTGTCGCGCTGATCGCAGTGTTTCGCGGCTTGCGCCGGGTTGATCTGCATCGCCTGCCGCGCTGGTCGCGCCCGGCGTTGTCGGTATTTTTGTCGTCCTTGGTGGCGGGTCTGGCGACCGCCCCCTATGCAGCGGCGCATTTCAATATGATGTCGCATTTTGGCTTGATTGCCAATCTGGCCAGTGTCCCCTTGATGGGGTTATTGGTCATGCCGGCAGCGGTGCTGGCGACCTGCCTTGCGCCACTGGGGCTGGATGGCATCGGTTTCGCGCTGATGGAGGCGGGATTGCGCTGGATCCTGTTCGTCGCGGCGACGGCGGCAGCGCCGGACAATGCGGTCAGCTATGTCATGGCCCCGGCGGGGGCAGTTTTGCCGCTGCTGACGCTGGGGTTGCTCTGGCTGATCCTGTGGCAGGGGCGGGCGCGCTTTGCCGGGCTGGGGCTGGCTGTGCTGGCCTTCGTGATCTGGCAGGACAGCACACGGCCTGCGCTGCTGGTGGCCGATGATGGCGGGCTGATCGGGCGGCTGGGGCCGCAGGGGCGGGCGCTGTCGAAAGCCACGGGAGGCAGTTTTGTGGCAGGCATCTGGCTGGAAAATGATGGTGTGCCGGTAGCGCAGGATGCCGCTGCCGCGCGGGACGGTTTGCAGCGCGAGGGGCGCGTGGTGACAGCGGTATTGGGTGACTGGCAGGTCAGCCAAGTGTCAGGCAAAACTGCGCTGGCGGAATTGCAAGGCTGCGGCGGGGCGGATGTGCTGGTGGTCAATCAGCGCGACGCGGTGGCGCGCCCTTGTGAGGTTTTTGATCTGATCCGGCTGCGCGACACCGGGGCGCTGGCGCTGGATCTTGGTGCGGATGGTGACCTGATCATTGCCACAGCACAAACTGCCGCCGGCAACCGGCCGTGGAACGGGCGCGATGGACCGCCCGCAGCGGCGCTGGTGCTGAGCCGTCAGTAAGTGCGGATCAGCCCGACAAGACGGCCCTGCACCTTGACCTGATCATCGCGGAAAACGCGGGTTTCATAGGCCGGGTTTGCAGCCTCAAGCGCGATGGTGCTGCCGTTGCGGCGGAACCGTTTCAGCGTGGCTTCCTGATCTGCGACCAAGGCCACGACGATATCGCCGTTATTGGCCGTGCTGGTTTCGCGGATCACCACGACATCGCCATCATTGATGCCAGCTTCGATCATCGAATCGCCTTTGACCTCAAGCGCGTAATGATCGCCTTTGCCCAGCATGCTTTGCGGGACATGGATATGGTGGGAGACTTCGGAAATCGCCTCGATCGGGACACCGGCAGCGATGCGGCCCATGACGGGCAGCGACAGCGACCCGGTTTCCACCGCCATGGCGGCGGCAGGGATCTTGTCACGCTTGTCACCGTCGATCACCCGGGGGGTAAAGCCGGTTTTTGTCATGCTGTCGGGCAATTTCAGAATTTCGAGCGCGCGGGCGCGATGCGCCAGACGGCGGATGAAACCGCGTTCTTCCAAGGCGGTGATCAGCCGGTGGATGCCGGATTTGGAGCGTAAATCCAGCGCCTCTTTCATCTCGTCAAAGCTGGGGGGGATCCCGTCGCGCTGCACGCGCCCATGGATGAAGGCCAGAAGGTCGAGTTGCTTTTTGGTCAACATTTGGGTGCCCCTTCGCTTGTTGTGCTTATGTTCTAGCGATGTTCCCGTTTTGTGTCAATTGCCTTGCAATCACCGGGCGTAGAGCAGGAGTATTTGGAGAAATAAGAAGCTGTCAGAGTGGGAGGATTTGTATGTCTTCGCCGGCTTTGCGTGCTTGGTCATGCGGCGGGCGCAGGGCGAGGCAATTGGCCTCGGCCAGAACGGTGAGCAGGCTGCTGTCCTGGCGGTCGAAGATCGTGACGCGGCCCGCGTCCAGATAGGCGCGGGTATAATGCGCGCGCGGGCCGTTGGCGGGCGTGTCATGGGTGAGGCGGGCGGTTTGCATCGGTGCTTCGGTGCCGAGGCCGCGCATTTTGCGCAGCACCGGCAGCACGAAGACATGGCCGCAGACCATGGCCGAGACCGGGTTGCCGGGCAGGCCGATCATCGCGGAGCGCCCCAGTTTGCCCGCCATCAGCGGTTTGCCGGGGCGCATGGCGATTTTGTAAAAGGCGCGGTCCATGCCCATGGCCAGCGCGACTTGCCCTACCAGATCATGATCGCCGACCGAGGCGCCGCCGATGGTGATGATCAGATCGGCGTCACTGGCAAGGGTGAAGGCCTGTTCCAGCGCCGGAACATTGTCGCGCGCGATGGGCAGCAGCCGGGCCTTGCCGCCCTGCGCCGCGATCAGCGCCGCGAGGCCGTAGCTGTTGGAGGCGATGATCTGATCGGGTCCGGGGGTTTCACCGGGTTGGACGAGTTCGTCGCCGGTGGCGATGATCGCGACCACAGGTTTGCGGGTGACGGGGACCTGCGCGATGTTCATGGATGCCAGCAGCGCGATATCGGCGGGGGACAGCAGGCGGGGCGCTTTGATCTGGTCGCCGCTGCGGAAATCGCCGCCTTTGGGGCGGATGTTGCTGCCTTGGTCGGTCGTGTCGGTGATCGTGATCCGGTCGCCGTCGCGGATGACATTTTCCTGAATGACCACGTGATCGGCCCCGTCCGGCACGGGCGCGCCGGTGAAGATGCGGATTGCTTGGCCTTGGGTGAGGGTGCCGTGCCAGCCGTGGCCGGCGGCGGATTCGCCGATGACGTGCAAGGAGGTGCCGTGCTGGTATTCGGTCGATTTGATCGCATAGCCATCCATTGCAGAGGCGGCGAAAGGCGGCTGGTCGCGCAGGGCGCTGACGTCTTGGGCAAGGACCCGGTCTGCGGCCTGGCGCAGGGGCACCAGTTGCGCGGGCAGGGGATCAACCAGCGTGAAGAGTTTGGCAAGGGCGTCATCGACGGAGATCATGGGGCTGTGAAGCGGCCCGATTTGCCGCCGTCTTTCAGCGTGACGCGCAAGCCGCCGATGACCATGTCTTTTTGCACGGCCTTGACCATGTCATAGATCGTCAGGGCGGCGGTGCTGGCGGCGGTGAGCGCCTCCATCTCTACCCCGGTTTGGCCGCTGGTTTTGACCGTGGCGCTGATGCGGATGCCGGGCAGGGTCGTGTCGGGGGTCAATTCCACGCTGACCTTGGTGATCGGCAAAGGGTGGCAGAGCGGGATAAGATCGGCGGTTTTTTTCGCCCCCATGATCCCCGCGATCCGGGCGATGCCCAGCACATCGCCTTTTTTCGCGCGGCCTTCGGTGATCAGCGCGAGGGTCGCGCCCGACATCACGATATGCGCCTCGGCCACGGCGATGCGGTCGGTGACCGCCTTGCCGGAGACATCGACCATATGGGCCTGACCCTCGGCGTCGAAATGCGTCAGCCCGGTCACATGACACCTCCGGTCGCGGGATTGGCCAGCAGGTGGGCCGTGGCGCTGGCGACATCCTCCTGCCGCATCAGGCTTTCCCCGATCAGGAAGGCGCGGATGCCATAGCGGGCCATATCGGCGAGGTCTTCGGGGGTGAACAACCCGCTTTCGCAGACGACCTTACGGTCCTCGGGGACGAGTTTCGAGAGTTTGCGTGTTGTGTCCAGAGTCACCTCAAATGTCTTGAGGTTGCGGTTGTTGATCCCGATCAGCGGCGATTGCAGCAGGATTGCGCGGTCGAGTTCGTCTTTGTCATGCACCTCGATCAGCACATCCATGTTCCATTGGATCGCGGCCTGTTCAAGTTCCTGTGCCTGCGCATCGCTGACGGAGGCCATGATGATCAGGATGCAATCCGCCCCCAAGGCGCGGGATTCAGCGACTTGCCAGGGATCATAGAGGAAATCCTTGCGCAGGGCGGGCAGGTCGCAGGCGTCGCGGGCCAAGGCCAGATAGCTGTCGTCGCCCTGAAAGGACGGGCCGTCGGTGAGGACCGACAGGCAGGTGGCGCCGCCTTGTTGGTAGGCTTGCGCCAGTGCGGCCGGGTCGAAATCGGCGCGGATCAGGCCCTTGGAGGGGCTGGCTTTCTTGATCTCGGCGATCAAGCCGTAACCTTCGCGGCTGGCATCGGCCAAGGCATCGGCGAAGCCGCGCACGGGGGCGGCGGCGCGGGCATGTGCCTCGATCTCGGCCTGGGGCAGGGCGGCTTTGCGCTGCGCCACATCTTCCAGCTTATAGGCTTTGATCTTCGCGAGGATATCGGTCATGGGTCCGCCCAGTTTATTGGAAATTCACCCCGATCCATAAGCCATTGGTTGACCTTTGAAAATGGCCGTGACCCGAAAAAGCCCCTGTGGGCTGACAAGGGTGACGGATGTGCGGAGCTCAGGATCAGGTGATGGGCGGCCAGATGGGTGCTGTATTTCTGCGCATGGGCCCCCCAGAGGATGAAGGCGCGCGGGGCTGGGTCAAGACGGGCCAGCACCTGCTGGACCAACGCGGACCAGCCGATTTTGGCATGTGCGCCTGCCTGCCCGGGCGCGACAGAGAGCGCGGTGTTGAGGAGCAACACGCCTTGGCCGGCCCAATCGTGCAGGTTGGTTTTGGTTCTGGTTTGACCGGTATCTGATTGGATTCCCTTGAATATATTGCCAAGGCTGGCCAGATTGCCGGTGAAACTGGGGGTTATGGAAAAGGCCAGTCCGTCGGCCTTGTGATCGGTGTGATAGGGGTCCTGGCCGAGGATCACGACTTTTGTCGCCTGCGGTTGGCAAAGTTCCAAGGCCGTGAAGGTCAGCGCGGGTGGCGGCAGGATATCCGCGTTAAGCTGCGCCGTGATCTGCGGCAGATCATCGGCGAAGAATGGCAGATCAGCCCATGCGCCCAGCCGGGTCAGGTCAAACATCAGCCTTGCGTGATGCGGACGAGGGCAGCGAGGCCTGCCTTCGCCTTGCCGCTGTCGATGCTGTCGCGGGCAATCTCCACGCCTTCGGTCAAGGATGCGGCCTTGTCGGCCACGACGAGGGCGGCGGCGGCGTTGAACAGCACGGCGTCGCGGTAGGCACCGGGTGCGCCGTCGAGCAAGGCACGCAGGGCCACGGCGTTGTCTTCGGGTGTGCCACCGATGATATCGCGGAAGGGATGTTCTTGCAGGCCTGCATCCTCGGGGTGGATCTGGCGGGAGGTGATGCGCCCGTTTTCCAGCACGGCGACAGAGGTCGCCCCGCAGATTGTGATCTCATCGGTGCCATCGCTGCCGTGGACCAGCCATGCTTTTTCAGAGCCCAATTGTTGCAGGGTTTCGGCCATCGGATGGATCAGGTCGATGGCAAAAGCCCCTGTCAGTTGCCGTTTCACACCTGCGGGATTTGTCAATGGTCCCAAGATGTTAAAGATCGTTTTGCAGCCAAGCTCCAACCGCACCGGCCCGACATGACGCATTGCGGGATGGTGCAAGGGGGCCATCATGAAACCGATCCCGGCCTCGGCTATCGCGCGTTCTACCACGTCTGGCGTGACGTTGACGTTGATACCCAAGGCGCTTTGCACATCGGCGGTGCCGGATTTCGATGACAGGTTGCGGTTGCCGTGTTTGGCGACCGGCACACCTGCGCCTGCCACGACAAAGGCGGTCGCGGTCGAGATGTTCAACGTGTGTTTGCCATCGCCGCCGGTGCCGACGATATCCATGGCCCCTTCTGGCGCTTTCACCGGCACGCAATGGGCGCGCATCACGGCGGCGGCAGCGGCATATTCTGACACCGCCTCGCCCCTTGCGCGCAGCGCCATCAGCAGGCCGCCGATCTGGGCGGGCGTGGCCTCACCAGCGAAAAGATAGCCAAAGGCTTCTTCCGCCTGCGACCGGGACAAAGGCCCTTCGGACGCGGCGTAGATCAAGGGTTTCATCGCGTCGGTCATGCGGGCACCTTTGCGATATCCAGAAAGTTGCGCAGCAAGGCGTGGCCGTGTTCGGACCGGATGCTTTCAGGGTGGAATTGCACGCCGTGGATCGGCAGGGTTTTATGTTGCAGGCCCATGATGGTGCCGTCTTCCAGATCGGCGGTGATGTCCAGACAATCGGGCAGGGTGGTGCGGTCGACCACCAGTGAATGATAGCGGGTGGCGGCGAAAGGGCTGGGCAGACCGGCGAAGAGGCCCTGACCCTTGTGCCGCATCTGGCCCATCTTGCCATGGACGATTTCGTGGCAGCGGATGACCTTGCCGCCGAACGCCTGACCAATCGCCTGATGGCCAAGGCAGACGCCAAGGAGCGGCAGGCCGGTTTCGGCAGCGGCATGGACCAAGGGCAGGCAGATGCCTGCCTGCGCGGGATCGCAGGGACCCGGCGACAGCACGATGGCGGACGGGTTCATCGCCATGGCCTGCTGCACATCCAGCGCGTCATTGCGGCGCACGACGACATCGGCCCCAAGCTCGCCCAGGTAATGGACAAGATTATAGGTGAAACTGTCGTAATTATCGATCAAAAGCAGCATGGCTGGTCCCGGCATCGTGGAAATGGGGCTACCGCCCGTGGCAAAGCTGGCGGTATAAGTGCAGCCATACATGGGCCGCAAGGCGGGGCAGCGTCAAGGCCTTGGGCGGTAAATCAAGACGGGCGGGTAAGATGCGATCATTTCTGGCAGGTTCTGCAATGGCATTTGTGCTGGGGGGCACCGGGCTGGTGGTGGCGTCTTTGACGGCGGAGCCGCCGGTTTTGAATGATCCGGTGCCTGTGGCCGTCGTGCCGCCACCTGCGGCAGTGGAGCCGGAGCCTGAGGTGGTGGAACAACCCGACCTTTCGGTTCCTGTGCCTCCGGTGGCACCGCAGGTTGAGAGCATGACCAACCCGCCGGAGCCTGCGGTGGAACTGCCGGAGCCGGAAGATCTGCAGCCTGATCCACCCAAAGTCGCTGTTTCGCCGCCATCTTCTGTCGAAAATCTGCCAGCACCTGCGGCAGAGCCTGCGCCGCCACCGGCCCCTGCGGTGCGCGTCAACCGCCCCGGTACAGAACCTGAACCCGAACTGGTCGAGGATATGGGTCCCGCGACACCCCCCCTGATGCGCTATGCTGCTGTTTTCGATTATGCCGCTGATCTGCCGCTGGTGGCGGTTGTCCTGATGGATGACCCGGCGATGCGGGACGCGCCTGCGGTGATCGCCAGCCTGCCTTTCGTGCCGACAATGGTGCTGAATGCCGCCGCCCCCGATGTCACCGAGCGGATGCGTGCCTATCGCGCGGCGGGAATCGAAGTGGTGCTGGAGGCGCGCCTGCCACAGGGCGCGCGGCCATCAAATATAGAGGTCACCTATCAGGCGGCGTTCACTTCTGTGCCAGAGGCGATTGCGGTTTTCTCGGACGGGACCGGGCCAGAGGCGGATGGTGTTGTCGCCGATCAGGTCATGCAATGGGTGGCGGCTGACGGGCGCGGATTCGTGAGCATGCCGCGCGGGCTGGACGCGATGCGGCCTGCTGCGACGGGCGATGCGCCGACCGCTCTGATCAGCCGCGAGATTGATGGCGCGGGCGAGACGCAGGCCGCGATTGAACGCAATCTGGCGCAGGCGTCTTTCCGTGCGCGCCAGACCGGGGATGCGGTTGTTCTCGGCCATGCGACGCACGATACGCTGGCGGCGTTGCGCAGCTGGGCCAATCGCAGCGATCCGGCTCAGATGTCACTGGTGCCGGTCTCGGCGGTGCTGATCGCTCAGTTACCGCCGCCCTGAAACATCCGCGCATCCGCTGCTGCCTTGCGGATCGCGTTGGATTTATGCACGGTTTCCTGATATTCTGCTTCCGGGTCGCTGTCATAGACGACGCCGCCACCAGCCTGGATATATAGTTTTTCATCCTGCAACACCGCGGTGCGCAGGGCGATACACATATCCATATCGCCATTGGCGCTGAAATAGCCGCAGCCGCCGCCATAGACGCCGCGCTTTTCGGGTTCCAATTCGTCGATGATCTGCATCGCGCGGACCTTGGGCGCGCCGGATACCGTACCTGCGGGCATGCCTGCGAAAAAGGCGGACAGCGCGTCCTGATCATCGGCCAGCTCGCCCACGACATTGGACACGATATGCATCACATGGCTGTAGCGTTCGACGATGAATTGTTCGGTCGGGCGGACGGTGCCGATCTTGGAAACCTTGCCGGTATCATTGCGCCCCAGATCGAGCAGCATCAGATGTTCGGCGAGTTCCTTCTGATCGGCCAGCAAATCCGCCTCGTTCGCGTCATCCTGCGCAGGTGTCGCACCGCGCGGCCTTGTGCCGGCGATGGGGCGGATCGTGACCTCTTTGCCAAAGACGCGGACAAGGATTTCGGGGCTTGCCCCGATCACCTGAAAACCACCGAAGTTGAAAAAGAACATGAAGGGCGACGGGTTGGTGCGGCGCAAGGACCGATAGAGCGCAAAGGGCGGTTCGCGGAATTCCTGCGTCCAGCGTTGCGAGGGGACGACCTGGAAGATATCGCCGGCGCGGATGTAGTCTTTGGCCTTTTCCACCGCCTGCAGATAGCCGCTATGGCTGAAATTGGACACCGGCGGTGCCACATCCGCCGGATCGGCCAAGGCGCGGCTGTGTTGCGGCAGGGACCGGTCCAGCGCGCGTTGCGCATCCATGACCCGTTCGGCGGCCTGCGCATAGGCGGCTTTGGCCGACAGGCCGGAGCGGACATAGGCGGGGGCGACGAGAATCACATCGCCTTTCACACCGTCCAGCACGGCCACGACAGAGGGGCGCAGCATTACCGCATCGGGCAGGCCCAGGGGATCGGGGTTCACATCGGGCAGATGTTCGACCAGCCGGATCATGTCATACCCCAGATAGCCAAACAGCCCAGCAGAGGCGGCGGGCAGACCCGCAGGCAGATCGATGCGCGATTCGGCGATGATGGCGCGCAATGCGGCCAAAGGATCGCCCGGCATATCCTCCCAGGCATCGGCATCATAGCGCGCGGCGCGGTTGACGCGGGATGTCGTGTCGCGACATTCCCAGATCAGATCGGGGTTCATGCCGATCATCGAATAGCGGCCCCGGATTTCGCCACCTGTGACGCTTTCGAGGATGAAAGCGTTGGTGCCAGCCTCGGTCAGTTTCAGCATCAAGGAGACCGGCGTGTCCAGATCAGCGGCGATACGGGTATAGACGATCTGGTTTTCGCCCGCATCATAGCGGCGGGCGAAGCTGTCATAATCGGGCAGTAAGGCCATGGCGCACCTATTGCAGCTGGGCATTCACGGAATCGACCGTGCCCTGATTGATATTGATGCGGGTGTTTTGCTGCACCGTAGCGGCATAGGCGTCGAACAGATCCTGCGCGATACCTGCGGAGAGATTGTCAGCAATCGCGGCACGTTGGGCGTCCTGATCGGTGGCGGCGGGATCCGCCTCTGCCACGCGGTCCAGACGGACGATCAGGGCAGAATCACCTGCATCCACGACGCGGGTTTCACCAAGGTCCATGGCGAAGGCGATATCGTTGAAGCCTTCCGGTGTTTCCTCGACAAAGCTGCGGCGGGTCAGGTTGGTCTCCACACGCGGGGTCAGACCCAGGTCTTCCAGATTGGTGTCAGCTTCGATTGTGGCGGCGATTTCCTCTGCACGGGCGAGAACGGCCTGTTGCTGGGCCTGCAATTGCCAGGCTTCGGCTACCTGATCGCGGATATCCTCCAGCGGTGGCACGCGGGCAGGGGTCACCCCATCAAGGCGCAGGGCAAAGACGCCGCCATCGGACAGGACTTCAAGCCGGGGGAAGGCACCTTCGGTCGCTTCTTCTGCGGCGGTGCGGAACGTTTCATAGGCGGCGATACCGTCGGTGACATCAGGGGTCCAGCTGATCGTGCCAAGTTCCAGATCGGTGGTTTCGGCCAGATCTTCGAGCGAGGCACCACCGGCCAGAAGATCGGTGATCCGGTCGTAATCCTGATTGATCACTTCGCGTGCGGCTTCGGCTGCGAGTTCGACGCGCAGGTCGTCACTGGCTTCTTCCAGCGTGATTTCCTGTGCGTTCAGCACGGCATTGACCCGGAACAGGGCCGCGCCGAGGGTCGTCGGGAACGGGCCGACAATCGTGCCGGGGGACGCGGTGAAAACAGCCTCTGCCGTTTCGTCGGGCAATTCATCCCGGGCGACATCGCCAAGGTCGATATCGGTCAGACTCAGACCACGTTCGGTGACCAGATCGTCAAAGGTGATTTCATTTGCTTCCAGCCGATCCGACGCGGCTTCGGCTGCGGCAGGATCGGTGAAGTTCAGCCGTTCAACAAGGCGACGTTCGGGTTGAACGAATTCGGCGATGCGCTGTTCGTAAAGCGCGGACAAGGCGGCGTCGGTGACCTCCATCTCGCCTTCGATCATCGCGGGTGTCATCCACGCATAGGTGATCTCGCGCGCTTCGGGCAGCGTGAACTGATCGGCGTTTGCGTCATAGAAGGCCTGCACGTCGTCATCGGTGGCACCGGGCACGGGGGCGGTCAGTGCCGACGCATCAACCCGGACCAAGGTCAGATCGCGGGCTTCGCTGAGGTAGCGTACAACTGTATCGGCGGGGGCGGCGGGGGTGGGCACGCCACCCACGACGGCGGATTGCAGCAGAGTGCGCGCGAGGTCTTCGCGGATTTCAGATTCAAACTGGGATTCGGTCTGGCCGGATTGTTGCAGCACAAGCCGGTACGTATCGCGGTTGAAACCGCCCGCGCCCTGAAACGCCTGAATCGCGCGGACCCGGTCAAAGACCGCCGCGTCCCCGGCAGAAATACCCATTTGCGCCGCTTCGTTATCAAGTGTGCGAGTCAGGACCACCTGCTGCAAGGCTTGCTGGTCGATCCCGAAGGCCTGTGCCTGCTGGAACGAGATCTGCGAGCCGAATTGCGCAGACAGGCTGCGGATCTGATCGTCCAGTGCCCGCTGATAGGCGGTCACGGTGACATCCTTGTCACCCACGGACCCAAGGCTGCGGACATTGCCGGTCAGCCCGCCGGTACCGAAACCGGCCAGCCCGACAAGGATCACGCCGACGATGATCCATGCGCCGATACTGGTTTTCTTCTTCTGTGCCATCTGTTGCCGCTCCGCCCTGTAGTGTCGCGCATGAATAGGGGGCTAGGCCCTTGGGTGCAAGGGTCAGACGCTGACCTTTGCCAGCCGGTCGAACAGGGTTTCGATCTCTGCCCGGTCGATATTGGCGAAAGCGATGCGCAGCTGGCTTTCACCGCCGGGCAGATCATCTGGCATGAACATGGTGCCGGGCAGGAGCAGGATGCTGGCATCCTTGACCAGCCGTTGCGCGAGATCGGCTGATGAGATCGCGAAGGGATGTTCCAGATAGGCGAAATAGGCCCCGACGCCGAGCAGTTTCCACCCCTTTGCCGCAAGCGCCGGGAAATGATCACTGATCGCCGCACGCCGGTCGAGGATTTCATCCCGTTCCCCGGCCAGCCACTGACCAAGGTTCTGCATCCCCCAAAGGGCGGCGCGTTGCCCGATCTGATTTGGGCAGATCGCGACGGTATCAAGGAATTTCTCGATCTCGGCCAGCCGTGCGGGGTTGGTCAGGATCGCGCCGACACGGTGGCCGGTCAGCCGGTAGGCCTTGGAGAACGAATAAAGCTGGATCAGCGTGTCATCCCAAGCAGGACCGCGGAACAGATCGTGCGCAGCACCTGTGCGGCTGTCGAAATCGCGGTAAGTTTCATCGACGATTAGCGCGATGTTATGGGCGCGGGCGAGATCCATGAAAGCGCGCAAAGTGCTGGCGGGATATTCCACGCCGCAGGGATTGTTGGGGCTGACCAGCACGATGGCGCGGGTGCGCGGGGTGATCAACAGGGCAGCCTCATCCGCGTCGGGGATCAGGTCTTGGCCGCAGGGCAGGGGAATGGTCGTCACGCCGGACATATCCAGCCACATGCGATGGTTGAAGTAATAGGGGATCGGCAGGATCACCTCATCCGCTTCGCCGCAAAGGGCGCTGATCGCAGCGGCGAAGGCCTGATTGCAGCCCGATGTGATGCCGACCTGAGCAGGCAGGACCTGACCGCCATAGGCTGTGGTCCATTGCTGCGCGATTTCAGCGCGTAATGCGGGCAGACCCAGCACGGGGCCGTAAAGATGCGCCTCGGCCTCATGCAGCACGATTTCGGCCAAGGCCTGCCGCAAGGCCAGCGGCGGTGCGGCAACGGGTGCTGCCTGACTGACATTGATCAGCGGGCGGTCGGTGGGATGGGTCACGCCGTCAAGCCAGCGCCGCGCTGCCATCACCGGCGGTGGAAAGGTGGCGGCGGTGCGGGTCTTTGGCATAGCATGTCCTGTTACCGTGGCGCCAGAAAGACTTTTATGCCTCCGGCGGGGATATTTATACTCTGACGATGTTAATCTTTGCCGCGGTAGGGTTCGACATATTGCAGGGCCATGTCCCATGGAAAGAAGATCCATGTGTCTTGGCTGACTTCGGTGATGAAGGTCTGAACTTGCGGGCGGCCTTTGGGTTTGGCATAGACGGTGGCGAAATGTGCCTTGGGGTAGAGGCTGCGGACCAGTTCCAGCGTCTTGCCGCTGTCGACCAGATCATCGACGATCAGGATGCCGGTGCCATCGCCCATCAATTCCGCATCGGGGGATTTCAGCACCCGCGCCTCGGCCTGGTTCTGGTTGTCATAGCTTTTCACGCTGATCGTATCGACTGTGCGGATATCGAGTTCGCGCGCCACGATCATCGCCGGTGCCATGCCGCCACGGGTGATCGCGACCACGGCGCGCCATGCGCCATCATCGGGGCCTTCGCCGTCCAGCCGCCAAGCCAGGGCGCGGCTGTCGCGGTGGATCTGATCCCAGGAAATGTGAAAGCCTTTTTCATGCGGCAGACGGTCGGTCATGGCTTCGTCCTATTCCTTGGTGATATCAGGGGCGTCGACGGCTTTCATGCCGACGACGTGATAGCCGGAATCGACATGCAGGATTTCACCCGTTACGGCACTGGCCAGATCGGACAGGAGGTAGAGCGCGGATTTTCCGACCTCTTCCTGCGTCACGGTGCGGCGCAGGGGCGAGTTATATTCGTTCCATTTCATGATCAGGCGGAAATCCCCGATGCCTGACGCAGCCAGTGTCTTGATCGTGCCGGCGCTGATCGCGTTGACGCGGATGTTCTTCTTGCCCAAATCTTCTGCAAGGTAGCGCACGGAGGCTTCGAGCGCGGCCTTGGCCACGCCCATGACATTGTAATGGGGCATCACCTTTTCCGCGCCGTAATAGGTGAGCGTCAGGCAGGACCCGCCCTCTGTCATCATCTTTTCAGCGCGCTGCACGACTGCAGTGAAGGAATAAACCGAGATATCCATCGACATCGCGAAATTGGACCGGCTGGTGTCGACGTAGCGGCCGCGCAATTCGTTCTTGTCGGAAAATCCGATGGCATGGACGACAAAATCGAGCTTGCCCCATTTTTCGTTAAGTGCTGAGAAGAGCTCATCAATCGAGGCTTCATCACCGACATCGCAGGGCAGGATCGTGTCCGAACCGACCGATTGCGCCAGCGGCTGCACGCGCTTGAGCAAGGCTTCGCCCTGATAGGAAAACGCAAGTTCCGCACCTGCATCGGCACAGGCCTTGGCGATCCCCCATGCGATGGATTTGTCATTCGCGAGGCCCATGATCAGCCCGCGCTTGCCTTGCATCAATTGTGATGACATTGCTTGCAACCTTTGTAATTACTTTGCACGTCCCTAGCACGGGTATCGGGGGGTTGCCTAGATACCTGCATCGTGGGAACAATATGTCAAAATGGTTGCTACTGTCCTTGATTGATCTTAAGTTTTAGGTTGGGGGCCGCAAGGAGGATCGGCATTGTCTGATCGCACGGGGATTTTTGCGGGTGAAGACCCATTTTTGATTGCCCAGCATTGGTTGCGGGCGGCGGAAGAATCGGAATCGACCGACCCCAACGCGATTGCGTTGGCGACGGTCGACGAGACAGGGCTGCCAAATGTAAGAATGGTTTTGTTAAAGGAGATCGAAGCGGCGGCATTTGTGTTCTACACCAATTACGAAAGTCGCAAGGCCGTTGAAATTTCAGCGACAGGCAAAGCGGCATTCGTGATGCACTGGAAGTCGCTGGCGCGCCAGATCCGCGTTCGCGGACTTGTCACGCGCGAGGATGGTCCGGTCGCAGATGCTTATTATCAGTCGCGATCGCTCAAAAGCCGTCTTGGCGCATGGGCATCGCGGCAGTCACAACCTTTGACGTCACGTGCGGCGTTGATGGCTGAGGTGGCAAAAGCTACAGCGACCCATGGAACCAATCCAAAACGCCCTGCACATTGGGGCGGGTTCCGGATTACGCCGCTTGAGATTGAGTTTTGGTCAGATGGTGCTTTTCGTTTGCACGACCGGTTTCGGTGGTCGCGTCAGACGCCAAAAGATGGTTGGACAGTGACCCGTCTTAACCCCTAGGGCGTTGGTTTTTTTAGATTGCATGCTGCGGGGCTTGCCTTGGTTAGCGTGTGAGTGTCGGAACGTTGAAAGATGCGGTGCAGGACAGACATCGCGTCAAAAGGAAGAAAAAATGGAAACGGAAGACACCGCCTACCGTCGGCGCGTGCAGGGCTTGGTAAAGTGGTTTGACCCCACCAAAGGGTTTGGCTTTGTTATCGCAGAGCTGGGCGGACCAGATATTTTGTTGCATGCCAATGTGTTGCGTAATTTTGGCCAGGGCTCTGTCGTGGACGGGTCCCGGATCGATCTGATGGTACAGGATACCCAGCGTGGGTTGCAGGCTGTTGAAGTGATCTCGATCACGCCGCCGCAGACGGATTCCGCCTTGCCGCTGCGTGACATGATGGATTTCACCCCGGCCGATATCGCCAGCCGCCCGGTGGAACCGGCCCGCGTCAAATGGTTCGATAAATCCAAGGGATTTGGATTTGCCAATGTGTTCGGAAAAGCCGAAGATGTCTTCGTGCATGTCGAAGTGTTGCGCCGGTCCGGCCTGTCGGACCTGCAATCGGGCGAGGCTGTCGGCCTGCGTCTGGTGGACGGCGAACGCGGGCGCATGGCGATCGAGGTTGTCGGATGGGAAAGCGCGGTCAAATGAAGGCAGTGATCCTGGGGTTCGCACTGACGTTGACATCGCAGATGGCGATGGCGGCCTGTGCTGATGACAGGGTCACGATTGTCGGCGATTGGGGGCAGGCGGGGTTCACGGTCGAGATTGCCGATACCCCCGCCGAGCGCGCCCAAGGGCTGATGTATGTAGAAGAGATGCCGCGCATGTCGGGCATGTTGTTCATCTACGAAGAACCGCAAGCGGTCAGCTTCTGGATGAAGAACACATTGATTCCCTTGGATATGTTATTCGCCAGCCCCGATGGTGAAATTCTGGAATTGCATGAAAATGCCGTGCCGGGCGATTTGACACCGATCCCCGGTGGCGACGGTGTGCAGATGGTTTTAGAGATCAATGGCGGGCTGTCGCGGCGTCTGGGCATTGATGTCGGCGATGTCATGCAGCACCCCAGCTTTGGTCCGGAAGCAATTTTGCCTTGTGACGAAAAGTTTGGTCTTTAGGGCTTTTCAAATCATTTGAGTGTAGCTAAAGACACGCCATGGTTCGGGGCGTAGCGCAGCCTGGTAGCGCATCTGTTTTGGGAACAGAGGGTCGGGAGTTCGAATCTCTCCGCCCCGACCATGAAAATCCAGTCATCACTGTTGGATAGATCGCCTTTAGGGCGCTATTGATGTTTTGCGTGATAGTCTTGTCGAGCTTGGCTCGCAAATCTGTCAGGCGACCTAGCGTTGTGCAGGTCTGAAAAATATTTTCCAACCCATGTCGAAATTTACAAAACGCAGACGTCCTTGGAGTATCGAAACACGATACTGAAAAGGAATGACCATGATTTTTGCTATTACGCCTCTTTACGCGCTGCCGGTGGCGGCGATCTATCTGATCCTGTGGTTCCGCGTGTCCGCACTGCGTTCAAACACAGGCCTGTCCTTTGGAGATGGTGGCAATCCGCTGTTGTTGCAGCGCATCCGCCAGCACGGGAATTGCGCCGAATGGTCGGCTTTCGTGCTGATCCTGATGATTCTGGCTGAAGGTATGGGGACACCGGCGATCTGGCTGCATATCTCAGGCGCTTTGTTACTGATCGGGCGCATTGCGCATCCTTTCGGGCTAGTGCCGGACAATGCCGGTCATCCGCTGCGCTATGTCGGGAACGGCACCAATATTCTGGCGGCGCTGAATGCGATGGTCTGCATCGCCATCCACATTCTTGGCCTGTAAAAGGATATTTCCCATGAAATACATGATTTTGCTTTATGCCGCACCGGACAAGAACCCGGTCCCCGGCACCCCCGAATGCGACGCGATGATGGCCGACTTCTTTAGCCTGGACGAAAGGATGAAAGACCGCGCGACCGTTCTGGCGGGCGAAGGTCTGCTGGGCGCGCAAACCGCAACGACCGTGAAACGGCCGGCGGGGCAGGTTGAAACCATCGACGGGCCCTTTGCCGAAACGCGCGAGCATCTTGGTGGTTTTTATCTCATCGAGGCAGCGACGCTGGACGATGCCTTGGCCTTTGCAGCCGAAATCCCCGTGGCCCGCTATGGATCGGTCGAAGTTCGGCCCGTCGAAGTTTTCGAATAGGAGAAGACCCATGCAATATATGCTGTTGATCTACAATGACCCGGCGCTGGAACCGGCCTATGGCACGCCTGAATTCGAGCAGATGATGAGCGGTTACTTCGCCGCGAACGAACAGATGAAGGCCGATGGCGTCCTGCGCAGCGGCGAAGGGCTGCAAGGCGTCGAAACCGCAACATCGCTGCGCCTCAAGGCGGGCAAAGTGGAAACCATGGATGGCCCTTTTGCGGAAACCCGCGAACATCTGGGCGGCTATTATGTCATCGACGTGGCGGATCTTGATGCCGCCCTGCGCTATGCCGCGCTGATCCCTTCGGCGGCCTTTGGCACGATCGAGGTGCGTCCGCTGATGGATTATAACCCGGCGAGCTGACCTGATGACCAATCCCGCCCCCGGCCCGACCAGCGCCATTGCGATTGCGTGCGAGCTTGATCGCGTGATGCGGGCGGATCGGGGGCGGCTTATTTCAGCTTTGGCTGCGGGCCTGCGGGATCTGAGCCTTGCGGAAGAGGTGTTACAGGAAGCGGCTGTGTCGGCCCTCACCCATTGGGGCCGGTCCGGCCTGCCTGTATCGCCTGCGGGCTGGCTGTTGCAGGTCGCCCGGCGCAAGGCCATCGACCGGCTGCGCGGGGCGGCGCGCGATACGCGCAAGGCGCAGGCGCTTACCCTGCTGCGCGCACAGGATGATGCGCCTGATTCCGATGATATCCCCGACCAGCGCCTGCGCCTGATTTTCGCGTGCTGCCATCCGGCGCTGGAGCCGAAGTCGCGCATTGCCCTGACCTTGCGGACCGTCTGCGGGCTGACCACGCCTGAAATTGCCCGCGCCTTTCTGGACACAGAAACCACCATGGGCCAGCGCATCAGCCGCGCCAAGGCCAAGATCGCGGCGGCTGGTATCCCCTTTGCCGTGCCCGAAGCCGACCAATGGCCCGCCCGGCTGAAGACTGTGCTGACCACGATCTACCTGATTTTCACCACCGGCTATGTTGCTGGGCCAGAGGAGCCGCGCGATCTGTGCCGAGAGGCGGAATATCTGATGCGGTTGATTGACCGCTTGCACCCGGAGGATGCAGAGGTCGAAGGCGCGCTGGCGATGATGCTGCTGACCGCCGCCCGCCGCGCGGCGCGTATCGCGCCCGATGGGGCCAGCCTGCCGCCCGCCGATCAGGACCGTCACCTGTGGGATGTCGTGCGGATCAGCGAAGGCCGCGCCGTGCTGGCCCGCGCCGTGGCGCGGCGGCAGCCTGGCCCATTCCAGATCAAGGCGGCGATTGCCGATTGCCAGATGGCCGATCCGGCCCCGGACTGGCCACAGATTGCGGCACTCTATGCGGCGCTTTACCGGCACGAACCCACATCTGTCGTCGCGCTCAACGCCGCTGTCGCAATGGCCGAGGCTGGTGATCCTGCGCGCGGGCTGGCTATGGTGGAAAGCCTTGCGACTGACCTTGCGGATTATCAGCCTTGGCACGCGGCGCGGGCGGCTTTGTTGGCGGCAACGGATGCGCGGGACGAGGCGGCCATTGCCTATGGCACGGCGATTGCACTGGCGCCGACATCGGCAGAAGCGCAATTTTTGCAACACCGGCTGCACGCGTTGAATGCGCCGCAATCCGGGTATTGTCGGATCGACGACGGCGACTGAGTCGGTCTGCCCACATCAGGGCTGCGCGTTGTTCCGACGGAAGCGACAAAAAGATTAACGCGCCGCATTGTTGCGCCGTGGTCACCTTTCGCCGATCCGCAATCTGCCTGCATTTCGGGCGCAGTGATGTGGGCAATTTCATCCGGGCGCAGAAATATCGCCGCTAAACCTATCCGCGTAAAGGGTTTCCTGGCTCTCGCTCCAGCGCCTGTTCTGTGGACAGTTTAGTGGATGAATCACTGCCGGCCAGAGCGCCCAGCGGTTGGCGCAATCGTCAATCGAATAAATCTGTATTTTGTGTGAAAAACCCGTTGACCCACTAGGGATAGATGCGTCACCTTGTCGAAGTTGCCGCCACACACATAGATGCAGCGTCGACACGGGGTACGATTCAACAGGCAGGCGCTAAGCCGACACAAGGTCGATGACCGGGCAGTGATGCTTGGTGTCAAAGACCACCTTGCTGCAATCGCCAGAATATTTGCGCCGCGCCTGCGGTGCCTAACCGATGTGGGCCGCAACGACGGTCACCGAAAAGGGGCAGAGACATGAAAATCGAACGGAATTTCACCAGTGCGGGGGCGGATGCCTATGCAGCGCTGGATTTCAAGACCACCACATCGGAAATCCGCAACCCGGATGGGTCGATTGTTTTCAAACTGGATGATTGCGAGATTCCGGCAGGCTGGAGCCAGGTTGCATCAGATGTGATCGCGCAGAAATATTTCCGCAAGGCGGGCGTGCCGTCAGCGGTGAAGCGCGTCAAGGAAAAGGGCGTGCCGGAATTCCTGTGGAAATCCGTGCCTGCGAAAGACGCGACATTCGGCGGTGAAACCAGCGCGAAACAGGTGTTCGACCGTCTGGCGGGTGCCTGGACCTATTGGGGCTGGAAGGGCGGCTATTTCACGACAGAAGAAGACGCCCGCGCCTATTTCGATGAAATGCGCTATATGCTGGCGACCCAGCGTGCGGCCCCGAACAGCCCGCAATGGTTCAACACCGGCCTGCATTGGGCCTACGGCATCGATGGCCCGGCGCAGGGGCATTATTATGTCGATTACCAGACGGGTGAGCTGACCAAATCCGCCTCTTCCTATGAACATCCCCAGCCGCATGCCTGTTTCATCCAATCTGTTGCTGACGATCTGGTGAACGAAGGCGGGATCATGGACCTGTGGGTGCGTGAGGCGCGGTTGTTCAAATATGGTTCCGGCACCGGCACCAACTTCTCCAGCTTGCGTGGCGAGGGTGAGAAACTCTCCGGCGGTGGCAAATCCTCCGGCCTGATGGGGTTCCTGAAAATCGGTGACCGTGCCGCTGGCGCGATCAAATCGGGCGGCACCACGCGGCGCGCGGCGAAGATGGTGATCGTCGATGCGGATCACCCCGATATCGAGGAATTCATCAACTGGAAGGTGATCGAGGAGCAGAAGGTTGCCTCTATCGTCGCCGGGTCGAAGATGCACGAACGTTACCTGAACGCGATCTTCGCGGCGATTAAGGCGTGGGATGGATCGTCCGAGGCCGCCTGTGACCCCAAGACCAACGAGACACTGGCGCAGGCCGTCAAGGATGCGAAACGTTCCGCGATCCCCGAGACCTATATCAAACGCGTGCTGGATTACGCCAAACAAGGCCACACCAGCATTGAATTTCCGACCTATGACACGGATTGGGATTCGGAAGCCTATTCTTCCGTCTCCGGCCAGAATTCCAACAATTCGATCCGCGTCACCGATGCCTTTCTGAAGGCCGTGGAAAACGACGAAGATTGGAAACTGATCAACCGCCGCAATGGCGAAGTCGCCAAGATCATCAAAGCCCGCGATCTGTGGGAACAGGTGGGCCATGCCGCATGGGCCTGCGCCGATCCGGGCATCCAGTATCATGACACCGTCAACGCCTGGCACACCTGCCCCGAGGACGGCGCGATCCGCGGATCGAACCCCTGTTCGGAATATATGTTCCTGGATGACACCGCCTGTAACCTCGCCTCGATGAACCTGCTGACCTTCTACAAGGACGGGCAGTTTCAGGTTGAGGACTACATGCACGCCACCCGTCTGTGGACCGTGACGCTGGAAATTTCCGTGATGATGGCGCAGTTTCCGTCCAAGGAAATCGCCCAGCGGTCCTATGATTTCCGCACCTTGGGTCTGGGCTATGCGAACATCGGCGGTCTGCTGATGAACATGGGCTTTGGCTATGACAGCGATGAAGGCCGCGCCATGGGCGCTGCCCTGACCGCGATCATGACCGGTGTGTCCTATGCGACCTCTGCCGAAATGGCGGGCGAATTGGGGGCGTTTCCGGGCTATGCCAAGAACGCCAAGCACATGCTGCGCGTGATCCGCAACCACCGCAACGCGGCTTACGGCAAATCGGGCGGCTATGAAGCGCTGGACGTCAAGCCCGTGCCGCTGGACCATGCCAATTGCCCTGACGACCGTCTGGTGGCACTCGCCACCGCCGCATGGGACGAGGCTTTGCGCCTTGGTGAAAAGCACGGCTATCGCAACGCACAGGTGTCGGTCATCGCCCCCACCGGCACTATTGGGCTGGTGATGGACTGCGACACGACAGGAATCGAGCCTGATTTTGCGTTGGTGAAATTCAAGAAACTGGCCGGTGGGGGTTATTTCAAGATCATCAACCAATCTGTGCCGGCCGCACTTGAAACGCTCGGCTATGGCTCCGCGCAGATTGAAGAGATCATCGCCTATGCGGTCGGTCATGGCTCCATGGGGCAGGCGCCTGCGATCAACCACACCAGCCTGATCGGCCACGGTTTCGGTCAGGCGGAACTGGACAAGGTCGAAGGCGCTTTGCGCTCTGCCTTCGATATCCGCTTTGTCTTCAACCAATGGACGCTGGGGCAGGATTTCTGCACCAAGACGCTCGGCATCCCCGCGGCGAAACTGAACGACCCGACCTTCGATCTGCTGCGCCATCTGGGCTATACCAAGCAGGATATCGAAGCCGCCAATGACCACGTTTGCGGCACGATGACGCTGGAAGGCGCGCCGTTCCTGCGCGAAGAGCATTATTCCGTCTTCGATTGCGCCAACCCCTGCGGCAAGAAAGGCAAGCGTTATCTAAGCGTTGACAGCCATATCTATATGATGGCAGCGGCACAGTCGTTCATCTCGGGTGCGATTTCCAAGACGATCAACATGCCCAATGATGCGACGATCGAGGATTGCCAGAAAGCCTATGAACTCAGCTGGTCGCTGGGGGTGAAGGCCAATGCGCTTTACCGTGACGGGTCGAAATTGTCGCAACCTCTGGCCTCGGCCTTGGTGGAAGATGATGACGAGGCGCGCGAAGTGCTGGAAAGCGGCAACCACCATGACAAGGCCGCCGTGCTGGCGGAAAAGATCGTCGAAAAGATCATCATTCAGGAGGTCCGCAACCGCGAACGCGAAAAGATGCCGCAGCGGCGCAAGGGTTATACCCAAAAGGCCATCGTCGGCGGGCATAAGGTCTATCTGCGCACCGGTGAATATGAAGACGGGCAGCTGGGTGAAATCTTTATCGACATGCATAAAGAGGGTGCCGGTTTCCGCGCGATGATGAATAATTTCGCCATCGCCGTGTCCGTGGGCCTGCAATATGGCGTGCCGCTGGAAGAATTTGTCGATGCTTTCACCTTCACCAAGTTTGAGCCCGCAGGCATGGTGCAAGGCAATGACAGTATCAAGAATGCGACGTCCATTCTGGATTATATCTTCCGCGAACTGGCCGTGTCATATCTTGACCGCACCGACCTCGCGCATGTGAAACCCGAAGGCGCCTCTTTCGACGATATCGGTCGGGGCGAGGCGGAAGGTGTCTCCAATGTCCGCACGCCGAGCGAGAATGCTGCATCGCGGTCGCTGGAAGTGCTGAAACAGATCTCCTCCACCGGCTATCTGCGCAAGCGGATGCCGCAGGATCTGATGGCGCTGCAAAGCAGCACGGCACCGGCCTCGTTGGTGACAGGCTCGGCGACTTTGCAGACGCTGGTGGTCGAGACGACCAGCAGCCTGACCGCCCGCGACAAGGCGAAAATGCAGGGCTATGAGGGCGATCCTTGCGGCGAATGCGGCAATTACACGCTGGTGCGCAACGGGACCTGCATGAAATGCAATACCTGTGGGGGGACCAGCGGGTGTAGCTAAGATTTTTCGTCCGAAAAATCTTTGAAGGACCAAGAAATTTCGGACGAAATTTCTTGGTCTTTTTCGGTTTGCGTATGTTGTGATGAGGTCCCGGAGCAAGTCCGAGACTGCTTCGCTTAAGCTATCGGGATATCAAACCCCGGTGCGGCCAGCGTAAAGCCTGAAAAATCAAACCCGGGTGACACAGTACAGCCAACCAGCGTCCAGTCCCCCGTGCTGCGTGCCGCCTGCCAATGATCCTGCGGCACAATCGCTTGTGGCAACTGCCCCGCCGCCAGATCGGGGCCAAGCAAATGCTCCACCGCTGGCCCGGCCCCATCCGCCGCCATCGACAAAACCAGCGGCGCACCGGCGTAATAATGCCAGATCTCCACCGCATCGACGCGGTGCCAATGGCTGGCCTCACCGGCTTTCAGCAGGAAATAGATGCAGGTCCCGACCGGGCGACCGGCATTCTCGGCCACCCAGGTCTGGCGATAATGACCCCCCTCGGGATGGGGGGCCAAATCTAGGTGAGCGATGATGTCATCGGCGGTCATGATCGCTACCTCACCGGATATCGGGGTCAAGTGAAACAAAAACATCGGGGGCGAGAGAGCAGGTCAAAGAAACTTCCTTGACTGTATCCGTACCGGCGATCAGGCCGCGCGCTTGTCGGTTGTGCCGGAAAGCAGGGATCCCGTCGGTGGCGCGACAATAAAGCCAGTCACCCCGCCGTGCATGTGCGCCACCTTGGGTGAAATTGCCGCTGTTGAGTGGTGACAGCCATATATGCGCGCTCAACACATCAAAGAAACGCCCGCTGTCGAACCAGATGAGCGCAGTATCGGTATCGCGGGTAACGCTATCCACGAAAGCACCACCTTTACGTTCCGGCCAGAAGAACACCCGCCGGTCGAGTTGTTGCGCCCAGCTAGCGGCATCATGCCCGTCGATGACGCGGTTGGCGGCGGCAAGCCCGTGCAGGATCGGCAATTGGTGGTTCAGTTGCGCGGTCGTGTTATCCGGCAAGCGCAGGATAACACGGGTGTCGCGCAGGACCAGCGCCGCGGCATCGCGGCTGGCCCTGTCGGCTAGATGATCGGGTGGCAGCAAACCGTTGCGCCGGATGCCATCCACGTTGCTGCGGGCCGTGCAATGCAGCAGGCGCGGCCCGACAGCGCGGATGAAATCGTCGCGCAACGTCACTTCAAAATCGACCGCCCGGCATAGGTCGCGGTTTCACCCAGCATTTCCTCGATCCGGATCAGTTGGTTGTATTTGGCTAGACGGTCTGACCGCGACAGCGAGCCGGTCTTGATCTGGCCGCAATTCGTGGCGACGGCGAGGTCGGCAATCGTCACATCCTCGGTCTCGCCGGAGCGGTGCGACATCACATTGGTATAGCGCGCGCGATGCGCCATATCGACGGCTTGCAGCGTTTCAGTCAGGGTGCCGATCTGGTTGACCTTGACCAGCATGGAATTGGCACAACCGCGCGAGATGCCATCGGCCAGACGGGCAGGGTTGGTCACGAAGAGATCGTCACCGACCAGTTGTACCGATGAGCCGATCATCTCGGTCAGCAATTTCCAGCCGTCCCAATCATCCTCGGACATGCCGTCTTCGATGCTGATGATCGGGTAATCACCGACCAGTTTCGCCAGATATTCCGCATTCTGCTGGCTGGTCAGCGAGGCGCCTTCGCCCGCCATCTCATATTTGCCGTCCTTGTAATATTCGGTCGCGGCGCAATCCAGCGCCAGATAGATATCCTCGCCGGGCTTGTAGCCAGCCTTGTCGATGGCTTTCATGATGAAATCCAGCGCCTCGCGGGTCGATCCGATGGCGGGGGCGAAACCGCCTTCATCGCCGATACTGGTGCTCATGCCCGCGGCGGAGAGTTCTTTTTTCAGCGTGTGAAATACTTCTGACCCCATCCGCACCGCTTCGCGGATATTCGCGGCGGCGACGGGCATGATCATGAATTCCTGAATATCAATCGGGTTATCAGCATGTTCGCCACCGTTGATGATGTTCATCATCGGCACCGGCAACATCCGCGCAGAGGTGCCGCCGATGTAACGGAACAGCGGCTGGCCGGTGAAATCCGCCGCCGCCTTGGCCACGGCCATTGACACGCCAAGGATCGCATTGGCGCCAAGGCGGGATTTGTTCGGCGTGCCGTCCAGTTCGATCATGGTCATGTCGATGCCGACCTGTTCGGTCGCGTCAAAGCCCAGGATCGCCTCGGCAATCTCGCCGTTCACGGCGGCGACGGCTTCCAGCACGCCTTTGCCCATGTAGCGCGATTTGTCGCCGTCGCGGCGTTCCACCGCCTCATGCGCGCCGGTGGAAGCACCGGATGGCACGGCGGCGCGGCCCATCGTGCCGTCCTCCAGGATCACATCAACCTCGACCGTGGGGTTGCCCCGGCTGTCGAGGATTTCGCGGGCGTGGATATCGATGATCGTGCTCATGGAAGGCTCCTTTGGGGGAATGTTAGCGGTATCAGTGGCTCTATAACGCGGCGGCTGCCGCAAGGGAAGCGCGGCGCAGACGGGCCTCGCGCCAGAGGGTGAAAATGCCGGAGGCGATGATGATAAAGGCCCCGATCAATGTCGCGGCATCGGGCCATTCGTCAAAGACCAGATAGCCGATCACCAGCGCAAAGATCATGCGGCTGTAACGGAATGATGAAATCACCCCCGCATTGCCGGTCCGCGTCGCAGTGATGATCGTGAGATACGAGGCCACACCGATGAAAGCCCCGAACAGCACGATCAGCCAGTCATGCGCCTCTGGCGAAACCAAAGGCTGACGCTGCACCAGCATCAGCACGAGCGAGCCGGGCAATACGAAAGCAAAGGCATGAATACCCAGTTGCACGCCCGTCAGGCTGACGTTCAGCCCGCGCGTCAGCAGATCGCGGCTGGCCAGTGCCAGCATCCCGGTGACAACCAGCAGAACGGCGGGATCAAACCCATCCAGCCCCGGCCGCACGATCAGCAACACACCGGCAAAGCCCACGATGATCGCGATCCAGCGCCGCCAGCCGATGCTTTGGCCCAGAAACAGCCCGGCCCCCATCGCCACCACCAAAGGCGTTGCCTGAATGACGGCAGAGGCGGTGGTCAGCGGGATCAGCGCCAGCGCGATACAGATCAGCGAGGTGCCTGCGACCTCTGCAAGGCTGCGCAGGATCACCCTGCGGTTCAGGCAATCCGGATGCCAGAGGGCGATCCCTTTGAACAGGCTCCAGCCGATCAGCAGGATCAGGATGCCGGTGCTGATCAGCGCCAGCGCCTGAAACACCGGCATCGCCTCGGACAGGATCTTGATCGTCGTGTCCAGCAGCGTGAAACAAAACATCGCCAAGACCATGAAGGCCGCACCGCGCAGGTTATCCACTTAGTGATCCTTGTTTTTCTTCACCGGCAGCCCGTAAAGCTCCAGCCGGTGGCCCATCAGGCGATAGCCAAGCTTGGCCGCGATCCGTTCCTGCAAGGCTTCGATTTCCGCATCGACGAATTCGATCACTTCGCCGGTATGCATATCGATCAGATGATCATGGTGGTCCCGGTCGGCGGCTTCATAACGCGCGCGCCCGTCGCCGAATTCATGTTTTTCGAGGATGCCTGATTCCTCGAACAATTTCACCGTGCGGTAGACGGTGGCGAGCGAGATGCGCGGATCCACGGCCGAGGCGCGGTTATAAAGTTCCTCGACATCGGGATGGTCGCTGGCGTCTTCGAGAACAGCGGCAATGACCCGGCGCTGATCGGTCAGGCGCAGGCCCTGCGCTTCGCAGCGGGAAAGGATCGTGTCAGTCATGGGTGGCCCGGTCTTTGCTTGGGTTAGTCTTAACGGTCCTGTTCCCGGCTGGCCAGCATGTTTGGCACTGGTCCGCGCTTGGCTGCGCCAAGCACGGGCCTCCGGCGGGGATACTTGGGCTCGGACGATGGGGGAGTTTGCGCCAGCTGTTTGGGCTGGCGCAAGGGGTCAGCCCAGTTGGATCAGCGCGTGGCGCTTTTTGCCGGCGCTGAGTTTGATCGGGGTCGCCAGCATATCGGCGCTGACGATCAGCCCGGCATCGCTGAGCGCGTCGTCGTTCAGCCGCGCGCCGTTTTCGGCGATCAGGCGTTTCGCCTCTTTGCCGGTGGCGGCAAGGCCCGCGCGTACGATGATCTGCACGATGGACAGGCCATCGCCCAGTTCCGCCGCGCTCAGCACCAGCGTGGGCAGGTCATCCCCGACGCCGCCTTTTTCAAAGACTTCGCGCGCGGTGGACTCAGCCGCAGCGGCAGCCTCGGCCCCATGCAGCAGGGTGGTGACCTCATTGGCGAGGATGATCTTGGCGGCGTTGATCTCTGACCCTTGCAGCGCGCCCAAACGGTCGCATTCGTCGACGGGAAGTTCGGTATAGAGTTTCAGGAACCGCCCGGTATCGGCATCGGTGGTGTTGCGCCAGAATTGCCAGAATTCATAAGGCGACAGCATATCGCCGTTCAGCCAGATTGCCCCGCCTGCGGATTTGCCCATTTTGCGCCCGTCGCTGGTGGTCAGCAAAGGCGAGGTCAGGCCATAGATTTCATGGTCCAGCACCCGGCGCGTCAGGTCGATGCCGTTGATGATATTGCCCCATTGATCCGATCCGCCCATCTGCAAGGTGCAGTTGTAGCGTCGGTTCAGTTCCAGATAATCATAGGCCTGCAGGATCATATAGTTGAATTCGAGGAAAGACAGCGATTGTTCCCGGTCGAGCCGCGATTTCACGCTCTCGAACGACAGCATCCGGTTGACGCTGAAATGCCGCCCGATGTCGCGCAGGAAATCCAGGTAGTTCAGATCATTCAGCCATTCCGCGTTGTTGAGCATTTTGGCGTCGGTCGCGCCATCGCCATAGGTCAGGTATTTTGCGAAAACCTGGCCCATGCCGGCGATGTTTTCGGCGATCTGGTCATCGGTCAGCAAAGGCCGTTCATCGGCGCGGAAACTGGGATCGCCCACTTTGGTGGTGCCGCCGCCCATCAGGGTGATCGGCTGATGCCCGGTCTTTTGCAGCCAGCGCAGCATCATGATGTTCAGCAGATGCCCGACATGCAAGGATTTCGCCGTCGCGTCATAGCCGATATAAGTCGTCACCACACCACGGCTGAGCGCCTCATCAAGGCCCTGATAATCGGTGCAATCGGCCAGATAGCCGCGTTCCATCATCACAGACATGAAATCGGATTTGGGGTGGTAAGTCATCGGCTTGTTCCTAATGTGGTGCGCGGGACTTCTATAAGCAGCATGGGGCACAAGGGAAAGCGGATGTTGAACGGGATTGCGGTGACGGCATTGGGCACGATGTCGGGCACGTCGCTGGATGGTGTGGATGCGGCGGTAATAGAGACGGATGGCGTGCAGATTTTCGATTTCGGCCCGGTTGTCTATCGTGCCTATAGTAATGCCGAACAGGCCGTGCTGCGCGCGCATCTGGGGCTGTGGCAAGAGGATGATGTCAGCGCGGCGGCCAAAGTGGTCGAAGAGGCGCATATCACCGTGATGTGGGATTTTGCCAATATTGCTGTGGCGGGGTTTCATGGTCAGACTTTGGCGCATGATCCTGCAGGAAGGCGGACCCATCAATGTGGCGATGGCACGCGATTGGCGGCAGCGCTGGATTATCCGGTGGTCTGGGATTTCCGCAGCGCTGATGTCGCGGCAGGCGGGCAGGGCGCGCCATTGGCGCCATTCTTTCATTTTGCGCTGGCGAAATGGATCCGTGCCAGCGCGCCGGTGGCGTTTTTGAACCTTGGCGGTGTTGGCAATATTACTTGGGTCGATCCATCGCGCGCCGATCCGGCGGATCCGGGCGCTTTGCTGGCCTTTGATACAGGCCCGGCCAATGCGCCAATCAATGATGCGATGCTGGCGCGGTTTGGTCGCCAATATGATGACGGCGGGCAGGTAGCTGCGCGGGGGCAGGTGGATGCCGACGCCTTGACCGCATTTCAGGCCGATCCTTATTTTGCGCAGGTGCCGCCCAAATCTTTGGACCGCGATCATTTCGCGGGGCTCGCGAAGGCCGTGGCGCATCTGGCCGATGCCGATGCCATCGCGACCCTGACGCAGGCGGTGGTCTGGACGGTCACTGCCGCACTGGCGCAATGCCCGGTGCCACCCACACGGCTGCTGGTGACTGGCGGCGGGCGAAAGAATGCCACGCTGATGGCGGGGCTGGCAGCCGCTGTCAGCGCCCGCGTCGATGCGGTCGAGGCGGTCGGGCTGAATGGCGATATGTTAGAGGCGCAGGCCTTTGCCTATTTGGCCGTGCGCGTGTTGCGTGGGCTGCCCACGTCTGCACCGGGCACGACAGGGGTGCCAAAGCCGGTTTGCGGGGGACAGATTGCCACGACTTAGGGTTGACTGCCTTGCAAACCGGGTCGCGTGGAGTTTCACCATAAAAACTTAATGTCTGGCTGTGATATTTTTATAACAAAACTGCGCGGAAATTGGCCTAAGGGCCCGTTTTTGGACGCAAAAATGCCCGGTTTGATCACAGCGCTGTGAGGTCGGTTGCGCGTCCCAAAAAACCTGCCATTTACAGTTCACATCACAACCGATGAAACGGAGAATAACAATGACAAACACTTTCAAATTCGCT
The DNA here is from genome assembly GCF_035117555.1 of Yoonia sp. 67-2. NCBI lineage: Bacteria > Pseudomonadati > Pseudomonadota > Alphaproteobacteria > Rhodobacterales > Paracoccaceae > Yoonia > Yoonia sp. 67-2. Next base: position 281,170 of record NZ_JAYKPK010000003.1, read on the forward strand.
CGCACAGCAATGCTGGCAGCTCCTCTCGCACTGGCCGCAGGCATGGCCTCTGCTGGCGGTCTGGCCGCACCTGTCGAAACAGTTGCACCAACTCCAATGGCACCAGCGCCAGCACCAATGATCCGCGGCACCGACTGGTCCGGTTTCTACCTGGGTGCACAAGCTGGTTACGGTGAAGTCACCGGCGCGGGCGAAGATTTCGACGGCGCAGTCTACGGTGTGCACGCTGGTTACATGTATGACCTGGGTTCGATCGTTCTGGGCGCAGAAGTTGACTACGACCTGACCAACATCGAGCAGGACCTGCCATTGGGCGGCACTGCTGAAGTTGATGACATCCTGCGCGTGAAAGCACGTGTTGGCTATGACGCTGGCCAGTTCCTGCCATATGTCACCGGTGGTGTTGTCCGCACTAACGTGTCCGGCTTTACTGCTGACGACATCGAAGCCGATGGCGACTTCTACGGTGCTGGCGTTGCATACAAGTTCTCCGACAGCATCCTGATCGGTGGCGAAGTTCTGCAGCACAAATTCTACGAAGGCGATCTGGAAGGTACAGACAGCAACCTGCGCGCCACAACTGCAACGGCTCGCGTGTCGTTCCAGTTCTAATCTGATCACCTCGATTTGATGAAAGGGCCTGCGTTTCGACGCAGGCCCTTTTTCGTTGCCTTGAGCCGTGATTGCAGCTAGGCATTCCGCATGAAGAGCATTTGCACCATTCCCTGCTGCATTATTATCTGCTGACATCTGTCGCGGGCGGCTCTTTCACGTTTTCCATCGGACCTGAACTTGTTATTCCCGCGGTGAAACCCTGCGCGAGGCAATATGACGATCATCCGGCTGCACAACACCAAATCCCGCCACCGCGAGGATTTCACACCAATCGATGCGCGTAATGTGCGGATGTATCTGTGCGGGCCGACGGTTTATGACCGCGCGCATCTGGGCAATGCCCGCCCCTCGCTGGTGTTTGACGTGTTGTTCCGGCTGCTGCGCGAGATTTATGGCGCGGATCACGTGACCTATGTGCGCAATTTCACCGATGTGGATGACAAGATCAACGCGCGAGCGGCTGCGACGGGCCGCGCGATTGGCGATATCACGGCGGAAACGATTGGCTGGTATCACGATGATATGGACGCGCTCGGCGCTTTGCGCCCGACGCATGAACCCCGCGCGACCGATTACATCGCCCAGATGATCGCGATGATTAGCGATCTGGTGGCGAAGAATCACGCTTATGCTGCCGAAGGCCATGTGCTCTTCGCCGTCGAAAGCTATGCTGATTACGGCGCACTCTCTGGCCGGTCCGTCGACGATATGATCGCCGGTGCGCGGGTTGAAATCGCCCCTTACAAACGCAATCCGATGGATTTCGTGCTCTGGAAACCCTCCGCCGACGGCGTGCCGGGCTGGGACAGCCCTTGGGGTTACGGGCGTCCGGGCTGGCATGTCGAATGTTCCGCCATGGCGCATGACTTGCTGGGCGATAGTTTCGACATCCACGGCGGCGGCAATGACCTGCAATTCCCGCATCATGAAAACGAGATCGCACAATCCGCCTGCGCCCATCCCCACGGCGAATTCGCCCGCTATTGGGTGCATAACGAAATGCTGCAGGTCGAAGGCAAGAAAATGTCCAAATCCCTGGGCAATTTCTTCACCATCCGCGATCTGCTGGATCAGGGCATTCCGGGCGAGGTGATCCGCCTTGTCATGCTCGGCACCCATTACAGCAAGACGATGGACTGGACGGAATCGCGCCGGGCCGAGGCGGAACTGACACTGCGCAAATGGTATGGCATCCTGCATGGGCATGGCTTTGGCCCCAACCTGATCCGTGCCTTGAAAGCTGACGGGCAATGGCAGGCGGATGAGGAATTCCTCGGCGTGCTCGCCAATGACCTGAACACCTCCGGCGCGATCTCGCGCTTGCATGTGCTGGCAAAAGGCAAGACCGCCTCTGCCCTTGCCGGTTTCGCCCATGGGCTGGAAATGCTGGGCCTGATCCGCGACTGGGCCGCGATCCCGCTGTTCGACGGGGCAGAGGCCGGGCCAAGCGTGACCCCCGCCGTTGCCGCCCGTGTCGATGATTTGCTCGCCGAACGGGCCGAAGCTCGTGCCGCCAAGGATTGGGCCCGCGCCGATCAGGTCCGCGATATTCTGACGGCGGCAGGCGTGCAGGTCACTGACGTGGGCGGGCAGGCCAGCTGGACACCGGGGCCGGATTTTGACGCGGCAAATCTGGGTGATCTGTGATGGCAAAGGAACGGATCTACCTCTACGACACCACCCTGCGCGACGGCGCGCAGACGCAAGGCGTGCAGTTTTCCGCCCGTGAAAAGCACCAGATCACCGCCGTGCTGGACGGGCTGGGGCTGGATTATATCGAAGGCGGCTGGCCGGGGGCCAACCCGACCGATACCGAATTTTTTGCCGACAAACCGCAGACCAAGGCGACATTCACCGCCTTTGGCATGACCAAACGTCTGGGCCGGTCAGCCGAGAATGACGATGTGCTGGCCGCAGTGGTCAATGCGGGTACCTCTGCTGTCTGTCTGGTGGGCAAGGCGAACGATTTCCATGTGACGACCGCCTTGGGCATCACGCTGGACGAAAACGTGGAAAACATCCGCGCCAGTTTCGCCCATCTGACCGATCAGGGCCGCGAAGGCCTGTTCGACGCCGAACATTTCTTTGATGGCTACAAATCCAACCCCGCCTATACGCTGGAAGCCATCCACGCCGCCTATGATGCCGGCGCGCGCTGGATCGTGCTTTGCGATACCAATGGCGGCACTTTGCCCGATGAGATCGGCCAGATCGTGACCGAGGTGATCGCCAGCGGCATCCCCGGCAAACATCTGGCGATCCATACCCATAACGACACCGAAAACGCCGTGGCGGGGTCTTTGGCTGCGCTGCGTGCGGGGGTGCGCCAGATCCAAGGCACGCTGAACGGGCTTGGCGAACGCTGCGGCAATGCCAATCTGACGACGCTGATTCCGACGCTCTTGCTCAAGGAACCCTATGCCAGCCAGTTTGAAACGGGCGTGACGGCAGAGGCTTTGACAGGGTTGCGGCGGGCGTCGCGGTTGCTCGATGATATCCTGAACCGGGTGCCTGCGAAGCAAGCACCCTACGTGGGGGCGTCTGCCTTTGCGCATAAATCGGGGCTGCATGCGAGTGCGATCGCCAAGGACCCCAGCACCTATGAACATATCGATCCGGCAGCGGTGGGGAATACACGCATCGTGCCGATGTCCAATCAGGCCGGGCAATCGAACCTGCGTGCGCGCCTTGCCGATGCCGGCATTGCGGTAGAACCGGGCAACCCCGCGCTGTCCCGGATCATTGAAAAGATCAAGGAAAAAGAGGCGCAGGGCTATGCCTACGATTCGGCACAGGCCAGTTTCGAACTGCTGGCGCGCAGCGAGCTGGGTCTGCTGCCTGCGTTTTTCGAGGTGAAACGCTACCGCGTCACGGTGGAACGGCGGCGCAACAAATATAACCAGATGGTATCCTGGTCCGAAGCGGTGGTGGTGACCAAGGTGCAGGGCGAAAAATTCCTCAACGTCAGCGAAAGCCTTGGCCCCGATGGCAGCGACCGTGGCCCGGTGAACGCGCTGGCGCGGGCCTTGGCCAAGGATCTCGGCCCCTATCAGACGATCATCGAGGATATCGAACTGGTGGATTTCAAGGTCCGCATCACCGGCGGCGGCACCGAGGCCGTGACCCGCGTCATCATCGACAGCGAAGATGGCGATGGCAACCGCTGGTCCACGGTCGGTGTCAGCGCCAATATCGTTGATGCGTCCTTTGACGCGCTGATCGACGCGATCAACTGGAAACTGGTCCGGGACGGCGCGCAGGCATGAGCTTTGACGCCTGCGCCGCTTTGGTCGAAAAAGCCGATCCTGACCGGTTCCGCGCGATCATGGCGGCACCTGTCGCGGCACGGCAGGTGCTGTTCCCGCTCTATGCTTTCAATGTCGAGGTGATCCGCGCCCCTTGGGTCACCAAGGAACCGATGATCGCGGAAATGCGCCTGCAATGGTGGCGCGATGCTCTGGAAGAGATCGTGACTGGCGGCGTGGTGCGGCGGCACGAGGTGGTGGATGCCTTGGCCGAGGTGCTGGATAGGCAGGGTGCGCAATCGCTCGATGCGATGATCGCGGCCCGGCGCTGGGATATCTACAACGATCCTTTCGCCGATTGGGCTGATTTCGATGCTTATATCGCGAATACCAGCGGATTGCTGATGATCACCGCCGCGCGGCTCCTGGGGGACAGCGACGAAACAATCGTGGCGGATTTCGCCTATGCGACTGGCGTGGCCAATCTGTTGCGCGCCTTGCCGGTGCTGCTGGAAAGGCAGCGCCAGCCTTTGCCTGAGTCTTCGCCGGATGGTATTGCGCGCCTCGCGACCCGCGCCGTTGACCGGCTGAATGCCGCGCGCAACGGCAGGGCTGGCGTCACAGCCGAGGCCGGGGGGGCCTTGTTGCTTGGCCATGCCGCGCGGCCAGTTCTGCAAAAGGCGCAAACCGACCCAGAGGCCGTTTTGCAAGGCCGCCTTGAACTCACCCCATTGCGCCAAAGCCTGCGCCTGACCCATGCAGCCTTGCGCGGCTGGTGGGTCTAGGTCCGCATCTTCTTTTTTCCAAAAATACTTCGGGGTGAGCCCCGGACTTGATCCGGGGCGAGGGGCAGCGCCCCTTACGACGCCACAACCCGCCGTTGCCGCGACAGCCAGATCAGCGAGGCCCCGGCCAGCACCAGAAACGGGATCATGGCGAGGTTGACGGCATTCCACCCTTCAACCGTGGTGCCACCGGCGCAATTCAGCAATCCGCCACCTGCCAGTGACGCCAGCGTCACCATGCCAAAGACCAGCATATCATTCAGCCCCTGCACCGTGCCGCGTTCCTCGGGCCGATGCGCGCCCGCCAGCATCGTGGTCGCGCCGATAAAGCCGAAATTCCAGCCCACGCCGAGCAGGAAAAGCGCGACAAAGAAATTCGCAAGCTCCACCCCCGCAATCGCGACACCGCCCGCGATAGCGAGGATCACAAGCCCGGTCGCGATGATCTTTTCCACCCCGAACCGCGCGATCAGATGGCCGGTGAAAAACGACGGCGCAAACATTGCGATGACATGCAATGACACGATGTCATTGGCATTATTGGTGGTGAAACCACAGCCGACGACTGCCAAAGGGGTCGAGGTCATCACCAGATTCATCAGTGCATAAGACACCATGCCGCAGATGATCGCGACGATGATGCGTGGATCGCGCAGCAATTCACGTTTCGTGCGGCCTTTGAGCGGGTTGGCAACCTTTGGCATGGACCGGCTGCCTTTGGGCAGGTTCAGCCAGAAGAACAGCCCGACGCCGACAAGGTTCAGAACGATGATCGCAAGGTAACTGCCAAGGAAGGGCACGACAAAGGCGTCCTGTGCCAGTTTGTTCAGTTGTGGGCCGATGATGGCCGACAGCAAGCCGCCTGCCATAACGAAAGAGATGGCTTTGGGGCGGAACGCCTCTGACGCGGTATCGGTCGCGGCGAAACGGTAAAACCCCTGCGCCGACATATAGATACCGCTGAGGTAGGAGCCTGCCAGCAGCATGAAGAACGACCCGGTGTAAAGCCCATAGGCCGAGACTGCCGCCCCGGCAGCACCGCCGAAAGCCCCAAGCATAAAGCCGAACCGCCGCCCATTGCGCTGCATCAATGGGCTGATCCAAGGTGCTGTGGTCATCGAGCCGAAAACGATCATCGAGATCGGCAGGGTCGCGAAACAAGGATTGCCTGCCAACTGACTGCCCGCCAGCCCGCCGATCACGAACATCATCGGCAATTGCGCGCCCAGAATAGCCTGCGCCAGCACCAGAACGGCCACATTGCGTTTCGCGATACTGTCGTCGATCATTGTCATGGCCGAATTGCTACGCCCGCTTTTCGGCAGAGGCAATGGGACCTGCATCTATAATATGCGCGAAAGAGCCCGACACGCGGCCCGCGATCAGGCCCATCGGGGGTAGGCTGAGGCCGCTTGCCTCGCTGGCGGTGAAGAGCGGGGTGCCTTCGGCCCTGATTGTGCTGGCATAGTGGAATTCATGGCCGGTCCAATGGCCGGGGAATGGCCCTTGGCTGGCGTGCAGATGGCGATAGCCCAAATGCAGTTTGCGCGCGGCAAAGCTGGTTTCCAGATGCAGCAGCCCGGCCATGGCGTGGCGCGTGCCATCGGCGTCGATCAACCCGTCGCCCAGCACCATATAGCCGCCGCATTCGCCATAGATCGTGGCTTGCGATTGCCGCAGGCTGGTCAGAAAGGTCTGATTAGCTGCGATCTTGCCTGCATGCAGTTCAGGATAGCCCCCGGGCAGGAATATGAGATCGGCATCCGGCACCGGATCATCGGCGAGGGGCGAGAAAAACGTGATTTTTGCGCCTGCCTTGCGCCAATCATCCAGCAGATGCGGATAGGTGAAGGCGAAGGCTTCGTCCTTGGCGATCGCGATGCTCTGGGCGGGGGGAGGTCGCCTGGAGTAAATTCCAGGTGACGGGGGCGCATCATCCAGCCGCGAGAGCGCGTCCATATCCAGATGCTGCATCATCAGATCGGCGGCCTTGTTCAGGAGATCTCCCAGATCATGCCGTTCCTGCGCCTGCACCAAACCCAGATGCCGTGACCCCAGTTGCAAAGCCGGGCTGCGGGGGATGCAGCCGAAGATCTGCACATCGCCCAGCGCATGGCGCAGCATCGCTTCATGCCGGGGCGATCCGACATTGTTCAGGATCACGCCTGCAACATGGATGGTCGGATCATAGCAGATGAAGCCCTGCGCCATGGCACCCACCGACCCGGCCATGCGCCCTGCGTCGATCACCAGCACGACGGGCAGGTTCAGGATTCGCGCCAGATCGGCGCTGGACCCGCCTCCATGCGGTGCTGCGCCGTCGAACAGGCCCATCGCACCTTCGACAATCAACGGGGCAGGGCCTGCGAGCGCTTTGATCCGCTCAGGTGTCATCGCCCATGCGTCAAGGTTGACGCAAGGCTGGCCGGTGGCGGCGGCATGGAACGCAGGATCGATGTAATCGGGGCCGGATTTGGCGCTACGGATGCTTTGTGTGCGGCTAAAGGCGCGCAAGAGGCCCAAGGTCACCGTGGTTTTGCCGCTGCCAGAGGCGGGGGCGCTGATCAGGAAACGCATAAGTCCCTCCGGGACGCCGCCGGCGGGAGTATTTTTGGAAAAAAGAAGACGGGCATCAGGCGGATTCCGCGGCACGTCCCCGGCCCAGAGGGTCGAGGTTGCGCGGCGGCGCACCTACGGCCATGCCTTGCCAGTCGAGGACCTGCCGCATCAGCACGGACCTGCCGATGCAGATGATCGCGGGGGGTTCAAGGTTTGCGGCGGCTATGTCTGCGACGATAGTGCCGAGGGTGGTTTCCAGCACTTGCTGGTCGGTTGTGGTGGCGGTGGTAACCACGGCGGCGGGTTCTGACAGGCTGCGCCCGGCGGCGATCAGATGGCATGCTATCTGGGCGATATGTTTCATGCCCATATAGATGACGATGACCTGTGAGCCTTTGGAAATGCTGGTCCAGTCGAGCGACCCCGGCGTATTGCCAGATTGGTCATGGCCGGTCACGAAAGTCACTGATTGGTTGACGTCGCGGTGGGTGACGGGAATGCCCGCATAGGCCAGCCCGCCGATGCCCGCGCTGATGCCGGGGATGATCCGGATCGGGATGTTATGCTGCACAAGGGTTTGTGCTTCCTCACCACCGCGGCCAAAGACGAAAGGATCGCCGCCTTTCAGCCGCAAAACCCGTTTGCCCGCGCGCGCAAGATCGACGAGGTGGAGCGAGATATCGCGCTGTTTGGCGGATGGTTTGCCGCCGCGTTTGCCAGCGTAGATGTGGTCTGCCTGCGGTGCCCAGTCGAGGATCGCCTCTTGTACCAGCGCGTCGTAGATCACGACATCGGCCTGCCGCAGAGCGTTCAGCGCATGCAGCGTCAGCAGGCCGGGATCGCCGGGGCCCGCGCCGCAAAGCCAGACCCAGCCGGGGTGCAGCACGGGCCAGTCATGGCCGGGAAGGGGGAAGTCATGTGTCATCCTTTGTATATGCCGCTGAAAGCCGGATTTGGAAAGCGGGGATGCGACAGGCGATTGCCGATTGCCGTCATGCCGCGCGCTGCCTATCGTCGCAGCGATGACACGCAAACCCCAGACAGAATTGCGCCGTGGCTGGACCACAGGCGCCTGTGCGACGGCAGCGACCAAGGCGGCGCTGGTTGGTCTGTGGTCGGGGACATTTCCGCGCGATGTGACGATCACTTTGCCCAAAGGCGAGATGCCGTGCTTTCCGCTGGCTGTTGCAGAGGCTGGGGAAGGCTGGGCCGAGGTCGGCATCACCAAGGATGCGGGCGATGATCCTGATGTCACCCATGGCGCGCTGATTGTGGTGCGGGTGTCGGTGTCGTCTGGCGGCGTGGTGTTCAGGGCGGGCGCGGGTGTCGGCATGGTCACCAAGCCCGGTCTGCCGATTGCGGTGGGGGAACCTGCGATCAACCCGGTGCCGCGCCAGATGATGGCGGATGTGGTGGCGGAAATGGCTGCCGCTTATGGGCAAGCGCCTGATGTCACGATTGAAATTTCGGTGCCGGGCGGGGCGGAGATCGCGCTGAAGACATGGAACCCACGGTTGGGGATTGCAGGCGGGCTGTCTATTCTGGGCACGACCGGGGTGGTGCGACCGTTTTCCTGTGCGGCATGGATTGCCAGCATCCATCGCGGGATTGATGTCGCCCGCGCCTCTGGGCTGACCCATGTGGCGGGCTGCACGGGTGCGACCTCTGAACGCATCGTGCAGGCGCTTTATGGCCTGCCGGATCATGCGATGCTGGATATGGGGGATTTCGCGGGCGGGATGCTGAAATATCTCGCCAAGCATCCGGTCGAGAGGGTCACCATCGGTGGTGGGATCGGCAAGATCACCAAGCTTGCGCAGGGTGCGATGGATCTGCATTCGGGGCGGTCTCAGGTGGATTTTGCGGGGCTGGCGCAGATGATGGATGACCCGAGGCTGGCCGGGGCGAATACCGCGCTTGAGGCCTATCAAATCGCAGGTCCCGCGTTGGCGCAGGCGGTGGCGGATCGGGCCTTGGCGCAGGTGCAGGGGCGCTTTGCAAGGATGCAGTTCGATATTGTGGTGACCGACCGGGCGGGGGTGATCTTGGCGAGGGCCGGGGCATGACGCTGTTGCTGCTGGCCGGGACGGGCGAGGCGCGGATGATTGCGCAGGCCTTGCAGGGGCGTGATGTGATCGCGTCACTCGCCGGGGTGACGCGGGACCCCGAACCGCTGGCAGTGCCTGTGCGGCAGGGCGGATTTGGCGGTGAGGCGGGGTTTCGTGACTTTCTGGCGCGTGAGCACATCCATGCAGTGCTGGACGCGACCCATCCCTATGCGGCGCGGATCACCGCGCGGTCGGCGGCAGTTTGCGCTGAATTGGGGTTGCCGTTTTGTCAGGTGTTGCGGCCTGCTTGGGTAGCTGAGGACGGCGACCTCTGGACCGAGATTGCCACGGAAGCCGATGCCGCCGCGCATATCCCCATGGGTGCCACGGTGTTTCTGGGGACCGGGCGGCAGAGCCTGCCGGGGTTTGCCAATCTGGCCGGGCGGCGGGTGATCTGTCGCCAGATTGATCCGCCGGAGGGGCCGTTTCCCTTTGCGGGTGGGGAATATCTGGTGGGGCGTCCGCCGTTTTCGGTTGCGGATGAAACGGCGCTGTTTCATCGGCTGGGGGTTGATTGGCTGGTGGTCAAGAATGCGGGCGGGCAGGCGAGTGCGACCAAGCTGACCGCCGCCCGCGATCTGGGGATTCCGGTGCTGATGCTTGCGCGGCCCGCATTGGGTGACTGGCCTAAGGTGGAAAGCGTCGCCGCAGCCTTGGATTGGGTGGCGAAATGCGGGTGATCCATTCGCAGGCATGTCTGGCCGAAGGGACGGCGCATCTGGCGCGCATCGAGCCGCGCTTTGCGCGAATCCTGCCCGATCTCCCCGATATTCCCTTGCGGCTGAAACCGGATGGGTTTGGTGCGCTGCTTAATGCGATCGTTAGCCAGCAGGTCAGCGTTGCCTCTGCCAGCGCCATCATGGGGCGGCTGGAAATTGCGGGGATGACCGACCCCGCGCTGGTGGCGCTGGCCACGCCCGAGGAATTGCGCGCCTTGGGGCTGAGCGGACAGAAGGCGCGCTATGCCAAGGCGCTGGCGCTGGCTGATCTGGATTATCCGGGGTTGCATAACTTGCCCACGGATGAGGTGATCACAAGGCTGACCGCCGTCACCGGCATCGGCATCTGGACGGCAGAAATTTACGCGATGTTCTCGCTCGGGCGCGCCGATGTCTTTGCGCCGGGTGATCTGGCCTTGCAAGAGGCGGCGCGGCTGATCTTTGACCTGCCCGAACGGCCCAAGGACAAAGCACTGCGCGCGATGGCCGAACCTTGGGCACCCTGGCGGTCGGTTGCGGCGCGGGTGATGTGGGCCTATTACGCTTATGACAAGCAACGGGAAGGGATCAGATGACACGGGCACTTCAGGCGCAGCGGCGCGAACCGCAATCGGGTGAGACATTGTCTTGCGTCATTTTCCTGCATGGTTACGGCGCGAATGGGGCCGATCTGATCGGGCTGGCCGATCCTTTGGCCGATCACATGCCGGATACGCTGTTCATCGCGCCGGATGCGCCGGAAGCCTGTGCCGGTGCGCCGATGGGCTATCAATGGTTCCCGATCCCCTGGATCGACGGGTCGAGTGAAGAAGAAAGCAACGCCGGGCTGCAAAATGCCGCCGCTGATCTGGATGCCTTCATCGACGGGGTGATGGTGGATGAAGACCTTTTGCCCGAACAGGTGATCGTGCTTGGCTTCAGCCAGGGCACAATGATGGCGCTGCATGTGCTGCCACGGCGTGAAGATGCGGTGGCGGGGATCGTCGCGTTTTCGGGGCGGTTGTTGCTGCCCGAACAATTGGTCGATGATGCGGAATGCCGCCCGCCGGTATTGTTGGTGCATGGCGATCAGGATGATGTGGTGCCGCCACAATCGCTGGCGCAGGCGGCAGAGGCCTTGCAGCAGGCGGGCTGGACCGAGGTTTATGCCCATGTCATGAAGGACACCGGCCATGGGATTGCGCCCGACGGGTTGCAGGTGGCGCTGGCGTTCATGCGGGATCGGTTCGGGATGGAGTAGGGTGCGTGCAAGCACGCACCCTACGGGATTACGCGACCTCGGTCACAATCGTCTCGCGCGATTTGCGCACTTTCTCCATCGGTAGCAGCCAGTCACCTGCCGGTTCGCGGTAGCCCAGCGGCAGCAGCACGACAGACCGCAACCCACGCTCTTTCAGACCAAGGATCGCATCGACGGCTTCGGGATCGAACCCTTCCATCGGGGTGCTGTCGACCTCCTGTTCGGCGGCGGCGACCATGGCCACACCCAGCGCGATATAGGCTTGACGCGCGGCATGGGCATAGTTTTCCTCAGCGTCGCGCGGCAGGTAGCTGGCCTTGAGATTCTCATAATAGGCGCGCAGCGTCGGGATATCACCACGGGCATCAATGTTGAGCTGCAGGACTTCGTCAATCCGCGCCTCGGTGTAATTGTCCCATGCGGCGAAAACCAGCAGATGCGACCCATCAGTGATCTGGGCCTGATTATAGGCGGCGGCGGCGATTTGGGCGCGAATCTCGGGATTGGTCACGACGATCAGTTCAAAAGGCTGGGTGCCGCTGGATGTCGGGGCCATGCGGATCGCCTCGATGATTGCCTCGACTTTGTCCTGTGGGACGGCTTTTGCGGAATCCATTTTCTTGGTCGCATAGCGCCATGTCAGGTGATCATTCAGGGTCTTGGGTGTCATATCTCGTTTCCATTGTAAAAGCCCGCAGAGGGCGGTATATATTAGTAACTGGCGATCTAATGAGAACCAAGAGCCGCCACAAGAGGGCACATGTCTGACCCTCGGTTACAAAAAGGGAACCATCATGCTGGACAGTACCGGATGCCCCGATTGCAAACGGATTAATGACGTTCTGTCGCGTGTCGGCGACCGCTGGAGCGTGCTTGTCGTCATCGCGCTGGCCCGCGACGGGACGCTGCGGTTCAACGAACTCAAGCGCAGCCTTGGGATTTCGCAACGCATGTTGAGCCTGACGCTGAAGGAACTGGAACGCGACGGGCTGGTGCAACGCACCTATCATCCGACGATCCCGCCAAAAGTGGAATATGCGCTGACCGAGATGGGGCAATCGTTCCGGGAACCGGTGAGCGCGCTGGGGCATTGGGCGCTGGAAAATCTGGGCCGGATCGATGCGGCGCGGGCGGTCTATGATCAGTCTGTTGCGAAATAGGGTATACCGAACCCACTGCGCTTTTTTGGCACAAATTGTGGGGCTTGTCACAAATCTGACGCGAGATATAGTCTATGCAGCAGGTAAGCGGAAACGCTGTCTTTCAGGGCTTCCGCACCGGATGTGTGGGATATGGATATGACGCAGACAGAGTTTCGGACCGATTTCGTGCGCGCGCCCGGATCGCTCAAACATTTTCCCGCGCTGGTGCTGAACGCGGATTACCGCCCCTTGTCTTATTACCCTTTGTCGCTCTGGCCTTGGCAGGAGGCGATCAAGGCAGCATGGCTCGACCGCGTCGTCATTGTCAGTGAATATGAAGAGACGGTGCGCAGCCCGTCGACCATTATCCGCATTCCCTCTGTCGTGGTGCTCAAGGAATATGTCACCCCGCAAAGGCAGGTCGCTTTCACCCGGTTCAACTTGTTCCTGCGCGATGAATTCTGCTGCCAATATTGCGGTGCCAAGGGCGATCTGACCTTTGACCACGTCGTGCCGCGCGCGGCCGGTGGCGTGACAAGCTGGGAAAATGTGGTGGCGGCCTGTTCGTCCTGCAACCTCAAGAAAGGGTCGAAATCCCTGCGCCAGTCCGGCATGTCGCTGCGCAAACCGCCCAAACGCCCGGTGCCCGCGCAACTGCACAATGTCGGGCGGAAATTCCCGCCGAACCATCTGCATGACAGTTGGCTCGACTATCTCTACTGGGATGCAGAGCTGGAGGCGTAATTCCTGTGGGCTGGCGCTATTTTCAGCATCTGACCATGCCAGCTTCAGTCATTGCAGGCCATTTTTCCGGCGGCTGTGTGCGCCGCTGTGTTGAAAACACTCAATCACAAGACGGAACTTCGTATCACTAGAAGGTGGTGGTCAGGGTTTGCCAGCGGCTACCCAGAAAGTGCGATGAGTTTGGCAATCTCTTTGACTTTTAGCTGATTATTGGAGTAATATAATCGGATAGGTTGATCAGTCCATCGCCTTACGTTTTGTTATTTCGTGTTATGTTAAGGTGTAAAAATGCCAACGACTTTTAAGGTCATTAATCTGTCGATCGGGTTTCCGCGACTGAATACCGACAGAAGCGCTGCCATCGCAGAAAACGCGGATGCGCTGAAGGATCAGACCTTTGGCAGCGACGGAACTGGCAGTCAACCGCTTTTCAACCGGATACAGACCTGGTCGCCCTTGGGGCAGGGGCCGACTTCGGTTGGCATTCCAACCGAATATGACTGGCCGCAAAACGTCAGCAGCGGCGGCACCGGCGACAGGTTTCAGATCAACAATCAGTTCCAGTTCACCTTCGACGCTTTTGTCACGATGGAGGCGACCGCTACCTATATCGACGGGACGACAGCGGCGTTCTCTGCGCGCGTTGTCCAAGGTTTTCAGAACGTGAACGATGCCAATGGTCAGCTTTGGCTGGTGCCCCCTGCAAGCGTCGGATCTGATGCCGATGTCTTGTCGGCTAAGCCGATCGTGTCGATCAAGTTCGGGAACGTGCTTTTCCGCAATGACGCGCTGATTGCTGACCGCCCGGCAGAGATTTTCTTGCCTGTGATTGATGGGACAGCAGCTGGCGATTCAATGGGTTTGGGCTATTCGGACCAATCGAACTTTGACCTAGTTGCAAAGCAGATCACCGAGGGCAATGATTACATCCGCGGTCATGCTGGCGATGACAGGATCTGGGCGCGGGCCGGTGATGACGTTGTCTATGGCGGCGCTGGCAATGATCACCTGTCGGGTGAATTTGGCAATGATACGCTCTATGGTGGTATCGGCGATGACATTCTCGAAGGCGATGAGGGTAATGATACTCTTTATGGCGGCACGGGGGCTGATAAGCTCTACGGCGGTGCAGATAACGACAAGCTTTACGGCGAAGATGGAAATGATGAGCTTTATGGCGGCGCGGGCAATGATGAGTTGTTCGGCGGCACTGGCAACGACACGCTTGATGGCGGCGCAGGCACCAATACGCTGACCGGAGGCGGTGATCGGGATAGTTTCGTCTATACTGCGGGCAGCACCACGACGATCACCGATTTCAACGCCGACCCGGATGATACTGTCGGAGACGGCGACCGCACGACAAATGATTTCGTCGATCTGTCGCAAAACTACGCGACGATCAAATCGCTGCGGCAGGATTACGCTGACGATGGTAAGTTGAACCATTCCAACAGCATCACCAATGGCGGCACTGTCGATTATTCTGGCAAGACCAGCCTTGCCGGCGGATCGCTGACATTCTCGAACATTCCGCAGACCACGAATCCCAATGTTTTCGTGCAAGAGACGACAGGCGTGGCCTGTTTCGCCTCTGGCACGATGATCCGCACGCCATCGGGCGATGTGCTGATTGAAACATTGCGTGTCGGTGATCTGGTGCTGACTTGGCGTGGCGAGGAAAAGCCGATCCGCTGGATCGGACAATCCGTTCTGTCCAAGGCGGCGCTGGGTGCCAACCCCAAGCTGCGGCCAATCGTGATCAGCCGCGATGTGCTTGGCTCTGTGCGTGATCTGACCGTTTCGCCGCAGCATGCCTTTGTCGTGGGGGATAAGGCCGATATGCTCGTCCGCGCCACCCATATGGTGCAGAATGGCTGGAAAGGCGTGCGGGTCGCGACCGGCAAGCGGGGCATCACCTATCATCACATGATGCTCGACACTCATGATATCATCATCGCCGAAGGTGTGCCGAGCGAAACAATGTATCCGGGGCCAATGTCACTTGGTGCGATGGATCAAGCTCAGTTGGACGAGTTGTTCGCGATTTTCCCTGATTTGCAGCATGTTGCAAGCCCGGATGATGTCGCTGCGCATTATGGACCCAGCGTGCTGCCCTATGCGAAACGCCGAGCGGCCGCTTTGGTGGCCCCCGCGCTGCGCTGGTCGGCCTGACTTACCGCCAAAGGCGCGCTGGCTTGGGCCAATGCGCCTTTGGGGTCCGGCACTCTAGAATTGCCGCCAATTCTGCCAGCTCTCGACTGAGCCCGTGAAGACATTGATATCAACCCCGCCTGCTACGCCCGGCACGATCCCGGTGCCGGTATATTGCCAGAACGACCAGGGCTGCCCCGGATAGACCTCTGACGGGTGATTGGCGACAGAGCGTAGCCAGAATTCCGTATTGGGCAGGTTGCCGATCCCGGTTTCGCGGTAAAAATCAGGCGTTGTATAGATGACCGGACGTTGGCCGTAATGCGCGGTCAGGATGTCGAGGAAACGCGCGGCCTCGGCCCGCACCGTCGCGCCGTCAGGGCGGAAGGTGCAGGTTGGTGACAGATGGTTCCATTCCATATCCAGCACCGGCGGCAAGGCGGCTGCATCGCGCGGTACGTGCTGGATGAACCAGCGCGCCTGTTCTTCCGCAGGGCGACAGAAATAGAAGAAATGATAGGCCCCGCGTGGCAGACCGGCGCTTGCGGCACCCTGCCAATTGTCTGGGAAATTCGGATCGACCAGATCGCCGCCTTCGGTCGCCTTAATATAGGCAAAGGAGATGCCTGCCGCGCGGACCGTCGGCCAGTCGATGGTGCCCTGATAGCGTGCGACGTCGATGCCGTGGACCGGATAGCTGTCGGGTGCGCGTCCGGCCCAAGGATGGGGCCGGTTATCGCCAAAGCGCGGAAAGGCGATGGTAACGGGACGCGCTGCAGCCACGGCCGCCTCGGCCCGGTTGGCGGCGGGCGGTGCGGGGTAATCCACGCGCGATCCGCCGCAGGCCATCAACAGCGGCAATAGCAACAAGGTCAGGTATGTGGATCGCCGCATGACACCTCCGCCAGTGATGGATCATGCATGCAGCCGCGGGGCGATGATGTCACGCGGTAAGCTGCGGCAGCGGCAAAGTTTCGCAGAGGCGGTGGATCGCGCTATCGGCTGAGAAGGCCGCGCATTGGCCCCGACTAGGCCGACAATCCGCAGGACTGACGGATCGCGATCTGGACAGGTGACGGCGGCAAGGCCGGGTCAAAAGCAGCTGTCGGCAAAAGTGGCGGTTGCGCCATGAAGCGCGGCTGCGTTCCCCGGTGCGGCTGGGCGGCATGCACCATAAAGGGATGGCAAAGATAGACCGTCCCCGCCGCACCTGTGGCAAGCGCCTCCGGGCAATCGGCGGTGGAGGCATAGCCATCCGCAGAAAGCTGGCGCAGCGTCGCACCGGCAGAGCCATATGGCAGCAATTCGCGCGCAATCTGCCGATGTGATCCTGTCCTGATCCTGGTAGGGGCGGCATCACGTCCGACATCGGAAAACAGAAACAACATCAGCAAGGCCCGGCCGGTCGACGTCACATTGACCCGCAGGTCCATGAAATCTGTGCTGTCTCCAAAGCTCATATCAACATGCCAGCCATCATCGCCGGGCGCGTCCTTTGATGGGAAACGGATCGGGAAACTTCCCAACCCCTGCGGCGCGATCCACCGCCCGGCACCTGTCAGTTGATCATAAGCCTGATGCAGGCGCGTGGTATTGGCCGCCTGCACGAAAACGGGGGAAGCCATAGATGGCACCCGTATGACAGGCGCGGCCCAGTCCTGTGGCCTGTCAGGCGACAGACCTATCGCTGACCATAATTCGTCCCGGCATTGTGCGGCAAGCGATGCGGAAAAGGCGTTGTCGATCCTGACAAAACCTTGTTCGATGAAACTGTCGATCTGCTGATCGGTCAGCCGGTCTTGCGGGGAACTGGTCACTTATCAGTCTCCAGCGCCCTCGGACTCTGCTGAAATAATGTGAATATCGCCATCATCCTCTCAGCTTAGGTGCCGGTTTCGTGAATGACAAGCGGCGCCTGAACGCTGTTTTCGCATCATGCGCTGGATCAAGGTCGGTGGTGGTCTGATGTATTATCCGGCACAAAGACAGGCAGGATAAGGAAGCTCTGACCGATGATGGAAATGCTGAACCAATCGCCCTTTGGGGAAATCGCGCTGCTGCTGGTGCTTGCTTCGGCGGTCGGCTTTATCGGTATGTTGCTGCGCCAGCCGCTGATCGTCAGCTTCATTGCGGCGGGTTTGTTGGTGGGGCCTTCGGCGTTGGATCTGGTGCGTTTTGACGCGCAGATTGATCTTTTGTCGGAACTGGGCATCGCGGTTTTGCTGTTTCTGGTCGGCATCAAGCTGGATGTAAAACTGATCCGGTCACTCGGCATGGTGTCCTTGTTGACCGGGTTGGGGCAGGTCGCCTTTACCGCCGTGTTCGGCTATCTGATCGGGCTGGCCTTGGGGCTGGGTTCTGTGACCAGCCTCTATGTCGCGATGGCGCTGACCTTTTCATCGACCATCATTATCGTGAAACTGCTGTCCGACAAGCGCGAGATTGATAGTCTGCATGGCCAGATCGCCCTTGGGTTCCTGATCGTGCAGGATATCGTCGTGGTGCTGGCGATGATCGTGCTGTCGGCCATCGGTATCGGGGCAGAGGGGCATGGTGGCTCGGTGCCTGTGGTGCTGGCCTCTGGTCTTGGCATGGTGGCGGTGGTGGTGGTCTTTGTGCGCTACATCGCCAATCCACTGACCGAGAGGCTGGCCCATGCGCCCGAACTGCTGGTCATCTTTGCGATTGCCATGGCGGCGATGTTTGCGGCCTTTGGCGATATCGTGGGATTGGGCAAAGAGGTGGGCGGCCTGCTCGCCGGTGTCGCGCTGGCATCCACCCCTTACCGCGAAACCATCGCGGCACGGCTCGCCCCGTTGCGCGATTTCCTGCTGCTGTTCTTCTTTATCGCGCTGGGGTCGGGCCTCGATCTGTCGCTCTTGGGAGCGCATGTCTGGGGTGCTGTCATCTTTTCCGCTTTCGTGCTGATCGGCAATCCGCTGATCGTTTTGGCGATCATGGGCACCTTGGGCTACCGCAAGCGCACCGGCTTTCTGGCGGGTCTGACCGTGGCGCAGATCAGTGAGTTTTCGCTGATCTTTGTTGCGATGGGCGTCACCATTGGCCATGTGCAAGAGGATGCCTTGGGGTTGGTGACGATGGTCGGCCTCGTGACCATTGCAGCCTCGACCTATATGATCACCTATTCGCATCAGCTTTATGCCGTCTTTGAACCCTATCTGGGGATGTTTGAGCGGAAAGGCACAGGCCGTGATCCATCCGACACAGCCGAGCGACCGGCCAAGCCAGAGGTGATCATCTTTGGCCTTGGCCGGTTTGGCACGGCCATCGGGCTGCGGCTGCAGAACCGCGGGATCAGTGTGCTTGGCGTTGATTTCAATCCAGCCGCCATACGCCGCTGGCGTGATCTGGGCCTGGCGACGGAATTCGGCGATGCCACGGACCCGGAATTCATCGCTGAATTGCCGCTGCCGGATGCGAAATGGGTTCTGTCCACCGTGCCGATCCACCCGACAGGGTTAAGCCACGAGGATACCCGCTCCACGCTGATACAATTAACCCGCATATCCGGGTTCAAAGGCCAGATCGCGCTGACATCGCACCATGCGCCTGAAACGGACGATTTGCTGCAGGCGGGCGCCAATCTGGTGCTGGAGCCATTTCAGGATGCCGCCGACCGTGCTGCTGATCTGCTGTGCGGTGGCAAGCGCGAAGACCGGACCGATATACCGACGATCACTTCAGAAGGCGAACAGACATCCTGACCGGTGCATTGTGCGCGCAAAGCCTGTAGACAGAACTGGAAAAGTGCATTAGCCAACGGGCGTTAGCGCTAACGAAATTGCAGTATCGGAGCATATCCATGGTTTCCCGCGTCATTCCAGTTGAGACCTTTGATCTGGTGATTTTCGGCGGCACCGGCGATCTGGCACGGCGCAAGATCCTGCCGGGATTGTTCCGCCGGTTCCTGTCCGGGCAGATGCCCGAAGGATCGCGGATCATCGGCGCGGCAAGGACAGAGATGGACGCTGACGGATATCGCACCATGATCAGTGACGCGATTGCCGAGTTCGGCGGTGCGGAATCACAAGACAAGAAGGGGCTGGCAGGGTTTCTGGACAGCCTTGATTATGTCGCGATTGACGCCAAGGGCGAGGGCGGCTGGTCCGATCTGGCGCAAAAGGTGCGGGCGGATGTGGTGCAGGCGTTTTATTTCTCTGTCGCGCCGGCCTTGTTCGGTGATCTGGCGGAACGGTTGCATAAACACGGTATCGCAACGCTAGACAGCCGGATTGTGGTGGAAAAACCCTTTGGTCGTGATCTGGAAACGGCGCGCGCGCTCAATGCGGTGCTTTCCACCCATTTCAACGAAGATCAGATTTACCGGATCGACCATTATCTGGGTAAGGAAACGGTCCAGAACCTGATGGCCGTCCGTTTCGGCAATGTGCTGTTTGAGCCTTTGTGGAACAATCACTACGTCGATCATATCCAGATCACCGTGGCCGAAACCGTCAGCGTGGCGGGCAGGGGGTCCTATTACGATAAATCCGGTGCGATGCGCGATATGGTGCAAAACCATCTGATGCAGTTGTTGTGCCTGATCGCGATGGAACCGCCCAGCCGCTTTGGTGCCGATGAGGTGCGTGATGAAAAGCTCAAAGTCATCCGCGCACTGGAACCGGTTGAGCATCATCATATCGTGCGCGGGCAGTATGATGCGGGGCCAGACGGGCTCAGCTATCGCGAAGATGCCGAAAACCCCCGCAGTTTCACCGAAAGTTTCATCGCGATGAAATGCCATATCGCGAACTGGCGGTGGGCGGGGGTGCCGTTCTACCTGCGCACCGGCAAAAGGATGAAGGCGCGGTCGTCCGAGATTACCGTGGTGTTCAAGGACCTTGGCCATACGATTTTCGAAGGCGACACCGCGCGCCACCGCAATATCCTGTCGATCCGCCTGCAACCCAACGAAGGCATGGATTTGCAGGTCACGATCAAGGAACCCGGACCGGGTGGCATGCGTTTGATCGATGTGCCGCTTGATATGACATTTGCCGATGCTTTGGGTGCCGATGCGGGCGAGGTGACGGATGCCTATGAACGCCTGATCATGGATGTGATCCGGGGCAACCAAACCTTGTTTATGCGTGGCGATGAGGTCGAGGCGGCATGGCGTTGGACAGATCCGATCATCCAAGGCTGGGAAGCGCGCAATGATGTGCCGAAACTTTACGATGCCGGGTCGACCGGGCCGGAAGATGCAATGATGCTGCTGCACCGTGACGGGCGGAAGTGGCGCGAAATCAAAGGCTAAGACGATGGAATTGATCGAATATCCCGACAGCGAAATGCTGATGATGCGGCTGGCCGATATTCTGGCCGGGCAGTTGAAGCAGGCGCTGTTGACCAATGACCGCGCCGGTTTTGCCGTGCCGGGTGGGACCACGCCCGGGCCGATTTTTGACAATCTCTGCTCGGTCGATCTGGATTGGTCCCGCGTTGATGTGATGCTGACCGATGAACGCTGGGTGCCGGAAACCTCTGACAGGTCCAACACCGCCTTGTTGCGTAAACGCCTGCTGGTGGACCGTGCGGCCGCCGCGCGGCTGATCCCACTTTATGCAGATGCCGCTATGCCAGAGGATGTGCTGGACGATCTGACCGCCGGGCTCGCCCCCTGCCTGCCTTTGTCGGTGGTCTTGCTGGGCATGGGCGCGGATATGCATATTGCGTCGGTCTTTCCCGGTGCGGATCAGCTCGATCATGCGCTGAACGGTGATGCGACTTTGGTCGCGATGCGCGCGCCCGGTGCGCCCGAACCACGGATCACGCTTTCGGCAAAGGTGCTCAATGACGCCTTCCACCGGCATATCGTGATCATCGGTGCGCAAAAGCTTGCGGCTTTGGACAAGGCCCAAGGCCTGAGCGCCGAGGAAGCCCCCGTTTCCGCCGTGCTGAAAGATTGCACCGTGCATTGGGCGGAGGCTTAGATGCTTTGGGACAAGTTGCGCGCGCATCATGCGGCGACGGACGGGCGTCGGTTTGAAACCTTGCTGGATGAGGCACGCGCTGCAGATTTCTGTGCTGTCGCACATGATATGCGGCTGGATTACGCCAAGACGAATATCGACGCTGTGGCCCGCGCGCTGTTGTTTGATCTGCTCGACCAGACCGGGGTCGCGGCCAAGCGTGAGGCGATGTTCACCGGCCAACCGATCAACGATACCGAAGGTCGCGCCGTGCTGCACACGGCCTTGCGCAACCTTGATGGCGGGCCGGTCATGGTGGATGGCGCGGATGTCATGCCGGGGATCATGGACACGCTGGACCGGATGGTCGCATTTGCGACCGCCGTGCGCGACGGCGGCTTTCAGGGACAGGGTGGCCGGATCACTGACGTGGTGAATATCGGCATCGGTGGGTCCGATCTTGGTCCAGCAATGGCGGTCAAGGCGCTGGCACCCTATCACGACGGCCCGCGCTGCCATTTCGTCAGCAATGTGGACCCGGCGGATATTGCGGGGGTCTTGCGGCACTGCGATCCGGCGACGACGCTGGTGATCGTTGCGTCAAAGACCTTTACGACGATTGAGACGATGACAAATGCCCGCACCGCGCAGGCCTGGATGGCGCAGTCCGTCACCGATACTGGCGCGCAATTCGCGGCCCTGTCCACCGCTGCCGATAAAACTGCCGCCTTCGGCATCGACCCCGCGCGCGTGTTCGGGTTCGAAGACTGGGTCGGCGGGCGTTATTCGCTGTGGGGGCCTATCGGGTCGTCATTGATGATTGCGATTGGCCCGGATGCCTTCCGCGCCTTTCTGCGTGGCGCGCAGGCAATGGATCTGCATTTTCATGCAGCCCCATGGCATGAAAACCTGCCCGCGCTGCTGGCTGTCGTGGGTATCTGGCACAACCAGATTTGCGGCTATCCGACACGTGCTGTGCTGCCTTATGACAATAACCTCAGCCTCTTACCCGCCTATCTTCAACAACTGGAGATGGAGAGTAACGGCAAAGGCGTCGCCATGGATGGCAGCGATCTGCCGGTCGCGAGCGGCCCTGTCGTCTGGGGCGAGCCGGGCACCAATGGGCAGCATGCATTTTATCAATTGATCCACCAAGGCACCGGGGTAGTGCCTTGCGAATTTCTGGTTGCTGCGCGCGGTCATGAAGATGATCTGCACCACCAGCACCAATTGCTGGTCGCCAATTGCCTCGCGCAATCAGAGGCGTTGATGCGGGGGCGCAGTTTTGAAGAAGCCCGCGCCAGGATCGCCGATAAATTCACTGGCGACGAACTTGACCGCCAAGCGCGGCACCGTGTATTCACCGGCAACCGGCCTTCGGTGACGATAGCCTATCCACAACTGACGCCCTTCGTATTGGGCCAGATCATCGCGCTTTACGAACATCGGGTGTTCGTCGAAGGTGTCGTGCTGGGCATCAATTCCTATGATCAATGGGGTGTGGAACTGGGCAAGGAACTGGCCACCGCGCTGCAGCCTGTCGTCGAAGGCAGTAAGGGGCTCGAGGGCAAGGATGCCTCCACCGCCGCGCTTGTCAGGTTCCTGCAGCAGAACGGCGTTTAAGATGCTGGCCTATGTCCCGATTGTGATGACGCTGATCCTGATCGCCGCCATGGTGACCGAATTGCGGACCGGGAAAATCCCCAATCTGCTGACCTTGATGCCCTTTGTCCTGTTCATGCTGGTGCTGGTAACCTCGCCCGACCCGCAGGTCTTTGGCCCGCAACTGATTGGCGCGGCTGTGGTGCTGGTCATCGGGCTGGTGCTCTTCGCTGTCGCCGGTTTCGGCGCAGGGGCGGTCAAGCTACTGACGGGTCTGGCGCTGTTCGTACCGCGTGATCAGGCGCTTGTCACCTTTGGCATCTTCGTCGCTGCGATCTTCATCGGCACATTCCTGGTCCTGCAAATCCGCAAACGTTTCGCCGTCGCGGGCAGCGATTGGGTGGTACTGGCGAAAGGCGTTTTGCCGATGAGCTGGCCCATCGGCATCGCCGGTCTGTCGCTGTTCTGGCTGCTTTGACGCTTAGATCGCGGCGGTCACGATGATTTCCACATCATAATCCGTGGTCGCCAGTTTGGCTTCGCCTGTCCAACGGGCAGGCGCGGCACCTTCGGGCACCCAGGCATCCCAGGTGGCATTCATATCGGCGAATTGCGTGCCAATATCCGACAGCCAGATCTGCGCGGTCAGCAGGTTGGTCTTATCGGTGCCCGCCTCTTCCAGCAGGGTATCGATCTGCGCAAGGATCGCGGCAGTCTGTTCCGAAACCGACGCCCCCGGCGTGCCGACCTGGCCAGCAAGATAGGCGATGCCGTTGTGGACGACCAACTGGCTCATCCGGGCGTTGGTGTGATGGCGGGTGATTTCGGGCATGGGGGCCTCTTTCGTTATGAGGGGAGAGTTTGGAGCGGGTGAAGGGAATCGAACCCTCGTATTCAGCTTGGGAAGCTGCTGCTCTACCATTGAGCTACACCCGCGCGCTGCATTGACGTAATTGCGCAGGGCGCGCGCGTCAAGCGCCAATCACCGCCGTCTGCGCCGGTTGCCGCCGGTGTTATGGTTCACTTCGGGCAGGGTGACGATGCTGCGCAGGATCGGGAACAGCTCGACCGCGTTCGGGATGGCCGAGGCATTGACGAAATGTTCCTGAAAGCGTGGTTCGATCGCGGTCTCAACCTTGTGGATTTGCCGGACGATGGTTTCAATCTCGCGCCGCGCGTCGGTGTTCAGCAGGGCGATCCGCGCGCCGGTGCCTGCGGCATTGCCCGCACTGGTGACTTTGTCCAAAGGCGCATCGGGGATCATGCCCAGCACCATCGCATGTTTGGGGCTGATATGCGCGCCAAAGGCCCCGGCGAGGATCACGCGGTCCACCTTGTCCACGCCGAATTTATCCATCAAGAGCCGCGCGCCGGAATAAAGGGCGGCCTTGGCCATCTGGATCTGGCGGATATCGGTGTTGGTCACGGTGATCAGCGGCCCGCCCGCTGCCCTGCCGTCATAGAGCAGATAGGAATTGGTCCGCCCATCGGTAAAGCAATGGGGCGATCCGGTCTGTTCCGCCGATCCGATCAGACCCGGCGCGTCGACGATGCCGGTCATGCGCATTTCGGCGATGACCTCGATGATGCCGGACCCGCAGATGCCGGTGACGCCGGTTTGGGCGATGGCCTGCGTGAAACCGTCCTCATCGGACCACAGATCGCTGCCGATGACCTTGAAGCGCGGCAGCTTGCTGACGGGGTCGATTTCGACATGCTCAATCGCACCGGGGGCGGCGCGCTGGCCGGAACTGATCTGTGCGCCTTCAAACGCCGGGCCGGTGGGGGACGAACAGGCGAGGACCTTGGTTTTATTCCCTAGCAGGATTTCCGCATTGGTGCCGACATCGACGATTAGCACCAGATCATCGGATTTATCCGGCGCCTCGGAGAGGGCGACGGCTGCCGCATCGGCCCCGACATGGCCTGCGATGCAGGGCAGGATATAGACCCGCGCGGCAGGGTGCAGGTTCAGGTCGAGGTCGGCGGCGCGCAGCGACAACGCGTCTGATGTGGCCAGCGCGAAGGGGGCTTGCCCCAGTTCATAGGCGTCGATGCCGAGGAAGAGGTGGTGCATCACCGGGTTGCAGACAAAGACCACATCCATGATCAGGTTGCGGTCGATCTCCGCTTCCTCCGCGATCTGCACGAACAGCGCGTTCATACCGTCGCGCACGGCGGCGGTCATCTCGGACGATCCTGCGGGGTTCATCATGCCATAGCTGACCCGGCTCATCAGATCTTCGCCAAAGCGGATTTGCGGGTTCATGATGCCTGATGACGCCACAACATCGCCATTGCGCAGATCGCACAGATGCGCGACGATGGTGGTGGAGCCAAGGTCGACGGCAAGGCCATAGATCGTGCCGTCATAAAACCCCGGCCAGATCGCGATGATCCGGGCGGGAAAGACCGCATCGCCCAGATGCACGGCGACGGTGACGCGCCATTCGCCTTTGCGCAAGGTTTTTTGCAGGCTGCGCAGGACGCCCAGGTCAGCCGTCAGCGCGGGCAGGCCCCAGTCGCGGCGCAGGGCGATGATCAGCCGTTCCAGATCGCCTGACGGGTCATGCATATCGGGTTCGGCGACCGCGACATAATAGAGCCGGGTAGAGGGATTCATCGTGATCTCACGTACCTCGGCCCGTTTGCGCACGACTTGTTTATGCACCTGGCTTTCGGCGGGCACGTCGATCACCACATTGCCCATGATCTGCGCCTGACAGCCAAGGCGGCGGCCTTGTTTGAGGCCTCGGATATTGTTGTAGCGCTCTTCGACGCTGTTCCATGCGGACAGCGCGTCAGGGGCGACATGCAGCCCGTGTTTGGCGAAGTCACCATAGGACGGGGTGATCTGGCATTTCGAACAGATCCCACGCCCGCCGCAGACGGATTCCAGATCGACGCCCAATTGCCGCGCGGCTGTCAGCACCGGGGTGCCCACAGGCACATGGCCGCGCTTGCCGGACGGGGTGAAGATGACAAGGGGATCGGTGGTCATGGAGGGGTGCCTGTGTTGGGTTGACGGGAGGATAGCCTTTGATCGGGCGGGGGAAAGGGCTGTATTCGTCAGTCTATAGGGTAGGAGCGGCACGTAGGCCGGGGTTTACCCCAGCGGTGTTTCGCGGTTTCGGGCATGGCGGTGTGAACCCCGCCCTACGGGTTGCTGTCACTTGGCTGTTACTTTTTGTAGGCAAGTCGGCTCAAACCCAACAAAGATCGAGACAACATGCAGCATATTAATTTCCAGACCGACAGGCTCTTGCTGCGCAGGCCGGATGCGTCGGACCTTGCGCCCTATACTTCTTATTGCCAAAGCGACCGCACCGGTTTCGTCGGCGGTCCGTTCTCTGCCGTGCAGGCGTTTGAGAAACTGGCGGCGATGATCGGGCATTGGAACTTGCGCGGCTACGGGCGGTTTGTCGTCACCGACAGGCAGAATGGCCGTGCCTTGGGCCATGTCGGGGCCTTGCATCTGGACCTGAATGATCCGCCGGAAATGACCTGGACGATCTGGGCAGGGCATGATGAGGGGCAGGGCTATGCGACCGAGGCTTGTGCGGCCTATCTGCGCCATGCACGCGATGATCTGGGATTTACCCGGATGATTGCGCGGATCATGGCGGAGAACCGGCCATCGCGCGGACTGGCCGAACGGCTTGGCGGGGTGCAGGATATGGATACGCCTGCGCCGGATTGGTTCGCCGGATGTGTGACCTATGAGTTTGCATTGTAGGTCGGGGTTCACCCCGGCAGTGTTTCGCGTTTTCGGCCCGGCCGGGTGAACCCCGCCCTACGGGTGCTGGCAGCGCGAAGATGCGAGACGTAGGGTGCGTGCAAGCACGCACCCTACCGCAACACCTCTGTCCCCCAGATCCAGACCACCAGCGGCACGGGTGCTGT
This sequence comes from Yoonia sp. 67-2, assembly GCF_035117555.1. Lineage (NCBI taxonomy): Bacteria > Pseudomonadati > Pseudomonadota > Alphaproteobacteria > Rhodobacterales > Paracoccaceae > Yoonia > Yoonia sp. 67-2. The sequence goes on from NZ_JAYKPK010000003.1 coordinate 307,919, forward strand.
GGCAAAAGCCACCAGCGCGATCATTGCAGGCGTGCTGAACAACCGGCTGAGCCCTGCCACCAGCATGATCCCCCCGCCGCCGCCAAAAGCGATATTGCCGGGTGTGTTGATTGCGATCGCCACCGTCGCATAGCGGTATTTCACCACCAAAGGCACCAGCCAGCGGGGCAGTTTATCCTGCATCGCCTCCAGCCTGCGGTCGCGGGGGACATCATCCAGCCGGTCCAGCCAAGCAGCGATCCGGTGCAGGCGCAGGTCCTTCAACGCGCCGATCAGCCAGACCAGCGACACGATTTGCCCCACGAGAAAGGCCAGCGCCAGCCCCGCCACTGTTGCCAGATAAACGAAAGGTGCCACAGCTGCACCTTGGATGATCAACAGCGCGATCCCGATCTCGACCCCCGGCACGAAGGGCATCGCCAAGAGCAAGGCATAGACCACCAGCACCATGACGATCAGCCTGGTCATCGCCCGGGCCGAGGCATCGCTTTCCAACAGCGCGAGCTGCGCTTGCAACCAGTCAAAGCCGAGGGCTGCCAGTGCGACCAACCCCAGAATCACGCCAAAACGCAGTCCGAACCGCAGGAAACGGCGCAGTCTGCTGTCGCTGGGGGAGGGGTCGTGCGTAGCCATGCCGCAACATGCGCGCGCGCTCTTGCAGCTTCAAGCGGTGATTTGACCTTTCGGCTGGTCCTCATCCATGCGATAGGGACCCGCCAACAGCCCCCTACAGGAGACAGGTTGATGGAGATTCGTGAAGCCCTGACATTTGATGACGTTCTGCTGGTCCCTGCGGCCTCAAGCGTGCTGCCCTCCACGGCGGATACCCGCACAAGGGTGACAAAATCCATCAGTATGAATATCCCGCTTCTGTCCAGCGCCATGGACACCGTGACCGAGGCGCGGATGGCCATCGCCATGGCCCAGGCCGGTGGGATCGGGGTGATCCATAAGAACCTTGATATCACAGCGCAATCGGATGAGGTCCGGCGGGTGAAACGTTTCGTGTCCGGCACCGTCTATAAACCTGTGACCCTGCGCCCAGACCAGACTTTGGCCGATGCCAAGGCATTGATGGACATGTATCGCATCACTGGCTTTCCCGTCGTCGGTGCCGATGGCCGTGTCGTCGGTATCGTCACCAACCGCGACATGCGCTTTGCGCAGGATGACAGGACACCTGTCAGCGTGATGATGACATCGGACAACCTCGCCATCCTGCACGAACCCGCCGATCTGGATGAGGCGCGGTCGCTGATGCAGGCGCGCCGGATCGAAAAGCTGCTGATCACGGATGGCGACGGGCGGTTGACCGGCCTTCTGACGCTGAAAGACAGCGAGCAGGCGGTGCTGAACCCGATGGCCTGCAAGGATGATCTGGGCCGTTTGCGGGTCGCTGCGGCCTCTGGCGTTGGCGATGCGGGGTTTGAACGGTCACAGGCGCTGATTGACGCGGGCGTCGATATGATCGTCATCGATACCGCCCATGGTCATTCCGAAGGGGTGGCGCGCGCGGTTGAACGCGTCAAATCCCTGTCGAACGAGGTGCAGATCGTCGCCGGTAACATCGCCACCGGCGAAGCGGCGCGCGCGCTGATCGGCGTCGGTGCGGATGCAGTCAAGGTTGGCATCGGCCCCGGTTCCATCTGCACCACCCGCATGGTCGCAGGCGTCGGCGTGCCGCAGCTGACTGCGATCATGGATTGCGCGCAGGCGGCGGGCGATGTGCCGGTGATCGCCGATGGCGGCATCAAATTCTCGGGCGATTTCGCCAAGGCGATTGCGGCGGGGGCGTCCTGTGCCATGGTTGGGTCGATGATCGCAGGCACGGATGAAAGCCCGGGCGAGGTGATCCTGTATCAGGGCCGCAGTTTCAAATCCTATCGCGGCATGGGGTCGCTGGGTGCCATGGCCAGCGGATCGGCGGACCGGTATTTCCAGAAAGAGGCCGCCAGCGACAAGCTGGTCCCCGAAGGTATCGAAGGGCAGGTGCCCTACAAAGGCTCTGCCCATGCGGTAATCCACCAATTGGTTGGGGGCCTGCGCGCGGCAATGGGCTATACCGGCAATGCGACGATTGAAGAGATGCGTAAGAACTGCACTTTCGTGAAAATCACCGGGGCGGGGCTGAAGGAAAGCCATGTGCATGACGTGCAGATCACCCGCGAAAGCCCGAATTACCGGGTCGGCTGATGACACCCGGCGCGCGGGTCGCCGCAGCGATTGAGGTGCTGGACCAGATCCGCGCCGGTGCCTTTGCCGAACAGGCGCTGACCGCTTGGGCGCGCGGAAGCCGCTTTGCGGGCGCCAAGGACCGGGCGGCGGTGCGCGACCATGTGTTCGATGTCCTGCGGTCGAAAAGGTCGCTGGGTGATGGCGACGGGCGCGCGTTGATGCTGCGGCTGATGCAGCGGGACGGCGTTGACGTTGGAAGCATTTTCAATGGTTTAGGCCACGCACCTGCGGCGATGAGCGAAGATGAAAGCGTGGCGTTGTCCCAGCCCATGAACCTCAGCGAAGCGGCGACTTGTGATATCCCGGACTGGCTCTGGCCGATCTGGCAGGAGTCTTTGGGCGCGGATGCAGTCGCTTCTGCGCAGGCGCAACAAGCCCGCGCTGATGTCTTTCTGCGGGTCAATCAGCGCAAAGGCAGTGTCGCGGATGCAATGGCAGCGCTCGCACAGGATGGCATCAGCACCGAACTGTATCCGCATGTCACCACCTGCCTGCGCGTCCTGGACAATCCCCGCCGGGTCAAGACCGCGGCCGCATATCTGACCGGGCTGGTGGAATTGCAGGATGCCGCCTCGCAGCGGGCTGTCGGGCTGGTGCCAGCAGGCGGGCGGTTGCTGGATTATTGCGCGGGCGGCGGTGGCAAGGCGCTGGCCTTTGCCGACCTGACCGATGCAGAAATCTTCGCCCATGATATCGCGCCAGCGCGGATGAAGGACCTGCCTGATCGTGCCGCGCGCGCAGGTGTGACGATCCAGACGCTGACGACCGCGGAATTACCGGGCGAGGCCCCCTTTAACGTGGTTTTTTGCGACGCACCTTGCAGCGGCAGCGGCACTTGGCGGCGAACGCCCGATGCCAAATGGCGGCTGGATGCAGATCGTTTGGGCGCACTCACCAGTCTTCAGGCGGATGTCATCATGCAGGCTGCAAGGCTCGTCGCCCCGGGTGGCGTGCTGGCCTATGCGACCTGTTCGGTCCTGCGTCCGGAAAACGACGACATCATCCATGGCTTTTTGGCGCAGCATCCGGGTTGGCGGGTAACCCTGCGCGACCAGTCCTTGCCCGGGCCAGACGGCGATGGCTTCTTCCTTTGTATTTTGCAACACATTGACAACCTTTAGTTGTATACAAAATTATGCTAGCGCTTTTAAGGAAACATTAAGTTTTGTGCTGTTTGTTGTGATTGAACGAGTCATGAGGTTTCAGAGTGTCTGCCTGCCCGTCGATCGACATGCCAGCACCGCCCGCAACGAGCCGGCGGGCAATTCTGCTGCTGGGGGTCCTTTGTGCGGGTGCTTTCTGCCTGTTGCTGGCGCAATTATCTATGGCGGTGCCCGTTCAGGTTGGCCTGATCACCGCAGGTTGCCTGTTTTTGATGCTTGCCGCGGGCTTTGCCGGGCAGGCCATGTTGGGACGTTGGCGGTCACATCGGATCAATACAATCGCAATCCGCCTGACAGAAGATGATCCCGATTGCGCCTTTCTGACAGATGTCGGTGGTCTGGTGTTCTATGCCAACCGGGCGGCCGTGCAGCGGTTCGGTCCCTGTCGGGGGCTGCGGCTGACGGCCGTTTTTGCGAGCGTGCTTGCCAACCCGGATCCGTTTCTGCAGCGGCTGTCACAGGGCGCGCGGCAGACCGGCGCCAGCAAGGAAGATGTCGTCACACGACGGGGGCATTTCCGGCTCAGCGTGATCGTGATCGGGCCGGTGCAGCATCTGTGGCGGATGGACGATCTGGGCGATAAGATTGTCGCCGTCGCGCGCCAGCACGATAATGTCCCTTTGCCAATGGTCACGATCTGCCCTGACAACACGATCCTGCATATCAATACCGCATTGCGCGGCATGATTGGCAAGAACGCGGCACGGCTGGATGATCTGTTTGATGACCTGCCTTTGGCCCCGGGTCAGCGGCATTTGCTGAAAACTGTCACTGGCAACCTGCCGGTGATTGTCGCTGTGACTGATGGCTGGTCCGGCGCACGGAACATCTACATCATGGCCGATCAGCGCGGTGATGGGCCACGCTTCTTCACCGGTGGCTGGCACGCGATCGAGGATCTGCCGATCCCCTTGCTCAAGATCGCGCCGACAGGCGCCATTCTGGGCACCAATCGCGAATCGCGGCAATTGCTGAAAATCAACGAAAGTGGCGATCTGACACTGACCGATCTGCTGGACGGGCTGGGGCGCCCGATTGCTGACTGGCTGCGCGAAGCCTTTGAAGGGCGCAGCGGACGCAGCCCGCAGTTTCTGCGCGGGCGCGGGCAAAGTCAGGATGTTTTTGTTCAGGTGACGCTGAATGCGGCAGGCGGCACTGCCGATCCGCATCTGATTGCGGTGCTGGATGATGTGACCGAGCTGAAAACGCTTGAAGCGCAGTTCGTGCAAAGCCAGAAAATGCAGGCCATCGGCCAGCTTGCGGGCGGCGTGGCACATGATTTCAACAATCTGCTGACCGCGATTTCCGGCCATTGTGATCTTTTGTTGCTGCGTCATGATGAGGGTGATCAGAATTACAGCGATCTGATCCAGATCCACCAGAACGCCAATCGTGCGGCCAGCCTTGTCGGACAATTGCTGGCCTTTTCGCGCAAACAGACCTTGCAGCCAGAGGTGATTGATCTGCGCGACACGCTGTCGGATCTGACGCATCTGCTCAACCGGCTGGTCGGAGAAAAGGTGACGCTGACGCTGGATCACGACCCGGCGCTGGCCCCGATCCGCGCGGATAAGCGGCAATTGGAACAGGTCTTGATGAATCTGGTGGTGAATGCGCGCGACGCGATGGCGGGCGCGGGTGAGATCAGGATCACCACCCAAAACCTGCATCTGGCGGATCCGATGGTCAAAGACCGTGCCGTGGTGCCCAAGGGTGATTATGTGCAGGTAAGGGTGATTGATCACGGCCATGGGATCAGCCCTGACAAACTGCCCAAGATTTTTGAACCGTTCTATACCACCAAACGCCCGGGTGAAGGCACCGGGCTTGGCCTGTCGACGGCCTATGGGATCGTCAAACAGACCGGCGGCTATATTTTTGCGCAAAGCGAAGTTGGCAAAGGCACCGAATTCCTTTTGCTGTTCCCCAGTCATGATGCGCAACTGACCTCGCTGGTGAAAACACCGCCCGAGAAACGGCCGCGGATCAACCGACCGGCGTCCGGCGTCGTGCTTTTGGTCGAGGATGAAGCGCCGGTGCGCGCCTTTGCTTCGCGCGCTTTGCGCCTGCGCGGCTATAGCGTGCTCGAAGCGGATTGCGCAGAGGCGGCCCTTGACCTGCTGGCCGATACGACATTGCAGGTTGATGTCTTCGTCACCGATGTGATCATGCCCGGACTGGATGGGCCGACCTGGGTGCGCCAGGCCCTGACCCAGCGGCCGCAGACCAAGGTCGTGTTCATTTCCGGCTATGCCGAAGATGCCTTTAACGACAGCCAATCACGCATCCCGAACGCGGTGTTCCTGCCCAAGCCCTTTTCGCTCAACGCGCTCACGCAAACCGTGCACAGCCAACTGGTTGATCATGTTCCAGTGTAGGTATCCGATGGCAAGCAACCACTTGCCCGGCATGATCCGCAGGTTAATGCTGTGGGTTGCCCGCAAGAGCCACCAGATGCGCCGCCGATCCGGTCAGGGCGGCATAATCATCCTCGATCACATGCACGGCAAAATTGCTCATGAAACCGGCGAAACGGCCCTTGTCGCGGAATGCATCGCCGAACCCGAAAGCGCCCAGATGCGGTGCAAAGGCGCGGGCGACGCCGCCAACCAGATAGACACCGCCAAAAGGCAATTGGATCAACGACAGATTGCCACATACCGTGCCCAGAATGCGGGTGAACAAACGTGCGGCTTCGACCGCGCGCGGATCGCTGCCATCGGCACAGGCGGCCATGATGTCCGACGCCGCAGCCTCGCGCGGATCGCCCGCTTCATTGCCGAAAAAGGCATAGACCCGTTCAAGTCCGCGGCCGGACAACACATCTTCGACGGCCGGAAATCCATGCGCGTTGGAAACGAATTGGCACAGGCGCAATTCCATTTCGTTGCGGATCGGCAGATTGGCATGGCCGCTTTCCGATGGTGTCACGATGCGCCCGTCTGCCAGATCGAACACAGGTGCGGCATTGAAGCCGGTGCCGACACCGATCACCAGCTTGGCGGCCTGCGCGGTGCTTTCGGGCGCAGGCAGGATCGTGCGGATATTGGCTGCGTCCAGAAACCCAAGCGCATGGCCCTGCGCCTGCAGATCGTTGAGGATCGACACGGTTTCCGCGCCGGTCGCGCGCGCCAAGGTGGTCTTGTCGATGGTCCAGTCAAGATTGGTCATCGTCGCGCGCCCGTCGCGCACCGGGCCTGCGACCGCAACGCAGGCGGCGATCGGATCGACCCCGCCTTCATCGGCAATATAGCGGCGCAGCACTGACTCGAGCCCCGGAAAATCCGTATTGGCATAGCGCCGGATCGTGGATTGCAGGATCTGCCGCCCATGGGCGAGCGCGACACGGGTATTGGTGCCGCCGATATCGGCAACCAGCGCATAGGTATTTGCGGGGTGGGTCATGGGATTTCCTAGCGCGCGATAGCGGATTTGAGCGCGTGATAAGATGCTTTGGGTGTCCGCTTCAAGGTGTCGAAATCGACATGGACCATGCCAAAGCGTTTTTCATAGCCAAAGGCCCATTCGTAATTGTCCAGCAGCGACCAGTAGAAAAACCCCTGCACATTGGCACCCGCATCAATCGCACGGCGCGTCGCTTCAATGTGGTCTGCGAAAAATTGCATCCGTTCGGGATCATAGACCGCGCCGTTTTCGACATGGTCATCCCAAGCCATGCCGTTTTCCGTCACATAAAGCGGCAGGTCACCGACATAATCCGCAGACAGCCGCGTCAGGAAAGACCGCAAGCCATCGGGGTAGATTTCCCAGCCCATCTGGGTCTTGGCACCGGGGCCTTCTTGCGAGGTCAGATGCGGCCAAGGAGCGGCGGCATCCTCGGTCACCTGATGGCGCGTATAGTAATTGACGCCCAGAAAATCGATGTTCTGGCTGATCTCGGCCATATCGTCCTGCCAGCCATCCGGCATATGGGGGGCAAAACCAGCCAAAGCTTCAGCGGGGTAGGTGCTTTTGCTGACGGCCTCAATGAACCAGCGGTTCATGATCGCGTCCCATGTCGCGGTCGCACGGGCGGCACCGGCGCTGTCGTCCAGCGGGTCGGTATGGTCGAAATTCAGCACCACGCCGCAATTCTCCATGCCGCGCGCGCGCAGCCGGGTCATTGCCATGCCATGGGCGAGGTTGATGTGATGCATCGCGCGCGCGGTGGCGCGGATGTCGCGCAGACCCGGCGCATGGTGACCCAGAAAATGCGACAGATAGGCGACGCACCAAGGTTCATTGATCGTCGCAATCGCATGGACGCGGTCGCCGATCCGGTCGGTGATCACATCGGTGAAGTCGGCAAAAGCATGGCAAGTATCGCGGTTAGTCCAGCCGCCTTTGTCCGCCAAGGCAGAGGGCAATTCCCAATGATACAGGGTCTGAAACGGTTTCAGCCCGCGTTCCAGCATCACATCGACCAGACGATCATAGAAATCAAGGCCCTCGGGATTGATCGTCCGCCCATCGGGCATGACCCGCGCCCAGGATGTGGAAAAGCGATAGGCATCCATTCCCGCATCCCGCAAAAGATCAAGGTCTTCGCCGAAACGGTGATAATGGTCGCAGGCCAAAGCCCCGTCTTCACCTCGTATGACATTGCCCGGCGTCGCGGCGAATGTGTCCCAATGCGTTTGCCCGGCCCCGCCGAATTTATGGCCTTCGATCTGATAGGCCGCAGTGGCGGCCCCGAACAGGAATCCTTCGGGGAAATCGTTGCGTGTAAAATTCATGTTAATCCTTTCTGGGGGCGGGTCCGGTCGACCGGCCCACCATCAATTCAGCCTCGAGCAGGACATGCTGATGCGGCAGGTCCGGGTCGGCGATGGCGGCAAGCAGCATCTCGGCCACCTTTGCCCCCGCCATCCGGACAGAGGAGCGTGTGGCGGTGAAAATCGGGATGTCATCGCCGTTTTTGAGATAGGACAGGTCATCATCATGGGTGATGATCGACACATCGCGCCCCATGATCAGCCCGGCCTCTTCCACAGCACGGCGCGCGCCGAGCGCGGAGATGAGCGAGGAATGCAGGAACGCCGTGGGCGGATTGTCCAGCGCCAGCATGTCGCGGGTGGCCTGATAGCCGTAGACTTCGGTCATTTCGCGCGATTGCATCAGCGCGGGATCGACGGCAATGCCGCGCGCCATCAGCGCCTTCGTATAGCCGTCGCGCCGCCTGTGGGCGAAATCCATGAATTCCATTCCGTTGATCAGCCCGATGCGGGTATGACCCAGATCAAGCAGGAAATCCGTCGCGCGTTGAAAGGCGTGACGGTTGTTCATGTCAAGCCAAGCATAGGGCAGATCCACCCCGGAGGAGCGTCCATGCACCACGAAAGGCAGGCCGATGTCATGCAACAGCCTGATCCGGCTGTCTTCCAGACGTGGCCCATGCACGACGACCCCGTCCACCGCGCGCCGGGCTTTCAACCCGCGATAGACCTGATCTTCCTGCGCATCATCCGAGATCGAGAGGATCATTTCATAGCCGTTGCGGGCATAGGTTTCGCCCGCGCCAGCGATGAAATCCCCAAAGACAGGGTTCACCATTTCATGCTTGCTGGAAATCGGGATCACATGGCCGATGGCAAGGGCCTTGCCGGTCGCAAGCCCCTTGGCGCGGTTACTGGGACGGTAATGATATTGCGCGGCGGCGCGTTCGACCCTCAGGCGTGTTGCCTCGTTGACTTCCGGATAGCCGTTCAGCGCGCGGCTGACGGTGGTCTGGCTGAGCCCCAATTTTTGGGACAATTGCTTGAGGTTCATCTTCCGGGGCTTTCAAAGCGCTATCAATTCATCGGGTAGCAGAAAGCAAGACATTAATTTTGTCAATCAACCCGTAATCGTTTCAGTAGACCGGCCTTTGCCTAAATCCAAGTCATTTCTTGGAATTTGTCTACGATATTGACAGAAGCACGAAGTTGATTGAGTGTCGTAAAATCCAAAGCGCTTTGAGGGATGCGATTCTTTTGGCGCGGACGGGACCGGCAGACACGGTTTATGTCGACAAATGAACACGCGATTGCAGCGTGAAGGGAGGACGTTCTATGAAAATGAAATTGTACGCTTCTGTGGCCAGCGTGGCTTTGGCCAGCGCGGCCCAGGCCGAGCAGATCACTGTCTTTGGCCCATGGCTTGGCCCGGATCAGGAAAATGTGGAACAGGTGCTTGCTGCCTTTGCCGAAGCGACCGGCCATGACGTGCGCTACACCGGCTCTGACAGTTTTGAACAGCAGATTGTCATCGATGCGGAGGCAGGTTCTGCACCCAATGTCGCCGTATTCCCGCAGCCCGGTCTGGCCTCGGACATGGCAAGCCGTGGCTTTCTGACGCCGCTACCCGCAGGCACCGATGAATGGCTGCTGGAAAACTATGCCGCCGGTCAGTCATGGGTCGATCTGGGCACTTACAACGGCCCCGATGGCAACCCCGATATGTATGGCTTTTTCTACAAGGTCGATGTGAAATCGCTGGTCTGGTACAGCCCCGAGAATTTCGAAGATGCCGGTTACGAAGTGCCGGAAACGATGGAAGATCTGATCGCTTTGTCTGACCAGATCGTCGCCGATGGTGGCACGCCCTGGTGCATCGGTCTGGGATCTGGCGGTGCAACCGGCTGGCCCGCGACCGACTGGGTCGAGGATATGATGCTGCGCACCCAACCACCAGAAGCCTATGACGCCTGGGTCAGCAATGAACTGGCTTTTGACAGCCCCGAAGTGATTGGGGCGATTGAGCAATTCGGTCTGTTTGCGCGCAACGACGCCTATGTTGCCGGTGGCTCCGGTGCCGTGGCAACAACCGATTTCCGCGACAGCCCGCGTGGCTTGTTCGACAGCCCGCCGCAATGCTACATGCACCGTCAGGCGTCATTCATTCCGGCCTTCTTCCCTGACGGCACCGAAGTCGGCGCAGATGCTGATTTCTTCTACCTCCCAGCCTATGCCGATCAGGATCTGGGCGCGCCCGTTCTGGGTGCTGGGACATTGTGGGCGATCACCAACCCCAATGAAGCGGCCAATGATCTGATCGAATTCCTCAAGACACCCGAGGCGCATGAGATCTGGATGGGTCTGGGCGGTTTCCTGACACCGCATACCGGCGTGGATAATGCCGCTTTCGGCGATCCGACCTTGGCCAACATGAACGACATCCTGCTGAACGCCACGACCTTCCGTTTTGATGCCTCTGATCTGATGCCGGGCGCGATCGGTGCCGGTGCGTTCTGGACCGGCATGATCGATTATGCCGGCGGGGCGGATGCGGCCACCGTGGCTGCGGATATCCAGGCCTCCTGGGACGCGATCAAGTAAGTCGGATTTGACTTGAAATTGATGATCCGGCCCTTGCTGGCCGGGTCATCTGCGAGCGGCGCAGCGCAAGGAGAGGCGACCCATGAATCCAGCACTTCAGGGACTTGTGACGATCATCATCGGGGTCGGCGGCTGTCTCGCTTATTTCTATTTCTCCAACCAGTTTCTGGATAAGGTGCTGTTCCGCGCAACCGGGCCAAATGCCGGGCGCAATATCAACCGCGCCAATCTGATCCGGCCCTGGCTGTTCCTGTTCCCCGCGATTGTGGCACTGGGTCTTTATCTGGCTTATCCGGTTGTGGCGACCCTTTGGTATTCGCTGACCGACCGCAGCCAGGGCGGTGCCTTTGTCGGTCTGGCCAATTACCGCCAGATGATGGCAGAGCCGAAATTCTGGGAAGCCCTGCGCAACAATATGCTCTGGCTGATCATCGTGCCTGCCGCATCGACCGCCTTTGGTCTGCTGGCCGCGCAATTGACGGATAGGATCAAATGGGGTGCGATTGCGAAATCGCTGATCTTCATGCCGATGGCGATTTCCTTTGTCGGTGCCTCGGTGATTTTCAAACTGATCTATGACACAAGGCCTGCCGCGCAGAACCAGATCGGTGCTTTGAACGCGGTCTGGCTACAGTTCGAAGGCGGGATCGGGTCGTTTTTGATCCTGCGGCTGTTGCCCGGCGCGCTGATGATTTGTGCGGCGGCGCTGGCGGCCTATCTGGCCTATGGTCTGATCATGGCGATCCGGGACAAGGGCGGTCTGGTGCCGTCCATCCTGCGTGCGGTCTTTGTCGCGGTGCTGGCCTATCTGGCTTATGCGGCGCTGATGCTCGCCTATGGGGCTTTCACGAATGTCCATGCTTACGGCGTGCCGCAGACATGGCTGACCATTCCGGGCTGGAATTCTTTCCTGCTGATGGTGGTGCTGATCTGGATTCAAACGGGCTTTGCCATGGTGATCCTCTCCGCCGCCCTGCGTGGCATCCCCGAAGAAACGATTGAGGCCGCGATTGTCGATGGCGCGAACCCGTTTCAGGTGTTTTTCAAGATCAAGATGCCGCAGATTTCCGGCACCATCGTTGTGGTCTGGACCACGATCACGCTTGTCGTGCTGAAGGTCTTTGACATCGTTTTTGCCATGACCAATGGCCAATGGGAAACGCAGGTTCTGGCGAATTACATGTTCGATAAACTCTTCCGCGCCTCGGATTGGGGGGTCGGATCGGCCGCAGCCATGGTCATCATGCTGCTGGTCAGCCCGATCCTGATCTGGAACGTCTATAACGCCCGCAAGGAGATGCGCTGATGGAGAATATCGCTGGCCGCACATCCGCGCTGAACTGGATCGTGCATATCTCTGTCGTGGCTTTGGTCGCGCTGTGGCTGTTCCCTACGGTGGGTCTGCTGGTCTCATCCTTCCGCACCGCCGATCAGATCAGCAGCAATGGCTGGTGGCAGTCGCTGTTTCCGACCGAACAGAACCTGACTTTGCGCGCCGATGATCCCGACACGCAGGAATTGATCGATGGTCTTTACACAGTGCAGGGCAATCTGTTCGGTGGCGCCACTGACGCCGCGATCAGCACCTGGGGGACGACATCGCTGGCCATCGATACCTATGTCGCCGGTGACACCGCCGATCTGGGCGAGGGGGAGGCGATCACCGTGCAGGCGGACGGCGCCTATGTCTGGACCAGCACAGAGGAATTGTCGGGTCGGGGCCAGCGTGTGTTCACCACCGCAACGACGCCGCCCGAATTCACCTTTGCCAATTACCAGCAGGTCTTGTTCAGCGATAACCGCACCGACAGCATGGCGCGGGCGTTTTTCAATACGCTGACCGTGACGATCCCCGCGACGATCATCCCCATCGTGATCGCGGCCTTTGCCGCCTATGCGCTGGCCTGGATGGATTTTCCGGGCCGCGCGCTGCTGATCGCGGCTGTCGTGGGCCTGCTGGTGGTGCCGTTGCAACTGGCGTTGATCCCGCTGTTGCGCCTGCATCTGGAGATCGGGATCGGGAAAGGGTATCTGGGCACCTGGCTGGCCCATACCGGCTTTGGGTTACCGCTCGCCATCTATCTTTTACGCAATTACATGGTCGGTCTGCCGCGTGACATTATTGAGAACGCCCGCGTCGATGGCGCGACCGATTTCCAGATTTTCACCAAGATCATCCTGCCCTTGTCGTTTCCGGCGCTGGCCTCCTTCGCGATCTTCCAGTTTCTGTGGACATGGAATGATCTTTTGGTCGCCAAAGTGTTCCTGATCGACGCGACAGGCGAGACCACGGTGATGACCAACCAGATTGTCGAGCTGTTGGGCACACGCGGCGGCAATTGGGAAATTCTGGCAACAGCGGCCTTCGTGTCGATTGCTGTGCCATTGCTCGTGTTCTTTGCGATGCAACGCTATCTGGTGCGCGGCCTGCTGGCCGGCTCCGTGAAATAATCAAACATACAGGATAAGACTATGACGACGGCAGTGGCCATGAACCAAGATATGGCAGTGAACAAAGATTGGTGGCGCGGCGCGGTGATCTATCAGATCTATCCCCGCAGCTTTCAGGACAGCAATGGCGACGGGATCGGCGATCTTTTGGGCATCGTGCAGCGTTTGCCTTATATCGCCTCGCTGGGTGTCGATGCGATCTGGATTTCGCCTTTCTTCACCTCGCCGATGCAGGATTTCGGCTATGATGTCAGCGACTACTGTGATGTGGACCCGATGTTCGGGTCACTGGCTGATTTCGATGCGGTGATCGACACCGCGCATCGCCTTGGCATCCGAGTGATGATTGACCTTGTGCTGTCGCATACATCCGCGCAGCATCCGTGGTTCATTGAGAGCCGTGCGAGCCGCGATAACCCCAAATCCGATTGGTATGTCTGGGCCGATCCCAAACCCGATGGCACCCCGCCGACCAACTGGCTGTCGATCTTCGGCGGATCGGCCTGGCAATGGGACGCGCGGCGCGAACAATATTACCTGCACAACTTCCTCGTCTCGCAGCCTGACCTGAATTTCCACAATGCAGACGTGCAAGAGGCGCTGCTGGACGTCGCCCGTTTCTGGCTGAACCGGGGCTGCGATGGTTTCCGGCTCGATACGATCAATTTCTACATGCATGATGCCGAACTGCGCGATAACCCTCCGCTGCCGAAAGAACGCCGCAACGCCAATATCGCGCCTTCGGTGAACCCCTATAATCATCAGGAACATATCTACGACAAGAACCACCCCGATAACGTCAAATTCCTGGCCCGCCTGCGCGCCGTGATGGAACCATACGGCGCTGCCGCCGTGGGCGAAGTCGGCGATGCCCAGCGCGGGATGGAGATCATGGGCCAGTATACCACCGGCGATGATCTCATGCAGATGTGCTATGCTTTTGAATTTCTTGCCAAGGACAAACCCACCGCCGCGCGGATTGTCGAGGTGATGGAACTGGTGGATGAGGTCGCCGCCGATGGCTGGGCCTGCTGGGCCTTTTCCAACCATGATGTGGTGCGCCATGCCACCCGCTGGGACCTGCCGGCTGCCGCGCAGCGCATGTTCGCCACATTGATCATGTCGCTGCGCGGATCGGTCTGCATCTATCAGGGCGAGGAACTGGGCCTGCCCGAAGCGGATGTCGCGTTCGAAGACCTCCAAGACCCTTACGGCATCGAATTCTGGCCCGAATTCAAAGGCCGCGATGGGTGCCGCACCCCGATGGTCTGGGAACGCGACAATCTGCATGGTGGCTTCAGCGATGGCAAACCGTGGCTGCCGGTCTCCAGCGAACATCTGGCTTTGGCCGTGGGCGCGCAAGAGGATGAACCGGGCGCGTTGATCCATCATTACCGCCGCGCGATTGCTTTCCGGCACAGCCATGCCGCACTGGCCGTTGGCAGCCATGATGCGATGCGCGCGCAGGGTGATGTGGTCTATTTCACCCGGACGGAGGGTGATCAGACGATTTTCTGCGCCTTCAACGTCAGCGATACGCCATCCGATTTCGACATGCCTGCGGGGGATTGGACGGTGATCGGGGCGGAACTGGGGTCGGCGCATCCATCCGCCGATGGCAAGTTGCATTTTGGTCCTTGGCAAGTGTGCTTTGCGCTGAAAACATGAAGCATAAGTGGGGAAATTGACATGACCGAGCTGACACTGACCAATGTGGCAAAGACCTATGGCGGCAAGGTCGAGGTGTTGAAAGACATCAATCTGGATATCAAGACCGGCGAATTGATCGTCTTCGTCGGTCCGTCCGGCTGTGGCAAATCCACCTTGCTGCGGATGATCGCGGGGCTGGAAAAGATCACCGATGGTGAATTGACCATCGACGGGCAGGTGGTCAATGACGTGCCCCCCGCGCAGCGCGGCATCGCGATGGTGTTTCAATCCTATGCGCTTTATCCGCATATGACGGTGCGCGAAAACATGGCCTTCGCGCTGAAACTCGCCAAAAAATCCAAAGGTGAGATTGAAGAGGCCGTCGCGCGCACCGCGAAGATCCTGCAATTGGAAGAATTGCTGGACCGGCTGCCCAAGGCGCTGTCCGGCGGGCAGCGTCAGCGTGTCGCGATTGGGCGCAGCATTGTGCGCGATCCTAAGGTTTACCTGTTTGATGAACCGCTCTCAAACCTTGACGCGGCCTTGCGCGTGGCGACACGGATCGAGATTGCGCAGCTCAAGGAATCGATGCCCAACAGCACGATGATCTATGTCACACATGATCAGGTCGAGGCGATGACGCTGGCCACCCGCATCGTGGTGCTGGCCAATAAAGGCATCGCGCAGGTCGGCACGCCGCTGGAACTTTATGAACGGCCCGAAAATGAATTTGTCGCGCAATTCATCGGCTCGCCCGCGATGAACCTGCTGGCAGGGGAAATCACCGCAACCGGCGCGCAGACGCAGGTAAAGCTGCATGGCGGCGGCACTGTGACCTCTGCCGTGCCGACGCGGGACAGCGATATGGGCCTCAAGGTCAATGTCGGCATCAGGCCCGAGGATATGGTTGAGACATCGGGGGAGGATTACGCCTTTGAAGGCAAGGTCAATATCACCGAAGCTTTGGGTGAGGTGACATTGCTTTACTTCGACAAGGTCGGCGATAATTCCGCGGTGATCGGCAAATTGCCGGGCATTCATGCCGATCTGCGCGGCAAATCCGTGCGGATGGCGGCCAGCCCCGCCAAGGTGCAGATTTTCGCCAATGGCCAGTCGCTCTATTATCGCTGATCTGCTTGCCGATATCGCGGCGCAAGGTGGCAGCGCTGCCAACTTGCTGTGCCTCCCTATCATCTTCCGAGCCGGTGAAATCGCGCTCGCGCGAATTCACCTACATATCCCCGCCGGAGGCATAAAAGTTACCTTTTCCGCCGCCCGGTCCGGGCGCGGCCTTCGCCGTCTTTCACCGGCGCGCGGTTGAAGCGGATCCAGTCCGCCCCAGACGGGTCCTGATCCATCAGGAAATTCGCAGCCCGGATCGCCGCCATCTCTGACCCCGCACGGGGCAGGGTGGACCCCAGACCAAAGAGCGTGACGAAGGTCTCGTCATCCATATCTTCGGGCAGGACGATGCCAGCCGCCAGCACCTCGGCCCGTTTCTCGGCGATCCTCGTGGCCCCGACGGGCAGGGCGATGGGGTTCATGATGGCGGAGGTCATCCCGGCAGTGATCGCCATTGGCAAAAACGCATTGTTGATCCCATGCCGGTTGGGCAGGCCGAAACTGATGTTGGACGCACCGCAGGTCGTGTTCACGCCCAGTTCTTCGCGCAAGCGGCGGACAAGCGTGAACACCTGCAAGCCAGCCGTGCCCATCGCGCCAATCGGCATGACCAGCGGGTCAACCACGATATCATGCGCGGGGATGCCATAATCGGCGGCGCGTTCCACGATCTTCTTGGCCACGGCGAAACGCACATCGGGGTCTTCAGATATCCCGCTGTCGTCGTTGGAAATTGCCACCACAGGCACGTTGTATTTCTTGACCAAAGGCAGGACGCGTTCCAGCCTTTCCTCTTCCCCCGTCACGGAATTGAGCAGGGGGCGCCCTTCCGCTGCTGCCAGCCCGCGTTCCAGCGCGCCGGGCACGGATGAATCGATGCAAAGCGGCACATCGACGACGGCCTGCACGCGTGCGATCAGGTCTGCCATCAGCGGCGGTTCGACGAAATTATTATCGGCATAGCGCGGGTCCTCGGCCATTTTTTTGGAAAACACCGCACCTGAATTGATATCGAGCACATTGGCCCCGGCGGCGACCTGTGCGATGGCATCAGCCTCAACGCGGGAGAAATCACCGCGCTCCAATTCCTCGGCCAATATCTTGCGTCCGGTCGGGTTGATCCGCTCTCCGATCACGCAAAAGGGTTGGTCAAAACCGATGATCGCGGTTCTGGTTTTGGATTCGATGATCGTGCGGGTCATGTCCTGTCCTTTGCTGCTGCGGCTCTGCTATGGTCGCTTGCCCAATCCGTGGCGGCTGTGATCCCGCCCAAGGGGAACAGATGCGCGCCTGCGATCAGGCAATCGGGGTGGCGAGCCTTGTGGGCGGCCAAAGCTGCGACAACCTCTGTCGGCTCATAAGGCAACATGAGCTTGGTCACATCCATCGCGCGTTTCTGCAACACCCGCAGCGAGGGGCCGACACCGCAGGCCATGGCGAATTTGATCAGCGTCTGCAGCTTGGCAGGGCCAGCGATACCGATATGGAGCGGCAAAGTGATCCCGGCGTCACGCAACGCATCGGCCCACGCGATCACCGGCTCTGCGGCAAAGGCGAATTGCGTGGTCAGCGCCATCTGTGCATCACTTGTGTCGCTGAACCGCTGCTTCCAGCGCAGCGCCGCCATCACATTGCAATCCGATCCATCGGGGTCAATATCGCGGTTGCCCTCTGGGTGCCCTGCGACATGCAGGTGTTTGAAATCACCAAACAACCCGCTTTCCAGCAACTGGATGGAGCTGTGATAATCCCCCTGCGGCTGCGCCACACCGCCAGCGAGCAGCAGCGCCTGATCCACCCCCGCTTCGCCCTGATAGCGGGCGATCCAACCTGCGAGTGTCGCGCGGTCCTTGATGATCCGCGCGGGGAAATGCGGCATCACGGCAAAACCGTCCCGCGCCAAAAGCCGCGCCGTCGCCACCATATCGTCAATCGGCGTGCCGTCGATATGGGCGATATAGATGCGGGTGCCTGCGGGCAGCAGATCGCGGAAATTGTCGATCTTTGCGGCGGTGCGCGGCATCACCTCGATCGAATAACCGCGCAGAAATTCTGTGACATCAGGGTTCAGCCCCGGTGTTTCAGCCTCTTTGCGTTTGAGAAAGGGGAAGAGCGTCATCAGAACCTCCTGCAAGCGGGGTGGCGGGGTCATGCCCAGCCGTGATTGGCGATCAGGGTCTTGATCCGGTCCTGATCATATGCTGCGTCAATCTGCGCCACGGCGGCCTCTGCGGCCTCACTGTCGCTGCCTGCGGCGGAATAAGGATCAGCCTTGCGGAACCCTGCCATATATTCATCGGATTCTGCGGCCCCGGATTTCATCGCAGCACGGTCAATCGCCTGTTCGAACCGTTCGGGCAGGGGTAATTTGGTGCCGCGCCGCCCGCGCCCGACGATGACCTGCGCGGGAATATCGCGCCAAAAGACGATGGTAACCTCGGCCATGTGATTCCCCTGTGACCTGTTCCTGCCGTTCTAGCATCGCATGCCGCAGCTGAAGGCCCGATTTCGACATGCCGCGCGTCCTGCGCGACGGGGCCGGTTTGACCTGCGGTATTTTCACGCAATGGCGCGGAAGGCAGGACTTGGGCTTGTCTTGTGACAGGCGGCGGCATAGCTTGAAGGTAACTCGAAATGGAAGGCGTGAAAAATGACGCCGAAGCGTCCCAAAGGTGCGGGCGCGTTCCCTAAAGCGGTCGATAGCCCCGCGCCACAACAACCCGATCCGGCGACGCTTTACGCGGCGCTGGACCTTGGAACGAACTCTTGCCGGATGCTGATTGCCCAACCCAAGGGCAGCCAGTTTCATGTGGTTGATAGTTTTTCCAAATCCGTCCAGCTTGGCCAAGGCCTTGAAAGCACGGGGCGTTTATCGCGCGCCTCGATGAACCGGACGATTTCCGCGATGCGGATCTGCCGCGAGAAATTGCACCGGCATGGTGTGAAACGGATGCGGCTTGTCGCGACCGAAGCCTGTCGGCGCGCGCTGAACGGGCCGCATTTCATCGCACAGGTGCGGCGCGAGACGGGTCTGAATTTGGAGATTATCCGGCCAGAGGAAGAGGCGCGTTTGGCGGTGATTTCCTGCGCGCCTTTGGTCAGCGTGAATACCGAACAATTGCTGGTCGTCGATATCGGCGGCGGGTCGACTGAACTCGTGTGGATCGATCTGACCAATGTGCCCAAACGCGAACGGCCCCGCGCGATCATGCGGCTGCATGCCGGGTTCAAATCCGACCCCGGTCCGTTTGCTGCGGCGAAAGTAGTGGATTGGATTTCCGTGCCTTTGGGTGTCGCGACCCTGCGCGACCAATTCAGCGATGTGGATGATGATGCTGCACGATTTGCCCTGATGAGCTGGTTTTTCGAAGAAAATCTGGAGGCTTTCGCGCCATCGACCTGCGCGCAATCGCGCAAGGGCTTTCAGATCATCGGCACCAGCGGCACGGTCACGACCGTCGCTGCCAGCTATCTGGGGCTGAAACGCTATGACCGGACCAAGGTGGACGGGTTGCGCATGACCACTGACCAGATCGATGCGGTGATCCGCGATTATGTCGCCCTTGGCCCTGATGGGCGCCGCAATGACCCGCGCATTGGCCGCGACCGGCAGGCGCTGATCATGTCGGGGGCCGCGATTTTGCAGGCTTTGATGCGGCTTTGGCCCACGGATCGCCTGTCTGTCGCGGACCGGGGTTTGCGGGAAGGGCTGCTTTATGCACAGATGTCCGCTGATGGGGTCTTGGAAGATGCCCCGTTTTAGGGGTAAAGCGATCAGATGGTCAAAAAACCCACCACCAAGAATTCCTCCGGCCGCGGCCAGCGCGACCTGCATGTCAAGGTCAAGACGGCGCGTGGGCGCAAGCTGTCCTCGACCCAATGGTTGCAGCGCCAGCTGAACGATCCTTACGTGAAACGCGCCAAGATCGATGGCTATCGCGGGCGTGCGGCCTATAAGATATTGGAACTGGACGAAAAATATCGCTTTTTGGTGCCCGGCGCGCGGATCGTCGATCTGGGCTGTGCGCCCGGCGGATGGTTGCAGGTCGCGGTCAAACGCGCCAACGCTTTGGGGGAACGGACATCGAAAGCGCAAGGTTACGTGCTGGGCATCGACCTGCAAGAGGTCGATCCGATCCCCGGGGCCGAGATTTATCAGCTTGATTTCATGGCCGATGATGCAGATCAACAGGTCCGAGCATGGCTGGGTGGCAATGCCGATGTGGTGATGTCGGATATGGCGGCCTCCGCCTCTGGCCATAAACAGACCGATCACAACCGGATTATCGCGCTCTGTGAGGCGGCGGCCTATTTCGCCTTTGACGTGCTGAACGAAGGTGGCACCTTTGTCGCCAAGGTGCTGGCCGGCGGGGCAGAGGGCGATTTGCAGAAATTGCTGAAATCGCGCTTTACCAAGGTTGCGAATGTCAAACCACCGGCGTCGCGGTCGGATTCTTCAGAAAAATTCGTTGTGGCGACGGGGTTTAAAGGCCGCGATGTTGATGCGGGCGGCGATGCAGCACTTTGAGTATTTGGAGAAATAAGAAGGTGCAGGCGGGGGGTTAACCCTGTCCTGCCTCCCAGATGCCGAATTCGGGGCTGCGCTTTTGTTGCAGATGCGCCAGCACATCGGGAGACAGCGTCAGGTCCATCGTGGGTGAGACGTTCTTTTGTTTCAGCGCCAGCGTGACGTTCAGCTTTTCTTCCAGAAAGCCGGTGATCTTGTCCCAGGCTTCATAGCGGAACAGATGATCCGCACCGATATCGCCATCGTTGATCCGCAGGAACCTGTCCTGCGACCCGACATTGGCGAAAGGGGCGGGATCGCCCTTGCAATATTCCAGCACGAAATCATCGAAAGTCACGCCGCGCGTGCTGTTCTCATGCCCGATCAGATCGTCGCGCGTGCGGTAACGATACCAGCTGCCCAGCCAATCAACGGGGTGGCGAACAATCGCCATGACCTCTGGCGTTTGACCGCCAGCCTGAATGAAAAACGGGCGCAAGAATCGTTTGTAGCGATAGCAGGGCGCATGTTTCAACTGCGGCGGATCGCGCAACACCATCGAGGCGCGCGGTGCCAAAGCGCCTTCCAAAGCGGTTGATCCGGTCTTGGGCACGGCCAGCAGAACAAGGTTTTCTTTCCAGAAAACAAGCATTTACATAAACCCTTTACTCATCGGCGCCGTTTTTACGGCATAAACCGTTTCTTAACCACTGTCTGTTAGAAAGGAAGTTGCAAATAGATCTTGCAATGTTCCTGTTTTGATCTCATGTAGTATGGAACATAGGGCGAACAAAGCTTTGATTGCCCCTTGGTTGGGCGCGTGGAATAAGGGCAGGGAAATGGCAACGGCAGATCTTTTGAAAATGATGGACAAGAAAACCGCAGATAAGGAAAAGGCGCTGGAAAGCGCTTTGGCCCAGATCGAACGTCAGTTCGGCAAAGGCTCGATCATGAAATTGGGCGGCCAGAACCAGATGCCCGAGATTGAGGCGACATCGACCGGATCTTTGGGTCTCGACATTGCCTTGGGGATCGGTGGCTTGCCAAAAGGCCGCGTGATCGAGATTTACGGCCCGGAATCCTCGGGCAAGACGACGCTGACCCTCCATTCCATCGCGGAAGAGCAGAAAAAAGGTGGCATCTGCGCCTTTGTCGATGCCGAACATGCGCTGGACCCGCAATATGCCAAGAAATTGGGCGTGAACCTGGATGAATTGCTGATCTCGCAGCCTGACACGGGCGAACAAGCGCTGGAGATTGTCGATACTTTGGTCCGCTCCGGTGCCGTGTCGCTGGTGGTGGTCGATTCTGTTGCCGCCCTGACGCCCAAGTCAGAGCTTGAAGGCGATATGGGCGACAGTTCGGTCGGTGTGCATGCCCGCCTGATGAGCCAGGCGATGCGCAAACTGACCGGGTCGATTAACCGCTCTGGCTGTATGGTGATTTTCATCAACCAGATCCGCATGAAGATCGGCGTGATGTTCGGCAGCCCCGAAACCACGACAGGCGGCAATGCGTTGAAATTCTACGCCTCGGTCCGGTTGGATATCCGCCGTATCGGCGCGATCAAGGACCGTGACGAAGTTGTCGGCAACGCGACCCGTGTGAAAGTGGTCAAGAACAAGGTGGCACCACCGTTCAAACAGGTGGAATTCGACATCATGTATGGCGAAGGCATTTCCAAGACAGGCGAATTGCTGGATCTGGGGGTCAAAGCCGGTGTGGTCGATAAATCCGGCGCATGGTTCAGCTATGGTGATGAACGGATCGGGCAGGGGCGTGAAAACTCCAAGGTCTTTCTCAAAGAAAACCCCAAGATCGCCAATGAGATCGAGGATAAGATCCGTGCCGCCCATGGCCTTGATTTCGCGATGAGCGATTCAGACGGTCCGGCGGATGATGATCTGGTCGAAATGTAAGTAAAAGGGCGCGGGCTTGGTCCGCGCCTTTTGCTGCTGTTGGGAATGTGGCGTGGTTGCGCTGCCTCCGGCGGGAGTATTTTGGGAAAAAAGAAGACGGGGTTTTCGAAGCGATCTTTGGTCTATTGGTGGACAGTGCCCGACTGCGCGGCTATCTCTGCTGCTGATCAAAGATTTTGCTGTGAAAGTGCGCCATGACCAGCCTTGCTGATATCCGTTCTACCTTTCTGAATTATTTTGAAAAACAGGATCACCGGATCGTCCAGTCGAGCCCTCTGGTGCCGCGCAACGACCCGACCCTGATGTTCACCAATTCAGGCATGGTGCAGTTCAAGAACCTGTTCACCGGGGTCGAGACGCGCGATTATTCCCGCGCCACCACCAGCCAGAAATGCGTGCGCGCCGGGGGCAAGCATAATGATCTGGATAATGTCGGCTATACCGCGCGCCACCATACGTTTTTCGAGATGCTGGGCAATTTCAGCTTTGGTGATTATTTCAAATCCGACGCGATCCCCTTTGCCTGGGAATTGCTGACCAAGGATTTCGGCATCGACAAAAACCGGCTGCTGACCACGGTTTACCATACTGATGACGAGGCATACGATCTGTGGCGCAAGATCGGCGTGCCGGAAGACCGGATTATCCGCATCCCCACCGATGATAATTTCTGGCGCATGGGCCCGACCGGCCCCTGCGGCCCCTGCACAGAGATTTTCTATGATCATGGCGACCATATCTGGGGCGGCCCTCCCGGTTCTGCCGAGGAAGACGGTGACCGGTTCATCGAGATATGGAATGTCGTTTTCATGCAGAACGAGCAATTCGAGGATGGGACGATGCGACCGCTCGACATGCAATCGATTGACACCGGCATGGGGCTGGAACGGATCGGTGCCTTGCTGCAAGGCAAGCATGACAATTACGATACCGATGTGATGCGCGCCTTGATCGAGGCCTCGGCCCATGCGACCTCCTCTGACCCTGACGGGCCGGGCAATACCCATCACCGGGTGATCGCGGACCATCTGCGCTCCACCTCCTTCTTGATCGCCGAAGGTGTGCTGCCCTCGAACGAAGGCCGCGGATACGTTTTGCGGCGGATCATGCGCCGCGCAATGCGCCACGCGCATTTGCTGGGCGCGAAAGACCCGGTCATGCACCGGCTGGTGCCTGCGCTGGTGCGGCAGATGGGCGAGGCCTATCCCGAACTCGGCCAAGGCCAGCGGTTGATCGAAGAAACGCTGATGAATGAAGAAATCCGCTTCAAACAGACGCTGGATCGCGGGCTGAAACTGCTCGATGATGAACTCTCAGGCCTGCCCGATGACGCGGCACTGCCCGGGGCGGCGGCGTTCAAACTCTATGACACCTACGGTTTCCCGCTCGATCTGACGCAGGACGCGCTGCGTGAAAAAGGCCGCGCGGTTGATACCGACGGTTTCGATGCGGCCATGGCTGAACAAAAGGCCAAGGCGCGTGCGGCATGGTCCGGCACCGGCGAGGCTGCGGATTCTGCGATCTGGTTCGATGTCGCCGATCAGGCCGGGGTCACTGATTTTCTGGGCTATGATTCACTCGACGTCGAAGGCCAGATCAAGGCGCTGGTCGCCGATGGTGCCATGGTGCAAGAGGCTGGTGGCGAGGTGCAGATCGTGCTGAACCAGACGTCCTTCTACGCCGAATCCGGCGGGCAGGTCGGCGATGCCGGGATTTTGCAGACTGACACTGGCACGGCGGCAATCACCGATACCAAAAAGGTCGCGGGCGTTTTCATCCATTTCGGCAAAGTTACCGAAGGCAGCATCTCTGTGGGGCAGGGTGCGGCCTTGCGCGTCGATCCTGCGCGCCGCGCGGCCATTCAGGCCAACCATTCCGCCACCCATCTGCTGAACGAGGCCTTGCGCGACGTGCTCGGCGATCATATCGCGCAGCGTGGGTCGCTGAATGCGCCTGATCGGCTGCGGTTCGATTTCAGCCATACCAAGGCGCTGAATGCCGCAGAATTGGCGCAGGTTGAACGCGATGTGAATGCGCTGATCCGCCAGAACAGCAAGGTCAGCACCCGGATCATGACCCCCGATGATGCCCGCGCCATGGGCGCACAAGCCTTGTTCGGCGAAAAATACGGCGACGAAGTCCGTGTCGTCTCGATGGGCCAGAAACCCGGCTCGGGCAAGGGGGCCGCTGGCGACACCTATTCGCTGGAACTCTGCGGCGGCACCCATGTGCGGCAATTGGGCGAAATCGGCGTCTTTGTGGCGCTTGGCGACACAGCCTCCAGCGCCGGTGTCCGCCGGATCGAGGCGTTGACCGGGCAGGCGGCGCTGGATTACCTGCGCGCGCAGGACCAGCGGCTGGCCGATGTGGCCTCGGCGCTGAAAACCCCTGCCAGCGACGTGGCCGGCAGGGTCAAGGCGCTGATGGACGAACGCCGCGCCCTGACGAATGAAATTGCACAATTGCGCCGCGATCTGGCGATGGGGGGCGGGGCCAAAGGCGCGGCAGCCACCGAAACCATCAATGGCATTGCGCTTCAGGCGCAGGTGCTGTCCGGCGTGACGGGCAAGGATCTGCCATCCCTGATCGACGCGATCAAATCCGACATTGGCAGCGGCATTGTCCTGCTGATCGCCGATACCGGCGACAAAGCGGCGGTCGCTGTCGGCGTCACCGCTGACCTGACCACCCGCATCTCTGCCGTGGATATCCTGCGCGCCGTGACCCCCGAACTCGGCGGCAAAGGTGGCGGTGGCCGTTCCGATATGGCGCAGGGCGGCGGGGCATCAGCCGCCAACGCCGATGCCGCCATCAAAGCCGCAAGAACACTTTTGGAGAATCTGTCATGACCGCCCTCTGGATCGCCCATGTCACTGTCACGGATGAAACAGCCTATGGCGAATATGCCAAACGCGCCACCGGGGCCATCGCCGATCACGGCGGTGTCTTCCTCGCCCGCGGTGGCAAATACGAACAATTGGAAGGGCCGGACCGGCCCCGCAACGTCGTGGTCCGCTTTCCCAGCCTGCAAGCCGCACATGATTGCTATCATTCCGCCGCCTATCAAGAGGCGCTGAGCTTTGCCAAAGGTGCCAGCCAACGAGAACTCTGCATCGTCGAAGAAATCGCATAACAAAGAAGGCGCGGAACCTCACAGTCCCGCGCCTTTTTTGATCATCTTCCGAGTAAAAGTATCCCCGCGCGGCGCGCATCCCGCTGATGAAATCAGCGGGACACAATATCAGGCGCTGCGGGAATTCCGCTTGCGTTCGTTCGGGTCCAGGAACCGCTTGCGCAGCCGGATCGCGTTCGGCGTGACTTCCACCAGCTCATCATCGTCGATATAGGCAATCGCCTGTTCCAGCGACATCGTCACCGGCGTGGTCAGGCGCACCGCCTCATCCGTGCCGGATGCGCGGACGTTGGTCAGTTGCTTGCCCTTCAGCGGGTTCACTTCCAGATCATTGTCGCGGCTATGTTCGCCGATGATCATACCGGTATAGACAGCTTCCTGCGCGCCGATAAAGAACTTGCCGCGATCTTCCAGTTTCCACAAAGCATAGGCCACCGAAGTGCCGTTCTCCATCGAGATCAGAACACCCTGACGGCGGCCTTCGATCTTGCCTTTGTAAGGCGCCCAGCCGTGGAACAAACGGTTCAGAATGCCCGAACCGCGCGTGTCGGTCAGGAATTCACCGTGATAGCCGATCAAGCCGCGCGATGGCACATGCGCGATAATCCGGGTTTTGCCGGCACCGGCAGGTTTCATCTCGACCAATTCGCCTTTGCGCGGGCCGGTCAGTTTTTCGACCACAGCGCCGGTATATTCGTCATCGACGTCAATCGTGGCTTCTTCGATGGGTTCGTGGCGGACACCGTCGATATCTTTGTAAATCACCTGCGGGCGGGAAATCGAAAGCTCGAACCCTTCACGGCGCATGTTTTCGATCAACACACCCATCTGCAATTCGCCACGGCCCGAGACCTCGAACGCATCGCCCATCGCGGTATCGGCGATCTTGATCGCAACATTGACTTCGGCTTCGCGCATCAGGCGTTCGCGGATCACGCGGCTTTGCACCTTTTTGCCATCGCGGCCCGCCAGCGGGCTATCGTTGATGCCAAAGGTCACGGTGATGGTCGGCGGGTCAATCGGCTGCGCCGGGATCGGCACGTCGATGGACATGTCGCAGATCGTATCGGCCACGGTCGCCTTGGTCATGCCCGCCAGTGTCACGATATCGCCTGCCTCTGCCACATCAATCGGCTGTTGGCCCAAGCCCCGGAAGGCGAGGATTTTTGACACCCGGAATTGCTCCAGCTTGTCACCATTGCGCGACAGGGCTTTCACAGTTTCGCCTGCGCGCAAAGTGCCTGCCTCAACCCGACCGGTCAGAATACGGCCGATGAACGGGTCAGCGGACAGGGTGGTTGCCAGCATCTGGAACGGCTCATCCCGGCGGCTGATCTGCGCTGGCATCGGCACATGTTCCAGCACTTTGTCGAACAGCGCGGACAGATCCTTGCGCGGACCATCCAATTGCTCATCACACCAGCCCGACCGGCCCGATGCATACATCACAGGGAAATCCAGCTGTTCATCGGTCGCTTCGAGTGCGGCAAAGAGGTCAAACACGTCATCGACGGCCTGATCAGGTTCACCGTCGGCCTTGTCGACTTTGTTCACCACAACGATGGGGCGCAGGCCCAGAGCCAGCGCCTTGGAGGTCACGAATTTCGTCTGTGGCATCGGGCCTTCGGCAGCATCGACCAGCAGGACGACACCATCGACCATCGACAGGATGCGTTCCACCTCACCACCGAAATCGGCGTGGCCGGGGGTGTCGACGATATTGATCCGCGTACCTTTCCATTCGACAGAGGTACATTTGGCAAGGATCGTGATCCCGCGTTCGCGTTCGATGTCATTGCTGTCCATCGCGCGTTCGGTCGTCGCTTCGTTGTCGCGGTATACGCCGGATTGTTTCAAAAGTTCGTCGACAAGCGTTGTCTTGCCGTGGTCAACGTGCGCGATGATCGCGATATTGCGGATATCCATGGGTCTGCCTTATGGGAAATTTAACCGCGCGATACCGTGCAATCGCAGCAAATGCTACCCCCTAATCGTAAACATCCCGCTAGTGTGGCGAAGTCCGCGAGAAAAGATGGATCACAAGGATGCCGCCCAGGATCATGGAAATCCCGATCACGGCAGGCAGATCAAGCCTTTGACCAAAGACCAGATAGCCGATGGCAGCGATCAGCACGATGCCCAACCCCGACCACATCGCATAGACGATCCCCACCGGCATCACCCGCAGGGTCTGCGCCAGCAGATAAAAGGAAATGCCATAGGCAATCACCACCAGCACAGAGGGCCAGAATTTGGTGAATTGCTGGCTGGCTTGCAGTGCTGTGGTGCCGATGGTTTCGGCGGCGATGGCAAGGATCAGAAAGATATAGTGAATGGGCATGTCAGCGTCCGGTATAGCGGTCAGGGCGGTGGTTGGTGGCGATGATCAGGTTTGCCACGACTGCCCCGGCCAGTGAATAGAGCACCAGATCGGGGGCGATGATCATGAAGGCCACTGCGAACAGGCACAGATCAAAGATCAATTGGGTGTAACCGGCGCGAAACCCGGTCCGGTCCTGAATGAACAGCGCCAGCACACCGATGCCGCCAAGGCTCGCCCCATGCCGGAACAGCACGATCAGGCCAAGGCCGGTGACAGCACCGACCAATACGGCGCCCAATAGCGGCTCCAATGTTTCGAACACGATCATCTGCGGAAAGGTTTCCGCCATCAGCGACAGCAACCCGACGCAAAGAAAACTCTTCAGCGTAAACCTTGGCCCCATCCGCATCCAGGCCAGCCAGTAAAACGGGATGTTCACACAGAAAAACACCACGCCAAAGGACAGCCCCGTCGCATAGGACACCAGCACCGCCAGCCCAGCCGTCTGCCCGGTGATCAGCCCCAGATGCGTCAGCATCGTCACCCCCAGCGCGCAAAGGGCAGTGCCAAGCGCGAAGGCTTGCGCATCTTCGATCGGGGTATGGGCGGTGGGTAGGCCGGTTTGTGTCATGGAATTGCGCTACTAAAACCGCCGCAATCTGGCAAGCAAAAGGGGGGCCAGATGGCCCCCCTTTCATATTACATCGCCGCGTTCAGGTTCTGATCGACTTTTTCGAGGAACCCTTCCGTCGTCAGCCAGCTTTGATCGGGGCCGACCAGCAGGGCCAGATCCTTGGTCATGAAACCGCTTTCGACCGTATTCACCACAACCTTTTCCAGCGTACCTGCAAAAGTCATCAGCTGCGCATTGTCGTCCAGCTTTGCGCGGTGCTTCAATCCGCCGGTCCAGGCAAAGATCGAGGCGATGGAATTGGTCGACGTCGCCTTGCCTTCCTGATGCTGGCGATAATGGCGGGTCACGGTGCCGTGGGCGGCTTCCGCCTCGACGATCTTGCCATCGGGCGTCATCAACTGGCTGGTCATCAGGCCGAGCGAGCCAAAGCCCTGCGCAACCGTGTCCGACTGGACGTCGCCATCGTAGTTCTTACAGGCCCAGACGAATTTGCCCGACCATTTCATCGCGGATGCGACCATATCGTCGATCAGGCGGTGTTCGTAGGTGATGCCTGCCGCTTCGAACTGATCTGCGAATTCTTCTTCATAGACCTTCTGGAACAGTTCCTTGAAACGCCCGTCATAGGCTTTCAGAATCGTGTTCTTGGTCGACAGATAGACCGGCCAGCCCAGGTTCAGACCATAGTTGAGCGACGCACGGGCGAAATCAATGATGCTTTCGTCAAGGTTATACATCCCCATCGCAACACCAGCACCGGGGCTGTCATAGACGACCTTTTCGATCACAGTGCCATCGTCGCCGACGAATTTCATCGTCAACTGGCCTTTGCCGGGCATCAGGAAATCGGTGGCTTTATATTGGTCACCAAAGGCATGGCGACCGATGACAATCGGGTCGGTCCAGCCGGGCACCAGACGGGGCACGTTTTTGCAGATGATCGGGGCGCGGAACACCACACCGCCCAGAATGTTGCGGATGGTCCCGTTCGGGCTGCGCCACATCTGTTTCAGGCCGAATTCCTCGACCCGCTGTTCATCGGGCGTGATCGTTGCGCATTTGACGCCGACGCCGTATTTCTTGATCGCTTCAGCCGCGTCAACGGTGATCTGGTCGTTGGTTTCGTCCCGGACTTCCATGCCCAGATCGTAATATTTCAGATCAAGGTCCAGATAGGGCAGGATCAGTTTCTTCTTGATGAAATCCCAGATGATCCGGGTCATTTCATCGCCGTCAAGTTCGACGACAGGGTTTTCCACCTTGATCTTGGTCATGGGTATACTCCGTTTGTGCTTGGATTCTGGCGGTGTCATAGCGCAAAACAACCCTTGCGAGAAGGGCTGTATGCCTTTGTATACCGAATTTCAGAGGTGATTGCGCCTTCAATCGCGCAGGCCGGACCGGATCGCCATGCAGAACGTCTCAAGATCATCATTCTGTGTCGTCAACCGGCGCCGCAGCGACCGTGGCAATTCCAGCTGCACACCCGCGCCTGACCTTGTCCGGTTGCAGATATTGGTTTCGTGTTTGCCCGGCAGGGTCGTGTTGACCTCGGCGTCAAACCCGGCAGCACGCAGGGCGGCACCAATCACATCGCGCAGGTGCGTTGCGCGACCGCCCAGCCAGACCGCCTCGGTCCCGTCATCCTTGCGGCCATGGATGGCGACAGCTTTCAGTGACCTGCCCACAAGTGCCAGCGCGCGGGGTTCATCAAAGCGGTGAGAGGTGATGTGGAAATCGCCATGCGCGCCAGTCTGCAAAGCCTCAAAGGCATAGAAAGACAGATCGCTGCCCGCAATGGCCGCAGCAATTTCTGATGTGCCGGGTTCAATCGTGCCGCCATGCGGCGCGATGATCACGACAGAACTGCCACGATCATCGCAGCGGATGCGAAACGGGATGTCCGGCTGGGTATCGGCAACCAGTTCCGCAAAATTTTGGTAACGATCCGCCATTCACAGGTTCAGTTTGCGCAACGTCTTGGTGATGTTCCCGTCCTTGCGCGCAAGCGAGACGATTTCGCCAAAGTTTATGTTCAGCCATGCGTCATGGTCATCCGTCAGCGGTTCAGAGGCGAAGATCGCGGATGTTGCTTCCTCCACCGGGCAGGAATCGACTTCATAGGATTTCGCATGGTCCTGAAAATTCCTCCCGATCAGCAGATACATCGGCTCCAACAGCATGGACAGATCGTAATCCTCGGTTTCGGGGCCTGCCTTGCGCAGCTCTTTCCAGTCACCCTTTGGGGCGGTCTCGCCTTCGTGCCCGACACCGTAATTGACCCCGATGATCCGGTTGGGCGCGACAAGGGCGATTTTCAGCTTGGTCAGCGCGATCAGATCCAGCTTTTTCATCGCCTCAAGAATGAGGTTTAACAGTTTCTCAAACCCTGTCTGCACATCCGCGTCACTGTCGCCGTCAAGCAGTGACAACAGCAGAACATACAGAAACTCTGTGTCAGCAGTGCCGCGCATCTGTTTCAGATATCTATCATCGCAATGTTGCAGCAATTCGCGCTGCAACAGCCGCCAATGGGGCAAGGACCCGTTATGTGCGATGATCCACGGGGTTTCATCAAAGGAAAACGGATGGCAGTTTTCATCCGCCAGCACGGTCAGTGCATTGTAATCCGCAGCCCTGACATGGGCGAGCATGGTGCTGCCCTGAAGGCTGGGAATGATCCCGACGGCATTATCGTCATAAAAGGCAGGCATCGGCCGGTGGTACAAAAACGGCTCTTCCGGTTTCAAAAGGTGGTCGCTCCACAATCCAAAACCCCAACCAGCCAGTTGCATCTGCGGATGCAATTTGGGATCAAGGCTTTGATTGATCAGGCTGTTTTCGGGTTCCAGCAGAAGGCTTTCCATCGGTATTTCAGGCCCGATATAGGCAAGGACGCGGCACATAATTTTCCTAACTCTGGATGTCGTTACAGATGAAGACCGTCGATATGATAACGGTGTGCACCCGTAACGCTTAATGGACGTCAACGCCCGTCCGGCAAACGGGTTCCATCGGTTGCATGCTGGTCAGAGCACAAGGCAAAATCATGCGCAGCCGCGGCGCGACACGGAACCAATGCCGCCATTGCAGGTTAGTTCGCCAGAGATATCGAATTGACAGATACGATCATGGCACAGAACCACCCCATCGTTAAACCGGCAGAGCGTGAAGACGTCTCTGACCACGCAGATGCCGCTATTCCGGTCATTCATCTGATTGAAGACGACCCGGCCATACGCGAAGACGAACGGCTTCTGTTTGAAAACGCCGGCTGGATTGTCTGCGAACATTATTCGGCAGAGGCGTTTCTGGAATCCCCACGCCCCGCAGGCCCGGCCTGCCTCGTGGTTGACATCATGTTGCCGGGGATCACCGGTCTTGCCATGGTTGAACATCTTGCGCGCGAAAACTCACCAATCCCTGTGGTCATGCTGACCGGCCAGGACGATTCCGCCACTGCGGTCATGGCGATGAAAGCAGGGGCGATCGACTATATCGAAAAGCCGCCGGAGCGGTCAAAACTATTGGCAGCTGTCGAAAACGCGCTGCAACGGCACAGTGAAACACGCGCACAGCAGCAAAGCTTGAACGCAGCTAAAGCCGTGCTGGGAACTCTGACGCCGCGAGAGCATGAGGTGATGATGCTGATCATCGAAGGCTTGCCGAACAAGCAGATCGCCTATGAACTCGCGATTAATCAGCGCACAGTCGAATATCACCGCGCCAGCGTAATGCGCAAAACAGGGTCATCATCTTTGCCCGCATTGGTAAAATTGTTCCTTGATGCCAGCCAAAAAACAGATGTTCGCCCGAACACCGCCGCAGACCTGATGCTTATTCCGCATCTTGCGGAAAGCCGTTCAAACGCTCAGAAGTGCCTTATCCATGCGCAGCGTGACGATTAACCCGTCTTCGGTCCAATCGCGGCTGATCGACCCATTTACCTGTCTGATCACACGGTCCATCATTTCGCTGCCAAACCCTTGCTGTTTTGTAACATCGGCAGGCGGCGGGGCGCCGGTTTCATGCCACTCAACCTGAACCTCATCCGCCTCGTCGCGGCTGGTCAGGGTGAGCTGTCCGCTATTCTGTGACAACGCGCCGTATTTAACCGAATTTGTGGCCAATTCGTGAATCAGCATCGCAATCGATTTGATCGAGCTTTCACCCACGGTCACATCGTCGCCCGTGATATGGACAGTCTGGCCGTCGGCTGTGTCGAGCATATAGGCCTTCAACAGCGTGGTCAGAAGATCCCGGATCGTCACCGAATGTTTCTTGTCGTTGAAGGTCGGCAGGATAAGTTCATGCGCAGCGGCAAGGCCACGCAGGCGTAGGGTCAGGTCCTGCAGCATTGATTCTTTTGAATCAGAGCTTCTAGCGGCAATCGAGGCCAGCGACGATGACACGCTGAACAGGTTCTTGATGCGATGATTCATCTCTTTTGTAATCAACTCACGCTCTTCTTCAGCCAGCTTGCGATAAGTCACATCCAGAAATACGCCATGCATGATCCGCTGCCTGATGCCTTCATCATCGCCACGGCCCCGGGCCGATACCCATCGCACGTCTTCCCCATGCAGAATACGGAAATCAATTTCATAGGGACCGGTGACTTCGCGTGTCGCGTTGAATGAATCACGCACTTTATCCACATCAGCGGGGAAAACGCGGGTTGATAATTCTTCGAATGTAATCGTGCTTTTGGGTGGAATACCCCAGATTTCAAAGGCCCGCGCATCCATCCGCAATTCGTCTGTGTCGACATGCCAGGACCATAGCGCTACGCCAGCCGCCTCTGACGCGATGCGCAAGCGTTGTTCGTCCCAAATATCGTCGCTGGCTGCGGCATTAGATTTACTTGGCACGGCTAAATCTCCATTCATTTCTCAATGATCATACTCAAAAACGGCGTTACTCAAATACACGTCGGGGTGGAGCATAGTATGGCGGTTCCTCGCCATCAAGTATCTGGCATCGGATCACGCCCGGGCGGGTGTGACGCCTTGCGCCGCTACGCGCCACTGGCTTTGGCAGGGTGGTCCATTCCGCGCAGCAAACAACGCAAAACATCGGACCCGGTGATCACGCGTTTCTCTTCCGCGGTCCAGACCAGCAGAACGGTTTCATCATGCGCGGGGTCGTCTTTGCGCTGTTTGGCCAGCAATTGCAGCGCGAAATCAAGCGTGGCACCGGTGTCGGTCAGCACGACAGGGGCATGGCAGAAATCCACGGCTGCGACCGCAGTTTCAGATCCCGCGCGCGCCCGCAGAAGGTTGAGCGTATTCAGCAGCAGCCGTGGCTGATCATGCAGATCAGTCAGCACGATCCATTTTTGGCCCGAGGCCAGCAATCTGTCGCAAAACGCATCGGGCATCGATCCATCCTGTGCCGGAAAAACCGGCTGATCTGCATCAAACTCGATCTTGATGATACTGGCGGGGTCGATCCGGCTGCCTTGATCACTGACCACAAGATCATCCAGCGCGAGAAAGTTGATCGCCCCGATAGCCTCAATCGGCCCAACTTCGCTCGCGTCGTTTTCAGCATGAAAACGCAAGATACTGCGCAATTCACGCTCGCGAAACCACGGGATCGTCTCGGCCCCGACCCAAAGATCCAGCAAATGCGCCGTCGGCTTGGCGATCGGCCAGAACAGGATGCGATAGAATTTCAGCACAGGCGCAAAGATCGACACCGCCTGCAAGGCATTGCGCGAGAAATAGGCCTGCGGGACAATTTCACCGATGGCGGTGATCACCACCGTCGAGAAAAGAAAGGCAAAGACGCCCACCATCACGGAATCCGCCAGCATCGTCAGCAGGACATTGATGGCCACATTTCCCATCAGAATGGTGACAAGCGTGAAATTCGCATCACGCCGCAATTCCAGCGCGCTGGCAGCACTTTTGTCACCCGCCGCTGCAGCAGCTTCCAACCGCAGGCGGCTCAGGCTGAAAACCGCGATATTCGACCCCGAAAAAAGCGCGGATTGCGAGATACAAAAGATGATCCCGACCCAGATCAATGTGTCATTCATAATGGGGCCTGCCTGTTCAAGTTCAAATTCTGGCGCATTATGGCGCGCCCTGCGCAGCCTGACCTTCGCGGTCAAGATAGCGGCGCAGATAAGTCTCCTTCACCAGCGTCAGACCGACAGCGGCCAGGGGCGTGGCAAGGGCAAGCCCCAATATGCCGAACAACGTGCCCATCAACAGCTGTGCCGCGATGATCAGCGCCGGCGGCAGCGAGACCTGATCCTGCTGGATGAGCGGGGTGATGATATAGCTTTCCAGCGCCTGCACCGCGACATAGACGCCGATGACCAACAGGGCGGTGGTCTGTCCTTCGGAAAACCCCAGCAGAACGGCTGGCACAGCAGCAATGATCGGGCCGATATTGGGAATGAAGGCCAGAAGTGCTGCGATCAACCCCAGAACCGGCGCCAGCGGCACGCCGATCATCCACAGACCCAGCCATGTCAGAACACCAACAATCGACATGGCGAAAAGCTGTGCCACCAGCCAGCGTTTCAAGGTGTTGACGGATTTGGTCAGCACCTCTTTGCCATCGGACCGCAGCGACGGGGCAAGCATGTAGATCAGCCCCTCGCGATAGGTCGCGGGGGCCAGGGCGACATAAAGCCCGATGAAAAGCATGATGACGAAATTGCCCAAAGCCCCGAAGGTTGACGTCACCGCACCTGCGGCAGAGGCACCGCCACCTTCTGACATGAAGGCACTGGGTGTTGCGCGCTGCAACAATTGCTCACCCCAGGAATATTGCGAGACGCGTTCGTGCAGATCGTCAATCGCTTCGGGAACGCGCTCGGATAATTGTTCAAACTGATCAATCGCGACGGGTGCAAAAGCGATCCCGAAGATCGCAAGGGCCAAAATGATCCCGACAATGATGACCACAATCCCCCATATCCTGTGGAACCCCAGATGCCGTGCCAACCAATCGCCGCCGCCGCCAAAGAACACGCCGAAAAGCAGCCCGGTGAAGACCACGAGCAAGACATCGGGCACGAGGATCAGGATCAGGATCAAAAGCCCCGCCAGAACCAAAAGTGACACAGGCCGGGGCCGCAAATGCAGTGATCTGCTTTCTTGGCGATTGGGAACGACGGTCAAAGTGACACCTCATCTGATATGATTGTGGCATAGCCACGATTTTGCGGCGCGCACCCGGCGCGTGGTGGCCGGGACGCGAAACATTCTGCGCCGGTCTGAAAGATTGCAAACATGATGCATTCCTGTCGGGTTGATCTTGCCCTACGGCACCTCACATGATCATGACACGCGCTAGCGCACTGCGCCTGCATGATGTCGCAGCGCAGCGTCCTTCGCGTAAATGCATCATTGTCCATCTTGGCGATGTCGTTTCACTTGTCCCACGGCGATCAACGCCCATGCTGACAAA
This sequence comes from Yoonia sp. 67-2, assembly GCF_035117555.1. Lineage (NCBI taxonomy): Bacteria > Pseudomonadati > Pseudomonadota > Alphaproteobacteria > Rhodobacterales > Paracoccaceae > Yoonia > Yoonia sp. 67-2. The sequence goes on from NZ_JAYKPK010000003.1 coordinate 343,800, forward strand.
ACGTTCCCACGTCTTTGCGCTTTGGCGGGGTTTCGCAGGGAAGTGGAGGGGAGGTTGGTAGGCCCGGCAGGACTTGAACCCGCAACCAAAGCGTTATGAGCGCTCTGCTCTGACCAATTGAGCTACAGGCCCCCCTGCGGAATTGCGTAATTGGCGCGGTGGGAATGGTCAAGGGTCTGCCATGGCGGCAGGTTACAAAACAGCGTTTCCGTCTCTGGACGATATTAGCAACCTCAAAAAGCGCGCGGTTGGCGCTGTTTTGCGGATCACTGGATCGTCAGGAACGATACAGTGACGGTTTAGTCCTGCGACAAGAAGAGGAGGCCACCTTTCGGTAGCCCCCAATTTCGAACAGATCGATACGAAGACGCTCAGTTATTGGTTGGTGCGTCGCCAGTATCATCCGGTGCCGGTTCCATCGGATCCATTGCAGGATCATCTGTTGCCGGTGCGTCCATCGCAGGATCGTCAATTCCGGGCGCGTCCGTCGCTGCCGGAGCATCTGTCGCGGCTGGCATATCTGTGCCCGCAGGCTCCATCACCATCGTCGACAATGGCGTCTCTGATGGCAGCGTTTCGACCTCTGCATCAACAAATTCCGGCAGTGCTTCCAGTTCTTCGCGTGTCAGCGTGACCGAAATGCTGCGGTCTTCCGGGTTGTAGTCCAGATCGCTAAGCGGCAGCGTGACGTCATAGCGCCCAATCCCAAGGAAACCACCGATACCGATCACGGCTTCGGCCTCACCGGCACCTTGCACCACGTCGCGGATGCTACCGATGGAATCACCATTGGAGTCTGTGACGTCAGTCCCGGTCAGATCGCCGACGGTCATTTCCTCCAGCGTCTGTGGTTCCATCACCTCGGCGTCGGTCATCCCGTCACCTGTCATGGGGGCTGTGCCGTCCATTGGCGCTGTATCTTCCGCAGGTGGCGGTGGTGCATTGGTCTGCGCGACAGTAGTGGTTGCCAGCAGCAGGCCCAGAGCGGTTGTCGTCAGAAAATTCTTCGTCATCATTTTGATCACCTCTTGTTGTGAGTTGTGGTCTACCAACGGTCCACAACGGGTCAGGTTCCGGTTGCGGTTGTGGGGACAGGGTTGTTCGTCCTTCCGGAAAATGCAGAAGACGGGCGGTATGATCTGCCTATGCAAATTTAGTTAATATATTGATAAATATAGGTAATGTAAATTTCATTGCTGCTGCTCACCCCAAGAATACCGGTTCGCTGTCGCCATCCGGAACCTCAGTAAAAGCTCTGGACCCACGCAAAAGCGGCAGCAAACTGCCGATGGCTTTGCGCTGTTTGGGCTGGTTTGTGCGCATCCCAAGGGAGGGCATCACCCTTCTCGCATGGTCGGCGCGGGTTTGTGGCCCGACAACGGCACTGCCGCGCGGCGGGATATTTAGGCACGCATCGTGCGAAAGACCGCTGTGAACGTTGCGCGGCGCGGGTTCATCGGGTAACGGCAGACGCAACCAGACAAACAAGGTGCCCCAGATGATCAAGAATGGCCTGACTTATGCCGATGCCGGTGTGGATATCGATGCTGGCAATACGCTGGTGGAACGGATCAAGCCTGCGGCCAAACGCACCGCGCGCCCCGGCGTGATGGCGGGGCTGGGTGGCTTTGGCGCTTTGTTCGATATGAAAGCGGCGGGTTATGTCGATCCGATTTTGGTCGCCGCAACGGATGGCGTCGGCACCAAGCTGCGGATCGCGATTGATACCGGCCATGTTGACACGATCGGAATCGATCTGGTCGCAATGTGCGTCAATGATCTGGTCTGTCAGGGCGCGGAGCCTTTGTTCTTTCTGGATTATTTCGCCACCGGCAAGCTGGAACTGGATCAGGCGACACGGATCATCAACGGCATCGCCGCGGGCTGTGAAGCCTCTGGCTGTGCCCTGATCGGCGGCGAGACGGCGGAAATGCCGGGCATGTATCACGACGGCGATTTCGATCTGGCGGGTTTTGCCGTGGGCGCGATGGAACGCGGTGCCGATCTGCCTGCCGGTGTCATGGCGGGCGATGTGCTGCTGGGGCTGGCGTCCGATGGTGTGCATTCCAACGGCTATTCGCTGGTGCGCCGGATTGTGGAACTGTCGGGCTTGGGCTGGGCCGATGCGGCACCTTTTGCGGATGGCACTTTGGGCGAGGCGCTTTTGACGCCAACCCGGCTTTATGTGCAGCCCGCCTTGGCGGCGGTGCGGGCAGGCGGCGTGCATGCTTTGGCGCATATCACCGGCGGCGGGCTGACCGAAAACCTGCCGCGTGTGCTGCCGGATGATCTGGGCGCGGATATTGATCTGGGGTCATGGGTCTTGCCACCGGTCTTTGGCTGGCTGGTGCAGACCGGCGGCATGGCGCAGGCGGAATTGCTGAAAACCTTCAATGCCGGGATCGGGATGGTTCTGGTGGTTGATGCCGGGCAGGCCGAGGCGCTGACAGCGTTGCTGAGCGAGGCGGGCGAAACAATACATCAGATCGGCACGGTCACGGCAGGCGCGGGCATCCGTTACACAGGCACGCTTGTGTGACCAAGCGCGTTGCGATCCTGATTTCTGGGGGCGGGTCCAATATGGTGGCCCTCGCCCAGTCGATGACTGGCGATCATCCTGCGCGCCCGGTGCTGGTTTTGTCCAATGATCCGCAGGCAGGCGGTTTAGCCAAAGCGCGCGACATGGGCATCTCGGTGCAGGCGATTGACCACAAGGCATTCGGCAAGGACCGCGCCGCGTTTGAGGCCGCTTTGCATGACGCGCTGGTCGCCGCCGAACCCGATATCATCTGCCTTGCGGGCTTCATGCGCATTCTGGGCGCGGATTTCATCCGCCCTTGGGAAGGGCGCATTCTGAACATCCACCCGTCGCTTTTGCCTAAATATCGCGGGCTGCACACCCATGCCCGTGCGTTGGAGGCAGGCGACAGCCACCATGGCTGCACCGTGCATCAGGTGACCGCCGCCTTGGACGATGGGCCCGTGCTGGGGCAGGCGCGGATGGCAGTCCTGCCGGGGGATACGCCGGAAAGTCTCGCGCAGCGTCTGTTGCCTTTGGAACATGCGCTTTACCCTGCGGTCTTGCGTCGCTTTGCGGCGGGGGACCTGCGGCCTGTCATGCTGGATAGGTGATCTTTTCATCCTGCGGGCGATGCCCTATCAAGCGGGGATACAAATGTTGGAATTGGCATGAAGATCATCACGACGACAGACGACCTTGCTGCATTTTGCGCACAAGCGGCACAGCGTCCCTATGTGACCGTTGACACTGAATTTCTGCGCGAACGCACCTATTATTCCAAGCTTTGCCTTGTGCAGATGGCCTACCGCGACGGCGCGGGCGAGGATGCCGTGCTGGTCGATCCTTTGGCCGATGGCCTGTCACTCGAACCGATGTATGAATTGTTCCGCGATCCCGGCGTCGTCAAAGTCTTTCATGCCGCGCGGCAAGATCTTGAGATTTTTCAGGTCAATGCCAGCGTGATCCCCGCGCCCTTGTTCGACACGCAGGTCGCCGCGATGGTCTGCGGCTTTGGCGAACAGGCGGGCTATGAAACTTTGGTGCGCAAGATCGCCAAGGCGGAGGTCGATAAATCCTCCCGCTTCACCGATTGGTCGCGCCGCCCCTTGACCGATGCGCAGGCGGAATATGCTTTGGCAGATGTCACCCATCTGCGCGATGTCTATGAATATCTGTCAGACCGGCTGAAGAAATCCGGCCGCGCGAAATGGGTGGATGAGGAAATGGCCGTCCTCAAAGACCCCGCCACCTATCATTCTGACCCTGATGAGGCCTGGATGCGGGTGAAGACACGCACATCATCGGGCCGGTTTCTGGCCATCGTGCGGGAGCTGGCAAAGTTCCGTGAGGCCTACGCGCAAGTGCGCGATATCCCCCGCAGCCGGGTCTACAAAGATGATGCTTTGGTTGAACTTGCCTCTACCAAGCCCTTGAATGAACAGGATTTAGGCCGGTCGCGTCTGTTGCTGCGCGAAGCCCGCAAGGGCGATATCGCCGATGGCATTCTGGCCAGTATTAAGGCCGGTCTGGCCGCCAAACCCGGCGATCTGCCGCAGCCCGACCTCAGCCGCGCGAAACTGCAGGTCAATCCCGCTATCGCCGATATGCTGCGGGTCCTGCTGAAATCGGTCACCGATGATGCCGGTGTCGCGTCGAAACTGATCGCATCATCCGCTGATCTGGATGCTTTGGCCGCCGGTGAACGCGACGTGCCCGCGCTGAAAGGCTGGCGGCGCGAGGTGTTCGGCGATGCGGCCCTGCAATTGTGCGAAGGCAAGGTCGGCCTTGCGGTCAAGGGGCAAAGGGTGGTCACTGTCCCGCTTTAGGCTAGATCACGCAGCACCAATGGAAAGCAGATCATGACCAATCCCGCCTTTGAAGAACTCGTCGAAACCTTTGAATTCCTTGACGATTGGGAAGATCGCTATCGCCATGTCATCGACATGGGCAAGGCGATGGACCCGCTGGAAGAGGAGCTGCGCGTCCCCGCCACCAAGGTCGATGGCTGCGCCAGTCAGGTCTGGCTGGTCCCACAGATCAATGACGGTGTCTTTACCTTTCGCGGCGCAAGCGATGCGATGATCGTACAGGGCCTGATCGCGGTGCTGCGCGCGCTTTATGACGAACAGCCGGTGGATGAGGTCGTCAAGATCGATGCGCCTGCCGCTTTGGGCCGTTTGGGGCTGAATGACCATCTGTCGGCCCAACGCTCCAACGGGTTGCGCGCCATGGTGGAACGGATCAGATCGACGGCTGCGGCGGCGGTTTGACCGCAGCCAGACTTGCCACCAGATCGCCATAGCCGGTGAAACGACGCTCAAACGCCAGACCCAGACGCGTGGCGCAATCCTGCGCCTTGGCGGTCAGGGCAGGGTCATCGGTCTGCGCCTGATAGACCAGTTTGGTGTAATTCCCGAAATACATATCCCGCAGGGCAGGATGTTTGTGCAGGCCAAGCGGTTCCCAGACAAAGGCATCAAACTGCCGGACCAGAAAATCGGTCAGGTAGAAGGCGCTGATTTCCCCATGCGCGGCAAAGGCATCCACCCCTTCAAAAAACGCATAGCAATGCGGGCCGGGGACCATGCGCAGGCCCATCTCATCGCAGGCCGCATGCAACAGACCGCCTGTGCCACAATCGGCATAGACGACGAAGATATCATGATAATCCGCGCGATGTTGCGCAACAGCCGCGCGCAGGGCGGGAATGATCCGGTCGGGGTGGTTATGCAGGATCGCGGGCAGACAATGCAGGTCCAGGTGGTGCCAGCCATTCGCGGCCTTCAGCACAAGGATTTCCCGCGCCAGCGCACCGCAGGCGATCAGCAGGATCTGGCCCTGACCGCTGGGCGGGACGCCGTTCTGCGTCAGCGCAGTATCCGCAATCACGACAGGCGGCGCACCAGCACTGCGGCAAGCAGGGCCGCGATGCTCAGTAGCGACAGGCCGACAAAGGGCGACAAGGATGTGCCGCTGACCAGCGACAGCGCAATCCACACAGTCACTCCGGCTGCAGCGATCACAACCAACAGGATCACGGTAAGTTTTTCAAATGGCATAAGGGCCTCCTCTGTATCAAAGATAGGCCTGCTGCCCGCCTGAAAAAAGGGGTCAGGCGAGGGTCTGCCCCTGATTATGCTTGCGCGCGATCAATGTCTTGGCAGTTTCCACCGCGACAGCGGCATCGCGGCAATAGGCATCGGCCCCGATGGCGCGGCTGAATTCCTCGTTCAACGGCGCGCCGCCGACCAGCACGATGTAATCGTCGCGCATGCCTTTTTCGACCAAAGTATCAATCACCACCTTCATATAAGGCATCGTCGTGGTCAGTAGGGCCGACATGCCGAGGATATCGGGCTTTTCCGATTCCAGCGCCGCCAGATAGCCCTCGACCGCGTTGTTGATGCCCAGATCGACCACCTCGAAACCCGCACCTTCCATCATCATGCCGACAAGGTTCTTGCCGATGTCGTGGATGTCACCTTTGACGGTGCCGATCACCATCTTGCCGACACGCGGCGCGCCGGTGGCGATCAGCAGCGGCTTCAGGATCGTCATCCCGCCTTTCATCGCATTGGCAGCCAGCAGCACCTCTGGCACAAACAAAATGCCATCGCGGAAATCATGGCCGACGATGGTCATGCCGCCGACCAAAGCCTCGGTCAGCACGCGGTAGGGGGTCCAGCCGCGGGCGATCAGGATGTTCACACCTTCCTCGATCTCTTCCTTCATGCCGTCGTAAAGGTCATCATACATCTGCGCGACAAGGTCTTCGTCGCTGAGTTCGGAAAGGATGATCTCGTCGTCGTCGGACATGGGATGCCTCATCGGATGCGGTTGGTTCTGTGTGCGCCTATTTCCGCGCGCCCATTGGCAGAATTGCGACATTCATCGCGGTAGGACCGACGCGGGCTTGCGTGTGTTCTGCATTTGTTCCAGTGTGAGCCATGGATCACGATCTGACTCGCACCTACCACCGCACACCGGGCCGCGCTGCAGCGGGCAATCCGGCAGTGCGGTTTGATAGGCTGGCGTCCGAGGCGGTGGATGATGGCTGGTATCACGATGATGATCTGCCGGTCTTGCGCACGCAGGTCAGCGACGAACAGATCGGCAAGGTGATCAGCCGCAACACATCGCCCGATCTGTCGTTCGACCGGTCGATCAACCCCTATCGCGGTTGCGAACATGGCTGCATCTATTGCTATGCGCGGCCCAGCCATGCGTTTCTGGGCCTGTCACCGGGGCTGGATTTTGAAACCCAGCTGATCGCCCGGCCCAATGCGGCGGAACAATTGCGCAAGGAATTGTCCAACCCGCGCTACAAACCCGCGACGATTGCCATTGGCACCAATACAGATGCCTATCAGCCGATTGAAAAAGATCGCAGGATCATGCGCGCGGTGTTGGAGGTGTTGCGCGATTTCAACCATCCTGTCGCCATCGTGACCAAAGGCACGCTGATCACCCGCGACGTGGATATCTTGGGCGAGATGGCGGCCAAGGGGTTGGTCCGCGTGGGCATTTCGATCACGACGCTCGACCCAAAGACGTCGCGCGCAATGGAACCCCGGGTGCCTTTGCCTGCGGCGCGGTTGCGGGTGATCAGGGCGTTGAGCGATGCCGGCGTGCCGGTCCGGGTGATGGTATCGCCCGTGGTGCCCGCGCTGACCGATCATGAGCTTGAGGCGATACTGGAAGCCGCCCATGCCGCAGGTGCAGTCGCCGCATCCTGCATCATGCTGCGCCTGCCGCTGGAGGTGGCGGGACTGTTCAAGGACTGGCTGGAGGCGCAATATCCTGACCGCGCGGCAAGGATCATGGGGCGGGTGCGGGCGCTGCATGGCGGGCGCGATTACGATCCTGAATTCGGCAAACGGATGCAGGGGCAGGGTGTCTGGGCCAAGATCACGCAGCAAAGGTTCAAACTGGCGGCCACGCGGTTGGGGCTGGATCGGTCGTTGGCGCCGTTGCGGACGGATCTGTTCGCCAGACCGCCGCAGAAAGGTGATCAGCTGTCGCTGTTCTGAGGGCGGGATTTCACTTTTATGCGCTCCGCGCGGGAGTACTTGGAACAAAGCGAGGGAATCTTCCCCGCGGGGAAGGTTTTGCGACCCGGCTGACCGCCTCGGATGGGGTCGGCTGATATCTTCCCCGCGGGGAAGGTTTTGGTGATTGCCTGCCGCAAAAACCTATGGCGCGGGCCTTGCGCGGCGGCCACGGCGGGGTGATGCCTCTGGCCCGGCACCATCTGTGCCGTCGGAGGCAGAGGAGAAGCCGCCCATCGCGGCGGTGATCGCATCCAGCGTCGGGGCGGGGCCTTTCGGCCTTGTTTCCAGCGCGTGCCGCATCGCGCGCAGATGGTCGGGCGTGGTGCCGCAGCAGCCGCCGATGATCGTGGCACCGGCATCGCGGGCCAGCACGGCGTAATCGGCCATCAATTCGGGCGTGCCATCGTAATGGATATGGCCGTCGTGATATTTCGGGATACCGGCATTGCCTTTGGCGATCACCGGCAGGGTCGGGCCTGCGGCGGCGAAGCCCAGCATTGTGCGCAGCAGGTCTGACGCACCAACACCGCAATTGGCCCCGAAAGCCAAAGGTTGATGCGCCAGCTTGCCGACCTTCTTGACCATATCGGCAGAGGTCAGGCCCATCATCGTGCGCCCGGCGGTGTCAAAGCTCATCGTGCCGCACCAGGGCATATCGGCGCGCGCAAAAGCCTCGGCGGCGGCGGCGAATTCTTCGGCGGCAGAGATTGTTTCGACCCAAAGGACATCTGCGCCACCGGCTTTGAGCCCTTCGGCCTGTTCATGAAACATTTCTACGGCAATCTCATGGGTCAGGCTGCCCATAGGCGCCATGATTTCACCCGTGGGTCCCACGGAACCGGCCACGACGATCACGCGGCCGGATGCATCGGCGATTTCGCGGCCCAAAGCAGCGGCGACTTTGTTCAGTTCATGCACCTGACTTTCTGCGCCATGCAGTTTCAGCCGGGACGCATTGCCACCGAAAGAATTGGTCAGGAAGATATCGCTGCCCGCATCGGCAGCGCCTTTGTAAAGGCTGCGGATCTTGTCTGGCTGGTCAAGGTTCCACATTTCGGGAGCGTCGCCCGACATCAGCCCCATGTTGAACAAAGTTGTACCCGTCGCCCCGTCGGCCATCAGCCAGTCGCGGGTTTCCAGCAATTTGGACAGGGCGTTGGTCATATCAGCGCTTTCAGAGTTCGGTCATGACCTGGGCTTTCGCCTCGACCAGAAGAGTGGCCATCTTGCTGCGGATCGTCGCCTCATCCGCGCGACCGGCCAGGTCCTTGGCGAGTTTGCGGAACACGTCTTCGTCGCCGGCTTCTTCGAAATCGGATTTGATGACCTCGGTCACATAGGCGGCGGCTTCGTCGTCAGATTTGCCAAGCAGTCCTGCGGCCCAGAGGCCCAACAGCTTGTTGCGGCGGGCTTCGGCCTTGAACTGCATTTCGGCGTCATGGGCGAATTTGTTTTCAAAAGACTTGGCGCGGTCATCGAAACTGGACATATGTGATCCCCGTTGATTGGTGTCGCACCAGATATGGCCTTGCAGGTGCTTGCCCGCAAGGGGGGCATGCACTAAGACGCGGGGATGACGCTGCCCGCAAGGGCATCACAAAGGTAAGGGGTGAAGATGGCGCGCCGCAAAAAGATTTACGAAGGCAAAGCAAAAATCCTGTATGAAGGCCCCGAGCCAGGCACTTTGGTGCAATATTTCAAGGATGATGCGACAGCCTTCAACGCGGAAAAGCGTGCGGTCATCGAAGGCAAAGGCGTGCTGAACAACCGGTTGAGTGAATTTTTCATGACCGGCCTTGGCACGATTGGCATTCCGACACATTTCATCCGCCGTCTGAACATGCGCGAACAATTGATCCGTCAGGTGGAAATCATCCCGCTGGAAATCATCGTGCGCAATGTTGCCGCCGGATCGATGGCGAAACGCATGGGGATCGAGGAAGGCACGCAATTGCCACGGCCGATCGTGGAATTTTCCTATAAGGACGACGCCCTGGGCGATCCTTTGGTGCCTGAGGAATATATCATCGCCTTTGGTTGGGCCAGTCAGCAGGATATGGATGATATCGTCAGTCTGGCCCTGCGGGTCAATGACTGGATGTCGGGTGTCATGTATGGCGTCGGCATCAAGCTGGTGGATTTCAAGATCGAGGTCGGTCGGGTCTGGGACAATGAATTCCCACGACTGTTGCTGGCCGATGAGATCAGCCCCGATAGTTGCCGGTTGTGGGATATCGAGACGGGTCAGAAGCTGGACAAGGATGTGTTCCGCCGCGATCTGGGCAATCTGACTGACGCCTATACCGAGGTCGCCCGCCGTCTGGGCGTGATGCCATCCAATGTCACGCATCGGCCCAAGCCGACGCTGATCAACTGAGAATCCAAAGCGAGGCAAGGCCATGAAGGCACGTGTATATGTGATGTTGAAAACCGGCGTGCTGGATCCGCAGGGCGAGGCGGTGCGCCATGCGCTTGGCAATCTGGGCTTTGACGGGGTGCAGGGCGTGCGGCAGGGCAAGGTGATCGAACTGGATCTGGCGGATGGCACCTCAGAAGAGGTGATTGTGCAGATGTGTGACAAGCTGCTCGCCAATACTGTCATCGAGAGCTACCGGATCGAGGTGCTTTAAGATGCGCGCCGCTGTCGTCGTTTTCCCCGGTTCGAATTGTGACCGTGACATGGCCGTCGCTTTGCGTGCCGCCGGTGCCAATGTGACCATGGTCTGGCATAAGGATGCCAGCCTGCCTGACGCCGTCGATCTGGTCGCGATCCCCGGTGGGTTTTCGTTTGGCGACTACCTGCGCTGTGGCGCGATTGCCGCGCAATCGCCGATCTGTCGCGCGGTTGTTGCCCATGCGGAGCGCGGTGGCTATGTGCTGGGTGTCTGCAACGGGTTTCAGGTGCTGACCGAAACCGGTCTGCTGCCGGGTGCTTTGATGCGCAATGCGGAGTTGAAGTTTATCTGCAAAACCGTTGATTTGACTGTAGAAACCGCTGATTCTGCATTCACTGCCGGATATCAGGCGGGGCAGGCTCTGCGCCTGCCGGTCGCGCATCATGATGGCAATTACACGGTTGATCCCGCTATTCTGGCACAGATGCAGGGCGACGACCGGATCGCCTTCCGCTATGCCAGCCCGCTGAACGGGTCGGTCGCGGATATCGCCGGTGTGTTGTCGGAAAACCGCCGTGTGCTGGGGATGATGCCGCATCCAGAACGTGCGGTTGATCAGGGGCATGGCGGCACCGATGGTCAGGCGCTGTTCCGGGAATTGGTCGGGCAGGTGGTGCAGGCGTGAGCTTGGTCATTGCTGAACCTCTGCGGGCGATCTAAACTGCTCCGATGGGTGAATTAGTCGCGCAAAACTCCAGACGTTCCGCAGGCCGCTGGTATCTGCGGGTATCGCTTGCGCTGTTCACGATCTTTGCGGCGACGGTGATCTATTTCACCAATCAGCTGATGACCCAGCGCTATACCGAAACCATCAGCAACCGCGCGGAATTGCGGCTGGCGCTCTATAGCGCCAATCTGATGAGCGAGTTGCAGCGCAATTCGGTGGTGCCGCAGCTTTTGGCGCGTGATCCGGAACTGATCGCGGCGCTGACCAGCCGGGATTATTCCTTATCCACCGCGCGGCTTTTGACCTTTGTCGAGGAAATCGGCGCTGCGTCTTTGACCCTGCTGGACAGTAACGGGCGCGCGGTGGCGGCGACCAACCGCGAAGAGCTGGGTATTGATCACAGCGAGAATGCATATTTTATCAATGCATTGCGGAGCAATCGCACGGTTTATTCCACGCATCACCGGCCGGATGGCGGCTATGCTTTCATCTATTCGCGCAAGATCGAGACCACGGGTGAGCCTTTGGGCACGATCATGGTTGAGGTCGATGTGGGCCGGATGGAACGCGGTTGGGCCGGGGTGACCGATGCGGTTTTCGTCACCGATGCCGATGGCACGATCATCATGTCTACTGAGCCTTTGTGGCGTGGTTTTTCGGAACAGGCGGCCCTTGCACGCCAGCCCGCGTCATCGGCGATTGAGCGGGCTTTGCGCGCGACGCAATCCTGGGCGAGCAGCCCGGCAGAGGCCTATCTGCGGGGCGAGGCCGTGCTGCGCCGCGAATCCCGTGTGCCGCATCAGGGCTGGCGGATCGTCAATTTCACCACCTATGATTCGGTGCGTGAAAAGGTGAATGGCATCCTGGCGCTGCAAGTCATGGGTTTTGCGATCATTCTGGCGATCGCTTTCTGGTTCATGTCGCGCCAGACCGCGTCGCGCATGGTGTTGTTCCAGCGCGAGTCAGCCGAATTGCGCGCATTGAACCGCCGTTTGCAGCGGGAAATCGCCGAAAGAGAGAAGGTCGAAAAAACCCTTCAAGTGGCCGAACAGACCATCGCGCAATCGTCGAAACTGGCGGCATTGGGTGAGATGTCGGCGGCGGTCAGCCATGAGCTGAACCAGCCTTTGGCGGCGATGAAAACCTATCTGGCGGGTGCGCGGTTGTTGCTGCAACGCCAGCGCCCGGAAGAGGCGTTGTCTTCGTTCCAGCGCATCGATGATCTGCTGGAACGGATGGGCGCGATCACCCGGCAGCTCAAATCCTATGCGCGCAAGGGATCGGATGCCTTTGAACCTGTGGATACACGGGCCGCAGTGTCATCGGCGCTGGCGATGATGGAGCCGCAACTGAAGACGCGGACGGTCAATATCATCCGCACCTTGCCCAATGAGCCGGTGATGATTCTGGGGGATCGGCTGCGGCTGGAACAGGTGATCATCAACCTGCTGCGCAATGCGTTGGACGCGACCAAGACGTCGCATGATCCGACGATCGAGATTTTGCTGGCGGCGGGGGATACCGTCAGTCTGCAGATCCACGACAACGGCGAAGGCATCGCCGATCTGGATGAGCTGTTCACGCCATTTTACACAACCAAACAACCCGGTGATGGGATGGGGCTGGGGCTTGCCATCTCTTCCGGGATCGTCAACGACTTGGGCGGACGCCTGACCGCGCGCAATGCTGCGCGTGGCGGTGCGATATTTGAAGTCCAGCTTCCCGCGCTGAAACAAAGCCGGGCGGCGGCAGAATAGGATTGAGACCATGAGCAAAGCCATGAAGATCGCGATTGTCGATGACGAAAAAGACATGCGCCAGTCGATCAGCCAATGGCTGGCCCTGTCGGGATTTGACACCGAAACCTTTGCCAGTGCCGAGGATGCCTTGAAAGGATTGGGCAGCGATTACCCTGGGATCGTTGTCAGTGACATCAAGATGCCCGGCATGGACGGGATGCAGTTTCTGAAAAAACTCAAAGGTGTCGACAGCACCTTGCCGGTGATCATGATCACCGGCCACGGCGATGTGCCGATGGCGGTCGAGGCGATGCGGATCGGCGCTTTTGATTTTCTGGAAAAGCCGTTCAACCCCGACCGGATGACCGAACTTGCCAAGAAAGCCACCCATGCCCGCCGTCTGACGCTGGATAACCGGGCTTTGCGCCGGGAACTCTCGGACGGATCGTCGCTCATGAAGAAACTGATCGGCGGATCGCCTGCGATGGAACGGTTGAAGGAAGATATTCTTGATCTGGGTCAGGCCGATGGTCATGTGCTGATCGAGGGTGAGACGGGGACCGGCAAGACGCTGGTCGCCCATGCGCTGCATGCCGTGGGCGCGCGGGCCAACCGCAAATTCGTGCTGATCAGCTGTTCTGCCTATGACGAAGACACGCTGACGCGGATGATCTTTGGCCCGACCAACCATGACGAGCCGATCCCCGCCGTGGAAGAGGCGCGCGGTGGCACCTTGGTGCTGGAAGATATCGAGGCGCTGAGCCACGCGCTGCAAGCGCGCCTTTTGACCGCGATTAATGACCAAGGCACGCCTGCCGAAACCCGCATTGTCGCGATCTGCAATCTGCAGGAACAGGACAAGACCTGCGAAAGCGTGCTGCGCCCTGATCTGTTCTATCGACTTGCCGCTTTGCGGATCACGGTGCCGCCGTTGCGCCAGCGCGGCGAGGATATTCTGACGCTCTTCACCCGTCTGAGCGAGGAATTCGCCGATGAATATGGCTGCGAAGCGCCACAGGTCAGCGCGCAGGAAGCCGCGCAATTGTTGCAGGCCCCTTGGCCGGGCAATGTCCGGCAATTGATCAATGTGGCTGAACGCGCGGTGCTGCAAAACCGGCGCGGCAGCGGATCGATTGCATCGCTTTTGATGAATGAGACCGAAGATACCCAATCGGCGATGACCACCGAAGGCAAGCCGCTGAAGGAATTCGTCGAAGCGTTTGAACGCATGCTGATCGACAACACCATGCGCCGGCATCGCGGGTCGATTGTTGCCGTGATGGATGAACTTTGCCTGCCGCGCCGCACGCTGAACGAAAAGATGGCGAAATATTCGCTGCAACGGTCAGATTATATCTGATCTACGGCCATTTCAGGCCCTTTGCACAGACCCACTTGTGCAGGGGGCCAAATGTCCCTTATGTATTGTTTACGGGTGCTCGTGCTTTGGTTGCGCGGTGATGCCTGATCGGAATTCTCTGCTACAGTTTGATCGATGATCACCGCTGTGGTGGCTGATTTGATCCTTCGGGGTCAGAAAAACGCCCTTGGTCGCGCGCCATTTGACGCAGACCGGGCCTTGAACGGGCACAGGACCAGATCCGGTGTCGGAGAAGAAACGCGATGCAACGCGCGCAACATTCAGGCAAGACATTGGCAGCCCCGAGGGGCGCCATTTCTGCCCGCGCCACGCACGCCTTAATCAGACATATCGTGCGGATTGCTGCACCCCCCGGGGGGCCGGACGCGCCATATGCGAATGGACAAAATGCCAAAGAAAATGTTGATAGACGCCACACATGCGGAAGAAACCCGCGTTGTGGTGGTAGACGGAAACAAAGTCGAAGAATTTGATTTTGAAAGCCAATTCAAACGCCAGCTGGCGGGCAACATCTACCTTGCCAAGGTAACCCGGGTCGAACCATCGCTGCAGGCCGCCTTTGTGGATTATGGCGGCAATCGCCATGGTTTCCTGGCCTTTGCGGAAATCCACCCGGATTATTACCAGATCCCCGTCGCCGACCGCGAGGCGCTGATGGCGGAAGAACGCGCCTATGCCGAAAGCCTGCGGGTCGAGGAAGAGGCAGAGGATGCCCCCAAACCACGCCGCCGCACACGCACCAATAAGGCGCGCGCCGCCTCTGTCGATGGTACTGATCCGGTTGCCACATCGGATGATCCTGCCGGGCTGGAAACCATTGATCTGGATGATGATCTGGAAGGCAGCTCGCCCATGGAACTGGTCGGCGAAACGCCGGTCGAAACGCCCGCGGCGGATGATGATATCGAGGATGACCAATCCGAAGATGGTATCGAAAGCGTGGCCGAGGCTGACGATATCGAAGAAATGCGCCCCGCGCGCAAACCGCGCCCGCGCCGGTATAAAATTCAGGAAGTCATCAAGGTCCGCCAGATCCTGCTGATCCAGGTCGTGAAAGAAGAACGCGGCAACAAGGGCGCGGCGCTGACCACCTATCTGTCGCTGGCCGGTCGCTATTGCGTGCTGATGCCCAATACCGCGCGTGGTGGTGGCATTTCCCGCAAGATCACCAATGCCGTGGACCGCAAAAAGCTGAAGGAAATCGCCGGTGAAATGACCGTGCCCGATGGCGCCGGTCTGATCATCCGCACCGCCGGGTCGCAACGCACCAAGGCGGAAATCAAGCGCGATTACGAATATCTGCAACGGATGTGGGAACAGATTCGCGAACTCACGCTGAAATCCATCGCACCGGCGAAAATCTATGAAGAAGGCGATCTGATCAAACGTTCGATCCGCGATCTTTATTCCAAGGATATCGACGAGGTCATCGTCGCGGGCGAGGCGGGCTATCGCTCGGCCAAGGATTTCATGCGGATGATCATGCCGTCGCATGCCAAGAATGTGAAATTCTACGCCGAACAGATGCCGCTTTACGCGCGCTATCAGGTCGAAACCTATCTTGGCGGCATGTTCAACCCGACCGTACAACTGCCTTCGGGCGGCTATATCGTGATCGGCATCACAGAGGCTTTGGTCGCGATTGACGTCAACTCTGGTCGTGCCACCAAGGAAGGGTCGATCGAACAGACTGCGCTGAAAACCAATCTTGAAGCTGCGGACGAAGTCGCGCGCCAATTGCGTCTGCGCGACCTTGCGGGCCTGATCGTGATCGATTTCATTGATATGGACGAACGCAAGAACAATGCATCTGTCGAAAAACGCTTCAAAGAGGCGCTGAAAACCGACCGGGCGCGGATTCAGGTGGGCCGGATTTCCGGTTTCGGCCTGATGGAAATGTCGCGCCAGCGCCTGCGCCCCGGCATGCTGGAAGCCACGACACAGATGTGCCCGCATTGCCATGGCACGGGTCTGTTGCGGTCCGACGATAACGTCGCCCTGTCGATCCTGCGTCAGCTGGAAGAAGAAGGCGTGCGCGCCCGCAGCAAAGAGGTGTTGGTCCGCGCGCCCATCGCCATCGCCAATTTCCTGATGAACGGCAAACGCGAAAACATCGCCGACGTCGAGGCACGCTATGGCATGTCGGTGCGGATCGAATGTGATCCGACGCTGATCTCGCCCGATTTTGTGGTCGAAAAGTTCAAAACCGCCACCCGCGTCGTGCCCGAAGCCGCACCGATCATCGCGAGCACCGTGATGATGGAGGAAGAAGAGGCCGATGATCTGATCATCGAAACCCCCGATGAGGATGAAGAACCCGTCACCCCGGCAGAAGTCGTCGAAGCGGCTGTGGCGCATGCCAACGACACCGGCAATGGCGAAACCCGGCCCAAGCGCAAGCGCAGCCGTCGTCGGCGGCGCCGGTCCGGTGGTCCGCGTCAGGATGAGGGCAATGGCGAGGCTAACCACCAGACCGAAAACGGTGATCAGGTCGCAGCACCCGTGACGGAAGGGTCCGAGCCAGAGACTGCACCGGCTGAAAAGCCCAAGCGCAGCCGCACCTATACCCGCAAGACGCCAAAGCCAGAAGTTGAAGCACAGCCAGAGGCAGCGCAAGCTGAGGCCGCGCCAGACCCCGTGGCAGAGGCGGAACCCGCCGCAGAGGTGAAAACCCGCGCCCCGCGCAAGCGCACGCCGCGCAAAACTGCAGCGCAAAAGGCGGCAGAAGCGGCTGAGGCTGCTGGTGAGACGCCCGCGCCAGAGGCGGAAAAGCCAAAGCCGCGCAGCCGCGCCAAGCCCAAAGCCAAGGTCGTGGCGGAAAAGGCAGAAGCGACCGAAGCTGACACGGTCACAGCAGAACCTGTTGTGACACCGCCAGTCGCGGAACCTGCGCCACAAGCAGAGCCCGCGCCACAAGCAGCCCAAGAGCAGACACCCGCCGCAGAGCCGGAGGCCGAAGACTCCGCGTCAGACAAACCCCGCCGTAAAGGCTGGTGGTCACTGACCCGCTGAACCACCAACGCCGCCCCTGTCACCGGGGGCGGCGTTTTGCGTTGCCATTGCGGCATTCGTGTCTTCTTTTTTCCAAAAATACTTCGGGGTGAGGCGCGGCACGCGCCGAGGGGCAGCGCCCCTGACAACGCCCGCAATCAGCCTTTACGGATCAGATAGATCTGCCCATCCTCACCATCGCGGCAGTCCAGCAAGACATGCCCGGCTTCCGCGCAGAAATGCGGCACATCGACAATCGCCGCCGGATCATCGGCCAGCATGCGCAGCACCTGACCCGCGGCCAGCGGCACAAGCCGTTTGCGGGCCTTCAGCACCGGCAAAGGGCAGAGCAATCCACGGGCATCAAGATCGGCATCATGTATCATGACCCGGAATTAGGATGCATGTTTCACTTTGTCCACCAAGATGTGACGCATCCCCCCGTGACGATGCCGGATCACTGCGATAGGAACCACAGGATGTTGGATACAAGCCTGATCTTCGATGCCGGACTGATCCCGGCACTTCTGGTCGCTTTGGCGGCGGGCGTGCTGTCGTTTCTCAGCCCCTGCGTGCTGCCGGTGGTGCCGCCCTATCTGGCCTATATGGGCGGCGTCTCAGTCAGCGAGATGGAAACCACGCGCAACGCCCGGCGGCGGGTCTTTGTCGCGGCGCTGTTCTTTGTGCTGGGCCTGTCGACGGTGTTCCTGCTGCTCGGCATCGCCTTTTCCACCATGGGGCGGATGCTGCTTGGCGTGCAGGAATATTTCGTCCTTGTCGCGGGTCTGGTTGTGATGATCCTCGGCGCGCATTTCGTGGGCGTCTACCGGATCGGTTTTCTGGACCGCGAGGCGCGGATCGATGCGGGCGACAAGGGCGGATCGGCCTTTGGTGCCTATCTGCTGGGCCTCGCCTTTGCCTTTGGCTGGACGCCCTGTCTGGGGCCAGTGCTGGGCGCGATCCTCAGCCTTGCCGCGTCAGAGGCCGATGTCAGCCGGGGCACATTTCTGCTCGGCGCCTATGCGATTGGCCTTGGCATTCCCTTCCTGTTGGTTGCAGCATTCTTCCCAAGGCTGAAGGGTGTCATGGGCTGGATGAAACGCCACATGCGCCAGATCGAGGCGACATCCGGTCTGCTACTCTGGACTGTTGGGCTGATGATGATCACCGGGCAATTTGCGGCATTCAGCTATTGGTTGTTGGAACGCTTTCCATTACTCGCCACCGTGGGTTAAACTCGGTGTCGTGGTAAACGGGAACAGGTGGCGATGACCAAGGACAAGACGCGCGTCAGCCGCCGCCGGGTGTTCCATATTCCGGGCTATGACCCGATCCATCCGCGCCGTTACCGCGAACTTTATCGCAGTGAAGGCGCCGCACAGGCGCAGATCAGCGGTTATGGTATCGCGGTGCAGGCCGGATCTGTGGGCGACGGGTTTCATTGGATAGTGCAAAGCGACACCGCAGGCCAGAAGGTCGAAGCCCGGATCGATGTGCTGGTCTGGTCCGACATCGTGCGCGACAGCATGGCGCAATCCATATGGGCAACCTATCGCCAGCTTTTCCTGACCGCATGGATCTATATCAGCACCGGCACATTGCGGCGCTTGATGTGGATGCGCAAAGGGCCGGTGATTGCGGCACTTTATCCGGTTGGCGTGCTTTTGGCGCAATTGGTGATGGCTGTGCTGATAGGCTGGCTGCTGGGGCGGCTTGCAGAGGCGGGGTTGAACGGCGCTGTCACTGCTCTGGGCCTCGGCGGCGGTATCGTCGCTGCGGGTATCGGCTGGCTGGCCTTTGCCGTCAAACTGGGCATTCTTGGTGGCGCCGCCGTGGTCCTGTTGCGTTGGTTCAAGGCGCAGGACAATCGGATTTTCGCGCATTATCTGATGCATGATTATGCATTCAGTTCACAATATTGGGGCGCGACCCCGCCCGCGCTGAAAGCCCGTCTTGCGGTATTCACCGATCAGATCGCCACGGCCTTGCAAGGTGACAGCGATGAAGTCCTGATCGTCGGCCATTCCTCGGGCGCACATTTGGCGGTGCATGTGATTGCCGATCTGATCCGCGCGGGCCATGTCCCTGCGGATGGGCCGAAACTGGGGTTCCTGTCGCTGGGGCAGGTGGTGCCGATGGTGTCTTTCCTGCCCAAAGCGCGGCAGTTGCGCGCCGATCTGGCCTATCTGGCCACCCAGGACGCCCTGACCTGGGTCGATGTCACAGCTCCCGGCGATGGCTGCTGTTTCGCGCTATGTGATCCGGTGGCGGTCAGTGGCGTCACACCGCCGGGCAAACAATGGCCGCTGGTGATCTCGGCGGCCTTTACCCAGACGCTATCCGCCGCGCGTTGGAAAACCTTGCGCTGGCGGTTTTTCCGGCTGCATTTTCAATATCTTTGCGCCTTTGATCAGCCGAAGGATTATGATTATTTCCAGATCACTGCCGGGCCAGTGACCCTATCGGATCGTTTCCGGGATCGTGCGCCATCGAAATCGCGTATCGATGTGCCGGTGTCGAAATATACCTCGCTTGCGCCATGAATGATCTGCCGCCAAAACCGGTGCCGCGCGCAGATAAAGTGTCGCTCTGGCGGTATCTGCGTTTGTTCCGGCAGGATATTCTGTCGGCGCAGCCGGCGCGGCTCTATCGGGCATGGATGGCGGAGTTCCGCACGCCGTTCTTTCGCAGTTTCATGATCAACGATCCCAAATTGCTGCGCGAGGTGTTGAAGGACAACCCCGATGACTATCCCAAATCTGACCGGATCGGTGCGGGGTTGCGGCCTTTGCTGGGGGACAGCGTGTTCCTGACCAATGGCGCGCAATGGAAAGCGCAACGCCGGATCATTGACCCCGCATTTGAGGGCGGGCGGCTGCGTGATACTTTTCCCGGCATCGTCGCGGCGGGGCAGGCGGGCTGCGCACGTCTGAACGCGCTGGCAGATGGCAGGCCGCAGCTGATCGATGCAGAGGCAAGCCATATCGCGGCTGATGTGATTTTCCGCACATTATTCTCGATCCCGATCGAGGATGCCACTGCGCAAGAGGTTTACCAAAGGTTTCAGGCCTATCAACAGGCGCAGCCGATCCTGAACCTGGCCGCCTTTCTGCCCGGTCCGCGCTGGATGCCCCGGTTTTTCCGGCGCGGTGTGCGGCGGCAGGCAAGCGCGATCCGCCGGTTGATCGCCGATCTGACACAGGCCCGGCTGGACCTGATTGCCGCTGGCACAGCACCCGATGATCTGGCAACCAAGATCATGACAACGCCGGACCCGCAGACGGGCAAGGTTTTCAGCAAAGGCGAAATGGTCGATCAGGTCGCGATTTTCTTTCTGGCGGGGCATGAAACCAGCGCCTCGGCTTTGGCATGGGCGCTCTATCTGCTGGCGACGCATCCTGACTGGCAAGACAGGGTCGCGGCAGAGGCTGCGGGTTTCACCGGCCAATTCAGCGATCTGTCGAAACTGGCGGTGACGCGCGATGTCTTTCGTGAGGCATTGCGCCTTTATCCGCCCGTGCCGATGATGGTGCGCGAAGCGAGCACCGCCGCGCGGTTTCGTGACCGTGCTGTGCCAAAAGGCGCGCAGATCGTGTTGTCGCCTTGGCATCTGCACCGGCATGAGCGGATCTGGGACAATCCTGATGGGTTTGACCCCGCGCGCTGGCAGGACCCGACCAGCAAAACGGCGCAGCGCGATGGTTATATGCCGTTTTCTGCCGGGCCGCGCGTCTGCACCGGGGCAGGCTTTGCTATGATCGAAGGTGTTGTCTTGCTGGCGCAATTGGTGGAGCAATTCCGGTTTGATCCGGTGGCAGGGCAGGTGCCGGTGCCAGCGGCACATCTGACGGTGCGGGCCAAACACGGGATCAGCCTGTCGATCCGCCAGCGTGCCAAAGTGTGACGAAAAAAACGCGGCGGGCGGCCTGAAATCAGTCAGAAATGTGGCGTTGACTGCGCGGCGCGGTGCCGCCAAACAAGCGGTTGTTGGCCTGCGCAACCCGGCCCTATTGTTGACAGGTAAAAGCTAGTCATACATATAGAAGGAAATCGTTTACGGAGGATACGATGACTATTGCAGTGCCAGGATCTTCTTTACAGGCTTGGCGGCGTCTGTTTGGGCGTAAACCGCAAAAAGATCATATTTCTAACGTGAAAAAGACGTTATCTGCGCGGGATGTCGCCAGATTATTCGACAAATCAGTGCCGAAAGCAGCGAATAAGTCTGCCGAACCGGCCAAGCTGAATGATGCGGAAAAGCGTGAACGCGCGACATTGTCGTCTTTGCGCGGTGCGCTTTATTCGAAAGACTGAATGCGGGCCAGACAGCGTTCCAACACATGAATGCGGATCGCAGAGGCGAGGCCGATATCCCCGCGGTTTGCATCAATTTCTGCCGCCAAGCCATTGATTGTCTTGTGATCTTCTGCGGCGATATTGCAGAACGTTTTCCAGAATATATCTTCCAGCGTGACGCTGGTGCGATGGCCCCGCAGGGTCAGTGACCTTTTTGCGGGGCGTTGATGGGTCAATTACTCATCCTCGAATTTAAGCTGCGACAATCTGTCGCTGGCTTGCTGGACGCGGGCCGCATCCAGCACCCGCTCGGCCTTGGTCCGGCCAAAGCGGATGGCATTTTCATCTGCCTTGGCCTTGTCCGCCGCGCGATCACGGGTCTTGCGCGCTTTGTTCAGATTGATCAGCTTCACTTCGGTCCGATCATGTCTTCGGGGCGCACGACCTTGTCGAATGTCGCTTCATCCACAAAGCCCAGCTTGATCGCTTCTTCCTTCAGCGTCGTGCCGTTCTTATGCGCCGTCTTTGCTACCGTGGTCGCGTTATCATAGCCGATGGTGGGGGCAAGTGCTGTGACCAGCATCAGGGATTCCCGCATCAGTTTTTCGATCCGTGTGCGGTCTGCCTGAATACCCGCGACGCAATTATCGGTGAAAGCCCCGGCAGAATCGCCCAGCAATTGCATGGATTGCAGCACGTTATAGGCCATCATCGGTTTCATCACGTTCAGCTCAAAATGCCCTTGGCTCCCGGCGAACCCGACTGCCGCGTCATTGCCCATGACATGGGCGCAGACCTGGGTGATCGCCTCCACCTGGGTCGGGTTGACCTTGCCGGGCATGATGGATGATCCGGGTTCGTTTTCCGGCAGCATCAATTCGCCAAGGCCGCAGCGCGGGCCAGAGCCGAGCATGCGGATATCGCAGGCGATCTTGTAAAGGCTGGCAGCGACGGTTTTCAAAGCACCCGACATTTCGACAAGTGCGTCATGCGCGGCCAATGCCTCAAATTTATTGGGTGCGGTGACAAAGGGCAGGCCGGTGATCTCGGCCATATGGGCGGCCACAGTCTCACCCCAGCCGACAGGGCTGTTCAGCCCGGTGCCGACCGCCGTGCCGCCTTGGGCGAGTTCATAGATCGCGGGCAGGGCGGATTTGATCCGGCGGATGCCCATGGCGACCTGATGGGTATAGCCGGAAAATTCCTGCCCCAAGGTCAGCGGTGTCGCATCCATCGTATGGGTGCGGCCGATCTTGATGATGTCGCTGAATTCATCCTGCTTGGCGGCCAAGGCGGCATGCAGTTTTTCCAACCCCGGCAGCAGCACATCGCGCGCGGTCATCGCGATGGCGATATGCATGGCGGTGGGGAAAGTGTCGTTGGAGGATTGCCCCATATTCACATGGTCATTAGGGTGAATCGGGTCCTTCGATCCGATCACGCCGCCCAGCATTTCAATGGCGCGGTTGCTGATCACCTCATTGGCGTTCATATTCGATTGCGTGCCAGAGCCTGTCTGCCAGACCACCAGCGGGAAATGATCGTCGAGCTTGCCTGCCACGACCTCTGCAGCCGCCGCAATGATCGCATCGGCCAGTTTTGCATCCAGCTTGCCACGGTCCTTGTTGGCAATTGCGCAGGCCTGTTTGATCACGCCCAAACCGCGCACGATGGCGACAGGCTGCTTTTCCCAGCCGATCGGGAAATTCAGAATCGAGCGTTGTGTCTGCGCGCCCCAATAGCGGTCCGCCTGGACCTCCAACGGGCCAAAGCTGTCGGTTTCTGTGCGGGTGGCGGTCATGACATGATCCTTCGGTTTTCGGGTTCCAAAGGGTTTTAGCAGCCGGTCAGGGGATCGCAAGCCGTGCTATTTGCGGAATTTGTCGAGGCTGACAACCTCTGCCTCTTTCCTTTCACCCGGTTTGGCGTCTTCGGGTTCGGCCATTTCATGCATCGGCGCTTCTGGTGCGGGCTTTTCATCCTGCGTCTCGAACCGCAGGCCGAATTCGACGGAAGGGTCCACGAAAGTCTTGATCGCGTCGTAAGGGATATAGAGCGTTTCGGGATTATCGCCGAAATTCAGCGTGATGGTGAAACCTTCATCCGTGACGTCCAGATTGGCAAACCAATGCTGGATCACGACGGTCATTTCCCCCGGATAACGGTCTGACAGCCAATCGGCGATTTCAACGTCAGGATGCATCGTATCGAAGGTGACAAAGAAATGGTGGCTGCCGGGCAAGCCATTCTGCGCAACGCCAGTCAGAACCTGCTGGATCAATCCGCGCATGGCGCGATGCATCAGGTTTCCATAATCGATGGTATCAGGCACGGCGCTACTCCTTCGGAACTGCGCTTAGCATAGGGGATTCGGGCGGCATGAAAAGAGGTGACCTTAACTGCCGCCGATCACCGTGATCAGACCGAGCCCGAGCAGGGCGACCAGCGGCAAAACCCGCAGCAGCGACCATTTCAGCAGCAGCAAAAGCACCCCGGCGACAGCGATCAACAGCAGCGCCACAGGTTGCAGGCTGGCAGGGTCGGGGATGACCATGTTGATCACGCCCGCTTGCGTCCGCGTGACGCTGTCAAAGATTACATGCAGCGCGAACCACAGCGACAGATTGGCGATGACACCGACAACCGCCGCCGTGATCCCGGCCAAGGCCGCGCGCAACCGGGGCCTGCCGTCAAGCCAGTCGATCAAGGGCGCACCGGCGAAAATCCAGATGAAACAAGGCACGAAAGTGACCCAGAGCGTCAGCGCGCCTGCGGCGATGGAAAGCCCGACGCCGCCCTGCGCCAGACCTGCGATCATGGCCACGAATTGCGTGACAAGGATCAGCGGGCCGGGCGTGGTTTCTGCCAGCCCCAGCGCATCCATCATTTGGGGCGTCGTCAACCAGCCGTAGGAAAACACGACCTCTTGCGTCATATAGGCCAAAACCGCATAGGCCCCGCCAAAGGTGACGACGGCGAGCAGCGAAAAGAACGCCGCGACATCCAGCAAGAATGCGCTGCCGGTCAGCGCGACGATGATCACCGGTGCTGCCCAGATGGCCCCACCGATCACCACGACGCGGGCGGCAGAGCGCAGGCTGCCGGATGGCAATGCCTGCGCCGCGGTCGCGGGGCCGGGCATCAGCGCACCGGCAATCCCAGCGACCAGCACGACGATGGGGAAGGGTACGGCGAAGAAGAACAGGGCGATAAAGGCCAGTATCGCGATGGCGAGATAAGCCTGCCCGACCAGCGCGCGTTTGGCGATTTTGATCAGCGCGGCGATCACGATGATAATCACCGTCGCCTGCACGCCGACGAACAAAGCCTGCACGGCAGACAGGTTGCCGTAAGCCCCGTACAGCAACGCAAGTGCTGAGATCACGATGGCCCCCGGCAGCACGAAAAGCCCGCCGCCGATCAGCCCGCCCAGGATGCCGGCGCGTTTCCAGCCGGCATAGGTGGCAAGCTGCATCGCCTCTGGCCCCGGTAGCAGCATGCAGAACGACAGGGCGCGCAGAAACTGATCCTCGCTCAGCCAGTCGCGTTTATCGACCAGTTCCTGATGCATCAGTGCGATCTGTGCGGCAGGGCCGCCAAAGGACAACAGCCCGATCCGGCCAAAGACCGTGAATAATTCTTTCATTGCAATAGCCCTAGCTGATCACTCTGGTAATTTCGCGCAGGATCTTGGCCCTGATCGCTGCGGGATAATCGCGGTGCATCCGCGCTGTCATCACGAACCCGTCGCGGGTGATGACAGAACTGCGTAAATAATTCGTGATGGTCAAGCCCATGGATTCAATCCCGATTCCGTTGATCGTGACGCCCGCACGCTCGGCCCTTGTGCGGATCATACGCACGTCATCGCCCGCATTGGCCGTGCCGTCGGTCGATATGTCGATCACCTTGCGTTTGCAATCGGGCACCTGATCGAACAGGGGCAGGGCGGCGCTGATCACATCGCCAGTGGCGGTGCCGGAGAGGATGAAAGCACGTTCCATGCTGCGTGCCTGCGCGGATACTTGCGCCGCCAGTCCGGGGCCGGTGATCCTTGTCCAGGGAATCGACAAGGCCTGCTGATCCACGCCGGACCATTGCACGACGGCGACAGCGACCTGATCGCGGACCATGGTTTCGACGATCTGGGAATCCTGCAAGGCATCGGCCAGACCGTCGGCCTGCAGCCGGTATTCCGCGCCATCCACAGAATTGGAGACATCAATCGCCAACAACAATGCTGTTTCGCAGGCCATTGCCATAGCCGGTACCATGGCCAACCAGCCAGCAATGATCGTTTTACGCAACATCATGACAGTCTGCGCAGCGGGCGATTACGATGCAAGCCTGCCGTTTGACACACACGATAATGTAGGGGATTAGGTGCAGGTTTCTGTTGCCAGGTACCTGCGGACCCCGCCTATGGTCGCAAAACCATAGGGCTTAAGGTTTCAATAGTTCCGACTGCTTACGCAGCCATCGCCATTGGTGCTTTGTTGTCATTTGCAACTAGCTTTTTTGTACCGATAACGGTGGTAACTCACCGAGATAAAGCAAACCCCTTTAGACGTTCGTCGATCCTGTTTCGTCCCCATGGCTGCCAAATGAGCAGTGTTTGGTGGAGACGCCGGGTACCGCCCCCGGGTCCGATCCGCGTATTACGAGCGCGTTTATATCCATAGTCCTTGCGGACACTTTTGATTTAGGCGCTCGCCCGTCACATTGCAAGGGGCAGGTTCAGCGCCAGCGCCCCCAGACCCACCACAGCCTCGACCCCGAAAAACGTCCATTTCTTGCGCGATTGCCCGTCTAGCACCAAAGATGTCGCCCGGCCCACCGATGCGCCCAACCAGCAAAAGCCCAGCATCGCATAGGCCGCAGGGCTGCCAAGGATCAGCGCGCCCAGCCCCATGCCGATAAACAAGGCCCCGGCCGAGGCGCGGATTTCGGATGGCCCCATATTTGTCGGCCCCGCCTGCAAATCCAGCGTTTCCAGCGTATAGCGCGGTGCCAGCCAGCCGAAAACGCCCAGCCCGATGCTGGCCAGCACGAAAATGTAGTTGATGATATCCATGACCTGATCCCCTGTTCACCGCCATAAGCTGGCGCATCAGGGGCGAAGATCAAGAGGCTTGCGAATACCGTGCCGCCATCGCGTTAAATCCGTCATAGGCATTGGCGATGATCCGGGTCAAAACCTTCCCCGCGGGGAAGATTCTGATTTTCTCGCCATCGCGTTCCACGAAACCGGCAAAGTTATCCAGAATGGCCTGATGCACGGGGGTCAGGATATCTGCATGAGGATGTCGCGATAAGAGATTGAGATCAATTTCAAAATCACACATCAGCATATTGATCGCCTGTGCGCGTAAGCGGTCTTCTGGCGTCATGGTATAGCCGCGATGCCCCGCGAGATCCCCCGCCTCGATCCTGGCGATATAGGCGGCGGTGGCAGAGGCGTTCTGTACATAGCCCGCGTCGTATTGGGAGATGGACGATGCGCCGATGCCGATCAGCGTGGGGCAGGTGTCATCGGTATAGCCTTGGAAATTGCGCCGGAGCCGACCGCTGTTGGCGGCAATGGTCAGGCTGTCATCGGGCTTGCCGAAATGGTCGATCCCGATAGGCTGATAGCCCGCAGCGACAAAGGCATGGGCGGCCTGTTGGGCGAGGTGATAGCGATCCTCCTCACTCGGCAGGGCTGTTTCATTAATCAGCTTTTGCCGTTTGGAAAAATTCGGCACATGCGCATAGCCGAACAGCGCGATCCTGTCAGGGTCCAGCGCGCGGACTTTTGCCAGCGTGTCGGCCAGTTTGGCAGGTGTCTGATGCGGCAAGCCATAAACAAGATCGGCGTTCAGCGATTTGATACCCGCCGCGCGCAGGCTGTCGACGCAGGCTTTGGTCGTGGCGAAGCTCTGGTCGCGGCCAATCGCGGCTTGCACATCGGGGGCGAAATCCTGAATGCCGATACTTGCGCGGGTCATCCCCATATCGGCCAGCATGGCGATCTTGGCATCATCGACAAGGGTCGGGTCAATTTCGACCGAGAAATGGAAATCCGGGGCAGGCGGGATTACATCCATCACCGCCTGTGCCAGATCGCGGATCATGTCGGGCGGCAAGATCGTCGGCGTGCCGCCGCCCCAATGCATCTGGCCCATGCTCACGCCAGCAGGCAGGGTGCGGGCCAGCATGGCCAGTTCCATTTTGACCACGCGCAGATAATTCTCGACGGGTTTCAGCGTGGTCGTGCCTTGCGTCGCGCAAGCGCAGAACCAGCACAGCCTTTCGCAAAACGGGATGTGGATATAGACCGAGATTGGCACGGCGGGGTCTAGCTTGGTCAGGCAATCGCGTTGAAAATCCGCGCCCACCTCCGGGTTGAACGCAGTGGCGGGCGGATAGCTGGTGTAGCGGGGCACGCGCGCATCGAACAGGCCCATGCGGCGCAGATTTGCAATATGATCCATGAGGCCATGTTGCAGATGATCCGGCGCAGTTTATTGCGCCAGATCAAATTGTATTGAAAATCAGGCCAGTTGATCCACGAAACAGGCGGTGATTTCCGCCACCTGTTCCGAAGGCGTGTCGCGCCGGAAGAAGGTGGCAAAGCCGGTCTCGGGGAACATCAGATAGGTCTGGGTCGAATGATCGACGAGATAATAGTCCGGGTCACCTTCGACCGCGCGGTAATAGGTCTTATAGGCTTGGCTGGCCGCGCGAATCTGTTCAGGGCTGCCGGTCAGGCCGATCATCTCTGGGTGGAAATTATCGGTGTAGTCGCGCACCACATCGACCGTGTCGCGCTGCGGATCGACCGAGATGAAGATGGTGCCGATATCGACCCCTTCATCGGCCAGAATCTCTGCGGCAATCGCATTGCGCATCGAATCGATGGGGCAGACATCGGGGCAGAAGGTGTAGCCGAAATAGACCAGCGTCGGTTTGGTGATGACGTCGGTGTCAGTGACTGTCTCGCCGGTTTCAGAGACCAGTTCGAACGGGCCTCCAATCGATGCCCCGGCGACGCTTGTATTGCCACAAGGGTCGGGGGTCTGCGTGGTTTGCCAGGTGTAGACACCGATGGCGGCGGCGGCGGCCAGCGTGGCGCTGCCAAAAATCACAGCTTTCATAATGTTTCCTTTCGGGTCGGAGCCTCACCCGGATCGTCGGGGTGAGGCCGTGACAGGATCAATGGTTTTCGTGGCCAGTCGGCGCGGGCATGTCGCGGGCGACCACATCGAAAGTGACCGGCACTTCGCCCGCTTGTTCAAAGACCAGTGTCGCGCTGATCTCATCGCCTGCGGTCAGCGGCTTGCCTTGCAGGCCCATGAACATGACATGCATGCCGCCGGGTGCCAGCGTGACGGTGTCACCGGCGGGCACTGGAATCGCATCCAGATGCACCATCCGGGCGACGTCATTTTCAAATTCGGTCGTGTGCAATTGCACGCGGGGGAAGTCGGCGGTGACGGCGACCAGCTTGTCATCTTCGGTGCCGGTATTCGTGATGGTCAGGTAACCGCCGCCGGACATGGCACCGGGCGCGGTTTCAAAAGCGCGGGTTTCGGTGATGGTCAAGGCGCTGTCAGCAAGGGCCGCAGTGGCGCCACAAGCGATAATCATGGCCAGAGCGGCCAGTTTTGGGAATGTCATAGAAGGGTCTTTCTGGATGCGCGGGTCAGGACCCGCGTGACGGGGAAAAGTTCAGACGTGGTATGAACGATCCCGCGCAGGCGGTGCGCGCGCCGGATGGGGAGGTATGGCCTGCGCACGGGTGAACGCATGCGCAGACATGGACCAATCGGCAAGGGTGACGCTGATCAGCGTTGCGGCGTCACTTGCCGGGCAGGGCAGGTCGGCCCCGGCCGCGATCAGACAGGCCATGCAGATATCGACGCCGTGCAACGGCCGCCCGGTATCCGCACAGATCGCCGCCCAATCGCCGCCCGAGAGCAGATAGGCCTGCGCGCGGGCATCATCCTGCGGCGGATTATGCCCGAAACTGACCGCCGTCAGCGCCAGCGCGAGCAAGGCCGCGACAAAGCCGCGTGCGATCATCGGGGCGAGGGAGGTGATCCGCGAAAACATATCCCCTCATCTACCTGTATCGGCGCAAAGGTCCAGCCGGTTTTTTGTCACGGTGTGGGGTGGGATGGCCGCTTGGAGCCAATACTGCCTATAAACCGGTGCTTGCCCATTGAGTGATAACGGCATCTCGATCTTGCTGGCTACGACATCGCCATTTCTGGACATCATCTGTACTTTCGAAGACTTCGGTGATGTAACTGCGAAATCGTGATTTATTTTTAAGGCTACGAAGCGCAAAACGGTATTGTTGAACTGGCCAGTCGACATTTCCGGTGGGAAGTTCGGGACGTGTTTGGCCAAAAAACTTCCATGGTCGCGACAGAAGTTGACATGCCCTGATATGTTCTGGCGGGTCTAGCCAGATTAAAGCATCCGCCTGTTCGACGGCTTGGAACAAGAGGCTTGGACCGCCTTCAAGTATCCATGCGGGTTTTGCGATTTCGATCGAAAGCGCAGCATCAATTTCTGTACGCGGCCGTTGTTCCCAATTAGTTGTCAGCTTAATGGCATCAAATGAGACCACCGGAACATCTGGACGCACCAAAGCAAGCTTTGCGGCGAAGTAGCTCTTTCCAACCCCATTTGCGCCCGTAATAATGATCTTGTCCAAATCGCCCACGCCATCTTGCCTCATTCAAGGGTAAACTGCCTGAAATTAAGTCTGGTGCCAATGACCGCTTCGTCCCGCAAAGCACACATAGGCCCTGTCTCACAAGAAAACGCGGTTCTTCATCATCCAAAGGCTTTTTCGGGCGATTCGTCCACAGCAAAGGGCGGCGCCATTGGCACCGCCCTTTGCAACCTTGTCAGTCTGATCAGAACCCGGCTTTGATCATCTCGAATGTTTCGGACATCCGTTCCTTGTCTTCATTGCTCATCGGCAATTGCGCAAGGATCGGCACGTCGATGGCTTCCAGACCGGAGGCAACGAGGTCTTCTTCGGTCACTTGCGCTTCCAGAGCTGCGGCATTGGCGGAACCGTAGCCCGCTTCCAGCAAGGGCACGACCGAGGTTTCGGACAGGAAGGCGTTGAGGTAATCGTAAGCCTTGTCATCATTGCCTTCGCCGCTGGCCAGTTTCACGTAACCGCACAGCCAGAGCGAGGACCCTTCTTCTGCCTCACGCTGGAACGCGATGGGCCGGCCTTCATCGACCATGGCGGGATAGGTTTCGTTCCAGGCCCAGCTGACCAGAATTTCACCCGAGGACAAAAGCTGCGCGAGTTCCGCAGGATCGGTCCAATAGGTGCGCAGGTTCGGATGCACTTCGCGCAGCCAGTTGGAGGCAGCCTCGAATTCCTCATCTGTGACGTCTTGCCAATTGGTCACGCCGGTGGCGAGATAGGCCAAAGCATAGGCGTCATCGACGTTGTCGGGCAGGGTCATCCGCCCGGCATAGGCGGGGTTGGTAAAGACCTGCAGGCTCGCCACATCCTCTGCCGGGACTTCATCGGGGTTATAGGCAATCGCCGTGGACCCGAAATCGGTCGGGATGAAATAGGTCTCGCCCGCGCCGATTTCCTCGCCCACGAGGCTGGCATTCAGATCGTTATAAGCGGTGATCTTTGTGGTATCCCATGGTTCCAGAATGCCGCTTTCGGTCCAGCGGGTCACGGAAGGTGCGCAAAGATGCGACACATCGGCCTGAAAGCCCGAGCGGATTTTCTGAAACGCCTCATCCTCGTCACCAAAGAAGGTAAAGGTCGGGCTGGCGCCATGCGTGTCGATGTAATCCTGATGATATTCGGGCATCTCAAACCCGGAATAATCGAACACCAGCAATTCGCTGTCCTGTGCCGCGACCGCGCTGGCCATTGCGACCAAAGACGCCGCACCCATCAATCCTGTCAGTTTCATATTATTCTCCCAGTTGTTTTCTGTGGATAAACCTAAGTGCGCAAATCCAGCGCGGCAAGGGGGATCGCGCCGCGCTATCCCTGTTTTGCCGGGCGCTGCCTTTCTGGGCATCGGAGCCGGGTTTTGCACGTCGAACAGACCAAACATGATCGCAATTCAGCATTGCCGGGGCGGGGAATGTCTGACAGGTTTCCCCACAAGAAACAGTGACTTCACGACAGGATCGCGGCGATGATCAACCCCGGATATTGCCAGATGATGGCCCGCTATAACGCCTGGCAGAATGCCGGGCTGCGCGATTTGCTCAAGGATATCCCGACGGCGGAACTGACCAAGGATCGGGGGGCCTTCTTTGGTTCAATTCTTGGGACGCTGAACCATCTGCTCTGGGCCGATACGATCTGGATCAGCAGGCTGGATGGTGGCCCCGGCACCGATGTCGCGATGAAGGACGGCCCTTTCATGACCCCCACGGCTGCCGTCTGGTCCGCGGATCGGTTCCGCATGGATGGCCGGATCAGCCTTTGGGCGAAACAGGTCAAGGCGATTGATCTGCTCGGTGACCTGACATGGCATTCCGCCGTGATGCAGCGGCAGATGTCCAAGCCAAAGGCGATATGCGTCATGCAGCTATTCAACCATCAGACCCATCATCGCGGGCAGGTCCATGCTTTGCTGACCCAGATCGGGTTAAAGCCGCAGGATACGGATATCCCGTTCATGCCTGATGCGTTCTGATACATTTAAAGGAGGAAACAATGTTCAAAGCCCTGATCGTGGACAAGGATGCGGATGGTAAAACCCATGCCGCCGTGCAGGACCTGACGCTGGATCAATTGCCTGCGGGTGATGTGACCGTGGCGGTCGATTATTCGACAGTGAATTATAAAGACGGGCTGTGCATCGGGTCGGGTGGCGGGTTGGTGCGTAACTATCCCCATATACCGGGTATTGATTTCGCGGGCACGGTCGAGGCATCGGATGATCCCCGCTATGCCCCCGGCGATAAGGTCGTCCTGACCGGATGGCGCGTGGGTGAGGCGCATTGGGGCGGCTATGCGCAGAAAGCCCGCATCAAGGCGGATTGGCTGGTGCCTTTGCCGGATGGGCTGACCACGCGGCAGGCGATGGCTGTGGGCACCGCCGGTTTCACCGCGATGCTGGCGGTCATGGCGCTGGAGGATCAGGGGATCACCTCCGGCCCGGTGCTGGTGACGGGGGCTGCCGGTGGTGTGGGGTCGGTGGCGACAGCTATTCTGGCGAAACTGGGCTATCAGGTCGCGGCGGTGACCGGGCGGCCAGAGACGGCGGATTACCTGACCTCGCTCGGCGCGACCCAGATCGTGGCGCGTGAAGAACTGGCCGAAACCGTCAAACGCCCGTTGGAGGCTGAGACATGGGGCGGCTGTATCGATGCCGTGGGTGGCGCGATGCTGGCGCGTGTGCTGGGGCAGATGCAATATGGCGCCTCTGTCGCGGCTGTCGGCCTTGCCGGGGGTGCGAACCTGCCTGCCACGGTGATCCCGTTCCTTTTGCGCGGGGCGAACTTGCTGGGCATCGATTCCGTGATGCAGCCCTATGACAATCGCGTCCGGGCCTGGGCGCGGATCGCCAAGGATCTGCCTATGGACAGGCTGGAGGCGATGATCCAGCCTGCGGTGCTGTCCGATCTGCCGCAGCTTGGTGCGGATATTCTGGCTGGGCAGGTAAAAGGCCGTGTGGTGGTGGACGTCAATGCTTGATCTGGATTGGGTACGCGCGCAATTCCCCGCGTTTGATGAACCAAGCCTGCAGGGGCAGGCGTTTTTTGGCAATGCGGGCGGGTCTTATACCTGTCGTCAAGTGATCGACCGGCTGCATCGGTTCTATACCCAGCGCAAAGTGCAGCCCTATTCCGCCTACGAAGCGTCCCGGCTGGGGGGCGAGGAGATGGACGAGGCGCGATCAAGGCTCGCCGCGATGATGGGCGTTGCGACGCATGAACTGTCCTTCGGCCCGTCCACGACGCAGAATACTTATGTGCTCGCGCAGGCCGTGCGGCGCTGGATCAAGCCGGGGCAGAAGATCATCGTCACCAATCAGGATCACGAGGCGAATTCTGGGCCTTGGCGCAGGCTGGCGGAGGAAGGGATCAGGATTGTCGAATGGCAGCTTGATCCAGAAACGGGATTGCTGGAGCTTGATGATCTGGCAGAACTTTTAGGTGACGATACAGCTTTGCTGTGTTTCCCACATTGTTCCAATGTCATAGGGGCCGTAAATGATGTGGCCGCGATTACCCGGATCGCGCAGGCGGCGGGTGCGCGCGTCTGTGTTGATGGCGTCAGCTATGCGCCGCATGGGCTGGCGGATGTGGGCGCGCTTGGTTGCGATGTCTATCTGTTCAGCGCCTATAAAACCTTTGGTCCGCATCAGGGCATCATGGTGATCCGCGAGGATTTCGGATTTGAACTGCCCAATCAGGGGCATCATTTCAACGGCGACAGCCTCTATAAACGCTTCACCCCCGCAGGTCCCGACCACGCGCAGGTCGCGGCGAGCGCCGGGATAGCGGATTATTTCGACGCAATGTCCCAGCATCATGGCGGCGGCACCGGGGTGGCTGCCGCGCGGATGTCACATGATCTGATGCGCGATCACGAAATCGCCTTGCTGACGCCGCTGCTGGACTACGTCAGCGCCAAGAATTCTGTGCGCCTGATTGGCCCTGCGGATGCGCAGATGCGCGCGCCGACTGTGGCGATGGCCTTGCAGGGCAATGCGGTGGATGTCGCGGCGCGTTTGGCACCGATGGGGATCATGGCCGAGGGGGGTGATTTTTACGCGCAGCGTCCGTTGTCCGCGATGGGTGTCGATCTGGGCAAAGGCGTGCTGCGGGTCAGTTTCACCCATTACACCAGCAAGGCAGAGGTTGACCAGCTGCTGGCGGCGCTAGATCAGGTGTTATGAGCAAAACCCCTGTTATCGTCTGGTTCCGCCGCGACCTGCGGCTGTCCGATCATCCCGCCCTGACTGCCGCCTGCGATGCCGGGCGGCCGGTGATCCCGGTCTATATCCATGACGATCAGGTCGCATCGCTGGGTGCGGCGCAGAAACTGCGGCTGGAGATGGCGCTGGACGTGTTCAGCAAGGCGCTGGCGGAGAAAGGCAGCCAGCTGATCCTGCGCAAAGGGCCTGCGCTGGAGGTGTTGCGCGATCTGATCAAGGATACCGGGGCAGGGGCGGTCTATTGGTCCCGGCTTTACGACACACCCGCGAAGGAGCGGGATACCAAGGTCAAGGCGGCGTTGAAAGACGACGGCCTTGAGGCCAAGAGTTTCGCCGGGCATCTGCTGTTCGAGCCTTGGACGGTCGAGACCAAGACGGGTGGTTTCTACAAGGTCTACACCCCGATGTGGAAAGCAGTGCGCGGCAATGATGTGCCGGATGCCTTGCCGCGTCCGGGGAAAGTTCCGGCACCTGACAGATGGCCCGCCAGCGATGATCTGGCGGATTGGGGCCTGAAGCGCGCGATGAACCGTGGTGCGGATATCCTTGCCACCCATTGCACCGTTGGCGAGGATGCCGCCAACAGCCGTCTGGGTCAATTCATTGCCCATAAGGTCAGCGATTACGTCACCAATCGCGATCTGCCGGGGGTCAGGGGGACCTCGGGTCTGTCGGAAAACCTTACCTTTGGCGAAATCAGCCCGCGCATTTGCTGGCACGCGGGCAAACACGCGCTGGAGCAGGGCAAGGGCGATGCCGAAGTATTCCTGAAAGAACTCGTCTGGCGCGAATTTGCCTATCATCTCGCGCATCACACGCCGCAGATATTGACGGATAACTGGAAAGAAGACTGGGACGCCTTTCCCTGGAACACCGAAGTGACGCCCGAAGTTCAGGCCTGGCAACAAGGCCGCACCGGCATCCGCTTCGTCGATGCGGCGATGCGCGAGATGTATGTGACAGGCACGATGCATAACCGGGGGCGGATGATTGTCGCTTCTTACCTGACCAAACATCTGATGACGCATTGGAAAGTGGGCCTCGATTGGTTCGCCGATTGCCTGATCGACTGGGACCCCGCAAGCAATGCAATGGGCTGGCAATGGTCGGCAGGGTCGGGGCCGGATGCCACGCCTTATTTCCGGGTGTTCAACCCGGTCACGCAGTTGGATAAATTCGACAAGGACCGCGTTTATGTCAAACGCTGGCTGGCAGAAGATGACGCCAAGCCATCCCAGACAGCGCTGGCCTATTTCGACATGATCCCACGATCATGGGGTCTGTCGCCGGATGCAGCTTATCCTGATCCGGTCGTCGCGCCAGACCAAGGGCGGACCCGCGCGCTCGACGCTTACAGCAACCGTGGGTTTTAAAGCGGCGGGGCGCGCATGGGTCAGAAACTTTTTGTCTCTGTTTGCCGTGACTTCGCTGATAGACAAGTTAATTAAGTCTCAAAGACAGCAATCAGAAACGGGCCATCAATGATCCTGACGACCACCGAGGGGCAGACCAATCTGCCGCGTTACTTTACCCATGTGTTTGACGCCGTCAAAACCATGAAACGCGGACGGATCGACATCATCCTGCCCGATGGCCGCCATTTCCGTGCCGAAGGGGCAGAGCCCGGCTATGTCGCCGAAGTACATGTGCATAACGCCGATATTTTTGCCCGCACCGTGCGCGAGGGCGATCTGGGTTTTTGCGAGGCTTACATGGATGGCTGGTGGTCCACGCCTGACCTGATGGCCTTCATGGACCTGATGCATGACGACATGGAACATATCTATGACGGCTTTCCGGGCCAGTCTTTGGTGCGGTTCTATGAGCGGATGCGGTTCTGGCTGCAGAACAATTCCAAAAAGCAAGCGCGCAAGAACATCAGCTATCATTACGATCTTGGCAATGATTTCTACCGGCTGTGGCTGGACGACACGATGACTTATTCCTCGGCCAAGTTTGTGACCGGTCAGGAAAGCATGGAAGCCGGCCAGATCGAGAAATACAAAAGCATGGTCGATCAGATGGGTGTCGTGCCCGGCGATCACGTGCTGGAAATCGGCTGCGGCTGGGGCGGTTTCGCCGAATATGCCGCAAAGGAACGCGGGCTGCGGGTCACCGGGCTGACGATCAGCAGAGAACAGCATGATTATGCGGTCAAGCGGATGGCGGACGCGGGCCTGTCCGATAGGGTCACGATCAAGATGCAGGATTACCGCGACGAAAAAGGCATCTATGACGGCATCGCCAGTATCGAAATGTTCGAGGCTGTGGGCGAAAAATACTGGCCGGTGTATTTTGAGACGCTCCGCGAACGTCTCAAGCCCGGCAAAAATGCGACCTTGCAGATCATCACGGTGGAACATCGTCGCTGGCATGTTTACAAACGCGGCGTTGACTTCATTCAGAAATATATCTTTCCGGGCGGCATGCTGCCCAGCCCTGTGGTGCTGCGCGAACAGATTGAAAAGGCGGGCTTGCAGGTCGCCGGATCAATCGAATTCGGCGAAAGCTACAGCCAGACCCTGCGCCGCTGGCATGATACGTTCAACGCGAAATGGGATCAGGTGGCCGCCCTTGGCTTTGACGACCGGTTCCGGCGGATGTGGAACTTTTATCTGACCTCTTGCGCGGGGACATTTCATAGCGGAAACTGCGATGTGACTCAGATTACGGTAACCCGCGCGTCCTGACCCGCGGGCCATGTTGTGAAAAGGTGCTATGGTATGGCGACGCGCAGGCAACTGGCGATGCCGACGGCTGCAAGGCTGATCGGTGCTTTGTGTTTCGGGCTTTTGGGATGGTGTCTTGCGGTGATCGCGACCCCATTTCTTGTCGATAGCGTGGCACCGCCTGCATTCGTCCCAGCGGCGATCATTGTCGGGCTTTATGTCGGCTGGGTCTATATTGGCAGCCGCGTGACGCATGGTTATCTGGCCGCCATCGGCCATGGTCTGACAGCGGCTTTTCTTCTTGGGGTGATGATTCTTTATGTTCATGCCTTTTCAATCATGGTCGGCAAAGCGATGCGGCGGCAATATGGGGGCGTGATGGAGGCTGTTCTGGACACGTTCGATCTGACCTTGCGCGAGGCAGCACGTTTCACCGATGCGACTTTGCTCGGGACTTTGGTGATCGGTGCGCTGATCTTCGCCCTGACTGCCGAATATGTCGGGCGGAGATACCCCTAGATTATGGATGTATTTGTCTGCGACCCGCTGATGTCGCCTGTGCTGATGGCGGCGGTGATAGGGCAGGAGGTGACAGATCCTTTGCCAGCGGTGCTGCCCGATCACGCTGTACATCAGAAAGCGGAGGATGGCGCGCCGTTCATCGCTACCAATTCGGGGGGCCACGCGCCGGGACTGATCTGGTGTGATCTGCCGGTCGCCGCGATTGACCGGCTGAACCTTTATCATTCCGTGTTCGGCGCTGTGCCGGTGCCAGCACAGGCGGTGGTCGCCGGGGAATTCCGTGACGTGCAGATTTATCTGTCACGCGCACCTGCTGATCCCGGTATTGGCGACTGGTCTTTGCCAGCATGGGAGGCTGTGCATTTGCGTCCCGCAGTGCTTGCCGTGGAAGAGCTGTTTTCGCTTGACCCGATGCCTGCGCCTGCATTGCTGCGCCAGCAATGGCCGCAGATCATGGCGCGTGCCTGGGCGCGCGACCGGGTTGTTGCGGCGCCCGCCACGTTGCGGCGCGAGGCTGTGGTGGGTGACATCACGGTCCAGCCCAATGCCCCGCCAATGGGTGAATTCTTCCGGTTTCAGGGCTTTGATATCAGCCATATCCGTTTTGACGGCACCCGCTCTCCAGTGATGCAGCGCGAAGGCTTCATCGGTTTCGATGCCGCCATCGTGCTGCCCTATGATCCAATCCGCGACAAGGTGTTGCTGCTGGAACAGCTTCGCGTTGGCCCGATCCTGCGTCATGATTCCAATCCGTGGATGCTGGAACCTGTCGCCGGGATCGTGGATGCGCGCGAAACGCCGGAGCAAGCAGCCATGCGCGAAACAGGCGAAGAGGCCGGTCTGATCCCGCGTCAGTTGATCCCCGCAGGGTCCTATTATCCATCGCCGGGCTCCACGACGGAGTATTTTTACACCTTCATCGCGCTTTGCGATCTGGTTTCGGATGCGCCCTATGCTGGCGGGCTGGATGCCGAAGGTGAGGATCTGCGGCTGCATCCGCTGTCATTTGACGCGGCCATGGCGCTGGCGGATTCTGGCGAGATCGCGGCCGGCCCCTTGCTCACATTGCTTTACTGGCTGGCACGGCATCGTGACCGGCTGCGCGGGATGGGTTGATGTCGGGCAGGGGCGGTTCTACACAGAAGGGGCGCAATGAAAGGCCCCTCAGATGACTATCCGCAATGATTTCGCCGAAACGATTGGCAACACCCCCCTGATCAAGCTGCGTGCGATATCAGAGGCGACAGGCTGCACCATTCTGGGCAAGGCCGAGTTTCTGAACCCTGGGCAATCGGTCAAGGACCGGGCGGCGCTTTTCATGATCAAGGATGCCATCGCGCGCGGCGATCTGCGCCCCGGTGGCACAATTGTCGAAGGCACCGCAGGCAATACCGGCATCGGGCTGGCGCTTTTGGGGGCCTCGATGGGGTTCAAGACGGTGATTGTCATTCCTGAGACGCAAAGTCAGGAAAAGAAGGATATGCTGCGCCTTGCCGGTGCGAAACTGGTCGAAGTGCCTGCCGCCCCTTACCGCAACCCCAATAATTACGTGCGCTATTCCGAACGGTTGGCCGATGAATTGCGCAAGACGGAACCGAATGGCGTGATCTGGGCCAATCAGTTTGACAATGTGGCGAACCGGCAGGCGCATGTCGAGACAACGGCCCCCGAAATCTGGGACCAGACCGATGGTAAGGTCGATGGCTTTATCTGCGCTGTGGGCTCGGGTGGCACTTTGGCAGGTGTGGCGCAGGTTTTGCAGCCCAAGGGCG
Source organism: Yoonia sp. 67-2 (assembly GCF_035117555.1). Taxonomy (NCBI): domain Bacteria; kingdom Pseudomonadati; phylum Pseudomonadota; class Alphaproteobacteria; order Rhodobacterales; family Paracoccaceae; genus Yoonia; species Yoonia sp. 67-2. The sequence continues at coordinate 383,022 of NZ_JAYKPK010000003.1, forward strand.
TCAAGATTGGCCTGGCTGATCCCGAAGGGTCGGCGCTCTACAATTTCTATGCGTACGGCGAGTTGAAATCTGAAGGTGGATCGGTCTCCGAAGGCATCGGGCAGGGGCGGATCACCGCCAACCTGGAAGGGCTGAAGCCGGATTTCGCCTATTCGATCAGCGATGCTGAGGCTTTGCCGCTGATCTATGACCTGATGCAGCATGAAGGTTTGTGCATGGGCGGGTCCACCGCGATCAATATGGCCGGTGCTGCGCGGATGGCGCGGGATCTGGGGCCGGGGCATACCATCGTCACCATCCTGTGCGACGTCGGCAGTCGCTATCAGTCGAAAATCTACAACCCGGCTTTCATGCGGGAAAAAGGGTTGCCGGTGCCTGCATGGCTGGAAGAAACTGTCAGCGTGCCGTCGGTGTTGATCACGGAATGACACTTCGCGCGGTCCTGTTCCGGCTGCTGATCTGTTGCAGCCTGCTCTGGCCTGCGATGGCTGTGGCGCAGGATCAACCTGTCCTGTCCGACTCCGCCTATCAGGACCCCGACGGTTGGGAAGTGCTGGCCCAACGCGCCGAAGATCTGGTGCAGCGCGAGGTGTCGTCAGGCTTTGCCATCGCGCGCGTGCGCGCTGAATTGGTTGGCTGGCGAGATTATTTTCTGACCCAGACCAATCAGAATGCGGCCCGTTTGGCCACCGTCGATGCGCAGATCGCAGCGCTTGGTGCCGCGCCCGAAAGCGGGGAAGAAGCCATCGCTATCGCCGCGCGGCGGGCCGAGTTGGACAGCCAGCGCGGTGAACTGGTGGCCCCGCGTGTGCTGGCGCAAGAGGCTTTTGCCCGCGCCAATGGGTTGATCGGCGAACTGGACAATAAGGTTCTTCAACAACAGACTGCGGCCTTGTTTGAACGCGGACCGTCGCCGTTAAACCCGACGGTCCTGCCAAGTGCTGTGGGCACAACATGGGGTGTGGTGCGCAGCATCGTCGAAGAAACGATTGCCGGGTTGCAGGTGCAGACTGCCAGTGGCCAGTTGATCCGCAATCTGCCGCGTGCGTTGATGTTCTTTGTGGCAGCCGTGCTGCTGGTTGGCTATGCGCGGCACTGGCTGGTGCGGCTGCGTCAACGTTTGTCGGATAAAACCACGTTTTTGCTGCCGGTCTGGCTGTTTTTACTGTCACTGTTACAGCTTCTGGTGTCCTTCGCAGGTCTTGTGGCTTTGTCGACCGGGTTGGATACGCTGGCGATCTTCGGTCTGCGCGGCACGGCGGTGGTCGCGGCCATCCCGGCTGCTGGTATGACCGTGGTACTGGGCTGGTGGTTGGGGCGGCAGGTGTTCATCGACGGCACTTTGCCCGGTTATCTGGGCTATGGCGAAGACACCCGGACCAATGCGCGCTGGTATACGCAGGCGATTGCCTGGGTGATGGGCTTTGGGGCCTTGTTCACTGCCGCAGCTGGATCGATGGATATGGGCCTTGGCGTGGCGGCGGCGGTGGAATGGCCCGCACTGGCCCTTTTGGGGCTGCTGTTGTGGCGGTTGGGCCGGCTCATCCAGACCAAACCAGAACCGCGCGAAGATCAGAGTGAATCGCTTGGCCGGATCAGAAATCTGATCGGCCAGATCTGCACGATTGTCGCGGTGTTTGGCCCGGTAATGTCGGCGCTTGGCTATGCGGCGGCTGGGCGGGCTGTGCTGACATCGTCGATCCTGTCGCTGGCGCTGATCGGCGCAATTCTTGTGTTGCAACGCATCGTGCAGGACGTCAGTACGACGCGCGCGCAGGAAGCCGACGGCAAGGGGATGTCGGCGCTGATGCCGGTGCTGGTCAGCTTTATTGTCTATATGCTGAGCCTGCCGGTCTTTGCGCTGATCTGGGGTGCGCGCACCGACGATATCTTTGAAATCTGGAGCAGGTTCCGTGAAGGGTTCGCCTTGGGCGAAACACGTATTTCGCCGACTGATTTTCTGACATTCGCGATTGTTTTCGCTCTGGGCTTTGTCCTGACCCGTTTTGTGCAAGGCACGTTGCGGCGTACGGTGCTGCCGCGCACGCGGCTGGACCTTGGCGGGCAGAATGCTGTTGTGGCTGGTTTTGGCTATATCGGCATCATGCTGGCAGCGCTGATCGCGATCACTTCTGCCGGGATCGACCTTTCGAGCCTTGCAATTGTCGCTGGCGCCTTGTCGGTGGGCATCGGTTTTGGCTTGCAGAATATCGTGTCGAATTTCGTGTCGGGCATCATCCTGCTGATCGAACGCCCGATCAGCGAAGGTGACTGGATCGAAGTGGGTGGTCAGATGGGCTATGTCCGGGCGATATCGGTTCGGTCCACCCGGATCGAAACCTTTGACCGGACCGATGTCATCGTGCCCAATGCCGATCTGGTCAGCGGGCAGGTCACCAACTGGACGCGGGGCAATCTGGTTGGCCGGGTCATTGTGCCGGTCGGTGTCGCCTATGGGACGGATACCGAACAGGTCACAACAATCCTGCGCGATATCGCCGAAGCGCATCCGATGGTCGTGATGACGCCACCGCCGGCGGTGCTGTTCATTGCTTTTGGTGCGGATTCGCTGGAATTCGAAATCCGCGCCATCCTGCGTGACGTCAATTATGTGCTGTCCACCAAATCCGAAATGAACCACCAGATCGCCAAGGAATTCGCGGCTGCGGGGATCGAGATTCCCTTTGCCCAGCGTGACATCTGGCTGCGTAACCCTGAAGTGCTGAAAGGATCTTCCGATGACAAAACCCCTGTTTCGTGACGATGCCTATCTGCGCGAGGCCGAGGCGCGGGTGCTGGAGATCACGGATGAAGGCGGCATCGTGCTTGATGCATCATTGTTTTACCCCACATCGGGCGGGCAGCCGGGGGACAGCGGTGTGATCAGCTGGAACAGCACCCGTCTGGAGATTGCGACAAGTGTCAAAGGTCCGGGCGATACCATTGTTCTTCTGCCTGCCGAACCGCTGCCCTTGCCGCGCATCGGGCAGCTGGTCCGGCAAAAGCTGAACTGGGACCGCCGCCACCGGCATATGCGGGTGCATACGGCGCTGCATCTGCTGTCGGTGGTGATCCCCTTGCCGGTGACCGGCGGATCTATCGCCACGGACAAAGGCAGGCTCGATTTCGACATGGCTGACGCACCCGAGGATAAAGACGCCCTGCAGGATGCGCTGAACCGCCTGATCGCGTGCAATATGGATGTGACGACCGAATGGATCACGGATGCGGAACTTGATGCGCAGCCTGATCTGGTGAAGACCATGTCGGTGCAGCCACCGCGTGGATCGGGGCAGATCAGGCTGGTCCGGATCGGGCTGGGAGAGGAGACCGCCGATCTGCAACCCTGTGGCGGCACCCATGTTGCGAATACGTCAGAGATCGGTCGCGTCCGGCTGGGCAAGATCGAAAAGAAAGGCCGGCAAAACCGGCGTGTCTATCTGCATCTGGAGTAAGCGATGCGTTTGTTCTTTGTTCTGATAGGTTTGTTCCTGGGGCAGGCGGCATTTGCGCAGACCACCCAGGGCTGCGATGCCATGCAATCGGTGCAATTGCGGGACACGCTCGATCAGGCGAAATCGCTGACAATCAAAGCGGCGGCGACTGTGGGCGACACGCCGGACTATGCGCGCTGGTTCGGGGATTACAGCGTCCGCAATGCGGAAATCGTGCGTGCCAATCTCAAGGCCATCGCAACGGCGATCCGCAGTGGTGCCGTGGTCATGCAATGCGATACCGCGCGCGATGACGGATGCAGCAGCGGCGAATATGCCTGGGTGTATCCGCATGAATATTACAAAATCTATCTTTGCCCATCGTTTTTCAATCTGCCACCCCTGACGGAACTCAAGCCCGGCACGACGGCGAGTGACAATGGCACCAATGTCGGCACGATCGTGCACGAACTGTCGCATTTCAATCCGGTCGCGCGCACAGAGGATTATTGCTACACCCGTCGCGCCTGTGCTGCGATGGCCAGCGGCGATGCTATGCGCGCGATAGATAACGCCGACAGCTATCAATATTTCACCGAAGATGTGACCTATTACGCGCGTCAGCCTGTGGCGGGCAAACCCGCGCCCTGAAGGGGATCAGATGTTCCGCGCCGTTGCCGTTCTGACCGCTGTGATCTGTCTGGCGTTGTTTGGCGTCTTGTTGACCAATGGTGGCCAATATGTCGCGACATTCGCTATCGCCCCGGATCAGGGGGCGGATTTTGTAGCGCGGCGAGCCGCACCGGTCTTTGTCGGGCTGGCGGTGATCCTCTGGATGTTGCGCGACCTGCCAGTAGGCACTGCGCGCGACGGGATCTGCATCGGGATGATCGTCCTGTGGCTGGGCATCGCGGTCACAGGTGTCTTTGAATTTGCGAGCGGGCAGGCGGGGGCTGCGATCCTGATCGCCTCTGCGGCAGAGGTTCTGGGTGCGCTCGCCTTCTGGGTCGCCCGCCGCCGTTAGGTCTTGGGCGGTTTGTGAAATATTTCACGGCTGGCGGTTTCATTCAGCATCTGTTCCGTGTCGGGCAATCCTTCGCGGGATAGCAGGATCGCGAATGGGCGCAGATCCGGCACATGGCTGCAGACGACCAGCAACATCACCATGATCGGCACCGACAAGAACATCCCTGGTATGCCCCAGACCGCCCCCCAGAACGCCAGCGACAAGATGATGCCGAATGAGGACAACCGTAAAGCGCGGCCCATCAACATCGGGTCGATGACGTTGCCGTTCAGAAACTGAATGCTTGCCGCGATCAGGAATACCAAAAGCGTGGTATTGGCATCGCCAAACTGTACTTGGGTCACAAGCGCGATCAGCCCGGTCGCCAGAATCGAGCCGATATTGGGGATGTAATTCAGCACAAAGGTGATGATCCCGAGCGATGTTGCCAGTTCCAGTTGAAACGCCCGCGCCAGCACATAGACCATCCCGCCGGTGATCAGGCTGATGACCGTTTTGACCAGCAGGTAATAGTTTACCCGGTGAATGATCGACTGGATGATCTTGCGCACGCGCAGGGCCTGTTTTTTGTCCCCGATAAAGTTTTCCAGCTTGATATCGAACCAGATCCGTTCGGCAAACAGGAACCCGACGAACAGGATCACCAGTACTGTCGCCTGCGTGATACCGCTGGCCTGACTGGCAGCCGAGCGGAGATAGCTTGATGCATCAATCGACCGGACTGCATTCAGAATCGCGGCCTCGCTGTCTTCGCCCAGCCAGCTGAACATGGATGCAATCACCGAGGGCGCGCGTTCCGTATAGGACAGCGTCGTCACCAGAACGGTGTTAATCTGCGCCAACAGCACCGACGTCAGCATCAAAAGCGCTGTCGCGATCAACAGCAAAGCGGCGATGCTTGCGGCCGCATTCGGAATGCGCAACGGCCCGATCCGCTGGCGCGCGATGAAATTGATCACGTCGCTGGTCAGGCTGAACAAGATAATCGCGGTTGCAAGAGAGATCAGGATGAACCGCGCCTGCACCAGCAAAAACAGGACCACCGCAAAGGCAATAATGATCAGCGCCCCGGTTTGCAGCCGGGTTGCATCACTGCGCTTTTCGGACGGGGCCGATTTAGGCGGATCGTGCAGCATCAGATCATCACTCGTCATGGCGTTAGGCTGCAATATAGCGGTGCAAAGGCAACAGGGTAAACAGCTACAACAAATAGTTTTCAGGGTCTTGCAAAGGCAGGCGCGTTGCGGCTAAACCCTGCGTCACGGACAGGTGGCCGAGTGGTCGAAGGCGCACGCCTGGAAAGTGTGTAGGCGGGAGACCGTCTCCAGGGTTCGAATCCCTGTCTGTCCGCCAAGAAAACTCCTTAAGTAATTTTAATTTCTCAGTAATTTCAGTGTGTTAACTGGTATATAGTATGCATTGCGTTGTGCGCATGGTTGTTTTGCTGCTCTTTTTGCTACACGTAGCAGAATAGAGGGCCCAGCATGTCGAGACCAGTGTTGCGCGGAAAGACGTTGTATTTGAAACGTCGAGTTCCCAGAAGATATATTTCGGTCGAGCCGCGTCAGGTTATTTGGGATAGCCTCAAAACTGACTCTTATACTTTCGCAATGCACAAGTCTGTTAGTGTGTGGTCAGCTTATATTGAGGGGTGGGGAGGCGCGATTGGCCGGACGCCATGGCGATGCGGCGGAAAAGTTTCGTGCAGCTCAGCACTTCGCTGGCATTCGGGGATTTCAGTTTCTGTCGGTCGATAAGTTGCAACATGCCCCATTAGAAGAGATATTGCAGCGGGTTGAGGCTTCGCGTGGCCCTAATGGTTTGCCTGACGAGCAAGCAGCATCCGCCCTTCTTGGCACTGCTGAAGCGCCGAAACTGAAGATTTCTGATCTTGTGACCCATATCGAAGGGCTTGCAGCGAACGACAACCGTTTTAAGAATAGCGAGCAAATGCGTCTTTGGCGGTCACCACGCGCACGTGCCGTAGCAAATTTAACTGCAGCACTGGGCAAGGATGTTACTGTCACCGACATTGGTTCCGCAGAAGCACTGACACATAAGAAGTGGTGGAGGGCTCGTATCGCTCGGGAAGGCCAATCCGCAGAAACGGCGAACAAAGACTTCAACTATCTGGCGGGCATGCTGGCCCGGTTTTATGAGGATCTTCAACATGAGGATCCACCACGGCCCTATGCCGGGGTTAATATCCGTGATCGTCATGCAAAACCTACCCGTAAGTTGGAAGTGCCCATCAAATATATTACAGACAAATGGTTTGCGCCGGGTGCGCTTGATGGCCTTAACGATGAGGCGCGTGATGTGTTGCTTATCTCTATTGAAACTGGATGCCGACAGAGCGAGATTTTCAATCTTCCGGCAGCGGCGATCCGTCTTGATGATCCGATCCCACATATTCTGGTTGCGAATGAAGAATCTGATGAACCCGATGAACGTCGTGAAATCAAAAACCTATCTTCAGATAGAACAATTCCCTTGATCGGGGTTGCTTTGGCGGCGGCAAAAAGACATCCAACAGGTTTGCCGAGGTATCGCAACAAAAGCGACTACAGTAATCTGGTGAACAAGTATCTGCGCAATAATAATCTGCTCCCAGAAGGCGTGACGATCGGGGGTATCCGGCATACGTGGGAAAGTAGGATGAAGCAGGCTGGATATGACACCGATGACCGTGGTGAGTTGATGGGGCATTCGCTGAAACGACGGCGGGGTCGTGAAGTCTACGGCGATAGCATGTCGCTGGCAGACCGTTTGCTGATTGCGAAGAAGGTCATGCTGCCTGTCCCAGCACACCTGTCTTAACCCCTCTGGACGACACGAAACGCCTATGTGTGTTTCGGCGTGCAAAACTGGCTCTGACTCGGATTTGGTGCAGCTGCGGCATGCCTGCGCTACATTTCGGCAGTCTTTGAAGGAGGTTGCCGATGGCGTCATGGTTTTCGCGAAATGATTTTCTGCCCGCAGGTCTCAAGGCCGAACAGGTCGAACTGGCTGGAACACAATCCGGGTCCACTCCCGGTCCGCCAAAGCCGCTGCGGCCTGTCCGCGCTGTAGCACAGTTTCAAACCATGTCCACAGCAGATATAGGCGCCGCCCAGCCGATCTACCCGCGCATGGCCGGAAGGTGGAACTGATCTTGTTGGTCAGGCGATTTCGGTGCCGGGCCATGCATTGCCCAACCGGAGTTTTCGCTGAGCGGTTTCCACCTGCTGTGACCCGGCCACATGCGCGGCGCACATCACGCCTGCAAGGGCTGGTTCGCCATCTAGGTCTCGCTCTCGGCGGACGTCCTGCACAAGCGCTTGCCGGACGGCTCGGATTGCCCGTGAGTAAAGATACCTTCCTGCGCAGCGTTCGCGAGGCACCCGGGGCCAGAACCAGTGAGCCCCGCATCATCGGCATTGACGACTGGGTATGGCGCAAAGGACAGAGATACGGCACATTGATTTGCGATCTTGAGCGGCGCCGGGTTATCGATCTGCTGCCGGATCGGGAACCCGCCACTGTCGAAGCATGGCTGCGCGCCCGCCCTGAGATCGAAATCGTCGCTCGTGACAGAAACGGCGGCTACGGTGGCGCTGTCTCTCGCGCGTTACCTGGGGCTGTTCAAGTTGCTGATCGCTGGCACCTTTTAGAGAATGCGAGCGCGGCGTTCCTGGCAGCAGTGCAGCGAAGCATGCCCGCCATCCGCAAGACAATCGGGGTGGAGTGAGCTACTCCCCATCGGCTGGACAGTATCTGGCGTTGATTAAGCTACTTTTTGCACCTGCTGATCGGGTTGGGTTTCGTTTTTTCTCAGCCAATAGACCACGGCTGGTGGCTTGCCGCCAAGAGCTGAGTGTGGGCGTTGGTGGTTATAGAAGGTCATCCATTTCGTGATGCCTGCCTTTGCTTGCGACCCGGTCTCCCAAGCGTGCAGATAGGCTGATGCCGATCGTATCGAGTTCGTCCTTCATGACCTGGCCTGAATGGGTGCTGAGCCTCCCTGCTCTGTTGCGGCGATTACAGGCCCAACGTCTCCGCATCGCGATGCAAGCTTTCACCAAAAGCTCGCATGAGGGCAGAATGGACAGTTTGATCGGCGCAGGCCAAGGTCGTTGCTGCGGGATATAGCTGCTTTTAGATCGACGATTACTGCTGGCAGCTTTGGATAGGATCGAATTCCGAATTGTCCTAAATAGGCTAAGTAAATGTTGAACGCTAGAAACGCGAGGGGGATGGATTGGCACGGCGTGACGAACTCGGAGCTGCACTTCTCGACCCACATGAGGACTTGTCCTTCGAGTACAAGGCTTGGATCGACCTCGGTTCGACGCATGGTAAGGCGACGCTCGCGAAAGCTATAATTGCAATGGCCAATGCCGACGGTGGTTACGTAGTGATCGGCTATAACGAGGAGGGAGACACACTTCGGTCTGTACCGCGCCCTGGACACGTTCGCGAGATTACCCAAGATCTTGTTAACGGAGCCGTTCAGCGGTTCGTGGCACCGGCTCTACACGTCCGTATGGAGGTCATTGAGAACGCCCGCACCGGCGTAAGTCATCCAGTTGTTATCGTACCATCGACCACAACGACGCCTGTCATGGCCTCGAGGGACTATGAAAACATCTTGTACAAAGCACGTGTCTACGTCCGGCAATCAGGCCCGCGTAGCGCAGAACCACAGACCGTAGAGGAGTGGCGTGCTCTGCTTGATCGCTGTGTACAGCGCAGCCGCGCATCAATGCTCGACGCCATTCGCGCGATCGTGGAAGGAAGAGTTGAAGAAGGTAATGTCGCTCCCGCGCTTCAAGATCGTCTCTCGAATTTTGTCACGGCATCCCGAAGCCGACACGATGCGCTTCTCGATGCGACAGACATTCCCATGAATGCTGTGTCACGTATGCCGCGAGGGCACTATGAGGTCGGCTTCGCCTTCGAAAGCGCCGAACCGACACCTAATCTTGCGAGACTAAGGGATCGTATCGACGAGGCACATCGGATCAAGCTGACGGGCTGGCCTACATTCCTCACTATGACACGTCGGGAGTTGGCCCCCTACCCAGCCGATGGTGGCATCGAGGCTTGGCTCGGGCGTCCCGGCGTGGAGCATTTTCTGGAAGAGGACGCCGCTCACTCCGATTTTTGGCGGATCGCCCCAGATGGCATACTTTACACGAGGACGGGCTACGATGAGGATGGCGCGCCCGAGCGTGCCGAGCCCGGAACGGCGTTTGATATCGTATTGCCGATTTGGCGGGTAGGCGAAGCGCTCCTGTTCGCTCGACGTATTGCCGCGACTTACGAGGGAGTGGAGGAGATCGCGGCGCATGTGAAATGGTCAGGACTAGATGGCCGTGCATTAAGGGCGATGAGTAGGAACCGTATGCCTATGTCTTATGACCGGGTCTCACGTACAAACGAGGTCGAGCAAAATTTGGCGATCACGCTAAGGCAGATCGACGATAACCTACCCGAAGTGCTTCGCGCTCTTATTGCGCCGGTATATGAAGCCTTCGATTTCTATGAATTGCCCCTCCAGATTGTAGAAGAAGAGTTGGAGGTACTGATGCGGCGAAATTGATCCGACTCCTTATAGGCCAACGTTCGGTTTTTGTGCTCACAGGTCATGAACGATGCAGGTGTCTAGAAAACTAGCGGCAATTCACTTCGATGTTGACTCGATCCCGATCAGAAAAGGAACGTTCGATGCAGTATCATTCAGACTTAGACCAATATCGACCGTTTCAGCATCTTATTGCAGAGATGCTGCGAGCCGAAATCCCAGCCGATGCCACCGCCGGTCACATCGATATTGTCCTGCCTATGTCGCTGACCGTGCTCTATAGCGCTTTCCGCTGCTCCCTCCCCAAAGAAACACCTGCGGCGACGTTCGCATTATTTCTCGAACGTCTAGAAATGCTAGATTGCGCATCACTAAATGCAGATGATCATCCGGCTCCAACGCTGCATGGGTGGTCGTTAGTGCGACGCCCGACATCGCTTTGCTCAGCCATCGGATATACTACAGATCATCCGCAGCTGCGATATGGCTCACCGATTGTGACTTCGGTTGTTTGCAGAATTGACTACGATCAACAATGGTTGCGCACGTGGAACAGATTTTATCGTTTAGAAGAATATGATGCATCGACGCTGGACGCTTTGAAAACGGCCGGGCTGCTGAAAAGCGACGTCACGCTCAGCACGATCAGTGGACATAGATCAGCGAGATAGACGCCACAACGTAGCGCGGCGGGTGAGGAACTGCGTCAGGACATCCGATACATCCATGCCGCAACACTTATTTCGGGTCTGGATCAATGCAGGAGTGCAGCTCTGCTGGTGAGGTCACTTCTGGGGAGCGTAGCGCTCTTCCAGAAGTGCAACTGCCTTCTCCAAGGTTTCACCAAGCCCCCAGCCCATTTGATCCGCCAATGCGCAATAGGCAGAGATTGTCTCTGGACGAGCCTTGAGGTTGAACTGTGCGTTCCGACCTGTTCTACGCCTGCGCTGCGGGACCACTTCCACTACCTCACTAGCCGAACTTTCGGCCGCTTTCGGCTCACGGCTCCGGAAGCCGGCAGCCTCGGCGGCCCGATTTGTCTCTCCAGAAGGCGGCCGTGGCACCGGCGCCTGACGCGGCTGGAATTCACTTAGATCAAGGTCGTCAAGAGGGTCCCCAAACCCCAGATCTACGCGCTCACGGCTCATGTTACTTCACCTCCACTATCACTCGGGCGGCCTTGAGCCGCGCCACTACCTCGCCGGCGAAGACCCGGGCGTTCTCGATTGCTTTATCGACATTGCTGACTTGGGTCCGGTCCAGATCCGACAATAGTCCCCCGTAGTCGAGGATGTCCCGATAGGCGGCCCGTTCGACGATAGATGTCTCAAAAACCGGGATCCCAGCCTGATCAAGCTGGTCCCTCACGTTCCGGATCGCCCGAGAAGCCACTGCCGCACTGGTCCGAGTCAAAAGAACAGCATGGGCAATCTCCCTACGCGTCATCCGTGCCTGATTTCGGATAAGCCGGATCGTCTTGGCGGCACCCTTAGCGTCCATGGAAGACCCTTGCGTAGGAATGATCACAAGGTCGGACATGCCGATCGCATTCGCCACCATCAGGCTGGCGGTCCCTTCTAGATCAATCACGACAAACTGCGCCTCTGCAGCTGCCACTTCGATCTGATCGACAATCGAGTCCTCAGTGACACTGCTAACAATCGTCACGTTCGCTGGCCGTCCCGGAAGCGCACCCCATTGCGAAATCCACTTCTCAGGGTCAGCATCAATAATCGCCACGCTGGCACCACGGCTCGCCAGTTCCGAAGCAAGCAAGAGCGCCGAGGTGGTTTTGCCAGCTCCACCTTTGGGGTTTGCGAAAGCAATGACTGGCATGAGCATCTCCCTGTCATAAGAGTGAATAGAACCATCTATACAGTATCTGGTAGCTACCTGCTAGCTTTATATATCTAGTAGCTACTTAGTAGCTACTAGATATCTATTAAGAAGTGTGGATTACTATCCATGTCACGGAGCACGATTGTCAGCTTGCGAGGCCCTCAACGTCGATTGAAGGCCTAAAAGTGAGGAATTCGGGGCGCGGTTTTGTATTGCCAATACTAAATTACAACATACTGTTTTATAATGACTTTATTCATTTATCCATGACTCGTTCTTCCAGTTAATGTGAGGAGTTCGGGGAACTGTGAATGAAATTGCTTAAGATCTTTCACAGTTTCTGATCCTGTTCTATTCTGTACCTTGTGATGAAGCATGATCCGACCACAACACTTAAGGTTTTGAGCCTGAAGCCCCGGCGGGATCAGGCCACGAAGCCGGCTGAACTAATCCAGATTACTGGCCATCAAGCACTGACACTAAACGCGCGCCGTTCCATCACAATCTTATGGCACCATGCACACATGCAAGGCGTCGCGGAAGGTAAAGACTATGCGATCGAGATCGACGATCTGAAACCGGACAGCCACAAGGGATATGAACAAGTCGAAGAGGCAATCGAAGCGCTCATGTCGACAATCCTGAAGGTTCGACTGTCAGACGGTAAGACGCGACGTGTGCAATTCCTGGGAGGAAACGATCTGGATGATCCGGATCGACCTGCAGGCGTCCTTAACTACAGCTTCGACAAACGTCTTGTCGAGATCCTACAAGATTCCGCTATCTGGGGTAAGATATCTATCCCGGTACTAATGGCTTTCAGCTCAAAATACAGTGTTAGCTTGTATGAACACATCAGCCAATGGACTGGGCTGACCCGCAAAAGCTATCAAGATCTTACACTTCGCGAATTCCGAGACCTACTAGGAGTTGAGGAAGGAAAATACGCGGCATTCGGTGCCCTCAATAAACACGTGGTCAAACCTACAGTCCTCGAAATCAACGCACTCGCATCATTCGGCGTTACGATCATCCCGGTAAAAACAGGAAAAATGGTCACGCACATCCGGATCGGGTGGTGGCAGAAAGAAAAGGCTGAGGTGGATGCAGCCTGGCGGGAGGTCCATCGATCAAAAGTCGGGCGAAAAGCTCGAATCTCAGGAACAGTGACAACCGTGACCGATCCGTACCCCAGCCCGAGCCGTCTAGCTCGAAAGGGCAGGGAGGATGCACGCAACCTGATCGACGATAGTGATTAAACCAATCAGGGCCTGTGGATAACTATGCAAGATCGCCCCGAAAACCTCACTTTAACGACCCCAACTTCTCACATTACGCCCCGAAAACCTAACATTACCCCCCCAAAACCTCACCGAAGTCCCCGAAAACCTCACTTTAAATATGATAAGCATTTGATTTAAGTAAAAAAATCACTGCTGAATCTTTGAACTTTGAACTTTGAATCAAAGAGAAAGATTTTCAGGTGAAGTAAGCCGGGGCAAGAGTCAGTCGACTAAAAAGCAACTGAAACATTACAGATGACTACAACGCGACTGAATCGTTACGGGCGACCAAAATACGACTGAAGCGCTATAGATGACCTCAATACGACTGAAATCCGTTGCTAAGCATGGGAGCGCTCTGGCGGCAGCCATCTATCTAACTGTTTACAAATCCTAAATCCGTTTTAGCGAAAACGTAAATCCTGCTTTAACCACGCTGCCTTATTAAGATTTCATCTTAATAAGGCAAAGATTTATGACGTTTACTACTTTTACAGACACTGGATTATCCAACCTTGCGGGGGCAGGCTTGTTGAGCCGGGCTACGCTTCAGACGCGCTGGCAGTGCAGCAGCCATGCGTTTTTTCAACGTGCCGAAGCAGATGGGCTTCTTGTTGCCCGGCGGTTCGGGACCCGCGTGGGGTATCGATGGGATGATGTTTGGGCTTTTGAAGGCGGCCAGCCGCCAGAAGGCCTTGAGGAAGCATACTCCGACGATCTGATCACGCCGACACAACTCGCACGGCTTTGTCCGCTGCAGCCGGCTACGCTGCAACGGAGGGCAGGGGCAGGCGAGATACCGCATCGCCGCATCGGCCGCTTCATCCGTTTTGTGCCCCTTGAAGCCCAACGCTGGCTGGAGAGCTGGTCATGAGCGCGGCGTTTCAATCTGAACAACATCTGTTCTTGGAGTCCTTGCCCATGCGGGTCTCTGAACGGAACGGACACGCAGCTTTTTGGTCCAAGGTTCGGCACCCGTTCCGTTCAGATCCAACGAATGCACAGCGCGGCGCAGCAATGGGGAATGTGAGCCATGAATGATCATTCAAAGCCGCAAGTGAATACTTTGCACGATGTGCTGCTGCTTTTGCCGCAGCTTTACTCCGATAGCTCCGCAAAAGTGTATCAAGCAGCTTTTAACCGGGTTGAAAAACTGACGGGTCAGAAGCTCGCTATGCTGCCGGCGGACGACAAGGCATGGGCGGATTTGTCAGGAGCGATTGTCTGGGCAGGGCAATTCAAAGGGCGTACGCAGGAAGCCACTGAGCGGGCTTTTGACGCGTGGCAAGGCAAGATCAGCGCAGCCATCCGTCGCGCGAAAGAGCATGCAGTGCCACCACCAGCTACAGACAGCACCACTTCTCAAGCTTGGGCGCTCCTCTCGGGATACGTGAAAGAAGCCGAGAACAGCTTCAATTCTGAGGGAAAGCGGATCTTGGCAAACATGTCGTCACTTTCAATCCAGAATCTCAAAGCGCGGCTCCAGCACGTGCCGCCTGCAGGGGTCACGCACGAGGTGGCAGAAGCGGCTCTGCTGGCGCTGCCGTCAGACAAGGTTGCTACGTTCCGGCGCTCTGTCCGGTTCCTTGACCGACTGATCGCAGAGCGGAAGCGCCACGGCGCAATCGACGCGCTGTTGCCAGCTGCAGCTATTGGGCCGCTCCGGACCCTGCGCGACGCACCGACGACTTGGTCACGCTTTTCTCCATCATTTCAGTCTTCGCTTGATCAGTTGATCAGTGTTGGCATCAGGGGTCGGGCACCAGAACACGACCGGTTCGACGGCAAGCTTGGGGACGATCCCCTCGCAGCCCGTCGCGCAGCTCGCAAGCACCGTCGCAAGTCGGTAGGGAACCCCGAAGCAGCGCGGAAAAGCTATCTGTCGGCGCTTTCATGGCTCGTCCGGCATGCATCTTCCGATAGAGATGACATCTATGCTTTGTCGGACATCACAGATCTGCTGACTGCGGAGCATATCGATAGTGCGGTGCAGCGCTTTGTGAAACGCACTGCACAGGATCCAGCGCTGATCGATGCGACAGGAACCTCGTCACTCGGCACATATCTTGCTACCCTGTCGACCATAGTGCGCAGCAACGAATTGAATGTGGAAATTCTCAATGCAATTGAGGATGCCCGTTGGGAGCATGTTTCGTATCAGATGAACGAGATGTCGTCTGAGCGGGAAGCGTTCGTGAAGAAACTCGACCGGGATCCAGGCATCGTGCGCACCATCTTATCGGGTCCGCGCACGTTGATGCGGGAAGCGCAGCGGGATCAGGCGCGATGGGATACTTTGTCATCGGCCGCAAAATATCGTTGTCTGCATCTTGCTATGGCAGCGGCCATGCTTGGCCTTCAGCTGGGACGTCCGTTGCGCACGAAAAACGTGCATGAACTGACGATTTCAGGTCCCTCAGCAGAACTTCAGGCGCCAAACAACAAGAACGATCAGGCTTGGATCGATATTGCACGGAAACGTATAAAAAACAGGCGATTAATCGAAAGCCCGTTGCCCGATGCAAGTTGGGATGCGCTGCGCATCTGGATCGACGAGGGCCGCCCACGCTGGATCGCGTTGGAAGCTGTCATAGACAACGATTTCTTGTTTCCTGGCTCGTCAGCCGTCGGTGCCGTCTCCCGACAGACGATCAATAAAACATGGAACCTGGGTATGAACCGTCTTGGCGTCATCGGCATGACGCCGCACATGATGAGGCATGTTGCAGCGACGATACTTTTGGCAAGGTATCCGGGGCAGTACAGTGCTGCAGCTGACTTACTCGGAGACAGCACGGAAACTGTTGAAGCCTTCTATGCCCGGGGGGCTGGCAAGGCCGCCGCACGGCTCTTTGCCGACGTGCTTGAGGAACTGGACCCCTCTCTTAAACTAAGCAAGAGGGGCCGGTGATGGAGCGTCAGCTCAGATCACGCCAAGCACGTGCGCAGACGCTGTTAGCGGGTATGCCGGACGTGCCAGAAGACGTCCGGCAAAGGTTCGCAACAGCGTTCCTGATCAAGGATCCTGCGCCGCGCGGCATGCCTAAAGCGCTGCAGGCGTTCTATGCGCATATGAGAGCTGTCAGGAGGGTTCCGGCGCAGGTTCGTGCAGATGACTTCATAGCGCTGTCGGCGTCGCGTACAGCGCATCGTGTGCTGCTCGGCGCCCTACGACAGTTTGCTCCAGAGGTACCGCTTGCGGCGGCCCGGACGGTCTCCAAGCACTGGGATCACTGGCTGAACAGCACATACAACAAAAAGCCGCGCAGTCGGCGGGTTTCTACGCGAGTGGCCCTGCTACCAGACGACTGGCCCGCAGCATGGCAGGTCGGGGTGCCATTGCTCGAACAAGTGGTACGCGTTGAAGGCAAGCGCCTGCGCACACTCACGCCGAAGACACGGGAAAATATCTTGCAAGCAGTGGGCATGCTTGCTGCATCGCGCCTTTGGGCTGAGGCAAGGGGTGTTGTGACAGGCGACACTTTTTCCGACGATTTGTTTGAAGCTTTCGTAAGGTTCATGCTGCTCGAACGCGAAGCCAGCTCCCGGACGGTCGCAGATTATCTTGAACGGATCCAGATGTTCGCGCAGCGAGCACAGCTGCTGGTAGAAAGTGGACGGACGGTCTTGAGCGATCTGATTGGTACATTGCGTGCGGATGCCGCCGATCACGAGCCCACAAAACGAGCAAAAGTCAGGGCGTTCCGCAGGGAATTCACGCTGTCTGACATGCTGCGACGTGCTATCGCCCTCGGCGATGAAGCTGCGGGTGCCCCGGACGGCACCTTTGAGGCCGAGCGTAAACGCCGCGCGGCGGTGATCCTCGCCTTGCTCGTCAATACAGCTGACCGGCAAAGGGACATGTCCTCTCTGGTCATAGGAGAGACAATCCAGCGCAATCCAGACGGCCTCTGGGAAATACGGATCCGTCAGGCCAAGACGGGGCGCCGCAAAGAACTCGGGCCTCTGTGGCTACTAACAAGCGTGCTGATTGATGCCCATGTCCTCGCTGGCCGTCCGCACTACTTGCTGGACCACTGTCTGAACGAATCCACAGGCAGTAATCTGCTGTCGCTGACACGACAGCCCTTCAGCACGTACTATCCAACCGCGATTTTGCGTGAGGAGTTCGGCATCTCCGGTCATCTGGTTCGTACGCTTGTGACAGATCTGATCCGCAACGAGCGCCCGGATTCCGCCTGGGCGGCACAGCACATGCTCGGGCATTCAGGTAGGTGGATGCAGCAAACCTACCGGAGTGATTTCAGAGCGACGGCTTCCGTGAAGCTTTATCATGATGTTCTGCTGTCATCACTCGACCGCTGATGGTGCGACGTAAGATTGGGGAAATACGATGGACAGAAACTACACAAATATATGTAGTTTCTGTCCATCGGCTCAAAGGTTGGTGACAGAAATGTACGAAACCTGGCTCTTAGTGAGCGAGATGTTCAATAGGTGATTGCTTTGTAGGGTAAGCTGCGCCTAGCTCTCACGCGAACGGGAAAGTGGTCAATGCACCGTTTATGTATGGTGCGTCTCTATGTTCATGCTATGTTCTCTTCATGCCGTATCGTCCGCACGTCCATGGCCTCAAGTTCGTTATTCGTTTGTCGCATCTGGCAGCGACGGACGTGCTACGCATCCGTTGTCCATCCTGTGGGCACTTGTTCTCGGTAGCGCCGCACGAGTTGCTTGCCCGCTTTCCTGCACTCATGCCAATTGTAAATCTGGAAAGTAGTATGCGTTGCAAGAAGTGTACCCATCGAGGTCCCATGGGTTGGCACATTGAGCGTGCTTTCCCGCCAGTGCAGTAAGTTAGCCGAGTCAGAGCCGGCGAAGTTCGGCTTCGATCAAAACTGCAAGTTCTTCACGTTCCACAGCAGACATCGCGGAAATAGACATCACAGTCTGGTTCGGACGTCGTGCAACCGGTCCACGTTCGCCGGCTAGCAGGCGTGAAATCTTTGTGTAGTCAAAGTTGCCGGACTTTTCTACAACCAGCCCGATCTTTGCCCAGTAAACGATCTGACCTGAAAGCGACCGGCCGTGGCGCTTGGATTCAGCGAGGGCATCCTCAATGAAAGCATCGTCCGAGAACTTTACAGATCTTGCCATGGCACACCCCCCAGTTTCGCATTAGCATAGTTCAATCAGTCTCGAAGAACATCATCGACTGAAACTCAGCAGCAGTCTCACATCCAAAGCGGGTTGTTGGAAATGTCCCCCGCGACAATCAGTAAGTCGGGATCGCGCGCTCGGTTGGCCTCTTCAAGCCCTTCTCCAACGAACGAGTCCACAGCGAAACGATCCCAATTGTCGAGGTGTGGGTCGGCGACTACGGCGATCAGGCTCATTTAGGCTGCTCCGTTTCATGCACTATAGTCGCAACCACGTCATCTGAGGCATTATAGATCTCATCATTCTGAAAAATAACAATATTCAAAGGAAACGTAACGCCGAAGCCTTCAAGAAGGCGAGGGTTTATGACGCGATGCGGTGAATTTCAGCGAAAGATCGAAAATTGGCGGTGTGATGACGGTGGAGCGGCAACGTGTGGGTTGCCACGAAATTCGCCTAACAATCTGATTTTTATAATTAAAGGTGTAGTTCCGCTCGTCGTCGCAGGTAATGTAGTGCGTGGTTTGAGGAATTATGAGTGGTTCAGACCGCGTAATCCTGGGAGTTATAGCCCACTCCGGCTGAGTGAATTTCCTCCGTGAGATCTGATGTGGGGGGCACAGTTAGGTTGGCTCCGCATCCGCTACACATCATGCTTTTTAAGAAACATCCTATCGAGGGCAGTTCATCCTGTCGTGCGTGACCTAATCGTCGCGGACCAATCGACCGGGCTCCGTGGCAGCAGTCATATGCCGCATTTGCCTGACTACCGGTCCAGCACCCCGAAGGTGAGGCATGCGCCAGACAATCTGGCCCGATCTGCTTCGCATCGTATGCCCTCTCACCCAATGAGTTCTGCGCGGGACAACGTCGCCTCGGCTAGTCGTGAGATCTTCTTTCATGGCCTCCATCTGGCCGCGACCAGCCTTGCCCAAAATGATCTTCGAGATGAGCGTGTTAGGAAGCGCTTTACCTGAACGTTCAGCCTGCCGCCTTAATTGCCTGGGGTAGAGCGAGACATTCTCCACATTGAGCATGCCATCGTGCCGCAACAGGGTAGCGACCGCGACAGCTAATCCCAGAAATGTTCTGTTCGATATTAACTCGTCCTCAATCATTCCTTCTGGAACCGGCATGCCGACGGCGGCAAAGAGGTCACTCGTCGGTGTCGGCACCGTGGTGGCTCCCATACCCTGTGAGATCATAACGCAGTTGCTTGGACCTACATCATCTCGGCGCAGCACAAAGCGCTGGGTGTAGATTGTATCGTCGAACTGCGTGACGACACCAACAGGCAGCTGATCGCTGGAACTTCCGGGGGGCTGGATAATCATCGTCGGAAAGGGAAGCCTCACCTGTGAATAGAGCTCCTCAAGCCCATCATGTTTCATCTCGTTGATTAGTTCGCTCATCATCCAGAAGGCATCAGCGTCAATCTGGAAATGCTGTGCATCTTCAAGATTGACCAGTTGCCGGTGCCGATAATCCAGCAGGCGATCCATGAGGCCATCGGGCACATCAGTTGGCCTGACGTTGCGCATCTGAAGAATCTGCCGGGGGTAGTCTTCAAAGAAAGGTTTGAGTTGCTCGATCATGTATCGCTCCAGCCAATCGTCAAAGCAGAACCGGCTCGCCAGCTCAGCAGCGGTTTCCTCGCCCTTCAGGGCTTCCAGCGCCACCCTCGCATTGAACTCGGGCGCATGTTGTTTGCGTTTCGACATCTCTGATCTCCTTGGTGTTGAAGATCAGCAAACTGCAAGTCGTAGCTTATGTTAGTGTCCGAATTTCGGGGGGTAGATCAGACATACGCGCTTCTCCTTGGTTCTAAAATTACCAAGCAAAGCGTCTACAAATCTAGGAGCACCTCAACTTTCGGCTATCGTGTGAGAAAGGATCGTCACTAATGCAACGAACATTAATACAGACAGAACCGCGAAAGTGATGCCCCACCAGTCAGGTTTTGCCATAAACCGTGCCGCGTTATCCTGACGAGGCTCACGGTGGAAACGCCTGGGGCCGATGAAGGCGGCGAATGCAGAAAGAAACAATGGCGTAGTTAGAACTGCCATAACTAAAGCCGCAAGCAAAAGAGCAATGCCTGCTAGAGAAACTTCAAAGTTTTCAGCCGTATTTATCGCGGTTAATGAGCGTTCACCCAAAACGCCTGCGATACCAAGTCCGGCGGCACCTTGAAGAAGGCGCTGGTGTAGAATCTCGTAGCCTTTGAAACGATCTTCGACGTCCGACCGGAGCTTCCAACGGTCTCTCTGAGGTTCCGGTACGTTGCTCGACCTGGAAGGTTCACTAGTTTCTTGCCCAGCAGTAGAGTCTTGTGTTTCTGCGTCGTTGTTCATCGATCCGCTCCTGATTGCGCCTAAGGATTTCAGAACATTTATCGAGCGTATGAAAGAGAAATTTAAAATATTTTTTAGATTCCCTCTTTGAGCCCTCTGAACCGCGCGCCCTACTGGGCACACCTGCAGCCCAAGCCGCACAAATGGGTAGCTGTCCGGCAACTCTATACTAGAGCCTTTGCGGCAGAAACGGTCTATTCTGCCTGTGGCAGAAACGGTTGAGTTTTGACCAGCGTGCGACTGACAGCGGATTTTCACCGGCACGCTGGTCACGGTCCGCAGTGCGGGACAAAGCCTACCTCCAAAAAAACACCAGCCTGACATTCATGTGTCAATCGGCACCTGACGTTTCAGGCACCTTCCAATTCAAGAAGATGCCGCACGCCTCGTGCCGCAAAATCGGCGCGCGGGACATCGAGCGCGTCAGCCAAAGCAACCAAAGCCGCGACGTCAGGAGCAACTTTGCGTCCTTCGACCAGCCCCGCATACCAACCCGAGTCTACTCCTGATCCACTTGTGTCTGAGAGGCCAATAAGTTCGGCTGCCCTTTTCAAAGCCAAGGGAAAGGGGACCGACGGATCGGCAAGCGTCTCACGAGCAGCCTTGCGCTGGCGGTCGGGGGAAGGGCCAGCGGCATTTGGGATAAAACCCCGACGTTTTCTGAGCCATTGCAGGGCATCGTTAGCCGACAGCCTATAAGAGGACTTATCTTCATCGGGAGAACTCGATGGTTCCAACTTAAAACCTTCTTTGCTGAGAGAGGAACGCACGGTCGTTTCTGACATGTTCGACAACAGAGACAATTGCCTGACAGTCAGTTCGCTATCCTGGTTCGCCCAGAACCATCGGGCTTCAGCCGTCTGCAGTATGCGTCGGAGCGGAAGATCGTTCGCAGGGTCAAGGCCAGTCGGTTCGTTCTCACTGTCGGTCAACGCATAGCCACCGTGAAGCAGTCCACAAGCTATCTCGAATGCATGTTCACCTGTAAAATCCTCCCACCCGTCGAGCTGATTGGCATAGCACCAAGCGGCACGTGCATGACGATGAAGGCCGTGGCGGGTTATATCGATGCTGTCAATCTCTTCAGAGCTCATGTGGTTCTTACCGGCGGTCTCGACCGGCTGGCCGAGAAAAGCATTCACGGTCGCACCATCGTCTTGAGGCCCGAAGGTCTGAAGAATGGACGCCATTGCGATGATCGCCTCACGCACCTGAGCTTCGATCTCCGGCCAGTCGTGCGGAATGTTTGTTTCCTTCTTCATGCTGCCACCTCTTTCAACGCACCGATTTGTGCCACGAGCGCTTGAAATGCGCTTAGGAGCTTAACAGAGTTTGTCTTTTTCGAAGCAAGCCCTGGCGACTTTCGTCCCAGAAACACGGCGACGCGCTCGGCATTCGCACCGCTTGGATGCGGCAGTCCGCCCAGAATTCTTTTCCGGTCGAGCAGGCCTTGTCCGGCGAGATGCCGCAGAGCCGCCTCTGCACGGGGGCCAAGGGGAAGCCAGAGCGCTTCAGGCAACATGCGGGCCTCTTCTGCAAGGTGGGTCTCTACCATCTGCCGCAGGAGTGGTGTCTTGAGCATATCAGGCGCGCCATTGTAGTTCTGGCCGCCGACAAAGACCGGGTAGCGCAGGGCGGAGGTGAAGTGCACATCCTGCGAGCCGGGACGAAATATCTCTGACGTGGAGCGGACATCCAAGTGCTCTGCCACACCGATAGCATCCAGCATCGCTATCAGGTTGTTCCTGATGGGACCGCTGAAACTGCCGGTCAGCTTGGCCTCAATAAGGGCTTCAGGGATGGTTCTGCCTCCCTTGAGCGCGTTCTGAGCGGATGACAGGGCATTTATTGCCTGCACCCGGCCCGGGGTAATGCCCACGATCACGATCTTGGCGTCCCGGACGATGTGGTCGAAGGGAGCATAGGCAACCCGGAGGGGGCCTTCCTGAGCGATAGTCATGGCGTTGCTGTCCAGCATGTCGGCAGCAGAGTCATCAGAGAAGCGCCCGAGATGGGTCGCGGCGAGGGAAAGATTTTGTTCCAAGGTTTGGGAACTCCGGTGAGGTGAGATTATGGGCGACGATGACGGCGAGTGGACCGCGCCGCTGTAATGACGGTGCCGTTGTGGGATTCGACGAGATAAGTTCCCCGATACCGAACGAGATCTTGGCGGCGACGCAGGTCACCTTCGGCTATAAGGTCGAGTGTTGCGTCATCCAGCATCAGGGAGAGTGCGCCGTGTGA
Source organism: Yoonia sp. 67-2 (assembly GCF_035117555.1). NCBI lineage: Bacteria > Pseudomonadati > Pseudomonadota > Alphaproteobacteria > Rhodobacterales > Paracoccaceae > Yoonia > Yoonia sp. 67-2. The sequence goes on from NZ_JAYKPK010000003.1 coordinate 405,890, forward strand.
ATGCACAGGCTCTCCGTAGGACTGGATGAGCCGAAGAATATCGATCGGCAGGTTGCGTTGTGTGCTTCGTTCAGTGGCGTGGCGTGTCATCCGCATGCGAATCTCCTTTGGTTATGCAGCCATATTGCAGTATAACTTTATGCGGTCAATATAAAAAGTTATACGGTAATATTTCTATATATTATTTATATGTGGGAGACGGTTTGTCGTGCCAACGCTGCGGCCTTGCACCGCGTGAAAAGACGCTGTCAGGATAGAGTTCATGACAAGCTCATTGGGGGCTTATGCCCGGGTGCGATGTGGAGGCCGACCGTCAGGCGGTAGCCATCAGTGAGGCAACTTGGTGTAGCTTAGTCAGTCTCGAAAAACATCGTCGACTGCAACTCTGGCTGGCTGCCCCGTTCATGCCTGTAGCCAATGGATACGCATCGAACGTCCGTCTTGCCGACAATTGCCCGGCATCGCCGATGCGAATGACCAAAGAACCATGCGTCTGGGGCGGTCTCCAGGATCAAGTCATCGAGATCGGAGTGAAACGATGGTGTTACACTGTCGATCTCGCCAGCAGCAGTCGATCGGCTCGGTCCATGATGCGTGATGACCACGGTTTTGCCGCCATCGCCAGCGAAATGCGGCGCGCGCAATGCCGCCTCTAGCCACTCCCGATGATCATGATGCACTCTCAGCGTATCTTTAGGTGTGATGTATCGTGTGTCTTGCTGATTGAACGGTAAGCCGGGAACTTTTGCAGTTTCAATATACCGGTAGTCATTCATGATCTGTGACGCCGCTTCGACCGCCATTCGAACATTTCCGATCAGCGCAAAATCTGTCCAGAGCGTGCAGCAGAGGAGGCGGGTCTTGCCAATCCTGATCTCTTCTTTTTGGGCAAAGCGCATCCCGACATCTGAACACATCTCTCGTAAGAGATGGTCGCCATCCAGTCGGAAACCGTAGTAATCGTGGTTGCCGGGGATGATAATGATCTTTTCTCGCGTGATGATCTGACCCAAGCGTTCGAGGGCCTTCTTCCACATCCAAAGCGGGTTGTTGGAAATGTCCCCCGCGACAATCAGTAAGTCGGGATCGCGCGCTTGGATGGCCTCTTCAAGCCCTTCTCCAACGAACGGATCCATAGCGAAACGATCCCAATTGTCGAGGTGTGGGTCGGCGATTACGGCGATCAGGCTCATTTAGGCTGCTCCGTTTCATGCACTATAGTCGAAACCGCGTCATCTGAGGAATTATAAATCCCATCATACTGAAAAGTAACAGCATTTAGGTGAAACGTAAGGCGGAAGCCATCAAACTGGTACCAGTTCTATGTCGCAATAATGGTGAATTTCAGCGAAAGATCGAAAACTGGCAGAGCAGGGATAGTGTAGCGGCAACGCGTGGATTGCTATAAAATTCATCTAAATTATCGTTTTTAAACATTAAAGATCTAGTTTCGCCGTCATGCGAAATAATGAAGTGCGTGGTTTGAGGAATTACGGGCGGTTAGTCTTCCTGACGAGCTGGTTTTCGCGCATCGATGATGCGCGCAGATCTGAGATGATGCATGCCGGTGGGGCAGCTCGTTTTTTTGGGAGTATTCCGCCGAACTTGCCTGATATCTGACTTATCGGTCAGGTCGCGTTAATCCTGTGCGGTCTCCCAAGCGTGGTAGGCATGCAGCCAAGCCTGATCGGTGCCGCCAATCGGTCGCTCGATACAGCGCATTTCCAGCGGCTGCTTGCGCTGCTTCGACGGTCCTTCGCCAGGGCCGTTCCGGGTATAACCCGGCACGAGTTCACCGTCCCGCCGATGCGGCGGCACGATCACGCGACCATGGTTTCTGGACACGATCATGCCCCGGGTCCAGTCGGCAATACCGGCCTTGGAGCGATCCTCCTGCATAAAATGCCAGCGCCTGTTGGACCAGACAAATAGTCGGCCTCCCATTCTCACCACGTGGAATCCGTCCTGCAGCGCATCGGCGAGCAGGGCCTCGAGCTTGCGGTAGTCCCGGTCACCGAAGACGGGGTGGCCCTCAGCCGATCTCAGGAGGGTGCCGTAGATGTGGTCGAACCGGGCGTCACGTAGGAGACCCGCCGCATCGGCCCAGAGACCGCGCACGACGTCCTTGCGCCTGGCCTGCGTCAAGGCGGGCAGGCTCAACCTGAAATCGGATGTGCGAGTCAGAAACGGGTAGCGTCTCAGGATGAAGTGGTCCTCGATCGCACCGGCGATCTGGATGTCATAGAGATTATCGTCCGGTGCAAGCTTGAAGGAGGTATCGCCCCCGAGCTGTATCCGGAGCCGGTCGATAAGCCGCTCGATGGCCACGAGGCTCATGCGGCGACCGGTCCGAGCCTCTTCGCTTCCGGCGCCGTCCATGTAGAGCTCGCCGACGGCATCACGGATTGCGCGCGCCCTGGTTTCGACCCAGTCCGACAGCGAATTATACCGCTGCGGGAGCTGACGGAAAGCGCGGCGGCTTGGCCGTGGCTCAACGATAAGGCCGGCCTGCTCGCGGATTCGGAGATTGAAGAGGCTGAGGTCGGCGGAGAAAGCCGGGTCGCCGTCCAGTTCGCGGGCGCCGCGCGCGATCGCACGCGCATCGAACCGCTTTCCGCTGTAGAACGCCGGAAGATGCACCTGACTCCAAACTGTCCCGTCTTTGGAATAGAAAAGGCGGAGCACATCTCGATCGGCTTTCGGGACCTGTATTGCGACATGTCGCAGATCGGGGGAACCAGCAAGAACCTCCTCCAGCGCGATTTCGACCGCGCTGGCCCAGGAATGGGAGACTCCGCGAACCTGTCGGCCGCTTACCATCCTGTGGATTTTAGTCGAATAAGGGGTTGTGTCGGTTGGTGCGTGAATAACCATTGCGTCGTGTTAGGAGCATTCGAAGAAGGTTGCCACTCCCAAGTTTCGGCGCAGACTCAATGAACGCAGAGGGGACAAATGTCAGATACTATATGTGGGATCGATAGGCGATCGATCGAGTGGGTTATCTTAAAGGCCCTCGGGAATTCCGGTGCTCTGAAAATCCTCAACTTCGATCAGATATCCACGAAGACGGGGCTCGAACGAAGTCAGGTCAGGTTTGCATGCCGACGTTTGAGAACAGCAGGACTGGCCAGCTACGAAACAGGTGGATCAGTCGGGGGCGGATACCAAGGGGCCGGCTATATGATCACGACGCAGGGCGAGAAGGCCCTTGACCCTTATCAGCCAACCTGAACCCCATATAGAACTTTCCACAAACGGTCGTTTTTGGATATAGGTGCTGAACGGCAAGACATGCCAGTAGAGCTGGAAAAGGCACTCCCTCGCCAAGGGAGCGCCTCGTTTTGTCAGAGGTCAACGCTTATGCGGATTTTGGACGGGTCCACTCCAAAATGCACGGCTAAGCCTTCACGAGCTTGTTCCGGCGTCATCGTGAAAGCAGCGGCCTGCTTAGTTGGCGTCAAATCAAATGTATAATCAGCGAAATGCACATCGAGCGGTTTAATCGTGCGCATTCTGTTATCTCTGCTGCGGCCTGGCTTTTCTGCGAGCCAATTTTTATGTCCCTGCTGGATGTGCTCTAGCAGCTGTGTCACAGGCACCATCCAAGCGGACAGGTTATCAACATCTTTCCCGGTTACCATAAGGCAATAGTCTACATCGTCAAAACTTGGGATGTTTGCGTCAGCGTCGCCAGAATCGGCGGTGAACTGGACTGTCCCGTGTACGGTATTAACCACTAACAGGCAGCGTTTGCCGTCAATTTCAACTTCGTAACGACCAGCGTGCCGCTGCAGCAGTTTCGCGTTCGGTAGCATTTTCAAAATTGCTTCTTTACGTTCGGTAGCTTTCATAATTTCTTCCTATTTAAGTTAATACCAATGTATACTAATATATATGTAAATATGTCAAGTATAATATAGTATGACTTGGTATAATTATTCGCAGCTACGCATTTTTAGAGGCGCGACGGTGTGCGGCCCTTTGTTCAAGAGCGCTGCATCGCGGTTGGCTACAGAAATTCAATCGCCGCCTTCGTGGAAAGTGCGTCAGCGAACAGACTTCTGGTGGTGGCAAGATCGGCGGCAGTCCACTCGATGGCACCTGTGTGGCCCAAGAGTTTGGTCTGACTGAGCAGCTTGACCTCCGCCGTTGGCGGCGTGGAATTGAAGTCGATCCCTTCAAACTGCAATGTCCAAGCACGTTTGGGCGCGTAAGTGGCGACAGCGGTTGTCGGCTCCATGCAGATGTTCATGGCGCGAAGCCTGGTCGCAACGCTCGGGTATAGGAGGGCATCGGCTCGCGGCCCGGGCCGACCCAAAGCATTTGGGAGCCCGAAGGTCTTAAGTACCATGTTTCCGAGAGCGATCGTTGGATAGTAGCCCCGAAAGTTCTCCTGTGGAACGGTCCGAGTGATAGCGTTGGCGATCCATTCGTCCACTGCGAGGAAACGGTCAAAGTCATCTACGGTGGACCTGATGAAATCGTATTTGTGAGAAACCTCTCCGATCTCGAGCGCCACGTCTGGAGACAGGTACCGGGCCATACCTGCGACCTGCGCGAGTCGGCGGGACGCGGAAGAATAGTTGCGGAACCCGAACATCGTTAGCGTGACGATCTCACCCGGTTTCGATCTAGCTTCCAGCATGGCAGTCACTGGATTGTCTGCCGCGTAGAAGCGGCTCTGGCCGACTTCATTCAAACGACCATTGGCCGTAACGACGTTGGCGGGTGGTGCTCCCAGTTCCTTTTGGTGGTTGAATATAGTCCCGTCTTCGGGGCGAACGCGAAACACGTACGGCATCGTGAGGCGGAACAGGTGTTGGTAGTGATACCTCAGCGCCAATTCAATTGGCCATTCCCACGTCATGACAGTTGCGTCCTCTCGGACTTTGTTGAGGACGGTCAGCATGTCCGAACCATCGAGCATCGGAAAAACTGATGGATTCAAAATGTTATGCAGGGTTCGACGTAAACCAAGTGGAAGTCGCAAATGATGCCCCTTTCGTTACAGTCTTAAATACCCTCAAACCAATCTGGTTGAATCTGAACCTGCTCGATCATCTTTGATGTCACACTGAGCTTGTTTTCCTTAAGGAGTTCGCAAAGCCGATCATCAAGTCAATCGCAATTGCGCCGTCGCGGGTGACCTCATCCGAGGCCTGGCTGGTGAAGTGTCCCGTGGTGATGAACAAGCCTTTGTCGGCCCGTCCTTGCAACGCGCCACGAAAATCACGGATTTCCTTAGATCTTACGCTTCCCTTCCACCGCTTACACTGAAAGTAGACTTGAAATGACACGAGGTTCACGCGTAGCACGCCGACACCGTCGATCCCTCCGTCGCCGGACTTGCCGCGCACCTCGACCTTGGTGAAGCCTGCCTCGCGGAGAAGGCGCTGTGACAGCCGCTCGAATCCATCAGGTGGCATTTTTCCCAGAACGGTCAAGAGTGCGGATTTCCAGTCTTACTCATCTTCTGGGCCGTCATCGGTCGTTCTGTAAGTTCTTGAAGTACCGATGCAATTGGCTTCTGAAATGGTTTCAATATTAACGCCGCTGAATTCGAAGTAAAATCTGACACGTGAATGCTCCAGATAGCTCCCCGCCATGGTGCATAGATCTAACTAAAATGCACCTGTTTTCCGAGTATGGTGAGTGAGCCAAAAGCGGTGGTTTCCGCGTGCGACTGATCGCGGACCTTCACCGGCAGGCTGGTCGCCGTCCGCAGGACTTTGCTGCCGTTGACGCACATGAGGCCTTCAGCCATTCTGCCGCGCCTTTGGCATGAGCAAGGCTGTCTTCTGATCAGTATTGCCAAAGCCCACTTTCCACGTATGTTACACTTATGGAACATACGTGGTGCAGACATGGAAAATGATGAAGAGACCCTAGATGGACTTATCCCCCGTCGATCGCCGGAGCGTCGTCGTCATGAGCTGATTGAAGCCTTGGCAGAGCTGCGCTTGACGGCTTGGGGTTTGGTTCGGAAACTCGAAAAGTTTGGTGATGACAGGCCCTCGCAAGCGATCGCGCGAAGCATTGAACGCATGATCTCTGGTGAAACGAAGGTGTCAGCAGAGATGTCGGTCATCCTGTCCATGCTGCTTCGTCAGCACAGGCGTCTAAACGAGCGCTACGTTGACCTTGAATGGAAGGTCAACGAACACGGCACGCATCACGCACAGATCGATAACTGGCACGTCTACCTGGCACCGCAAACACGCGGCCGGTGGCTTCTATCATGCGCTGCCGGTCCTACACGCCAAGACTACAGCCCGCCGTGGGGGCACTGGCTCGATAGCTTTGAACTTGCCAAGCACAAGGCGCTTGTCGAGGTTGAGGAAGGCATGAATGAGCTTGCGGAAATCAATCACGAACACCGGCAGCGCGAGACGTCGTAACTTTATACCCCGGTGCGATGCTACCTGCACTAAAGCCACCGTTTGTTGAACGGTTGCCGAGTGTCCGCTGTGTGGGACGGAGCGGGCTTTCGCTGCGGCTGCTCCAACGGCCGCTTTTTGCAACCTTCCCAAAGCGGTGGTTTCTGGAAAGTGGTGCGGACGCAGCAGAGGTGCATTCGAACTAGAACCTATTCGCGGTTTAGTTCCCACCCCATAGTGTCTGCCATTGACGATGGGATGATGACTAATAGGATGCGAGAAAGCATCAGGCTGTCTATCGTGTGCCCATCGTTAGCGTCACCAATTGTGTCCAACCCCGCATCGCGTAGATGTCTGAATATTGAGCTATTGCTTTCGTGGTAGCAGTTGGCAACTTTACTCCAATGGAACATCTCTGTGTTTGCTTGAGACGGAGTATTGATTGCCGTCACAAGTCCAGCCGCCGCGCTTGTACATTGATCAGCGATGTTTGCCAGCTCCCATAGGGAAAATTCACGTGTCTGCGCAGCTCTGTTCAACCGCGCCATGTCTGTTGTATCTAGTTCGCGCGTGAGCCACTCAAGCTCGCTGGGCGATAGCCTTGGAAGCCGGTTGTCAAAGTCCTGCCAATAAGCCTGAATGGCTGACGCCATTTCGGTACGCTGTTCTTTGTTGGCATATATTTCAGAAAACGGGACCGCCGCGTACGCTCGTCTAGCCATATCTACGTTTGTGTACGCGCTTACTGAGGTCCCCAAGCACAAAAAGAATGAAATAATATATAAGCGCAATGAAACCTCAGGTTTGGTGGGGTTATTGAAATCATAAGCGAAGTGTCACAAGTTTGCACACTACCCTAGCTATGAACAACACCCTATTCCACGTAGCACTTACGAAAAACCGTTCTAAAACACTCGTTTGTGGAACAGGCACAAACCACCCCGATTGAGGCCGCCAGAAGCCCCATTAAAAACCTAAGGGGCTGTTGAAGGTTTTTCGGCACTTTCGTGAGGGCGGGCCTTCGTGCACAGCGCAGAATCTTTAAACATGGGCTCCAAGCCGACTTGCAGCGGTGCAGTATGCTGATTTACACCCTACCGGCAGCACTGCGGGACGAAGTGTGAATCGTTGCACCTTCGCCAACGACCGCCTTTGAAAAACGGCCCGCAAGGTGTATTATACACTCGTCCCACCTTATAAGCGAAGGGGGGATCGGAACAGGACCAGAAAAGAAGGTTCTTGACCCTACCTGCCCAACTGCAATGCTGTGCGTTGTAGGAGGACCCGAATATGCTGAGGATAAACTGTGCTTAACGGCGCAAAAATAGCGAAGATTGAAGCGCGACTGGAAGCGTTAGAGGCAGAAAGCGCAGCCAATCGTGCCGTGTTGCTCTGCATTTCAACGTCACTTTCGGCAAATGATCGCGAACTCTTAGCTATGGCGATTTCTGCGGTAAAAGCCAATTGGGACTTGAGTGACGATATACCGGAAGGCCACAAAGCAGCTTTGGTGCGCGTCACTGAAATGCTTGCCGGAGGGATCAATCTAGCAGATGATCACGGCTTAGACTGATTGGTACGAAGCGGTCTATCGCGGCATTCGAACCAACAACCGCTTATGTTAGACCTCCACCTCTTTGACGAAATAGTCATAGTTTGGCCCAGCGATTAGTAGTGTCTTTCCGAGCGGACTTTGCGCGTCCCTCGCGCGATTGTAGACTCCTATCGGGTCCTTGGTCTCCGGGTCAGTGTTTAACGCATCACGAGCCTGATCGCGTCGATGATCCTCGCGCATATCGATTATCTGAAAAGGATCATAGAAACGCTTGGAGTTTGACCGAAGGCAAGAACTGATCACAGCGTCATCATCCAAGTCCTGGCATATAAGCCTTTCCAGCAAAAGACGCAGATTGATACTTTTGGGAGCGCGCAGTTTCTTCAAAATGCTACTGTCGCTTGCGTACTGGGTGATCAGATACTCGGTCTTCTTAGCCATCATGCTTCCTTTAACGTTTGACTCACAGATGTTCGCCAAAACAAAATAGCTGACATTCGTTCTGAGCGCAGCATCAAGTCGTTTGGGCTCGGTCCCGACTTTCGCCGCAAATGTCATGAACGGCCGCTTTGGACAAAAACCCCTGGTCACAATGTGCGGGACAAATACGGTCATTTTTGACCGGACCGTCCTGCCTACCGGATTTCAACAAGTTGACCGGGACAAAAACCCATGTCAAAACCAAAGTACTTTTGGGAGGTTTTTGTCTATGATCTTGGGGTATGCGCGGGTGTCGACCCGGGACCAGAACTTGGACGGCCAGTGCGACGCCCTCGCCGCCGCCGGGGCGAAACGGATTTTCGCGGACACGATCACGGGGACCGCCCGGGTCCGGCCGGAGCTGGACCGGCTTCTCTTAGAACTCCGGGCCGGGGATGTGGTCGTCGTTACGAAATACGACCGCGTCGCCCGGAGTCTCAAGGACCTGCTCGAAATCGTCGACCTCATCCGAGCTAAGGGCGCCGGGTTCCGGTCCCTGGGGGAGGACATCGACACGACTACCCCGGCGGGGCGGCTGGTATTTCATGTTTTTGCCAGTATCGCCCAGTTCGAGCGCGAGCGGATCGTCGAACGGACGAAAGAGGGTCTAGATGCGGCTAGGAAACGTGGCCGGGTCGGGGGTAGGCCCCCTGCCCTCTCACCCGCCCAGAAGATCGAGGTCAAACGAATGCGGGACGAAGAGCACCGCGCGATCCCGGAGATAGCCAATTTGTTCAAAGTTAGCGGCAAGACGATCCGTAGAGTTCTCTAATCACTTATGCCCCCCAAAGAACTTGAAAGTTATGAGCTAAGGTCGTCCATCATGGCATTCTTATTAAACTGCTGAAGTCAATGGTATCGAGGCAACCTCAGACAACAGGGGCTCGAAAAGTTTTAGAGGCGTTTCGGTAAAACTTTCCGCCGTCCTAGGGCCAACGATTTATAGAACTTTGCAACGCACGGGAGCCAAGATCGGCCCTTAGCGTACTACTCTGCCCCATCCGGCATCAGACCCCACACCGCCTCAAATCGACGATAATGCGTCCACACAGAGGCACCCATCGCATCAGTTCATTGGATGGCTTAAGATGCCTTACCAGAAGCAATCTCTATTTGAAGGCTAGGGTCAGTCTCGAATTTGTCCACGATTTCGTTGTATCGGGTGATCAATTCCCCAACCTTGATCCGCCGTTGTTCGGTTTCAAACCGGCCTAGCTCATGCAAGTTAGTCGCAATGAATTGCTCAAACTCGATCACGTCCAGCCGGTCAGCTATGCCGATGTTTTCGGCTAGGCCTTCCGCGATCACCACACCTTTACGGGTAGTAACGATCATGGGCCGGCGTCCTGCGTCGAAGTTTGCGGCACATTTTTGGATTAAGGCTTCGCTTGGCGAGGTCGACACATGAATCGACGCATCGCCAATGTCGAAGTCCCCCGTTCGGTCGGGCTTCTGGTCGCTCGTGTTCGCGCCGTTATGGGTGACGTTGCCAAGCCCAAGGACCAAGTCTAGCTTCGCGCCCACAAGATGTTGCATCATCATGCCATGGTACATCGTACCCGCTGACGCCTTCTGCCGCTCTTCTGCTTGCCCCACCAAATTCCTGATCACGGCACGTAACCCCAAGGATGAATCCAGCCTGAGCTTAAAGGGCTTCCCGGCAAAGAAAGCTTCAACTTGCCTAATCCAGAATTCCTCGACAGAGTCTAGGTCCACAATGCTCGTGGCGTGAAGCTCGTTGAGCAGGCCAACATATGACCGCATATTGTCGATGCTACCTCGGCTTGTGCGTCCGCCTTCCGATGCCAGAAGGCGTGTTATGCCGTGCTTCTCAAGTATCTTTTGCACCGCTGACTTGCCTAGGCCGAGTACCTGTCCGCCTTGTGCGGTCAATAGTTTTTCGGGGTCCAGCGGTAGACCCTTCCGAGCGTGGTCAGTCACCACCAAGGCAACGCAGAGCGGGCCTTTGCTTCTGAAACGTCGCCTTGTGGCAAAGTCAGTCAGTGCCTTATCTAGGTCAATCATTCAGCTGCAACCGAAAGGTGACTGTCTGCGAAAGCTAGGACGGGTTCAAAGACGTGCCGGGCCAAGTGAGCGACGACGGGCACGGCGACTCCGTCGCCTGCGACATGGTATGCGTCATTGTATCGGGATGGCAGGATGTAGCTTGAAGGCAGGCCCATAAGATCAGCGGCTTCGCGGGGGGCCAACAGGCGTGACCGTACCGACTTCCCTTCCACCACCAAAATCGTTTGGCGGGATGAACCGCCAGCTGGAGTGCGAAGGCAGCCTGCGACGTCGTCAAACCGCACTTCGGCGCGCTGGACCCTTACCCCGTCTTCAATCCGCGTGCGCTTATACACTCCCCCGACAATCCGCAGCCCAGACCTTTTCGCTGCCTCAACCTTTTCGCGGTTCCGGTCTGACATCATGGCGATAAGGTTTTCTGTTTCTGCCTTGGTGTGCCACCTCACCCCTTTGGGATCATCGGTAATAATGTGCTTGAAGTGCACAGTTCGGGTGGCAGGTGTCGGGGGGTTCCACCAAATCCATTTGCGCTTTGCTTCTGCGCTCAAAATGCCGAAGGCTTCGCAAAGGGCTTTCGGGTGCCACGCGGCTTGTGGTGAGGCGGCGGTCAACTTTTCCGGTACAGGCAAATCACCGCGCACACCAATGAGGAAAACACGCTGACGAGATTGTGGAACAAACCGCGCCGCATCGATCACCAGCGCCCCAAAGCGATAATTGCCCCCAGAGAAGGCGGACGCAATTGCCTTGAAGTCGTTCCCACCCTTAGAACGCAGTACGCCATACACGTTTTCTAGTGCAATGATCCGGGGGGCACGCCCCTCTTCGGCCAAGCGCCGCATGTGACTCCAGAAAGGCCAGAAGGTGCCGGAACGGGTTTGTTCTTTTTGCGACGGGTGTCCGATGCCTGCATAAGTACCAGCAAGGGAAAGGTCCTGACATGGGAAAGAAGCCCAAGCTAGATCAGCATAGCTCGGCATTTGCGCCGAGGTCAGCTTCGCGACGTCTTCACAGATCAGATGATCCGCGCCCCAGTTCGCGCGATAGACAGCAGCCTTCATTTCGTCAAAGTCGTTAGCAAATGAACATGTCCACGCTGACCCTAGGCCTGCGCGCACCATGCCGCCGCCTGCAAAGAACTCAAGGAATGTGGGCAACTACCTCTCCTTTTTTGTGAGCACACTAGCACCTACTCTCAAGACACGCCATGGAACATTGAAAGAACATTTTGTTTCAGCAACCGGCCCGCCCTAGGGCCCAAACCACCCCAATTCGCCCAGCGAATAGGGCGAGTGGAAGAAGGCGTTGAACTCGACGCAGTCGGCCTCGCCGACTGGCAGGGCCTCAGGCGCACGGTGTGCAATGCAGAGACACTTGCCCGAACGAGTGATCCTCGCTGGAGGTTTGGGGTTATATGGCGAATGCATTTGCACACTTGTAAGATGTATCCTTCCGCGTTTAGGGTTTCACAGCATGTGACGGCAAGGGGGCTGTGACGAGCAAGCAGAATGTGCCGAGGGCCTTTGTCAGAGAATGAATCCGTTACTGCCGACCAAGAGGTCTGGCCCTCCATCGACGCCGCCGCCCCTTCTGAAGAAGGCGGCCCAATTGCTCGCAAAGGATTCAACTATCAGGACGAGATCGCCGTCGGCTTCGTTCTGGAGATGTTGGCCAACCCTCAGCTGGTAAAGATCCATTTCGAGACACATGACGATCTGGTTTTGGTCTGGGACATCGGTGCGCCGCCGCTGATCGCCGAGTTCGTTCAGGTCAAGGGCGGCGAAGCAGACAAGCTTTGGTCCGTAGCGGACCTGTGCCACCGCAAGAAACAGGCTATCGGGTCGTCGATTTTTGAGAAGTCTCTAGATCGCGACCAGCACGATGAGACCGCGCGCTTCCGGGTCGTCACCCTGCGCCCGGTGATCTCGCTTCTGACGCCGCTGACCTATGAACGCGGCCACGAAGCCCGGGCACTTAGCTGCAAGGAAATGGTCGCGCTGAAGTCGGACCTCGATGGGCGAATGCCCGGCGTCCTGTCCAAGCGGGGGAACGGGACTGGCTATTGGCTCGACAACTGCCTCTGGGACGCGCGCCACGACGAACCGGCCGTAAAGACGCAGAACAAGGTCCGATTGTTCGAGCTCATGCAGGCCGCCGGCCGCCCGCTGCTATGGGAGCACCTAGACCTTCTTCTGGACGAGTTGCGCAAGCTCGTGAAGTCGGCAGGCGATGCGAAATGGAAGCCGGACAAGGCGAAGAAAATCCTGACACGCGAGGCATTTTTGTTGGTGTGGGATACGTGTCTAGCCAAGCTCAAGGACGGAGCGACCCAGCCCTCGGGCGGCAAACTAACAAAGAAGATGAATGACGCCTCCCTCACCGGAACGGTAGTCGCGATGGCGCTCGACATGCGTATCGACTACGCCCGCTCCGTCCGGACCTCTCGCTACATGCAGCCAGACGAGGCAGGCCATCTTCAGGGCCGCGTCAAATCCGAAGTCCAGACCCTCAGCGCCAAGCGGGCCGCCGGAACGCTCGATCTCGACGGCCCGACATTCCACGCCCTCTGCATCGACCGAATGGATGTCATCAACGCCTCCCTCCCGCCTGACCAAGGCGACCGTTCAGCCTTCCTTAAGGGCTGTATGTACGACATCGCCGACCGCTGTCTGCTGCGCTTTGATCGAACAGGGCTGTGAAGTCGCTTTCTCGCCTCGGAACCCGTCCCGCCAGTCTTCCGCTGGCGGCCGACGATGTCCTCGAATTCCACGCGGCTCGGCTGCTTCTGCTGATGCACATCTGCGGCACCGCAGGGCGGATGGACGGTCTGACAAAAATGGCTAAGCTTGACTTCTTCACTCGCTACCCAGACTTCTTCGAGGCCGCTCGGGCGGCGGTCGAGCCTGACGCCCAAAGCGAGCCCGTTGATCGCGCTGAAGCTGTCGAATCATCGATGGTGCGACATCACTACGGCCCGTGGGACAAGCGCTACTATCAGGTTCTGGCGCATCTCGAGGCACGGCGGCTGATCACCGTGTCCAAGCTCAAGAACTCCTACCAGATCGCTTTATCGACCGAAGGTGCCAAAATGGCCAAGGCTCTCACAAAACGTCCCTCCTTCGCCACCCTCGTTGAGCGCCAGAAAGCGGTGAAGAAAACCTTCGGCGGCAAGTCGGGCACGGTGCTGAAAAACCTGATCTACAAGCTTTTCGAACAAGAGGTTGGCAAACGCACCCTCGGACAGGTGATAACTAAATGAGCGCGCCCTTTCTGTCTATCCGCAGCCTCGAACGTCGTCTGGCGACCGGCAACGTCGAGCGTCTCACATTCGAAACCGGCGTCAACGTCTTCGTTGGGCGACCGAACACCGGCAAGACGAAGTGGCTGCAGACGCTCGACTTTCTGCTCGGCGACACGGGAGCAAACCCTTATGAGCAGAGCGACGAAGAAGGGCTGGCCGAGAAGTACGACGCGGCCTCCGCCACAATCTGCATCGGCGACGGGACCTTCCGGATCGAGCGGCGTTGGCGCGAGGCCGGTGCCAAAGGGAAGGTCTTCGTCGGCGACGAGGGTATGCTTGCCAAGGACTTCCAGCACTGGCTGATGGAAAAACTAGGCATGCCGCTGGTGAACTTCCCGAAGGGCAATCCGATGTCCGGCCAGACCTGGCCAGAGCTGAGCTTCCGCTCCTTGTTGAGGCATATCTTCCGGCAGCAGCGGTTCTGGAGCGGTCTCGTCGATCAACAAACTGACAACGAACAGCACGCCAGCCTCTTGCTCTTCTTGGGTCTGGCTGAGCGAATTTATAGCAAGGACTATGGTAAACTCGTCGATCTGAAACTCAGGTCGATGCGGGTCCGGGCGCGACGCGAGCAGTACAGCGAGACCCTCAACGATCTAGCGGTCGATCTGCTCGACCCTCAAGACGCCACCGTGGGCGTAAACGAGACCACCGTTGCCGCCGCGTTGAAACGTCTCCAAGACGAAGTCGAACGCCTGCAGACGCTCAAACTCGAGGTTCTGACGACTGCAAGTGACGCCAGCCTGCCGGTGTCGGATCGGTCGCGCATCGCCGAGCTCGGGCATGCACGAGCGGTGGCGCTCGAAGACGTGACGATAACGCGCCAGAAGCGTCTGGGTGCCGAAGACCGGCTGACCGAAGTTCGTCGATATCGCGCGGACCTCACGGCTGAGATCGAGCGGATGGGTCGGGTCGCAGACGCCAGCGAACTCCTTGCAGACCTTAAGGTCACCCATTGCCCGGCCTGTGATCAGGGGATCATCCCCTATCGGAATCCTGATCACTGCTTCGTCTGCCACCAGCATCTGCCCGAGGAGCCTGAGGTCGCCGGGCTCGGCGAGGTCCGACTGCAATTCGAGCAGGACCGGTTGAACGCCGAACTTCTAGAAGCTGACGAACTCATCACCATTCTCGAACGGGACATAGACAAACAGACCAAGGCGTGCCGCGATGCCAAAGAGGCGCTGCAGACCATAGAGGTCGAACTCGCGCCGGCCCGTCGCGCCGTGGCCGCCGTTGCTCAAGCCGATGTCAGCGCGATCGATATGGCGCTGGGTAACGCTGCCGAGCGGCAACGCCAGATGGGCCGGGTGGCGGCGGCGCTCGAACTTGGCAAGAGCCTCACCAATCAGGTCCAGGCCCTTGAGGACGAGATCAAGGCACTTCAGGAGAAGGTGGACGAGGCTAACCGTTCAATCGACTTCAGCGCTGCCGCTAATAAGCTTGAAGAAGGGATGAACGCCTATCTCGACGCTCTCAATGTGCAACGTCCGGACACTTGGAAACACAATATGGTCGAAATCGACATATCCAAGTCCAGCACCAGCTTTCGGGTGGGACGAAAGCGCTGGCGGGGTGCGCTAGGAGGGACGGACTCCCTCTATTTTCTGATGGCCTATCAATACGGCCTGCTGTCGCTGAGCCCGGTAACTGACATGCACTATCCAGGACTGGCAATCATCGACGTGCCGGGTGAATTCTCGGGCGAAGAGGTCAAGGACAGGGAGAACTTCATCGTTCAGCCGTTCATCGACCTGCTCGCCAAAGAGGAGTTCGAGGGCGCGCAACTCATCATCACGGGTGCGTCCTTCGCGGGCCTACAGGGCGTGCACGTCCAAAGGCAGACCCATGTCCACGTCGCCTGATGAGAAACGTCAATGAGCGCACGGAATATCTCTTCGATACGAAATTATTAAACTACAGCATTGTCAAAGGAAGATGTCATTGCCGTCGCTTTCTGAAATCCTCGCTCGCCCCGAAAAACCAGCTCTATTCGTCGGGAACGGGATTAATCGGTACAAAAATGACGCGCGCTCCAGTTGGGATGATCTGCTACGCGGGCTCATGTACGACTATGGCGTTGACTTCACCGAGGAAGAAATTCGTGAAATGTCCAACACCGAACTGTTCGACATTCTGGATCTTGCGCGACCAGCCGAGGATCGCAGCAGCCTTCAGGCAAAATTCTGTGAGACGATGAAGGCTTGGAGGCCCGTACAGCATCATCAGTCAATCGTCGGGTGGGCACAGCGTCATCGCCGTCCGATCATCACCGTCAACTTTGATGAAAATCTGTCTCTCGCCGCAGATGCGCGGCGGCAATGGCTGGGCAAGCCGTCCACAGACTACTATCCTTGGAACTGCTATTTCTCTGACACGTCGATCTCTGATCCGAGGTCAGAATTCGCAATCTGGCACGCCCACGGCATGATGCATTACAAGCGCAGCATCCGCCTCGGCCTCACGCACTACATGGGCTCGGTCCAGCGTGCGCGGCAGTGGGTGTACGGCGACGAGAGTCTTCGTGCGTCGGCCAAAAACGCCGAAGCCAATTGGCGCGGAGCGAATGGCTGGCTGGAAGTACTGTTCTTCTGTCCGCTCGTGATTTTAGGGTTCAGCTTCAGCAAGGACGAGAACTTCCTTCGCTGGCTATTTCTAGAACGCGCGCGCCTCCACAAGATCATACCTGCGTGGAAAGCGCCGACCTGGTTTGTAGATACGCCGAAGAATGGCAGTCTTCACCGAAAGCCCTTCTTTGAGGGGCTCCAGATGCAGTATATCGTCGTTGAAAACTATCAGGATATCTACGAAAGCCCGGCGTGGAACTCCTAGCTTTGTGAAGGACCACTCGTCGGCCATGCAATGACGATTGGCCATGAAAGATACCCTCAGCCTTCGTCAAACGGCATGTGTTTTCCAGATTTGATTGATCACCTTGCGCGTTCTAAGGCTTCCGGGCCGCCTTCCATGATGGAGATAACGCTCTTCTGACAGGCTTTTTGTCATCAATATTGCCAACCGATATGCCGGTTTCATCATCGCTGGAGCTGCAAGTGGTGATGGTCTCCGCATCGCCCAGCACCGGGAAGTTCGCGCTGTGGGTATCCGCCCCAACCTTCAGGTCAAATGGTGTTAACAGTGAGCCGTGGCTTAACGTCTGCTCTCCAGAATTGCTGAAGCCGCTATCCGATCAATTGAGCTACTCCCCATCGGCTGGACAGTATCTGGCGTTGATTAAGCTACTTTTTGCACCTGCTGATCGGGTTGGGTTTCGTTTTT
>NZ_JAYKPK010000004.1:0-360767 GCF_035117555.1 Yoonia sp. 67-2
CTGCGGTTCTCTTCCTCCATGGCTTTCATCTGGCTGACCATGGATGCATCCATGCCCCCATACTTCGCACGCCATTTGTAAAACGACGCATTGCTCATGCCATGTTCACGGCAAAGCTCGGCCACCGGCACACCACCTTCGGCTTGGCGCAGGATCGCAAGGATCTGGGGTTCGCTATATCTGGTCATCTTCATTCAAAATCTCCTCGTTCATCTTGCCGAGAAAATTCTACTTCCGCAGCCCCTTACTTTCGGGGGGGATTACCCTTGGTTTATTGATGGTTTTGAGGACGGAATGTTTCGGCGCACATCATCGCAGAATGATCGCCTGCCGCCTAAGGAATGTGGAAACTCCACCACACCGTTTGGGGCGGGAGAAGTAGCCGCTGTCCAAGCGATGATCGTTGACATCTGCCTTGATCGATTGCTCAGGGTCGGTATGTATGACACTTGGCGGACATGGTGGGCGTCAGACCAAAGCCTCGCCCAAACTGGGGGGCAATGGACCGAGGAGTTCTTGGCTATAAAGCCGACAGCAGTGGTATCGGGGGTGATAGAGCGACAATGGCCGTGATCCTAGAAGGTGATTGTGTCATCGCGCGATTTAACAGTGTGACCGTCCATTTTTCGCCTGACGTGCTTAGAGTTTTTGATGATCACCGCCAGAAAGGTTGGTTCAGCAGGGAGGCTGGAGGACAGCTGTTTGCTGAAATCGATGGAGGAGTCTGGCATGTCACCTCAGCTACGGGGCCCAGAGTGGCGGATCGGCGGGGTCGCTTTTACTTTTGGCCGGACCGCAAGACTGAGCAGAGTGAGATCGACCATCATTTCATGACCGGACTTGAATATGTTGGCGACTGGCACACCCATCCGGAGAATGTGCCAGCACCGTCGGACGACGATACTGTCAGCATCCAGAATGTCGTCAGGGAATCGACCTTCTATACTTCGGGGCTGCTTCTTTGTATTGTTGGTCTTGCTCCATTTCCTATGGGGTTGCATGTATCGTTCCATGATTAATAGCCGTCATCCGCCGCGCGCAACGATTGCATTGCTAATGATCAGCGTTGGCAACTTTTCTCACCGGCATGAGAATAGCTATCAAAAATCTGTAGGTGTCGATCTGACAACCGTATAGAGCCGTTAGTTCCTCTATCGGTCCAGTAATGACCATTCAGCTCTATCGGTGGCCGGCCAAGCACTTTATACTTGAAGCTTCCATAGTGAATATGACTTGTTCTCTTTGAAGTGATCGCTGCATTCTTTCGAAAAAGGATTCCTGGATCACTTTGATAGACACCATAAATATAAATAGTTCCATCTTCCTGAAGATCGAAGCTGCTCGCCACCAGAAAAGACTCTGACTCTTCGGTCATTAATCTAATCGATATCTTTAAGAAGGATTGTCGAACAGCTGCGAACCCAGCGGTAGGTGGAACAATCTCACCACTAATTGGGCTAACATATGACGATTGGAGTACGACTCGCCAAGTGCCATTCAAGTCTGGCCTCTTGCAAAGCAAGCTCACGGGCCATACTCTCCAAAGGTAGCTATTAAAGAGCCAGACAGCCGAGGTTAGCGTTGCAAGCGTCAGGGAGTACGGTTTGACGTGATCCCATGTCAGCTCGATGCCGAGAACCCATAGGGAAGCTCCCCAAACCGAAACGGCTATGATAAGTAGGGCTGAAATTGAGGTCCGGTTTAGCAAAATGACATCCATGCACCAAGAATTGAAGGCGGTAATAAATACTCTATCGCGCAAAGGTTTGCCTTTCCACCCTGCAATATTTGTGTTTTCGACTGGCCAAGTGTCTGGCGAGGACTGTGTCCCAATGGATCGCTCTCCGATGCCGAGGGTTGGCACTCCGTTTAAAGCCGATTTTCTCTCATTTTTAAATGAAGCAATCGAGATAAACCCCAGTGTACATGATGGAGCGATGGTCTTTAGTAGGCGTTCCGCTGAAGAGCCGTACTATTTAGTATCTTGGTCGATGCGGATCGTCAGTAATCACATTTCTCTGTGTTCGAAGCCAAACCTTGGTTCGGCTTACAATAGTGCGTTGTCGTTATCGCTGGCCGAATGTGTGGATATATGCTGCATTATAGGGTTAGATCGCATTACCTTTTTTGAAAGCGGATGCTCCTTCTCGGAGCTAAACGGGGCAGAGGGTCATCATTCCAGCTAATTATTGGCACACCCCTCATGAAAAGACATCCATATCCTGTACATAAATTTGACTATTCATATCAGCGATCGATTGCAATTTTATTTCTTTGGGTGGCGTTAGACCGAACCTATATAGGTTCATATAGAGCGCTGGTTTCGTAGTCGTGGCCAGGTTTGAGCGCCCGATAAACTTCTTTCCGCCCGACGAGGCGACTTTCCCTTACGTCAATTGACTCGCAACGTATCAATGACGGTTGCTCTATCAAGGTCTCCGCCCTGTTGCACTGCTGTCAAACCGCTTTCCGCCCGTTGTGACGTTGCCATGGGGGCGCAAGGTTCGTAAATCCAGATAGTATACCAACTAAAGGTTCCATTAATCGTATTTCGGCCTCCGGATTTGATATACCTCTTTGCGTCAGGACTCCTCTGGCAACACATGTACGCTTATTTCGGGTGGTAACCCCAACCCAAGTATGGAATTGACTCGATGAAACCACGAAACCACCCGGACAGCCACGAACTGCACGATTGGTCCATGTACGGACCGAAGGATCCGGAGATAGCCAATCTAGTTGATCGGCTTGCTTTTGATCACGGGTTGCGGGTGCATGAAATTGAGGCAATTATTTTGCGGGCACTGCAAGAGCGGTTGGCTTCAGAGGGGACTGGAAGCGCTTCGCACCCGTTAGATCAAAGCGATAGCTAGAGAGTCCGAGGTGCATCGGGAACTACAACACGTCA
Source organism: Yoonia sp. 67-2 (assembly GCF_035117555.1). Lineage (NCBI taxonomy): Bacteria > Pseudomonadati > Pseudomonadota > Alphaproteobacteria > Rhodobacterales > Paracoccaceae > Yoonia > Yoonia sp. 67-2. The sequence continues at coordinate 2,909 of NZ_JAYKPK010000004.1, forward strand.
AACCGCTGATCGCCTCGGCTCGGGCTGCAGACCCTCAAAGTTCAACACAATGGAAAAAACGCTGTCCAAAATGGAACATCTATGTGTCCCTTTTCAAATGAGAATTGGTGGAGCCAAGGGGAATCGAACCCCTGACCTCTTGCATGCCATGCAAGCGCTCTCCCATCTGAGCTATGGCCCCATTTGCAACCTGCGTTGCGCTTGCTGTCTATGCAGCAGGCCGGGCGAGATCAAGTGCTAATCGCGCCCGGATGTCAGCTTTTAATCGTCGTCGGTCTTGGCTGCGACATCGCCCAGATCGTCGAAGGACACAGTGTCTTCGTCGTCGTCATCTTCCAGCACGTCATCGCCCAGATCGACATCCTCGTCTTCTTCATCGTCGAGGATTAGATCTTCGTCTTCATCATCGGTGTCACGCGATTTCTTGGATTGCAGATCTTCCGCATCCGCCACCATGGTGCGGGTCTTGGATGTGTCGACGGCCACCTCTTTGCCCGTATAGGGGCTGATGATCGGTGTCGCATTCAGGTCGTAAAAGCGTTTGCCGGTCTCGGGGCAGACGCGTTTGGTGCCCCATTCTTCATTTGGCATAGGCTATCCCTTCAAAAACTTGGTCGCCCCTTGCGGGTGATCGACGCCAACTGCCATAAGCAGGACGAGGTGTCAAAGGCTTTGGCGCAGGTGAATATAGAAAGCTGGATATGGGCCGTCACGTGCTGCATGGCAACCCCCCGATTGAGGTGACATTGCGCAAATCGGCCCAGGCGCGGCGTTTGTCGCTGCGGATCTCGCGGCTGGACGGGCGGGTGACGCTGACCATGCCGGTCAACGCCCCCGAACGCGAGGGAATCACCTTTCTACGCGAAAAGGAAAGCTGGCTGCGCGGGCATCTGGGGCAGATGGTTCCCGCCGAACAGATCAGCATTGGCAGCGTTGTGCCGGTGCAGGGCAGGGCACTGACGGTAGTGCAGGGGGCGGGGCTGCGGGTCAGGCTGCTGGACGACCGGATCGAGGTGCCTGCCAATCGCAATGCCTGTGCCGCCATCCGTGCGCGGCTGCGGGCGATGGCGCGGGACGCGCTGGCCGAGGCGTCGGACCGGCATGCCGCGACTTTGGGGGTCAGCTATGCAAAGCTGTCCATCAGGGACACAAGATCGCGCTGGGGGTCCTGTTCCAGCAAGGGCGTGCTGATGTATTCTTGGCGGCTGATCATGGCCCCGCCTGCCGTGCTGGATTACGTCGCCGCGCATGAGGTGGCGCATCTGCGCGAAATGAACCATGCGCCCGCCTTCTGGAATGTCGTCGCCCATCTCTGTCCTGACTACGCTGCGCATCGCAAATGGTTGCGCGATCACGGTGAAACCCTGCACCGGCTGCGTTTCGACGATTGACCGGGGCGCCGTTTGTGATCACATATCACCCATGCTGATCCAGCCCCGCCCCGTCGATTCAACCACCTCTGCCCATGAACGGGTCTACCGGGCATTGCGCACGCAGATCATGCATGGCGAGATCGGCCCAGGCGAGGCATTGACGCTGCGTGGCATCGGCAAGACTTACGCCGTCTCGATGACCCCCGCGCGCGAGGCTGTGCGCAGGCTGGTCGCGGAAGGGGCATTGTTTCTGTCGTCCTCTGGCCGCGTCTCCACCCCCGCGCTGACCAATGAACGGATCGAGGAACTGGCGACCTTACGCGCCCTGCTGGAACCGGAACTGGCCTCGCGCGCTTTGCCGCGTGCCCACTTTGCCCTGATCGACCGGTTGGAGGCGATCAACCAAGGCGTCAGCCAGATGGTCGCGCGCCATGATGCCTCTGGCTATATCCGCATGAACCTGGAATTTCACCGGATGCTCTATCTGCGCGCGCAGGCCCCCGCCATGCTGGCAATGACCGAAACGGTCTGGCTGCAACTTGGCCCCACGATGCGCGCGCTTTACGGGCGATTGAACCGCAAGGACCCGCCTTATCATCACAAGCTGATTCTCGGTGCGCTAAAGGCTGGTGACGAACCCGGCTTGCGGCTGGCGATCCGCACCGATGTTACGCAAGGCTTGCGGATGCTCAAAGGCTGACCTGATCGCAGCTAGCCCTGCCGGTCCAGATCCGCAATCGCCAGATCCAGCGCGCGGCGGACATCCGGGCCCGGCATCCCGATGCCATAGGCCAAACCGGTGATAAATTCATATGTCGCCTGCGAAATTCGGCCATGTCTGATAGCGACCCTCAACACGCCGCCCATCATGACGTCTTTCTCGTGGTCGCGCAGCCCATGTCCGAAGGCGATGAAATCATGCGCCGTCAGGTTGGTGGTGATCCGATCCGAAAGCTGCAGGATGTCCGATGCGGCAAAGGTCCAGCCCGTCAGTTGGTGTGCAGCATCACGGATCAGGGCCGCTTCTGCTGCGGTGACCACACCATCGCATTTGCCGGTATGGCACATCGCGGACAAGGTCCGTGTCGCCGCTTTCTTGCGCAGCGGCGCGCTGCCGCGCCGGACAAGGAATTTGACCCGCCGGATCACCAAAGCAGTGCCGCGATCAACAGCCTTTTCATCATTCACCCTGGCCTTCAACGAATCTTGACGTAACGTAAAGTCATGGATTGTGGCGGGGTTATGGTCGCCTGTTATTTGAGGCGGAAATAACCATACAAAAGGCGGCGATCCTTTCGGGATCGCCGCCTTTTGTCAAAATAATCCGGTGTCGGTTCAGGCGTGGATCGCGCCGTCGCCACAGGCAAGCGCTGCCTCACGCACCGCCTCGGAATAGGTCGGGTGGGCGTGGCAGGTGCGGGCCAGATCCTCTGCTGCCGCGCCGAATTCCATCGCGACGCAGATTTCATGGATCAGATCGCCCGCCATCGGCCCGATGATATGCGCGCCCAGAATGCGGTCGGTTTCCTTATCGGCGAGGATTTTCACAAACCCTTCGCCTGCAAAATTCGCCTTGGCCCGCGCATTGCCCATGAAGGGGAATTTGCCAACCTTATAGGCGCGGCCTTCTTCCTTCAGCATTTCCTCGGTGGCACCCACATTGGCCACCTCGGGGTGGGTATAGATCACGCCGGGGATCACGTTGTAGTTTACATGCGGGTGCTGCCCGGCGATGCCTTCAGCGACGGCCATGCCTTCATCCTCGGCCTTATGCGCCAGCATCGGGCCAGCAATCGTGTCGCCGATCGCGTAGATGCCCGGCACATTGGTCGCATATTTGCTGTCGGTCTTGATCTGGCCACGCTCGGTCATCTCGACACCCAGTTCTGTCAGGCCCAGACCTTCGGTATAGGGTTTGCGGCCTGTGGCGACCAGGACAGTGTCAGCCGTCATCGCATGTTCGCTGTCATCCTTGCGCAGCTTATAGGTCACTGTGGCTTTGCCGCCTTTGACCGTCACACCCTGCACAGCCGCGCCAAGGGTGAATTTCAGCCCTTGCTTGGTCAGCATCTTCTGAAATTGCCGCGCCACCTCTGCATCCATACCGGGGGTGATCGCGTCAAGATATTCGATCACCGACACATCGGCACCCAGACGGGCATAGACCGACCCAAGCTCCAGCCCGATCACGCCTGCGCCGATCACGACCATGGTTTTCGGGATCTTGCCCAGTTCCAGCGCGCCGGTGGAGGTCACGACGGTTTTTTCATCCACCTCGACACCGGGCAGGCTTGCGGGGGTTGACCCAGACGCGATGACGATATGCTTCGCCTCATGCACATCATCGCCGACCTTGACCTTGCCGGCCTCGGGGATGGTCGCCCAGCCTTTGATCCAATCGACCTTGTTTTTCTTGAACAAAAACTCGATCCCGCCGGTGTTCTGCGCGATGGTGTCATCCTTATAGGACAGCATCTGTTTCCAATCGACGCTTGGCGCTTTGCCCTTCAGGCCCATCGTGGCAAAGTTATGTTCCGCCTCATGCAGCATATGGGTCGCATGCAGCATCGCCTTGGACGGGATACAGCCGACGTTCAGGCAGGTGCCGCCCAGCGTTTCGCGGCCTTCGACGCAGCCGACCTTGAGGCCCAGTTGCGCCGCGCGGATCGCGCCGACATAGCCGCCGGGGCCTGCGCCGATAAAGATGACATCATAGCTGGACATGGGATAACTCCTTGAGACTTCAGAACAGGGCCGAGATGATCATCAGCATGGTGGCGGCAAAGCCGACCATCCAGATCACCGACCGCCAGGGGGTCAGGCCGAAATAATAGGCGGGGATGTAAAGCACCCGCGCGCCAAGATAGGTCCAGGCGCAGGCCGCAGACAGACCTGTCGCCTTATCGCCGAGCGTAACGACGACAACGGCCAGCGTGAATAGTATTAAACCTTCAAAATGGTTATTTAGCGCGCGGAACAGGCGCCCGGTTCTGACGCTGACCTGCTCGATCAGCGGCTTGCCCAGACGGCCCGGATCACGCGGCCCGGCGGTTTTGCCGGGACCAAGTTCGAGGTTCGCAGGCACGGCCATCAGGAGGAATTGCACCCCTTGGAGCAAACCGGCGAGGGCGAGGACGGTGAGTTCGGGGGTCATCGTTTTCCTAAAATGTTGCTAGGGTCATGCGTCCGTTTCTCGGCATGAGCGCAATCAATGTTGTCACACTTGAGGTGTTTTTCCTGAATTCCAACACCACCCATCTCCGGATGCGGTAGAATACGTTCAGTTTTGAGATTGCCTTCCTGGCAGACGGGACAGACGTCTCCTGAAGTTGCGGCTTTAAGTTTAGATTTTAAATCCGCAATTTCCTTGTCTTTTGTTAAGCATGCTTCTTTTGCGTCTAACAATGCGGTTCTTGCTTCGAAAGCAGCCTCTTGAAGTGTTAAAAGTTTTTCTTTCAACTCAATTTGGTTCGATGCGCCATCAAGCTCTCTTAGTTGCTTGATTATGGCAAGTGCTTGCGATGCCGCTGAAAGTCCACTTACTAGATCCACTTGAGCTTGCTCCTTAAGAAGTATTCGAGGCTGCGCGACGTTTCAGTGGTCGGGGTAAACCCCGACCTACGTAGGGCGGGGTTTACCCCGCCACACCGATCACAAATCCATCAACAACCGGCGCGGGTCTTCCAGCGCCTCTTTCACGCGGACAAGGAAGGTCACAGCGCCTTTGCCGTCCACGATCCGGTGGTCGTATGACAGCGCCAGATACATCATCGGCCGGATCACCACCTGACCGTCAATCGCCATCGGGCGGTCCTGAATCTTGTGCATGCCCAGAATACCCGATTGCGGGGGGTTCAGGATGGGCGAGGACATCAGCGAGCCATAGACCCCACCGTTGGAAATGGTGAAGGTGCCGCCCTGCATTTCGGCCATCGACAATTTACCGTCGCGGGCCTTGGCCCCCATGGCGGCGATGGCCTTTTCAATCTCGGCAAAGCTCATCTGGTCGGCATCGCGGATCACCGGCACGACAAGACCCGTGGGCGTGCCAGCGGCGATGCCCATATGGACGTAGTTTTTATAGACCACATCGGTGCCGTCGATTTCGGCGTTCACTTCCGGCACTTCGTTCAGGGCATGGATACAGGCCTTGGTGAAGAAGGACATGAAGCCCAGTTTCACGCCATGTTTCTTGGCGAACAGGTCCTTATAGGCGTCGCGCAGCGCCATCACCTCGGTCATGTCGACCTCGTTATAGGTGGTCAGCATCGCGGCGGTGTTCTGGCTGTCTTTCAACCGCTTGGCGATGGTCTGGCGCAGGCGGGTCATCTTGACACGCTCTTCACGGGCTTCATCGCTGGCGGCAACCGGCGCGCGTGGCGTGGCCGCGGGGGCAGGGGCGTCGGATTTCGCGGTCAGTGCTTTGAGCACGTCTTCCTTCATCACGCGGCCATCTTTGCCGGTGCCTTTGACGTCGGACAGGTTATTTTCCGACATCAGTTTCTTGGCGGATGGCGCGTCCTCTGGGTCACGCGGCTTGACGTCTTCCGGCCCTGCGTCGGTCTGGGTGACAGCAGCGTCGGGTTTGCTTTCGGCTTTCGTCTCAACCTTTGGGGCAGCAGCAGTGTCGCCTTCGGCGATCTGCGCCAGCAGCGCGTCAACGCCGACTGTGTCGCCTTCGGCGGCAACGATTTCGGACAGCACGCCAGCGACAGGGCTAGGCACTTCGACCGTCACCTTATCGGTTTCCAGCTCACAGAGCATTTCATCGACGGCCACGGCATCGCCGGGTTTCTTGAACCATGTGGCGATCGTCGCCTCGGTCACGGATTCGCCAAGTGTGGGGACGCGGACTTCGGTGGTCATTACTTTGTTCCTTTGATGGTCAGCGCGTCATTTACCAGCGCTTCTTGTTCTGCTTTGTGCTTGCTGGCCAGACCGGTGGCCGGGCTGGCGGCGGCGGCGCGGCCAGCATAGACCGGGCGCATATGCTTGGCCTTGATCCGGGTCAGCACCCATTCCAGGTTCGGTTCCATAAAGGCCCAGGCCCCCTGGTTCTTGGGTTCTTCCTGACACCAGACCATTTCCGCGCCTTTGAACCGTTCAAGTTCCTTCATCGCCGATTGGGCGGGGAAAGGATAAAACTGTTCAAACCGCAGGATATAGACATCATCGATCCCGCGCGCATCGCGTTCTTCGATCAGGTCGTAATAGACCTTGCCCGAGCACATCACGACGCGCTTGATCTTGTCATCCGCGACCAGCTTGGTGTCGGAATGGCCATATTGCGCATCATCCCACAAAACGCGGTGGAAGCTGGACCCGGTGGTGAATTCCTCTTTCTTCGACACGGCCAGTTTGTGCCGCAGCAAGGATTTCGGGGTCATCAGGATCAGCGGCTTGCGATAGCTGCGGTGCAATTGGCGGCGCAGCAGGTGGAAATAATTGGCAGGTGTGGTGCAATTGGCGACGATCCAATTGTCACCGCCACACATGGTCAGGAACCGTTCCAGACGCGCGCTGGAATGTTCCGGCCCTTGCCCTTCGTATCCATGTGGCAGCAGACAGACGAGGCCCGACATCCGCAACCATTTGCTTTCGCCCGAACTGATGAACTGATCGAACATGATCTGCGCACCATTGGCGAAATCACCAAACTGCGCTTCCCACAGGGTCAGGGCATTGGGTTCGGCCAGCGAATAGCCGTATTCGAAACCCAGAACCGCATATTCCGACAGCATCGAATCGATGACTTCGTATTTCGCCTGACCTTCGCGGATATTGTTCAGCGGGTAATAGCGGTCTTCGTTTTCCTGATTGATGAAGGCCGAATGCCGTTGGCTGAACGTGCCGCGTGTGCTGTCCTGACCGGACAGACGGACAGGGTAGCCTTCCAGCAGCAGCGATCCAAACGCCAGCGCCTCGCCCGTGGCCCAGTCGATGCCGGTGCCGTTTTCGAACATCTGCGCCTTGGCGTCGCGCAACCGGTCGATGGTTTTATGGGTCGGGAAATCATCCGGCACGGTGGTCAGCGCCTTGCCGATGGCAAGGAAATCACCTTCGGAAATCGCTGTCTTGCCGCGCTGGTATTTCTTTTCCTTCATTCGGTCGAGATGTGACCAGCGCCCGTCCAGCCAATCAGCCTTGTTGGGTTTATAGTTTTTGCCGGCCTCGAATTCCTCGTTCAGATGGGCCTGAAACGCGGCTTTCATATCCTCGATCTCGCCTTCGGGGATCAGACCGTCCTTGACCAGACGCTCGGTATAAAGCGTCAGCGTCGTTTTTTGCTTCTTGATCTTGTTATACATGACCGGGTTGGTGAACATCGGCTCATCGCCTTCGTTGTGACCAAAGCGGCGGTAGCAGATGATATCCAGCACCACATCTTTGTGGAATTTCTGGCGGAATTCGGTCGCGACACGGGCGGCATGGACCACAGCCTCTGGATCATCGCCATTCACGTGGAAAATCGGGGCTTCGACCATCAGCGCGATATCGGTGGGATAGGGGCTGGAGCGGCTGAAATGCGGTGCGGTGGTGAAACCGATCTGGTTGTTCACCACGATATGCATCGTGCCACCGGTGCGGTGCCCGCGCAGACCGGACAGGCCGAAACCTTCAGCAACCACACCCTGACCGGCAAATGCCGCATCACCATGCAGCAGGATCGCCATGACCTTGGTCTTGTCGGTGTCTTTCTTCTGGTCCTGTTTCGCGCGGACCTTGCCCAGCACAACCGGGTTCACAGCCTCAAGGTGGCTGGGGTTGGCGGTCAGCGACAAATGGACGGTATTGTCGTCAAAGCTGCGGTCATTCGAGGCACCAAGGTGATATTTCACGTCACCGGAGCCATCGACATCCTCTGGCTTGAACGATCCGCCCTGAAATTCGTTGAAAATCGCGCGGTAAGGTTTCTGCATCACATTCGCCAGAACCGACAACCGGCCCCGGTGCGGCATGCCGATGACGATATCTTCCATCCCCAACTGGCCACCGCGTTTGATGATCTGTTCCATCGCGGGGATCAGGCTTTCGCCGCCATCAAGGCCGAACCGCTTGGTGCCCATATATTTGACATGCAGGAATTTTTCAAAACCTTCGGCCTGCACAAGGCTGTTCAGGATCGCCTTGCGCCCGTTCTGGGTAAAGCTGATTTCCTTGCCGTAACCCTCAATGCGTTCTTTCAGCCAACCGGCCTCTTCAGGGTTGGAAATATGCATGTATTGCAGCGCGAATGTGCCACAATAGGTGCGTTTCACAATGGCCATGATTTCGTTCATGGTCGCAACTTCCAGGCCCAGCACGTTGTCGATAAAGATCGGCCGGTCCATATCCTTGGCGGTGAAACCGTAATTGGCCGGGTCCAGTTCCGGGTGCGGCACGGTTTCGCGCATGCCCAGCGGGTCCAGATCGGCGATCAGATGACCCCGGATCCGGTAGGCGCGGATAATCATCAAGGCGCGCAAGCTGTCCAACACGGCGGTGCGCACCTGTGCTTCGTCCAGCGACACGCCTTTTTCAGCAGCTTTCGCCTTGATCTTATCGGCAGCGGCGGCAGGTTCCGCAGGCCATTGCCCGTCCAAAGCGGCGGTCAGATCGTCATTCGGCACTGGCGGCCAGTCGCGGCGTGCCCAGCTTGGGCCCGCAGCCTCGGCCTGCGCATCGGCGGGCGCATCGCCAAGGCTGCGGAAAAACGCCTGCCAGCTTTCATCGACCGCCCCGGGATTATCGGCATAGCGCGCGTAAAGCTGTTCCACATAGGCCGCGTTATGCCCCTGCAAAAAGCTGGAAGCGTGGAACACATCGTTGGGGGAATGGTCGTTCATGGCTGGGGACCTTTGTTAAATATCGTCCGGCGGGGGCTGGCCCCCGCCGCAAATGGGTGTCGGGGTGAAACCCGATTTACCCGATGGCCTTCAAGACCGCCTCGCCCAGCGTTGCAGGGCTGTCGGCCACGATGATGCCGGCGGATTTCATCGCTTCGATCTTGCTTTCGGCATCGCCTTTGCCGCCTGCCACGATGGCACCCGCATGGCCCATGCGACGGCCGGGAGGGGCGGTACGACCTGCGATGAAACCGGCAGTCGGTTTCCAACGGCCCTTTTTCCGCTCATCAGCAAGGAACTGCGCCGCTTCTTCTTCGGCAGATCCGCCGATTTCACCGATCATGATGATCGAATGGGTCTCATCATCGGCTAGGAACATTTCGAGGATATCGATATGTTCGGACCCTTTGATCGGGTCGCCGCCGATACCCACGGCAGTCGATTGGCCAAGGCCGCTGTCAGATGTCTGTTTCACTGCTTCATAGGTAAGCGTGCCGGACCGCGACACAACCCCGACCGACCCGCGGCGGTGGATATGGCCCGGCATGATGCCGATCTTGCAGGCGTCGGGCGTGATGACACCGGGGCAGTTCGGCCCGATCAGGCGGGATTTCGACCCTTCCAGCGCGCGCTTGACGCGCATCATGTCCAGCACCGGGATACCTTCGGTGATGCAGATGATCAGTTCCATTTCGGCGTCGATGGCTTCCAGAATGGAATCAGCCGCAAATGGCGGCGGCACATAGATGACCGAGGCGTTGGCTTCTGTCGCATGACGCGCTTCGTGGACCGAGTTGAAGACGGGCAGGTCCAGATGGGTGCTGCCGCCTTTGCCGGGGGTCACGCCGCCGACCATCTTGGTGCCGTAGGCGATGGCTTGTTCGGAATGGAACGTGCCCTGCGAACCGGTCAGGCCCTGGCAGATCACGCGGGTATTTTCGTTGACGAGAATGGCCATATTGGTGGCTCCTTGGGAAATCTGGGGGGTACGGCGGGGTGAACCCCGCCCTAGGGTTTAACCTTTGACGGCTTTCACGATCTTCTGCGCGCCATCTTTCAGGTCGTCGGCAGCGATCACATCAAGGCCGGAATTGCGGATGATTTCCTTGCCTTTCTCGACATTGGTGCCTTCCAGACGCACGACCAGCGGCACTTTCAGTCCCACCTCTTTCACCGCAGCGATCACGCCTTCAGCGATCACATCGCAGCGCATGATACCGCCGAAGATGTTCACAAGGATGCCTTTGACATTGGGGTCAGAGGTGATGATCTTGAACGCCTCGGTCACCTTCTCCTTGGTCGCACCGCCGCCCACGTCGAGGAAGTTGGCAGGCTCGGCACCGTAAAGCTTGATGATATCCATCGTCGCCATCGCAAGACCGGCACCGTTCACCATGCAGCCGATTTCACCATCCAGCGCGATATAGTTCAGGTCGTATTTGCTGGCAGCAAGTTCCTTGGAATCTTCCTCGGTCTCATCGCGCAGGCTGGCGATATCCGACTGGCGGTACATCGCATTGCCGTCGAACGACACTTTGGCATCCAGCACCTTCAGATCGCCCTTGTCGGTCACGATCAGCGGGTTGATTTCCAGCATCTCCATGTCTTTTTCGGTGAAGGCTTTGTAAAGCTGGCCCATCAGGGTGACGCATTGTTTCACCTGCCCGCCGGTCAGACCCAGCGTGAACGCAACGCGACGACCGTGGAATGCCTGATAGCCGGTGGCCGGATCAACGCTGAACGACAGGATTTTTTCGGGGGTCGAGGCGGCGACCTCTTCGATATCCATCCCACCTTCGGTGGAGACGACGAAACTGATGCGGCTGGTCTGGCGATCCACCAGCAGGGCGAGGTAAAGTTCAGTCTCAATCCCGGACCCGTCTTCGATATAGACCCGGTTCACTTGCTTGCCTGCCGGGCCGGTCTGATGCGTGACCAAGGTGCGGCCCAGCATTTTCTTGGTTTCCTCGGCAGCTTCTTCCACCGATTTGCACAGGCGCACGCCGCCTTTGTCGCCGGCATCGGCTTCTTTGAATTTGCCTTTGCCACGGCCACCGGCGTGGATCTGCGCCTTGACGACCCAAAGCGGTCCGTCGAGTTCACCGGCAGCGTTTTTCGCGTCTTCCGCGCGGGTGACGGGGCGACCGTCGGAAACGGGCGCGCCGTAGCTGCGCAGCAATGCTTTGGCCTGGTATTCGTGGATATTCATAAGGCATGTCCAATTTGACTTCGGTTGCAGCAGTCTAAATCATAGAAAATCCCATAATTCTAACTGAAAATTCAACCGCACGCGGAATATCCGACATTTGTGATCACTTGTTCAAAACGTGTGATCACAAATTTCCCAATCGCGCCACGACCAGCCATTTTCCGCCGTTTTCAAGGATTCGCGGGGGTGATATCAACCTGTCATGACCCATGATGCCCCCCTTTGGTCGGTTGTCGCAACCGTTGATGAACCGCTTGTGCTGGTGCAGGCCTTTGTCGCCTGGCATCTGGCCCTTGGCGCGGCAGAGGTGACGTTATATTTCGACCGCCCCGATGATCCGGCGGCACAGATCATGGAACAGGTGCCGCAGGTCCGGGTGATCCGCTGTGACATGACCCATTGGCAAGAGCGCCGCCCGGCGAAACATGAGGTCCGGCAGGTTCAGAACGCGACCCAAGCCTATCGCGCCTGCACGGCGGATTGGTTGCTGCATTGCGATGCGGATGAATATCTCTGGGCGCCGGGCGGGGTGTCTGCCGCATTGGCCGCCATGGCCCCGGCGATGGATTGCGCCATCGTGCCGGTGGCGGAGCGGGTCTATCTGCCCGGCACCCAACCCATGGCGATCTTTGACGGCGTCTTTCGCCGCCCCTTTACCAGCCCGGCGCGGGTCGGGGCCAGGGTCTTTGGCCCCGATTATGCGCTGACCCGTGGCGGTCTGGCCGGTCATATGCAGGGCAAGGTGTTCACCCGCACCGGGCGCGGTCTGGAATTGTCGATCCATCGGCCCAAGGCGAAATATGCCTGCCGGATGGCACCTGTCACTGGCGTGGAATTGTTGCATTTCGACGGTCTGACGCCGCAGCATTGGCTGCGCAAGCTGCGGCTGCGGGCTGAGATGTTTGCCCATCACGGCGGCATGGCACCATCGCCGCACCGGCAGGCCCAGATCGATGCGATCCTTGCTGATCCGCAGGGTGGGATGGCGGTGCATGACAGGGTGAAACGGCTGACGCCGGATCTGGCCCGTATCCTGACGCGCAAGGGCCTGCTGCTGCACGCGCCCTTTGATCTTGCGCCGATGGTCGCGGATCTGTTCGGTGCGGTCGATCTGTCCTGCGCCAGCATTGATGCGCAGCAAAAAGGGGCCGCCACTGGCGACCCCCTCAATAGACTTGGTGGCTGATCAGGCCAGCGAACCGTCGATGCCTTTGCAAGCCTCGACCAGACCTTTGACGGCATCGACGGATTTGTCGAACATCGCCTGTTCGTCTTTGTTCATCTTGATCTCGACCACGCGTTCGATACCACCGGCACCGATCACGGTCGGCACGCCGACATAGAAGCCGTTCAACCCATAAGCGCCATCGACATGGGCGGCACAGGGCAGAACGCGTTTCTGGTCTTTCAGAAACGCCTCGGCCATTTCAATTGCCGAAGTCGCGGGCGCATAGAAGGCAGAGCCGGTTTTCAACAGGCCGACAATCTCTGCCCCGCCGTCGCGGGTGCGCTGCACGATGGCGTCCAGCTTGTCCTGCGTGGTCCAGCCCATGTCGACCAGATCGGGCAGAGGAATGCCAGCGACAGTGGAATAGCGGGTTAGCGGGACCATCGTATCGCCATGGCCGCCCAGCACGAAAGCGGTGACATCGCGCATCGAGACGTTGAATTCTTCCGCCAGGAAATGCCGGAAGCGGGCCGAATCCAGCACGCCTGCCATGCCGCAGACCATGTGATGCGGCAGGCCGGAAAATTCGCGCAGCGCCCAGACCATCGCATCGAGCGGGTTGGTGATGCAGATCACAAAGGCATTCGGCGCATGAGCAGCAATGCCTTCGCCGACGGATTTCATGACTTTGAGGTTGATGCCCAGCAGATCGTCGCGCGACATGCCCGGTTTGCGGGGCACACCTGCGGTGACGATGCAGACATCTGCGCCCGCGATATCGGCGTAATCATTGGTGCCTTTGAAGCTGCCGTCGAATTTCGCGGCGGGGCCGGATTCAGCGATATCAAGCGCCTTGCCCTGCGGGATGCCTTCGGTGATGTCGAAGAGAACAACATCGCCGAGTTCCTTGACAGCCGCCAGATGGGCGAGCGTGCCACCAATCTGTCCGGCACCGATAAGCGCGATCTTGGGTCTGGCCATGGAAATATGTCCTTTGATGGTTTTGAATTCCGCGCTTTGGGTAAGCCTTTGCAGACCCGCTGGCAAGTGTGCTGCCGCGCGCGCCATGGTCAGCGCCGGGCAAAGCCGCTAATCAGGTCACAACAAAGGCATTTGGGGCGGTCAGGTGATCACATTCGACTGGGTTTTCTTTGCGGTGGGGATTCCCGCCATCATGTTTGGCGGCATTTCGAAAGGCGGTTTCGGCTCTGGCGCGGCCTTTGTCGCGGGGGCGATTCTGGCGCTGGTGGTCCCGCCCGGGCTGGCGTTGGGGATCATCCTGCCGCTGTTCATGCTGGTCGATGCCGCGACCCTGCGCCCGTTCTGGAAACAATGGCACTGGCCATCGGCCAAGGGGATGATGCAGGGTGCTGTGCCGGGCTGTATCATTGGTGCTGTGCTTTATACGCTGGTCGATGCCGATCTGTTCCGGCTGTTGATCGGGGTGATCTGTCTGGCCTTCGTGGCGTTCCAACTGGCGCGCAGTCTGGGCTGGCTGCAGGTTACGCAAATGCCGTTTTCGCGCCCCTTTGCGTGGGCGGCGGGGCTTGTTGGCGGGTTCACCAGTTTTGTCAGCCATGCGGGCGGTCCGCCGACGGCGATTTTTCTGCTGTCCCAAGGGCTGAGCAAAACGGCGTTTCAGGCAACGACTGTCCTGACATTCTGGGCGGTCAACTGGATGAAAGTGGTACCTTATGCCTATCTGGGGATTTTTTCGCTCGAAACGCTGAAGGCCAGCGCGGTGCTGGCCCCTTTCGCGCTGCTTGGGGCCTATATTGGCGTCAAAGCGCATCGGCTGGTGCCTGAGCGCGCCTTTTTCGCACTGACCTATGTGTTGCTGGTGGCGACAGGCCTGCGGTTGATCTGGGTCGCATTGGCCTGAAACCGTTTCAGGTTCAGTGATCTGCCAATGGCGATCTGCGGTGTAGTTTGCCTGCCTTGGTGTCACTGTCGCGTTCGTTGCTGGCGAAAACAGGCGTCATCCAAAACCTTCCCCGCGGGGAAGGTTTATCCCGCCGGGCGTCCTGCCACGCTGGTCAAGGATCGCGATCTTCCCCGCGGGGAAGGTTTTATCTGCTTTGCCGGGAATATCCACGTGCGGTGCGCGGTGGCCCATAGCTGTCTGGTCGCGCGCGGCGGATTGCGCTGGGGGCATGACCCAGAACATCGCCGCGATCGCGAGGAAAACGTAAGGGATGTGATGATCATTTCTGGCCTCGTTCATTGCGGGGTTTTGGTGCCTTTGGGCCAATCTACACCACAAAGATTGAGAAAGAGTTAACGCCACGCCGCGTGTTTCGTGCTGCATTGCGGCAAGATCGGGGTTGAATCATCGACAAGTTTCTGCCCATGTTCGCGCAAGATTATTGCGAGGTAGATTCGATGCATGACCGTCCCACCCGTTCTGCGCTTTATATTCCCGGATCTAAGGATCGGGCGTTGGACAAGGCGCGCGGCCTGCCTGTTGATGTGATTCTGTTCGATCTGGAAGATGCCGTCACCCCCGATGCCAAGATTGCCGCGCGTGATACGCTTTTCGCTGCCTTAGCCGGTGGCGGCTATGGCCCGCGCCAGCGGATTGTGCGTATCAACGGGCTGGAGACGGAGTGGGGTCAGGCGGATGCTGCCGCTGTCGTGGCGATGGATTGCGATGCAATTCTGTTGCCCAAGGTCAACAGTACGGCGGATGTCGATGCTTTGGCGGCTCTGGTCCCTGATCTGCCGATCTGGGCGATGATGGAAACCCCGCAGGGCATATTGAACGCCGCCAGCATCGCGGCACATCCGCGCATTGCGGGCTTCGTGATGGGCACCAATGATCTGGCCAAGGATATCGGGTCGCGCGGGCGGCCTGCGCTGATGCTGGCCTTGCAGATGTGCCTGCTCGCGGCGAAAGCGGCGGGAATCGTGGTGCTTGATGGCGTTTACAATGCCTTTCAGGATGACGGCGGCCTGCGCGCTGAATGTGCCGAGGGGCGCGACATGGGCTTTGACGGCAAGACGCTGATCCATCCGGCGCAGATCGCGATCACCAATGCCACCTTTGGCCCGACCGAGGATGATATCGCGCTGGCCCGCCGTCAAATCGCGGCCTTTGAAGAGGCGCAGGCCCAAGGCCAAGGCGTGGCCGTTGTGGATGGCAAGATCGTTGAGAACTTGCATATCGTCACCGCACAGGCGACTTTGGCCAAAGCAAAAGCCATCGCCGCATTGGAGAGCGTATGACACTTCTTATTCTGGGCCTGATCTTGTGGTCGGGCGTGCATGTCTGGAAACGCGTGGCCCCTGACAGCCGCGCCAGCCTTGGCGATAACGGCAAATGGGTCGTCACGATCGGCGCCGTGCTGGGGATCGTGCTGATGGTGATCGGCTATCGCGCGGCGGAAGGCGCGGTGTTCTGGGGCCGCAGCCCGGCGATGACCGGGATCAACAATCTGCTGATGATCTTCGCGGTCTATCTTTATGCCGCGAGCGGCGCAAAGACCCGGATCACCCGCACAATCCGCCATCCGCAATTGACTGCTGTCAAGGTCTGGGCATTGGCGCATTTGCTGGTGAATGGCGACGTGCCGTCTTTCGTGCTGTTTGGCGGTCTGCTGGCATGGGCCGTGGTCGAAGTGATCCTGATCAACCGTGCCAACCGGGGCTGGACCCCGCCGCCTGTCGCGCCGATGAAGAAAGAAGTGACCGCTGTTGTGGCGACTGTCGTTGTCTTTGCGGTGATCGCGCTTGTTCACAGCTGGCTTGGCTATAACCCGTTTGGATAACCCGATGAAAATCTATCGTTTACTGACCGAAGACGACACATCCGCCTTTTGCCACAAAGTTTCTGACGCTTTGTCCAAGGGTTGGGAGCTTTACGGCAGCCCGACCTATGCCTTTGATCAGGCCAATGGCGTGATGCGCTGCGGGCAGGCGGTGACCAAGGAGATTGATGCGCCCTATTCGCCCGAGATGAAACTGGGCCAGCAATGACCAAGACCAACGCGGGTCGGTTTTTCGAGGATTACGGCGTTGGTGATGTGATCACACATGCGGTGCCGCGCACGATCAAGATGGGGGAGCGGGCGCTCTATCATGCGCTTTACCCCGCGCGGCATGCGCTGCATTCGTCTGATCAGTTTGCGCAATCCTGTGGTTTGCCGTTCAGCCCGCTGGACGATCTGGTGACGTTTCACACTGTCTTTGGCAAGACCGTGCCGGATGTGTCGCTGAATGCCGTGGCGAATCTTGGCTATGCCGAAGGGCGCTGGATCACGCCGCTTTGGCCCGGCGATACGATCACCGCGACGTCAGAGGTGATCGGGATCAAGGAGAATTCCAACGGCACCTCGGGTGTGGTCTGGGTGCGCACCACCGGGCGCAATCAGCATGGCGAGGTGCTGCTGACCTATGTGCGCTGGGTGATGGTGCGTAAGCGCGGGTCGGGACCCGCGCCACAGGCGGTTATCCCGGAGCTTGACGCTGTGGTGCTGGCGTCGGATCTGGTCGTGCCGCAGGGGTTGGATTTCACCCATTACGATTTCGCGCTGGCGGGCGAGCCGCATCGTTTGCGCGATTATGCGGTGGGCGAGGTGATCGACCATGTCGATGGCGTCACGATTGAAGAAGCCGAGCATATGCTGGCCACAAGGCTGTGGCAGAATACCGCCAAGGTGCATTTTGACGCGACCAACCGGGATGATGGCAAAAGGCTGATCTATGGTGGGCATGTGATCTCGCTTGCGCGGGCCTTGTCGTTCAATGGCTTGGCCAATGCACAGATGATCGTGGCGCTGAATGGTGGGGCGCATGCGAACCCGTGTTTTGCCGGGGATACGGTCCGGGCATGGTCCGAGGTGCTGGATCTTGCAGAGACATCTGCGCCCGGTGTTGGCGCGATCCGGCTGCGGCTGGTCGCGACCAAGGGGCAGGCGGGTGTCTTGCGCGGGGCGGATGGGAAATACGGGTCCGACGTGTTGCTGGACCTTGATTACTGGGCTTTGATGCCGGTTTGACATCGCTTTTGCGATGCCAAGCCTCCGGCGGGGATATTTGAGCTCTGACGATGATGAAGGTGTGATCACAGCTGAAAAAATCGTGATCACAAATAGAAAAAACTGGCCGGGCGCGGCATATTCACGCGGAAAAACCCTTGTGCCGCGCGTGACTCTGGCGGTGGAATGGTGCAAGTAGGAAGCCAAGGCGCTGTCGAGCCGGACAGCATCAAGCCACTGAAGGGAAGACTTATGGCCGACGTGAACCGGGGCAATCGCCCGCTTTCGCCGCATCTTTCGATTTATCGTCCGCAATGGACCTCGATCACATCCATCCTCGTGCGGATCACCGGCAATGCGCTGATCGTTGCCGCACTTTTGATCGTGTGGTGGTTCGTCGCCGCCGCAAGCGGGCCAGAGGCTTTTGCCACCGCCGATGGCGTCATCAGAAGCTGGTTCGGCAAGCTGGTCATGTTCGGGTCGATCTGGGCGCTGTGGTATCATTCCCTGGGAGGCTTGCGTCATCTGGTCTGGGATTCAGGCCGGATGCTCGATGTCGATAAATCCGAGATGGCGGGTCAGATGATGGTCGTGCTGTCAGTGATCCTGACGATTTTCACTGTGATTGTGCTGTAAGGAGTATCAAAGATGGCATTTCTGACAGATCGCAAACGCGCCACGGGCACAGGCTCGGCGAAATCCGGCACGCATCACCATTGGCAGATGATGGTGACATCCGTGGCCTTGCTGGTGCTGATCCCTTTCTTTGTCTTTACTTTCGGTGCGATCCTTGGCGCGCCCTATGAAGAGGTGATCGCCTATTACCAGCGGCCATTTCCTGCCGTGGTCGCCATTCTGACCATGCTGGTCGGGTTTTTCCATTTCCGGCTGGGTGTCCAAACCCTGATCGAGGATTATGTTCATGGTCTGGCACGTAAGGCCGCGATCATCGGCATGATTTGTCTGTCTTACGCAGCGGCGGCGTTTGCGGTTTTCGCAATCATCCGCATCGCATTGTAAATATTTTCGGAGCAATACCAGATGGCCGCTTATGAATACGAGACACATACCTATGACGCGATCGTCGTAGGGGCAGGGGGTGCCGGTCTGCGCGCCACTTTGGGCTTGGCCGAACAAGGGCTGCGAACGGCCTGTATCACCAAAGTCTTTCCGACCCGGTCGCATACGGTTGCCGCGCAAGGCGGGATCGCCGCATCCTTGTCGAACATGGGGCCGGATCACTGGCAATGGCATATGTTCGATACCGTCAAAGGCTCGGATTATCTGGGCGATACTGATGCGATGGAATACCTTGCGCGTGAAGCGCCCAAGGCGGTTTATGAGCTGGAACATTACGGCGTGCCGTTTTCGCGCACCGAAGAAGGCAAGATCTACCAACGCCCCTTTGGCGGCCATACCACCGAATTCGGTGAAGGCCCTGCGGTGCAGCGCACCTGTGCCGCCGCTGACCGGACCGGCCATGCGATCCTGCACACGCTTTATGGCCAGTCGCTGAAGCAGAAGGCCGAGTTCTATATCGAATATTTCGCGCTTGATCTGATCATGTCCGATGACGGTATCTGTCAGGGTGTGATCGCGTGGAAGCTCGACGATGGCACGATGCATGTGTTCAATGCCAAGACTGTCGTGTTGGCTACCGGCGGTTATGGCCGCGCCTATTTCAGCGCCACCTCTGCCCATACCTGCACCGGTGATGGTGGCGGCATGGTCGCGCGGCAGGGGCTGCCGTTGCAGGATATGGAATTCGTGCAGTTCCACCCGACCGGGATCTATGGCGCTGGTTGCCTGATTACCGAAGGCGCGCGTGGCGAAGGCGGTTACCTGACCAATTCCGAAGGCGAGCGTTTCATGGAACGCTATGCGCCGAATTACAAAGACCTCGCACCGCGTGACTATGTCAGCCGCTGCATGACGATGGAAATCCGTGAAGGGCGCGGTGTGGGCGCAAACAGCGACCATATCCACCTGAACCTGAACCATCTGCCGAAAGAGGCTTTGGCCGAACGTCTGCCGGGTATTTCTGAAAGCGCGCGCATCTTCGCCGGTGTCGATGTGACCAAGGAGCCGATCCCGGTGCTGCCGACCGTGCATTATAACATGGGCGGTATCCCGACCAATTATTATGGTGAGGTGTTGAATCCCACTGCCGAAAATCCAACTGCCATCGTCCCGGGCCTGATGGCTGTGGGCGAGGCGGGTTGTGCCTCGGTCCATGGCGCGAACCGGTTGGGGTCGAACAGCCTGATCGATCTGGTGGTCTTTGGCCGCGCGGCGGCGATCCGGGCGGGGGAGGTTGTGGACCGCAACGCACCGAACCCGACGTTGAATCAGGCGTCTGTGGATGCCTGTTTTGACCGTTTCGATGGCGTGCGCCATGCCAAGGGCAATGTCGGCACGGCAGAGCTGCGGCTGGAGATGCAAAAGGCGATGCAGGCCGATGCGGCGGTGTTCCGCACCGATAAGACCCTCGCCGAAGGTGTCGCCAAGATGACTGCGATTGCAGGCAAGATGGATGATATCAAGGTCACGGATCGCAGCCTTGTCTGGAACTCTGACCTGATGGAAACCTTGGAACTGGCGAATCTGATGCCAAACGCGCTGGCGACCATCGTCGGGGCCGAGGCGCGCAAGGAAAGCCGGGGTGCGCATGCGCATGAAGACTACAGCGCGCGCGACGATGAAAACTGGCGTGTGCACACTTTGGCCCATGTCGATGGCGCGAAAACGACGCTCAGCTATCGCCCGGTGATCACCAAGCCGCTGACGACCGAAGCTGAAGGCGGGATTTCCGAAGACCGGATCAAGCCGAAAGTGCGGACCTTCTGATGCGGATCCTTGCGGTGATGTTCGTGGCGTTGGCGGCCTGTGGGCCGGTCACGCCCGAACGCGCCGCAGATCGGTGTGAAGAACGCGCCCGCGATGCGCAGGGTCCGACATTCGGCGGCACTGTCGGGGTGAACAGCAATAGCGGGGCTTTCGCCTCGGCCCGGATCGGCATCACCTCTGATGCGATCCGGGGCCGCGACCCGCTGGAAGTATATGATAGTTGCGTCTTTGGTCTGACGGGTGAGCCGCCGATCAGACCGGCACGACTGAGATGATGATGCGGGCCTTGCGCCTGTGATTGAAGGAAAGAGCAAATGGTACAACTGACGCTTCCCAAGAATTCCCGCATGACGACAGGCAAGACCTGGCCCAAACCCGCAGGTGCCACGAACCTGCGCAAGGTGCAGGTCTATCGCTGGAACCCCGAGGATGGGAAAAACCCGCAGTTGGATACCTATTTCCTCGATATGGATAATTGCGGCCCGATGGTGCTGGACGCGCTGATCAAGATCAAGAATGAGATTGATCCGACCCTGACCTTCCGCCGGTCCTGCCGGGAAGGCATCTGCGGGTCTTGTGCGATGAATATCGACGGGATCAATACTTTGGCCTGTATCTATGGCATGGATGAGATCAAGGGCGATATCAAGATCTACCCCTTGCCCCACATGCCGGTGATCAAGGATCTGATCCCCGATCTGACGCATTTCTATGCCCAGCATGCCAGCATCATGCCGTGGTTGGAGACGAAGTCGAACGAGCCTGCCAAGGAATGGAAGCAGTCGATCGACGACCGCAAGAAACTTGACGGGCTTTATGAATGCGTGATGTGCGCCTGTTGTTCGACATCCTGCCCGTCCTATTGGTGGAACAGTGACCGTTATCTGGGGCCAGCGGCGCTGCTGCATGCCTATCGCTGGATCGTGGACAGCCGGGACGAGGCGACGGGCGAGCGGTTGGATGATCTGGAAGATCCGTTCAAGCTCTATCGTTGCCATACGATCATGAACTGCGCCAAGACCTGCCCCAAGGGGCTGAACCCGGCCAAAGCCATCGCCAGCATCAAGGGCATGATGGTGGAGCGGGTGGTTTAAGAAAAAACTTTTAAGCCTCCGGCGGGGATATTTAGGCTCTGACGATGAATAAGATACCTGAGGATGCCGAGGCCCGCCGGGCGGTGAAGCCGGTGATCTGCTATCCGGTGGAAACATTGCCGCAGCCTGACATGGCGCTGTTGCAGCGTGCTGCGGCAGGGGCGCAGGTGGCCGGGCGCGTGATCGTGCCACAACGCGAGGCGGCGTCGATCCGGGTGCCCGCGGGCCATGTGTTGCGGATTTCATCGGTGGACGGGCCGCAGGTTGGTGATCTGAACCTCTTTGCTGCCGATAATCTGGATGAGCATTTCTATTCCGGAAAGACCCGCGCCTTGCATGGCACGCATGTCACCACCGGCGACAGGCTCTGGTCGTGCTTTCCCTATCTGCGTCCGATGGCGACCGTGGTGGCGGATACATTGGGCTGGTATGGCATCGATGAATTTGGCGGCTCGGTGCATGACGTGATCGGCACGCGCTGCGATCCTTATACAGGACGGTTGCTGTCCGGCGTGGATTACCACCATTGCTGCCATTCCAACCTGACCCGCGCCTTGGCGGATGCGGCTGATCTGCCTTTGGCGCAGGCCGAACGCCATGTGCATGATGTGCTGAATGTCTTCATGTGCACCGGCTTCACCCGCGACACTGGGCAATATTTCATGAAAGCGAGCCCGGTGCGCCCCGGCGATCACCTTGATCTGTTTGCCGAGATTGACCTGCTTGCCGTGCTCAGCGCCTGTCCGGGCGGCGATTGCAGTGCGGAACATTCCTCTGACACCGCCGCCTGCTATCCGCTGCTGATGGAGGTGCTGGCACCGCAGGCGGGTGATCTGGATGGTTGGGTGCCGCCTGCGGTCAATGGATATGACGGGTCGCACGGGCGCTAGGCGAAGGCGGCCTGTAGTGCGATTTCGACCATATCGCCGAATGATCTTTCACGATCCTCTGCAGGCAGCGCCTCGTGTGTGATCAGATGGTCGCTGACCGTCAGCACGGCCAAAGCGCGGCGTTTGTAGCGGGCGGCGAGGATGTAAAGCTCTGCCGCTTCCATCTCCACCCCCAGAATGCCGTGGCGCATCATCTGCTCGTTTAAATCGGGGCGTTCGTCGTAAAAGACATCCGATGAATAGATCCCGCCGACATGGGTTTTCGTGCCTTTGGCCTGTGCGGCCTGATAGGCTGCCATCAGCAGGCCAAAATCAGGCGTAGGCGCAAAGTTCAGGTCTTTGAAGATTCCGCTGGATGGCGTGGATAAGGTCGTCGTCGACATCGCCAGAATGACATCGCGGATGCCGACATGATCCTGCATGCCGCCGCAGGACCCGATGCGGATCAGTGTCTGCGCGTCATAGTCGCGGATCAGCTCATTGGCGTAGATCGACATCGACGGCATCCCCATCCCCGATCCTTGGATCGTCACCGGATGGCCTTGCCATGTGCCGGTGAAACCCAGCATGCCGCGCACCTGATTGATGCAGCGGGGATTGTCGAGGAATGTCTCTGCCGCCCATTTCGCGCGATAAGGATCGCCGGGCATGAGAACTGTGGGGGCGATATCATCTTTGGCGGCACCGATGTGAACTGTCACGCGCATCTCCTTTTTCGGGGGATGCTACAGCTTAGCGGTGGAAAGCGGGAGAGGGCAAAGACCCTTTCCCGCTATATTCTCAGATTTCCATTGCTTCGGGCGATGTGCCATCGGCCAGCGCGGATTTGAACCATTGTGGCTGACGGCCTTTGCCGGTCCAGGTCTGGCTTGCGTCTTCGGGATTGCGGTATTTCGCAGGTGCGGTGGATTTCGGCCCGGCCTTGCCTTTGCGGCCCGCCATCTGGCCGGTAATCTCTGCCAGAGAGAAGCCGTGATCGGCAGCGGCTTTTTCGGCAGCGGCGAGAGCCGCTTTTTTGTCTTTTTCCGCCACGTCGACCAATGCTTTTTCAACTTGCAGTTTGAGGCTTTCGAGCTGTGCGCGTGACATCGCAGAAAGATCTATTTTCATTTTGTTTTCCATCGTCAGGTTATGTTTGATCACCGGTATCCATACAATTAACAAAAGAAAATGGAAATTGTTCCGCTATAGCCAAAAAGATATGATTATTCTGCTGCGGCTGACCTTGGATCAGCGAGCGTGACGATATCTGCCATGATCTTATTCAATTCAAAATCTTTCGGGGTATAGACTTTCGCGACGCCCATCGCGCGCAAGGCAATGGCGTCATCGTCGGGGATAATACCGCCCGCGACCACCGGAATATAGCCCAGACCTGCTGCTTGCAATTTTGTCATCACCTCGCGCACCAATGGCACATGCGATCCCGACAGGATGGAAAGCCCGATCACATGCGCGCCGTTTTCGCGGGCAGAGGTGATGATTTCATCCGGTGTCAGC
The DNA here is from genome assembly GCF_035117555.1 of Yoonia sp. 67-2. Taxonomy (NCBI): domain Bacteria; kingdom Pseudomonadati; phylum Pseudomonadota; class Alphaproteobacteria; order Rhodobacterales; family Paracoccaceae; genus Yoonia; species Yoonia sp. 67-2. The sequence goes on from NZ_JAYKPK010000004.1 coordinate 26,792, forward strand.
CGGATTCCGTCATAGGCGATATCCATGCCGCAATCGCGCGCCCGCGCTGCGATCTGTTCGGCACCGTTGGAATGGCCATCGAGCCCGGGTTTCCCGACGAGGAATTTCAGCCTGCGCCCCAGCGCGGTGCTGACCTGATTTACCTGTTCGCGCAGATCATCCAGCCCTTCGGTCCGGTTGGACGGGTTGGCGCTGACCCCTGTGGGCGCGCGGTATTGGCCAAAGACGGCGCGGATCACGTCGGCCCATTCGCCGGTCGTCACACCCGCACGCGCGCAGGCGATGGAGGAGATCATGATATTGATGTCGCTTTGGGCGGCGTCGCGCAGGGCTGTCAGGGCGTCGCGCACGGCTGCAGGGTCGCGCGCGGCTTTCCACGCGTCCAGGCGGGCCAGTTGATCCGCCTCAGCCGCGGGGTCGGCGATCATGATCGCATCGTCACCGGCGGTCAGCGGTGATGGTTCGCCCGCCTGCCATTTGTTGACGCCGACGACTGTTGTCGCGCCGCTTTCGATCCCGGCTATCCTTGCCGCATTGCTTTCGACCAGCCGCGATTTCATATAGCCGATGGCCTTAACTGCGCCGCCCATCCCGTCGATCTGCGCAAGTTCGGCGCGCGCACCTTCCTTCAATTCATTCACCTTACGATCAATTGCGGGATTCCCGTCAAACAGATCATCAAATTCCAAAAGATCGGTTTCATAAGCAAGAATCTGTTGCATCCGCAGTGACCATTGCTGGTCCCAAGGGCGTGGCAGGCCCAAAGCCTCATTCCAGGCGGGTAATTGCACGGCGCGGGCGCGGGCGTTTTTGGACAAAGTTACCGCTAACGTTTCCAATAAAATACGGTAAACGTTGTTTTCGGGTTGCTGTTCGGTCAGCCCCAATGAATTGACTTGCACGCCATAGCGGAAACGCCGGTATTTCGCATCTTCCACGCCATAGCGATTGGCGCAAATTTCATCCCAAAGTTCGACAAAAGCCCGCATTTTGCACAATTCGGTGACAAACCGGATACCGGCATTCACGAAGAATGAAATCCGCCCGACCATTTCGGGGAAATGTTCATCGGGGACTTTGCCGCGCAGATCGTCCAGCACGGCTGTCGCGGTGGCCAGCGCGAAAGCCAGTTCTTCCTCGGGTGTCGCACCCGCCTCTTGCAGGTGATAGGAACAGACATTCATCGGGTTCCATTTCGGCAGATGTTCGCGGGTATAGGCCGCGACATCGGTGATCATCCGCAAGCTGGGTTCCGGTGGGCAGATATAGGTGCCACGCGACAGATATTCCTTGATGATATCATTCTGCACCGTGCCTTGCAGGGCGGTGATATCAGCGCCCTGTTCCTCGGCCACGGCGATATAGAGCGCCAGTAGCCATGGGGCCGTCGCGTTGATCGTCATCGACGTGTTCATCTGGTCCAGCGGGATATCATCGAACAACATCCGCATATCGCCCAGATGCGCGACTGGCACACCCACCTTGCCGACCTCGCCCTTGGCCAGAATATGGTCGCTGTCATAGCCGGTCTGCGTCGGCAGATCGAAAGCCACCGACAGGCCGGTCTGCCCTTTGGCAAGGTTGCCGCGATAAAGCGCATTGGACGCCGCAGCCGTCGAATGGCCGGCATAGGTACGGAACAGCCAAGGGCGGTCTTTTTGCATCTGCGACATGGGGCTACTCCTGAATCACTATGCGCAATTAAATTACGCGACATGCCATTTATGGGACATTTTGTGGCGCTGTCAATTCGCTGCATCGCAGCATGACGGGATTTACCTTGGGTCGTAACCCTGTCAGTTTCGCGTCATGACGCAAACCATATCCTTGCCGGTCTGGGCCTTCGTGCTGATTGTCCTCTTCGCCGGGGTCACTTTTGCGTCGCATTTCCTGTTTCCCTCGGTGCGCTGGTTTTTCCGCAAACGCGCCGAACGTGTGATCGCGCGGGTCAACAAGAATCTGCAGCGCCCGATCGAGCCGTTCAAGTTGGCCCGCCGCTATGACATGATCCAGCGCCTGATCTACGACCCGCAGGTGACGCAGGCGATTGTGGACCATGCGCGCGCCAATAATGTCCCCGAAAACGTGGCCTTTGAAAAAGCCCGCCATTATGCGCGCGAGATCGTGCCATCCTTTTCCGCGACCGCCTATTTCAGTATCGGGATCAGGATCGCGCGCTGGCTGTCGAAATCGCTCTATCGCATTCAGCTTGGCACGCTGGACCGTAAACGCATGGCCGAGATTGATCCCGATGCCGCCGTTGTCTTTGTTATCAATCATCGCAGCAATATGGATTACGTGCTGGTGACCTATCTGGCTGCCAATGCTGGGGCCTTGTCTTATGCGGTGGGGGAATGGGCGCGGATCTGGCCGCTGTCCTCGATCATCCGCGCGATGGGGGCCTATTTTATCCGGCGGCAATCGCGCGGCGCGCTTTATCGGCGGGTGTTGTCGCGCTATGTCCAGATGGCGACGCGGGGTGGTGTGACACAGGCCGTGTTCCCTGAAGGCGGGCTGACGCTGGACGGCAAACTCGCCGCGCCGCGCACGGGTCTGCTGAATTACATCATCGAGGATTTCGATCCCAAAGCGCGCGAGGTGATCTTTGTCCCCGTCGCGCTGAATTATGATCGCGTGCTGGAAGACACGATCCTGATCGCCGCAGGCAAATCCGGCACCCGCCGGTTCCGTCCGCCGCTGTGGCGGCTGTTGCGCAGGCTTGGTCATCATCTGTGGCTGCGGCTGACTGGGCGGTTTCAGGGCTATGGCACAGCCTCGGTCAGTTTCGGCGAACCTTTGGAATTGTCGAAATTCGTGTCCACCGGGACCCCGGATTTAACCCAGAAGGTGGCCCAGACCCTGATGCAGCGCATCGCCGATGTGACGCCGGTGACTGGCGTGCCGCTGATCGCGCGGCATCTGCTGGCGGCAGGGCCGATGTCAAAGGATGCGCTGATCGCGGACGTGGCGCAGTCCTTGCAGCTGTTGCAAGCCCGACATCTGCCGCGCCCGCGCCGCCCTGCACCTACTTTGGTGCCTGATGTGCTGGAAAGGTTGATCGCGCGCCGCCTGATCACGCAGCAGGGCGATATCATCACGGTGACCGAGATCGGAACCCCGATCCTGACCTACTACGCCAATTCGATTGCCCATCATTTCGACAACATCGCAGAGCCCCTGTCTCTTTCTGCAACGCAGCAGACATAAAATTACAAAATATGATCCATCGGTGTTGCAATGTTGCGCGCTGCTTCGTATCAATCCGGTAAGCCCGCGTGATTCTGCACTGCGGCACAAACCGGATAGACGGCGATGGAGATGGAAATGGCCCTTGATCTGACCACTGGTGAAGCCGCCTATGCGGCCGAACGCAAAGACCTTTACGCGATGGGTGAAATGCCGCCCTTGGGCCATGTGCCCGGACAGATGCATGCCTGGACGATCCGGCGTGAACGGCATGGGGAACCTGAAAAGGCGTTCCAGCTTGAGGTGGTGGAAACCCCAGCGATTGATTCAGGCGAGGTGCTCGTCCTCGTCATGGCGGCGGGCGTGAATTACAACGGCGTCTGGGCAGGTTTGGGCGAACCGATCAGCCCGTTTGATGGCCATGGCGCGCCTTATCACATCGCCGGGTCAGACGCGGCGGGCATCGTCTGGGCCGTGGGTGACAAGGTCAAGCGCTGGAAAGTCGGCGATGAGGTCGTGATCCATTGCAATCAGGACGATGGCGATGATGAGGAATGCAACGGCGGCGATCCGATGTATTCGCCCAGCCAGCGGATCTGGGGCTATGAGACGCCGGATGGGTCTTTTGCCCAATTCACCCGCGTGCAGGCGCAGCAATTGATGCCGCGTCCGCAGCACCTGACATGGGAAGAAAGTGCCTGCTACACGCTGACACTGGCCACCGCGTATCGGATGCTGTTCGGCCATGAACCGCATGACCTAAAACCGGGGCAGAACGTGCTGGTCTGGGGTGCTTCGGGTGGGCTCGGGTCCTATGCGATCCAGTTGATCAACACGGCGGGTGCCAATGCGATTGGGGTGATCAGCGACGAAAGCAAGCGTGAATTCGTGATGTCGCTGGGGGCCAAAGGTGTGATCAACCGCAATGATTTTTCCTGCTGGGGACAATTGCCCAAGGTCAATACCGCCGAATATAACACCTGGCTGAAAGAGGCGCGCCGTTTCGGCAAGGCGATCTGGGACATCACCGGCAAAGGCAAGAACGTCGATATGGTGTTCGAACATCCGGGTGAGGCGACATTTCCAGTGTCATCGCTGGTCTGCAAAAAAGGCGGCATGGTCGTGATCTGCGCGGGCACCACCGGGTTCAATTGCACCTTTGACGTGCGTTATATGTGGATGCATCAGAAACGGTTGCAGGGCAGCCACTTTGCCCATCTCAAACAGGCGAGTGCGGCCAACAACCTGATGGTCGAACGCCGCTTGGACCCTTGCATGTCGGAATGTTTCGCCTGGTCGGAAATTCCGCTGGCCCATACCAAGATGCGCCGCAACGAACATAAGCCCGGCAATATGGCGGTGCTGGTGCAGGCCCCGGTGACAGGTCTGCGCACCTTTGCCGACACGATCGAAGCGTCGCGGGAGGGGCGCTGAGATCACCCCGGCGCGCCATCGCCACCGGGTGGTGGCGCGTGAGAGGGCAGGATGCGCGCCGCGCGGGAGTATTTTGAACAAAGCGAGTGAACCTTCCCCGCGGGGAAGATTTTCGCTGTGATGGATGATAAGGCGGTGGTGACGCGGGGCGGGCGCAGATAATGTCGCCGTCATGAATGCACCTGTGATCACCTTTTCCGAAGATCAGGCCGAGGCCTGGGATAATGTCGCAACCGCCCTGCGGCAGGCCGGTGTCGATCTGGATGACAGCCTGCTGCAACCCCCGCAAAGCGATGCGTCCTCCGTTCTGGCCGTGATCGGCAAGGCCGGGTCGGGCAAGACCATGCTGCTTGCCGCGCTTTACAAGGCGCTGGCCGAGGCGGGTGTCGATATCATTTCCGGCGATTGGGAAGGGCGCAAGCGCAAGGATCGCCGCACTTTGGCGATTCTGGCACCGACCAACAAGGCCGCCAGCGTCTTGCGCAACCGCGGGGTGCCTGCGACGACGATTCACCGGATACTTTATACGCCTGTCTATGATCCTGAATATGAAAGGATCGCCGAATGGCTGGCAGGGCAGGGTGAGCGGCCAGAGATCGAAGGCCTGACCGAAATCGCATTGGACCGCGCCTGGGCATCCTATCAGATTAACACTTCTGTGCCTGCGGCGCTGGCGGCGGCGGGGCTGCGCGGCAGTGATTTCATCACCGGCTGGAAACGGCGCGAAGAACCGCTCGATATCGGCTTTGTCGATGAAAGTTCGATGCTGGATGCCAAGCAATTCGATGATCTGAAAGAGATTTTTCCGACCCTGCTACTGTTCGGTGATCCGGCGCAATTGCCCCCCGTGCAATCCAGCGGCGGGATGGTGTTTGAAACACTGCCCAAATCCCGCGTTCTGACGCTAAGCCGGATTCACCGGCAGGATGCGGATAATCCGATCCTTGATCTGGCCCATGCTTTGGCCGATCCGATGATTGATTTCTACGCTTTTGAACGGCTGGTCGCCGAAGCCGCCGCGCGCGACGAGCGTGTCGTCATGGCGCAACGGGTCGAGGCGGATCTGATGGCGCGCTCCCCCTGTCTGGTCTGGCGCAATGCGACGCGGATCAAGCTGATCCATGCGTTTCGATCCGCCTTCAATGCGCCCGTCGATGCGCTGTTGCCGGGCGAGCCGCTGATCTGTGACGGGATTGAGCTGCCGCTGAAACACCGCAAGAAACGGCTGGATCTGGAGGCACGGGGGCTGATCAAAGGCGCGCAGGTCATCTACCTCGGCCCCGGCAAGAAACCCGGTTTTTCGCGGCTGCATGTGATCGGGGCAGAGGACCCGCGCATTTCTGCGGCCAGTATCGTCAAGATCGAACTCGAAGGTGACGCCGAACCCTTCATCCCTTTCGCCGCGCGGATGGGGGCGACGTTCCTGCATGGCGCGGCTGTCACGATCCACAAGGCGCAGGGGTCGCAATGGGATACGGTGCAGGTCTTTGCCCCCGATATCGAAATTGCCAGCCGCATGGGGCGGATGGAGGCGGGCCAGCCGTTGTGGAAACGCCTGGCCTATGTCGCGATCACGCGGGCGGAGACGCAATTGCGCTGGGTCGTGCGCAACCGGCTGGCGCGACCGGAATTGGCGCTGGGGGTCGATGATCTGGAGGTGCCGGTGTCCACATTGGAGTTGAAAGCGGAGGAATTATGAAAACCATCATCATCACAGGCGCAAGTGCCGGGATCGGGCGCGCCACGGCGTTGCATTTTCTGGATAATGGCTGGCGCGTCGGATTGATCGCGCGCAGGCCAGAGGTTCTGGCCGAAATGGCCCATCCCAATGCTGTGCCCTTGCCCTGCGATGTGACCGATGAACGGGCGGTCGATGCGGCCTTTACCAGTTTTGGCCATCTGGATGTGCTGTTCAACAATGCGGGCATGTTCGGGCCACAGACCACGATTGACGAGATCGCGCTGAATGACTGGCGCGCGGTGCTGGATGTGAACCTGACCGGCATGTTCCTTTGCGCCCGCGCGGCGTTCCGCCAGATGCGGCATCAGACGCCGATGGGTGGGCGGATCATCAATAACGGGTCGATTTCCGCGCATACGCCACGGGAAGGGTCGGTCTGTTATACCACGACTAAACATGGGGTGACCGGGTTGACCAAGACCCTGACACTTGATGGGCGCGCCTTCGACATCGCCTGCGGGCAGATCGATATCGGCAATGCGCGCACCGAATTGGTGCAGGGCCTGGAACTGAAACGCGCCGCTGAAGGCCTGCCGCCTTTGCCCACTATGGCTGTCGAAGATGTCGCCCGCGCCGTATTTCACATGGCGTCCTTGCCGCCAGAGGCGAATGTGCAAAGCATGATGGTCATGGCATCCACGATGCCGCATATCGGGCGCGGCTAGCGGCGCAGCATGCCAAAGACGGCAGAGGCCAGCCAGCCTGCGCCCGCCGCAATCGCCAGTGACATAAGGCCATAGAGAAAGGCCTGCGTATGCGCGAGGTTATAGAGCCAGCGTTCCAGCCCGACCTTGCTGACCGGGATCGTGGTCAGATAATCGTCGATCACCACGCCGTCGCGGGTCAGATAGATATGGGCAGTATAATCGCCCTCGGTCAGGGTTGCGGGCAGGGAAATCGCGCTGCGGAACAAAGTGTCCTGATCGAGTTGCACCGCCCCTTCCAGCATCTGATAGAGGTTCTGATCGGTTTTGATCCTGATCAGCGCCTCGGTAAAGGCGGCGCTGTCGGGGACGGTGGCCCCGACAGCCCGGATCGCGCGGGGGATGGTGATCTGATTGCGCAGGTCTTCGACATCGCGCAGGACTTCGGAGATCGGGGCGGTGGTGGCGACGGCATAAAATGACGGCGCAGCGCTGACATCGACGGCATCGGTATTGACCCAGATGCCCATGCGGCGGGCCTTGCGCCGGACGGTGACAGGCTCATCCGGTCCGGCAATCGTGACGATGACACCCAGTTCACTGTCCTGCGGGGCAGGGGCGTTGCGGCTGACCGCGCCAAAGACAATGATGTCAGAGCCTTGAAAGGTTACCGTGATCGCCACGGCATCGCGGCTGAGGCCAAGCACGATTTCCTCTGCCTTGGCAGGCAGGGCGAGCAACATCAGCAAGGCGATCACGCGGATCATCATGCGCCCCTCACGCCAAGCGAATACAGTTCGGATGGCATCACCAGCAGATCAAAGGCCAGCTTGCCGCAGACCAGCAGCACCAGCATGGCCAGCAGGATGCGTAATTGTTCCGCCTTCATCCGCAGCCCGATCCGCGTGCCGACCTGCGCGCCGATCACGCCGCCAATCAGCAAAAGCATCGCCAAGAGCACATCAACCGTCTGGTTGGTCGTGGCATGCAGCATCGTGGTAAAACCCGCGACAAAGATCACCTGCAACAAGGATGTGCCGATCACCACTTTGGTCGGCATCCCAAGGATATAGATCATTGCAGGCACCATGATGAACCCGCCGCCAACCCCCATGATCGCGGCCAATATCCCCACGACCATCCCCACCATGATCGGCGGAATGACCGAGATATAAAGGCCTGACACTCGGAACTTGATCTTGAACGGCAGGGCATGGACCCAATTATGCTTGCGCCGCACTGGCACCGCACCCGGTTTGCTGGCGCGCCTGATCGCGCGCAGGCTTTCGACGAACATCAGCGCGCCGATGGCCCCCAGAAAGATCACATAGCAAAGCTGGACCAGCAGATCGACCTGACCTTGGGCGCGCAGGTAGTTGAAGATCACGACACCAATCGCCGATCCGACCAAACCGCCGGCCATCAGCACGCCACCCATCACCAGATCGACCGTCTTGCGTTTGAAATGCGCGAGCACGCCCGAGATGGATGAGGCCACGATCTGATTGGTGCTGGTCGCGACCGCGACCGCAGGCGGAATGCCGATGAAAAACAGCAAAGGCGTGATCAGAAACCCGCCGCCGACGCCGAACATGCCGGATAACACGCCGACCATGCCGCCCAAGCCCAGCAAAAGGAAGGCATTGACCGACACCTCGGCGATGGGCAGGTAAATGATCATTGAACGGTCCGGGACTTGGGGCCAGTGCAGGCACAAAGCACCTTATCCGCGTCAGTGTCAAACCTTGACGGGCGTTCTGGCTGCAATTGCAGCATTTGTGCCCGCCACTGCTGTTGCGGCGCTGAAACCGGCCCTAAGCCAGCCCGCGCAGATAGGCGCGCAGCACTTTTTCCAGCTTCGCGGCACCGATGGGGGCCATTGCTTTGGTATGTTCGTGGCTGATCGCCTCGTCACTTAACCCTGCGGCCATATTGGTGATGGTCGAAATCGCGGCGGCTTTCAGGCCAAGGAACCGGGCGAGGATCACCTCTGGCACCGTCGACATGCCCACCGCATCGGCGCCGAGCATGGCAATGGCGCGGATTTCGGCAGGGGTTTCAAAAGACGGGCCGGAATACCAGGCATAGATGCCATCGGCCATCTCGGTCCCGGTGCTGTCGGCGGCGGCGCGCAGGCCGACGCGGATCGCGGGGTCATAGGCGTCTTTCATCGGGACGAACCGCGCGTCCGTGGCCTCCCCGATCAGCGGGTTCAGCCCGGAAAAGTTGATGTGATCCGACAGGCACATGATCGACCCTGTGGGCATATCCGCCCGCATCGATCCGGCGGCATTGGTCGCGATCACCGCTTGGCCACCCAAGGCGCGCAGCACCTCCAGCGGCAGGCGCATCACATCCGGGCGACCTTGTTCGTAATAATGCGCGCGGCCACCGAAAACGGCGACACGCACGCCTTCCAGATCACCGATCACAAGGTTCGGGTTGTGGCCAGAGACCCCGGCATGGGGAAAGCCGGGCAGGTCAGTATAGGGGATCTTCACCCCATCCACCGCATCGGCGATATGGCCTAGGCCAGAGCCGAGGATCAGACCCAGCCGCACCGGCGCATCGCCCGCCAGTGCCTTGATCTGGGTGGCGAGTGTTTCAGCGTTCTTTGACATAGGGTTGGCCGCCTGCGCGTGGGGGGATCGCCTTGCCGACAAAACCGGCAAGGATGATCACGGTCAGAATAAAGGGAAGCACATCCAGCAATTGCCCGTTCACGCGGAACCCGATTACATTCGTGATGATATCAGGGCGCAGCGACAGGGCTTGCAGGAAACCGAACAGCAGGCAGGCATAAAGCGCATACCATGGCCGCCATTTGGCGAAAATCAGCGCGGCAAGGGCGATGTAACCGCGTCCCGCGCTCATATCCTTGACGAAACTGGCTTGCAGGGCGGTGGCGAGATAAGCGCCCGCCAGGCCGCACAGCACGCCGCAGATCGCTACAGCGGCAAAGCGCAGGCCGATCACCGACACGCCAGCCGTATCAACGGCGGCAGGGTTTTCGCCCACAGCCCGCAGGCGCAGGCCGAAACGCGTGCTATAGAGCACCCACCATGTCAGCGGCACCATCAGCAGGGCGACATAGACAAGGATCGTATGGCCGGAAATCAATTCGTAATAGATCGGCCCGATGACTGGCACATCGCGGATGGCATCGGCAAAGGGCAGGGTAATCGGATTGAACCGCGCATCGCCTGCCAATTGCGGGGTGCGCCCGCCTTGCTGAAACCAGCTTTGCGCCATGACCACCGTCAGACCGGCGGCAAGGAAGTTAATCGCCACGCCTGAGATGAGCTGGTTGCCACGGAAGGTGATCGAGGCCAGACCATGCACCGCTGACAGCACCAGCGACGCGCCGATCCCCGCGAGCATGCCCAGCCAGACATCACCCGTCACAGCTGCAATCGCGGCAGACATGAAGGCGGCGGCGAGCATCTTGCCTTCCAAGCCGATATCGAAAATACCGGCCCTTTCCGAAAACAGGCCCGCGAGGCAAGCCAGCAACAAAGGTGTCGCCAAACGCAAGGTGGCGTCAAGCATCTGCAAAAGCGTGGCAAAATCCATTTAGGCAACAGGCTCCATCAAAAAGGCGACCGGGATATCAATCATTGCTTCGCGCGCCGCAGGGACAGGAACAGCCGTTCCAGCGGCATCCGCACCATATTGTCCAGCGCGCCGGTGAACAGGATCACCAAGGCCTGAATGACGATGATCAACTCACGCGGGATCGAGGTCCACAGCGCCAGTTCCGCGCCGCCTTGATACAGGAACCCGAAGAGCAAAGCCGCCAGCAAGACCCCAAACGGATGGCTGCGCCCCATTAGTGCCACGGCGATGCCGATGAAACCCGCGCCTTCGACAGCGTTCAGGACCAGCCGTTCGGCCTCGCCCTGCACATTGTTGATCGCCATCATCCCGGCCAGACCGCCGGAAATCAGCATGGTGATCATGATGATCTTGGTCGGGCTGATGCCCGCATATTTCGCCGCAGCCTCTGAATGGCCATAGGACCGCAGTTCATAGCCCAGCCTTGTGCGCCAGATCAGCGCCCAGATCGCAATGCACGCCGCGACACCGACGAAAAAGGTGATATTGGCCGGTGCGCCACGGAAAAACGTGGTTTCGCCGAAATTGAACATATCCTGAAACGACGGCAGATGCGTCGCGGCGGGGAAGGTCGCGGTGGCCGGTTCCATGGAGCCGGAGACCTTCAACGGCCCGATCAGCAGGTAGTTCAGCAGGGCGGCGGCGATGAAATTGAACATGATCGTGGTGATCACGATATGGCTGCCGCGTTTGGCCTGCAGATAGGCCGGGATCGCCGCCCATGCCGCACCAAAAGCCGCAGCCATCGCACCGGCACCGAGCAGCGCCAGCGACCAATGAGGCCAAGGGATATAAAGGCAGGCTATCGCCACGCCCAGACCGCCCAGCACCGCCTGACCTTCACCGCCGATGTTGAACAGCCGCGCGTGAAAGGCGATGGATACGGCAAGGCCCGTGAAGATGAAATTGGTCGCGTAGTACAGCGTATAGCCCCAGCCATAGGTGGACCCGAGCGCGCCTTCGACCATCAATTGCAGCGCCGCCCAAGGGTTTTCCCCGATGGCGAGGATCACCAGTGCTGACAATAATGCGGCAAGCAGAACCGAAATCAGCGGGATCAGGATCACATCAGCCCATTTTGGCATTGTCTCCATGGTCAGACCCCCTTGCCCGCGCCGTCACCGGCATAGGCGAGGTTCTCGGCCACCGCCTGAAACAGATCGCCTTTAGGCTCGGACGTCATCCCTGCCATCAACAGCCCCAGTTCTTTTTCATCTGTCTGCTGCGGCATCCGTTCGCCCATGATTTTTCCGTCAAACATGACCGCGATCCGGTCGGACAGGGACAGGATTTCTTCCAATTCGACCGAAACCAGCAAGATCGCCTTGCCCTGATCGCGCAGCGCCACAATCTGCTGGTGGATAAACTCGATCGCGCCGATGTCCACCCCGCGTGTCGGCTGGCCGATCAGCAAAAGGTCGGGGTTGCGTTCAATCTCACGCGCCAGAACGAGTTTTTGCTGGTTGCCGCCAGAGAAATTCTTGGCCGCCAGACGCGGATCAGGTGGGCGCACATCGAAACGGGCCATCTTTTCCTCGGTGTCTTTCAGGATCGCCTGATTGTTCATCAGGAAACGCGATTTTTGATAGCGCCGGTCGTGGTGATACCCAAAGGCAGTGTTTTCCCAGGCGTGGAAATCCATGATCAGCCCTTCGCGCTGCCGGTCTTCGGGCACATGGGCGATGCCATTGGCGCGCCTGCTTTGCCCGTCAGACCGCGCGCCGGTCAGATCAATCTCGACCCCGTTCATCAGGACGGACCCAGTGGCGCGTTCGTAACCGCCCAACACCTCCAGCAATTCGGATTGGCCGTTGCCTGCGACACCGGCAATGCCCAGAATCTCGCCCGCATGGATGTCGAAACTGACATCTTTGACGCGGTGTACGCCCTTGTCATCGGTCACATTGAGGTTGCGCACTTCGAGGATCTTGCGCCCGATCACCGGCGGCGTCTTATCCACGCGCAGCAGCACCTTGCGCCCGACCATCAGTTCTGCCAGTTCCTGCGGGCTGGTCTCGGATGTTTTCACCGTCGCCGTCATCTCGCCGCGCCGCATCACGCTGACAGTGTCGGTGATCTCCATGATCTCGCGCAGTTTATGGGTGATCAGGATGATGGTTTTGCCTTCGCGGCGCAGGTTTTCCAGAATGCGGAACAGGTGATCCGCCTCGGCCGGGGTCAACACGCCGGTTGGTTCGTCAAGGATCAGGATATCCGCCTGACGATACAGCGCCTTGAGGATTTCGACACGCTGCTGCATGCCGACGCCCACATCTTCGATCACCGCATCGGGATCGACGTTGAGTTCGTATTCGCTTGCCAGCGCCGCGAGTTCCCGCCGCGCACGGGCGAGAGATGGGCGCAACAGCCCGCTATCTTCTGCCCCCAGTACGACATTTTCCAGCACGGTGAAATTTTCGACCAGTTTGAAATGCTGGAACACCATGCCGATGCCTGCGGCAATTGCCGCCTGCGAATCGGTGATATTGGTCTTTTTGCCGGCGACAAAAACCTCGCCCTTATCGGCCTTGTAGAACCCGTAAAGGATCGACATCAGCGTCGATTTTCCCGCGCCGTTTTCGCCGATGATCCCGTGGATCGTGCCGGGCATGACGCGGATGGAGATATCCTTATTGGCCTGCACCGGGCCAAAGGCCTTGGAGATGCCTTTGAGTTCAATTGCGGGGGCTGTGGTGGTCATGCGGGCACCTTATGAATGCAAAAGACCGCGCGGATACATCAGCGCGGCCCCGTGTTATGGCCTGTCGGGCTGGATCAGAACGTCAGCGCCGGGCAGCTTTCGTCGGATGAATAATCATGCACGACCAGATTGCCAGCAGCGATTTCGGCAGCTGCCGCATCGACCGCTTCGCGCATTTCGGCGGTGATCAGCTCTTCGTTGAATTCATCGACTGCATAGCCGACGCCATCGTCGCCAACGCCCATGACGTTCAGACCGGTTTCCAGATCCTCGCCACCCATGAAGGCGTCATAAACCGCATTATCCACGCGTTTCAGCATCGATGTCAGGACCTGACCGGGATGCATGAAGTTCTGGTTGGCATCGACGCCGATCGACAGGATGTCGTTGTCAGCCGCTGTCTGCAACACGCCGACGCCGGTGCCACCAGCGGCAGCGAAGACAACGTCAGACCCTTGACTGATCTGCGCCATGGTCAGTTCAGACCCGCGCACCGGATCGTTCCATGCCGCAGGGGTAGTGCCGGTCATGTTGGCGATCACGGTTGCATCGGGGTTCACCGCCAAGGCACCTTGGGCAAAGCCGCAGCCGAATTTGCGGATCAGCGGGATATCCATGCCACCGACGAACGACACGGTGCCGGTTTCGGACGCCATCGCAGCGAGCATGCCGACCAGATAGGACCCTTCATGTTCGTTGAAGATCACCGAACGGATATTTGGCGCATCGACGACGCTGTCGATGATGGTAAAGCTTGTGTCCGGGTAATCAGCCGCGACCCGTTCCAGCGGTGTCGCCCAGGAAAAGCCAGCCATGACAATCGGGTTCGCGCCGGATTCGGCAAAGCGACGGATCGCCTGTTCACGCTGCGCATCGGATTGGATTTCCACCTCGGCATAGCTGCCGCCGGTTTCGGTCGCCCAACGCTCTGCGCCATTATAGGCGCTTTCGTTGAAGGATTTGTCAAATTTGCCGCCCAGATCGAACAGGATCGCAGGATCAGCAGCAGCCGCACCTGCCGTCAGGGCCAGGGCTGCCGAAGCGCCAAGAAGTTTATGGATAAGGGTCATTGTCGTCTCCCAAGTCGTTGTGCAAAGGCGGAATTGTCCGCGAAATGCCTTTGTTGAAAACCGAGCCGGTCGTTGCCGGACCATCGCAAGATAAGGCCTTTTCCGGGACAGAAGATCAACAGGTTTTTGCGCAAAAATAAGCAAGTGGCGAGGGATTGATCATCACAATTTGCCCTGACGCGGGGTTAACCGCGTGTGAGTGCCTTGCGTAGAACCAATGCTGCGACAGGTGCTGCATCTTTGGGCAGATAATATCCCGGGCGGCGACCGACCTGCGTATAACCCGCCTGCGCGTAGAGCGCGCGGGCTGCGGCATTATCCTCGGCGACCTCCAGAAAGACCGCAGTCGCGCCTTTGGCTTGTGCCGTCTGCTCTGCTTTTGACAGCATCCTGCGCGCCAGACCTTTGCGGCGATGCGCGGGGGCCGTGGCGATGGTCAGCACTTCGGCCTCGTCCAGTGTTACGCGAAGCAGCGCAAAGGCGCGGTCGTCGCCTGCGATGATCGTGCCGGGTTGGGTGATCAGATCGCGAAACTCTGCTGCCGTCCATGACCGGGTGGTGGAAAACGCCTGCGCATGTATGTCTGCCATCGCCTCTGGCGTCATGGCAGGATGACCGGAGCAGCATCGCGCGCGGGGGCGGCATCGGCGGTGCGAATGTAAAGCGGCGTGGGGCGGGGATTTTCCCCGCCAACCCGCTGCGCCGCAATCCGGGCGATGGCATTGATCGGCGGTTCGGATGGCACCACAACTGTCAAACCAGTGACCGAACTGATCCGATCCGCCACAGGTCCGACGATGCGAGCATCAGCCGGAAAACCCGGCAGATCATCCAGCGCAGAAAGCTGCGGCGCGCTCTCGCCCGCCCCGAACACCTGAACATAAACCATGTCCCTCCGCGCATCGAGGCAGGACACAATAGCACCATCCAGCCCGAACGCCTGCGCCTCCAAGAGCGACACGCCAATCGCAGGCTTGCCCAGCCCCAGCGCCAACCCGCGCGCGGCACTGACGGAAATGCGGATGCCGGTGAAATTGCCCGGCCCGGTGCCGACGCCGATCCCGTCGAGATCGCGCCAAGTCAGACCTTCTGCCGCCAACATCTCTTCAACCATCGGCAGCAGATGTTCGGCCTGACCCTTGGCCATGTCATCCACGCGGGTCACCACCCTATCGCCCAACAGCAAAGCGGCGGCGCAATGCGCCGCCGATGTGTCAAATGCGATCAGTTTCGTCTCAGGCGGCAACAGGCCGCACCTCGACCACTTCGGGGATATAATGGCGCAGCAGGTTTTCGATGCCCATTTTCAGCGTCAATGTGGAGGACGGGCAACCGGCGCAAGCGCCCTGCATATGCAGATAGACGATGCCACGGTCAAAGCCGTGGAAGGTGATATCGCCACCATCCTGCGCCACGGCGGGACGAACGCGGGTGTCGAGCAATTCCTTGATCTGACCGACGATATCCGCATCTTCGCCGCTATGTTCGGCATGGCCGCTGACCGGTTTGTGGTCTTCCGCCATGACAGATTGGCCGGATTGGTAATGTTCCATGATCGCGCCCAGAATGCCGGGTTTGATGTGATCCCATTCGACGTCATCCGCCTTGGTCACTGTCACGAAATCGATGCCAAAGAACACGCCCGACACGCCGCCGGTCGCGAAAATACGCTTGGCCAGTGGCGAATTTTCCGCCGCTTCCATGCTCGGGAAATCGGCGGTGCCAACGTCCAGCACGTTCTGGCCGGGCAGGAATTTCAGCGTCGCTGGGTTCGGGGTCGATTCGGTTTGGATAAACATGGCGCGGACCTTTTTTGTCAGGATTTATATATGCCTATCCGGGCGCTGCCTGTCAAGGTTTTTAGAACGGTTCTAAGTCAGGTGATCAGTTCAAGCCGCTCTTTCGACAGATCCCCCGGCACGATGGTGATCGGCACCGGCAGACTGCCCGCCTGACGGCTGAGCTGCGTGACCAGCGGGCCGGGGCCTTTGTTATCGGTGCCAGCGCCAAGCACCAGAATGCCGATGCTGGGGTCTTCGTTGATCTGGGCCATGATCTCGGTCAAAGGCTCGCCTTCGCGGATGATCAATTCGGGGTTCACATTCTGCTTGTCGCGCATCCATTTCGCGAAAACCTCGAAATGCACCTCAATCCGCTCGCGGGCTTCGGCGCGCATGATCTCACCCACGCCGATCCAATGGTTAAATTCATCGGGGGGAATCACCGACAGGATCGCTACACCGCCGCCAGTATGCGCCGCGCGCATCGCAGCAAAGCGCATAGCGTTCAGGCATTCGCGGCTGTCATCCAAGATCACCAGAAACTTGCGCATCATCATCACTCTCCTGTTGCGGGTCATAGTGCAGCAAGGACAGGACGCTGGCAATGGGATCAAGCTGCGTGGCACCCAGCGCCGGGGAAACGCCGGGTGCCTGCAAGACCGGGGTGCCAAAAGGGGGCGGGATGGCACCCAGCCGGGGCGGAGCAGAGCGAATCTATGCAGCGCAATTTAAGCCTCGCACCCGCCGGATTCAATTTTGTGACGATGCTGCCGCAAGGTTAACCAAGGCCTGCACATCGAGCCGCGCGTTCACCATCTGTATTCCGCCATCGGCATTGCGCGGCCAGTCTGCCATCGGTTTATCGACGTAAAGTTCGACACCGTTCTGGTCGGGATCACGCAGATAGACGGCTTCGCTGACACCGTGATCTGCCGCACCGTCGAGCGGAATGCCCGCCGCCAGCACCCGCGCAATCACAGCCCCCAGTGCGGCGCGATCAGGGTAAAGAAAAGCCGTATGATACAGCCCGGTATGCCCCGCAGGCGGCGGTGTCGCGCCAAGGCTTTCCCATGTGTTCAGCCCGATATGATGGTGATAATCGCCCGCCGCCAGAAAGGCAGCGCCGGTTCCATAGCGCTGGGTGACGTGGAACCCCAGCACATGGGCGTAAAACGCAATGGCACGGTCAAGATCAGCGACACGCAGATGCACGTGGCCGATGCGGGTGGCAGCAGGAGCGGGCATGATGATATTCCTTTCAGCATTGCTGCTAAGGTAACATCAATCGCCTTTGCCGCTATCCGCCATTGTCACGCATGGCTTGTGCGGCTTTGCAGATCAGCCGCGCGACAGGCCGACGATATCATAGGTCTGGTGCAGGATCGGTGCGGCAATCGCGCGGGCCTTTTCAGCGCCTTGCGCCAGAATCCGGTCAATCTCTGCCGGGTCGGCCATGAAACGGGCCATATCCTGCGAAATCGGTGCGAGTTTCGCCACTGCCAGATCGGCCAATGCCGGTTTGAACGTGCCCCAGCCCGCGCCGGGATATTGCGCGATCACGGCTTCGGGCGTGGTATCGTCAAGGGCTGCATAAA
Organism: Yoonia sp. 67-2; assembly: GCF_035117555.1. Lineage (NCBI taxonomy): Bacteria > Pseudomonadati > Pseudomonadota > Alphaproteobacteria > Rhodobacterales > Paracoccaceae > Yoonia > Yoonia sp. 67-2. The sequence goes on from NZ_JAYKPK010000004.1 coordinate 44,559, forward strand.
TCTCGACCAGATTGCGCGCCTCGGGCCGGGATTTCAGCCCTTCGACGGTTTCGGGGAGCGGTTCTGGATCAGTCTTGGCCTTCTTGAATTTCTTCGCGATCGTATCGGCATCATCCAGCATATTGATCCGTTCCATATCGCTTTCGCCAGATTTGGACATTTTCTGCGTGCCGTCGCGCAGGTTCATCACCCGCGTGGCTGGCCCGTCGATCACGGGTTCAGTCATCGGAAAGAAATCGACGCTGTAATCATGGTTAAATTTCGCCGCGATATCGCGGGTCAGTTCGACATGCTGTTTCTGATCCTCGCCTACGGGCACCTGCGTCGCGTGATAAAGCAGGATGTCCGCCGCCATCAGCGATGGATAGGCATAAAGGCCCAGCGATGCCTTTTCCGCATTCGACCCCGCCTTGTCCTTGAACTGGGTCATCCGGTTCATCCAGCCGACGCGCGCGACGCAGTTGAAAATCCATGCAAGTTCGGCATGGGCAGACACCCGGCTTTGGTTGAACAGGATCGATTTCGCCGGATCAAGGCCCGCGGCTAGATAGCCCGCCGCAACCTCGCGCGTGCCATTGGCCAGATCCTTAGGGTCCTGCCAGACGGTGATTGCATGCATGTCGACGACGCAATAGATCGTTTCCATCGAGCCCTGCATGCCGACAAAGCGTTTGATCGCGCCCAGATAATTGCCCAGCTGCAAGCCGCCAGAGGGTTTGATCCCGGAAAACACACGTGGGGTAAAACTTGTCTGGGTCATGATCATCGTCCGGGTTGATTTGCGGGGGCTGGATTTCAGGTAACGCGTCGCATACCCATGCCAGACAGACCCGTCAACTTCAACTGCCGCAAGGGATAAGCCCGTGTCCGAGAAACCGATCAATGATCTGTCGCCTGTTGTCATCGGCCTCGCGCTGCTGATCATCGGGGCAGAGGCTGTGTTCCAACTGGCCAATGCCGGGCTTCTGGGCGGGCCGCGCGGGGTCGGCTGGCGGATGGAAGGGATCGGCATGTTCGGCTACTCCCCCGCCGTGCTGGAACGGGTGCTGGTGCAGCGGGATTTCGCGCCCGATATCCTGTGGCGGTTTGTGACTTATCCTTTCATCAATACCGAAATCGTCGGGGCGGCGTTCTGCGCGGCACTGACGCTGGCTTTGGGCAAGTTCACTTCTGAGTATTTCGGTGGGCTGAAGGTGCTGGCGATCTATCTGCTGACCGCGATCGCCGGAGCCGTGGTTTACGGGCTGCTGGTCGAAGGCAATGGGCCCCTGTTGGGCGGCTTCACCCCGGTTTACGGGCTGATCGGGGCCTATACCTATGTGCTCTGGCTGCGGCTGGGGCAGGCGGGCGAGAACCAGTTGCGGGCGTTTCAGCTGATCGGGTTTCTTTTGGCGCTGCAATTGGGGTTCGGGCTGATCTTCGGCGTGGGCAATACGTGGATCGCGGAGCTGGCGGGCTTTGCGGCGGGGTTCTTGCTGGCGATCCCCTTCGCGCCGGGGGGCTGGGCGCAATTGCTGTATCGGCTGCGGGAGCGGTCCTGAAGAACTTTCAAGCCTCCGGCGGGAGTATTTTCACCAAAGCGAGGGGGCCGCGTGTCTGTGGGATCAGCGTTTCATCGCGCGGCGGAATTCGGCCAGTTTGAACGCGCCGATGATCTGGCCGATGCCAAAATAGCTGGCAGCGCCTGCCACGATCAGGATCAGCAGCGCCAGATAGCGCCATGTCGGGATCGCGAAAAACGGAGCCATCACATAGGCGAGCGCGGCGAGGATCAGCCCCATCGCCACGGATGCAGCAATGATCCGGGGCAGGCGGGTTTTGAACCGCATGTCGAAATCGGCGGCTTCGCCCATGTTCCGGCTGCCGCGCCACAAAAGCCAGACCATCGCCCAGGCGGTCAGGCTGGTGCCATAGGCGGCGGCGATAAAGCCAATGAAAGGCGACAGACCGACGGCAAGGGCGGCATTCATGACCAATGCTGCAAGGGCGTAATAGAATGGACGTTTGGTGTCTTCGCGCGCGAAAAACAGCGGTTGCAGGGTCTTTTGCATCACAAAGGCAGGCAGACCGAGGCCATAGACCGCGACGGCAAAGGCGGTGGCACTGCTGTCATCCGCACCGAATGCGCCGCGTTCAAACAGGACCGACACCAAGGGCAGCGCGATCACCATCAGCGCCACGGCAGCGGGGATGGTCAGCGCGAGCGAGACTTCACAGGCGCGGTTGAACGCATCCTTGCCACCGGCCAGATCGCCCGCACGCAGACGGCGCGACAGATCGGGCAGCAGCACCACGCCGATGGCGATGCCGACGACGCCCAAGGGCAGTTGGTAGAGCCGGTCGGCGTAGTTCAGCCATGCCACTGCACCGTCGAAGTAACTGGCGACCTGCCTGCCCACCAGCAGGTTGATCTGCACCACACCACCGGCCAGTGCGGCGGGGGCGGCGATGATCGCGAGCCGTTTCAACGCAGGTGTCCAGCGCGGGCGTCCGATCCGCAGGGTGAAACCGGCACGGCTTGCCGCCCACCAGACCAGCGCCAATTGCCCGATCCCGGCCAAAGGCACGGAAAGGGCCAGCCACAAGCCCATCCGTTCGGGGTCTTCTATGGCAGGGACAGAGCCGGTCGCGGCACCGATGATCAGCGCCAGCACGAAGACCGCATTCAGGATCACGGGGGCCGCTGCGGCAGCGGTGAACCGCCCGGTGGCGTTCAGCACGCCGGACAAGAGGGCTGTCAGCGAGATGAACAGGATATAGGGAAAGGCGATCCGGCCATAATAAACCGCAAGATCGAACCGTTCTGATCCAATAAACCCGCTGGCCATCGCGGTCACCAATGCAGGCATCAGCACGATCCCGATCACGGTGAAGATCGACAGGATCACTGCCATCGCCAGATAGGCATCCTGCGCGAAACGATGTGCACCGTCATCCGCTTCCAGCTTTTTGGAAAACATCGGGATGAAGGCCATATTGAACGCGCCTTCGGCAAAGAACCGGCGGAACAGATTGGGCAGGGAAAAGGCGACCAGAAAAGCCTCGGCCACCGGGCCGGTGCCCAGATAGGCGGCGATAAAGATATCACGCACAAAACCCGCCACACGGCTGAGCAGGGTCCAGAGACCGACGGTGAAAAAGCCCGACATCAGGCGCACTTGTTTCATGCCAAAAGGCCCGCGTGGATCAAGATATCGCCTGCTTTGCGCCCTGCGCGATCGCCTCACGCAATTTGCGCTCAAGGCTCTGGCGCTTGGCCTCTGAATGATATTTCAACCCGACCATATCCTTGACATAGAACGTATCCACCACCTGTTCGCCATAGGTCGCAATCACGGCAGAGGCAATATAGACATGCGCATTCGCCAAGGTGCGGGTGAGATCATAAAGCAGGCCGGGGCGGTCGCGGGTATCGACCTCGATAATCGTGTAGATCTCTGACCCTTCGTTATCGAAGGTTATCTTGGTATCGACACGGAAGGCGCGTTCGCGTTTCTTGATCTTGTCTTTATCCTTCAACGCCTCGCGCGCCACAACCTCGCCCCGCAGGGTGCGCACGATCATCTGGCGCAGGCGTTGCAGGCGGCTTTCCTCATATGGATTGCCATCATCATCCTGCACCCAGAAGACGGCGGTCGCATAGCCATCTTTCGACGTATAGCTGCGCGCATCGACGATATTGGCCCCGACCAGCGCCAAAGCGCCGGTCATCCGGCTGAACAGGCCCGGATGATCGACCATCGCGAAACAGGCGCGGGTCGCGTCGCGGTCGGCGTCCAGCATCAGGTCGATGCAGATTTCGGTATCGTCGATTTCACGCAAAAGATTGGCGAAAATCACATGCGCGGCATTCGGCAGACCCTGCCAGTAGGGGCCGTAATGGCGGCCAAGTTCGGTCTTGATCGCCTTGCCATCCCATGTCTTTTCCAGCGTCAGGCGCAGGGCGCGTTTCGCCTCTGCCTCGCGGCTTTCGCGGTTGAGGTCTTCGAGGCCGGTTTCCAGCGCCGACCGCGTTGCCTTGTACAGATTGCGGATCAGCACCGCTTTCCAGTTGTTCCATGTGCCGGGGCCGACACCGCGGATATCGCAGACCGTCAGCACGGTCAGTAAATCCAGCCGTTCCACCGATTTCACCGCATTGGCAAAGCCACGCACGGTGCGGGGTTCGGAAATGTCGCGTTTCTGCGCCACATCCGACATCAGCAGGTGATAGCGGATCAGCCATTCGACGGTTTCGCATTCTTTCTTGTTCAGCCCCAGACGCGGACAGACCTTGCGCGCGATCTGCGCGCCAAGGATCGCATGATCCTCTGGCCGGCCCTTGCCGATATCATGCAGCAAGAGTGCTACATAAAGCACCTTGCGGTTGATCCCATGCTTGAGGATGCCGCTGACCACCGGCAATTCCTCGACCAATTCACCCCGTTCGATCTGGGCGAGGTTGGAAATGCATTGGATCGTATGTTCGTCCACCGTGTAATGGTGATACATATTGAACTGCATCATCGCCACGATCGGCGCGAATTCGGGCATGAAAGCGCCCAGCATCCCCAATTCGTTCATCCGCCGCAGACCGCGTTCGGGGTTGCCGTGTTTGAGCAACATATCAAGGAAGATCCGGCTCGCCTCACGGTCCTGACGCAAATCGTCATCCACCAGATGCAGATGCGACGCCAGCAGGCGCATCGCATCCGGGTGCAGCAAGGTGCCGGTGCGCAGGGATTCCTCGAAAATCCGGATCAGGTTCAGCTTATCGGCAAAAAACGCCTTTTCATCGGCGACGGTCAGCCGGTTCTGTTTGATCGTATAGGGCGGCTTGGCGGTTTTACGCCGCGCCATCAGCCGCACCAGCATCGGTTCCGGCTTGGTATGGGTCGCCTCTAACGCGGTCAGGAAAATCCGGGTCAATTCACCCACGCGGGTCGCTTCGCGGAAATAGGCCTGCATGAAATGTTCAACCGCCCGCCTGCCGCCGTGATCTTTATAGCCCATGGCAGAGGCCACCTCGACCTGCATGTCAAAGGTCAGCTGATCCACAGCGCGCCCCGCCAGCAGATGCAGATGGCAGCGCACGGCCCAGAGAAAATCTTCGGCCTTGATGAAGGTCTCAAATTCTTCGGGGGTGAAGACACCAAGCCCGACCAGCTCGGCGGCATTTTTCACGCCATTGACGTATTTGCTCATCCAGAACAAAGATTGCAGGTCGCGCAAGCCACCTTTGCCTTCTTTGACATTGGGTTCGACCATATAACGCTGGCCGCCCTGTTTGCGGTGGCGTTCGGCGCGTTCGGCGAGCTTGGCTTCGATATAATCGCTGGCAGTGTTGCGGAACAGATCCTGCCACAAAACCTGGCCCAAGGATTTCGCCAGCGCCGCATCGCCCGCCAGATAGCGATATTCGACCAGCGAGGTGCGGATCGTGTAATCCTCGCGCGCCAGGCGCACGCAATCTTTGACGGTCCGGCTCGCATGGCCGATCTTCAGCTTCAGATCCCAGAGCATGTAAAGCATGGATTCAATCACGCTTTCGGCCCAAGGGGTGATTTTGTAGGGCGTCAGAAACAGCAGATCGACATCGGAATGCGGCGCCATTTCGCCGCGCCCATAACCGCCGACGGCGATGAGCGACAGCTTTTCCGCCTCGGTCGGGTTCGGGGCAGGGTGCAGCAGGGTCGTCGCCACCTCCAGTATCACCGTGACGATCTGATCGGTCAGCCAGGAATAGCTGCGTGTCGTCGGGCGCGAGGCGAAAGGCTGCATCACAAAGGCGGTGCTGATTTCGGCAAGGCCTGCCTGCCGCGCTTCGGTCAGGATGCGCACAGCGATCGCGCGCAGGTCCTTTTCGGATGCGATACCAGCGGATTCATCGGTAATGCGGGCCATCACAGCGGCCCTATCGAAGATAACTGACGCCGGACAGATCAACCCGTCCGGCGCTTCGACATGGCGGCTGCGGACGGGTTCAGAGCCCGGCGGCACCGAAACTTCTTGGCGCTTGTTCAAGGATCACGACCTGATTTTGTTGAATGGTGGCAACGGCAAGACCGCGTTCATTCTGCCCGTTCGGCAGCAGGCGGAACACACCCGCCGTCCCGCGGAACCCTTGACGCGTGGTCAGGGCGGCACGCGACAAAGCGACATTGTCACCGCCCGTTTCAATCAGCGCGCCGATGGCGGCGATCCCGTCATAGGCCAGCCCCGCCAAAGGATGCGGCTGCGATCCGTAAGCGGCAGCATACCGGCTTTGGAACTGGGTCGAGGTGCCTTGGTCCGGCAGCGCGAAAAGCCCGCCCTGCACGCCCGGCAAGGACAGCAATTGCGGCACCGAATCCCAGCGGGTGAGCCCGATCAAACGGGTGTCTTCGGTATTCAGCCCGGCATCGGCCAGCCCGGTCGCAACGATCGGCAGATCTGCATTGGCCCCGGCGGTGGTGAAAATCGCCTGCGCGCCGCTGGATTGCGCAGTGCCGACCAGCCTTTGTGTCGAGGCGAAAATGCCCGCCTGCGACAAAGGATAGCCTTCGGTCGCAACCAGTTGTGATCCGTTCTGGCGCACAGCAGCGGCGATGGCATCACGGCCCATCTCGCCGCCGATGTCCTGACCATGGGCGATCATGTAACGATTGACGTCTTGCGCACTGGCATATTGCACCAGTCGGCGCGCGGTATTGTCAAAAGTCTGACCAAGGATGAAGACATTGCCGCCTGCAATGCTTGTGTTGTTGGAAAAGGCGAGCACGTTGATATTGTCACCGGCCACCGCCACGCCGACAGCATTGGCGGCTTCGGCAAACAGCGGGCCCAGAATGATCTGCGCGCCTTCATCCACCGCCCGGCGTGCGACACTCGCGGCCATGACAGGATCAGCGCCCGTGTTATAGACCCGCAAGGTGATTTCCGGCCCGTTCAGATCGGCGATGGCCATCCGGGCGGCATTTTCGAAATTGCGCGCCAGAAAATCGTCACTGCCCTCACCCGATCCACCCGGCACCAGCAAAGCGACCTGCACCGGGGCCGAGGTGTCGATCACAGCCTCGCCGCCCGGCGCTGTGGCGATGGGCGCGGCACAGGCCGCAACAAGGCTGAGTGACAAAAACGCGAAAAGTCGCGTAACCGGCTTGCAGGCCTGACGAAAACGGGCGAACATAATGCAATTCCTTCCAAATGATGCGCGCAATGTCAGGTCTGGTGACCCGGCAAAGCCTGTGCGATTTGAAGCGTAGCATAAAGCAGGGGGGGCGAGGGTCCAGTCATGAATCATATCACCAAGCCACTCTCTGCCGGCCTTTACTTTGTCGCGACACCGATCGGATCGGCGCGTGACATTACGCTGCGCGCGCTCGACATCCTCGCCTCCGCCGATCTGATCGCGGCAGAGGATACCCGCACGGCGCGCAAATTGATGGAAATCCACGGTGTCCCGCTGAACGCGCGCAAGGTCGTGGCCTTTCACGATCACAGCGGCGAAACGGCTGTGGACCGGCTGGTCGCCGATATGATCGCCGGCAAATCCGTGGCCTATGTGTCCGAAGCAGGCACGCCTTTGGTCGCTGATCCGGGCTATGAATTGGGCCGTGCGGCGATTGCCGCTGGCGTGACAGTGACCACCGCACCCGGCGCATCGGCGGTTCTGGCGGCGCTGACGGTGTCAGGCCTGCCCACCGACCGTTTCGCCTTCGTCGGATTTCTGCCCGCCGCAAAGCAACAACGCGAAACCGAAATCGCCGCCCTGCGCGACACTCCGTTTACCTTGGTTTTTTATGAGAGTCCCAAACGCGTAGAGGAAATGTTAATCTCTTTGCGCGATACATTGGGGGGCGACAGGCAGGCTGTGGTCTGCCGCGAATTGACAAAACGGTTTGAGGAAATCACCCGCGGCACGCTGAATGACGTGGTGCAGGTCTATGCAGACCGCAATGTCAAAGGTGAATTGGTGGTGCTGGTCGGGCGCGCGGGTGCGACTGACGTAGCCGATCTGGATGTAACAGAGGCGTTGAAAGAGGCGATGAAAACCATGCGTGTGAAAGATGCAGCCACTGTCGTGGCCGGTGCGCTGGGTCTGCCCCGGCGGCAGGTCTATCAGATCGCCCTTGGTCTGGGGGATGCAACATGAAAGGCCTGACCAGCTATCACGCGGGCCTTGCCGCCGAAGACATCGTTGCGCGTGATTATGCCGCCCGCGCGCATCAGGTCGCGGCCCGGCGCTGGCGCGGCAAAGCCGGTGAAATCGATCTGATCCTGCGCGACGGTGACACTTTGGTCTTTGTCGAGGTCAAGAAAAGCGCCAGTTTCGCGCAGGCCGCCTTGCGTTTGGGGCGGCGGCAGATGGACCGGCTTTGCGCCAGCGCATCGGAATATCTGGCTGGTGAACCAAAGGGACAATTAACCGATATGCGCTTTGATCTGGCCTTGGTTGATGGGCGCGGTGGCGTCAGTGTGATCGAAAACGCCTTCATGGAAGCCTGAGCGCCCCCATTGCGCTGGCAGCCGCGCTGCGGCATGAAGCAAGCAACTGCGATGAAAGAGGTTGCCCCATGGCGTTGAAAATTGCGTTCCAGATGGACCCGATCGGGCCGATCAACATTGATGCCGACAGCACCTTCCGCATCGCGGAAGAGGCGCAGGCGCGTGGGCATGAGTTGTTCTATTACACGCCTGACAAGCTGGCCTATGACCGGGGCCGGGTTGTCGCGCGCGGCTGGCCCTTGCAGGTGCAACGGGTGAAAGGCGATCATTTCACGCTCGGCGACATGCAGGAGATCGACCTGCGTGAGATGGATGTGGTCTGGCTGCGCCAGGACCCGCCTTTCGATATGGGCTATATCACCACGACCCATATCCTCGACATGATCCATCCCGATACTTTGGTGGTGAATGATCCATTCTGGGTACGCAACTACCCTGAAAAACTGCTGGTGCTGAATTTCCCCGACCTGACCCCGCCCACGATGATCGCGCGCGATCTGGAGACTTTGCGCGCCTTCCGCGCCGCCCATGGCGATGTGATCCTCAAACCGCTTTACGGCAATGGCGGCGCGGGCGTGTTCAAACTGACGCAGGAAGATGGCAATCTGGCCTCCTTGCATGAGCTGTTTTCCGGCATTAACCGCGAACCGCTGATCATGCAGCAATTCCTGCCCGCCGTCGCCAAAGGTGACAAACGGGTGATTCTGGTCGATGGCGAACCTGTCGGCGCGATCAACCGGGTGCCTGCCCAGGGCGAAACCCGCTCCAACATGCATGTCGGCGGCCGCCCGGAAAAAGTCGCGCTGACCGACCGCGACCGCGAAATCTGCGCCCGGATCGGGCCTTTGTTGCGTGAAAAGGGGCAGGTTTTCGTCGGCATCGACGTGATCGGCGATTGGCTGACAGAAATCAACGTGACCTCGCCCACCGGCATTCAGGAGTTGGAACGCTTCGACGGTGTCAATATCGCCGAAAAAATCTGGCAGGCGATTGAGGCAAAGCGCAGCGCCCCTGCATCGTCAGAGTAAAAATATCCCCGCCGGAGGCTTCAGATCCCGACAGGGATCTGAACTAAACCTCCTTCGCCATCGCCAGACGATACCCCACAGCCTCGGCCACATGGGCGCGGCAGACCTCATCCGATCCTTCCAGATCCGCAATCGTCCGCGCCACCCGCAAAATCCGGTGATAGCCGCGCGCCGATAGGCCGAATTTCTCTGCCACCCGCAGCAGCAATGCCCGCCCTTCCGCATCCGGGGTGGCGATCTGTTCAAGCAGAGCGCCCTCGGCATCGGCATTTACCCGCGCGCCTGGATGATCCGCGAATCGCAGGGCCTGACGCGCCCGCGCCGCGCCGACCCGTGCTGCGATCACCGCAGAACTGTCACCCGATTGCGGCAGATCTAGGTCGTGAAACGCGACCGGCGGCACCTCGACCCGCAGATCGAAACGGTCCATCAAAGGCCCGGAAATCCGGCCCATATAATCCTCACCACAGATCGGCGCGCGGGTGCAGGCGCGCGCCGCATCCGTCAGATAGCCGCATTTGCAGGGGTTTGCCGCCGCCACCAGCATGAACCGGCAAGGATAGCGCACATGAGCATTGGCGCGGGCGACCACGACTTCGCCGGTTTCAATCGGCTGGCGCAGGGTTTCCAGCACATTGCGCGGAAATTCGGGAAATTCATCCATGAACAGCACGCCATTATGCGCCAGCGAAATCTCGCCCGGTTTCGCGCTGCGCCCGCCGCCGACGATGGCGGGCATCGAAGCGGTGTGATGCGGTTCGCGAAACGGTCTTTCGCGGCTGATGCCGCCATCATCCAGCAAGCCTGCAAGCGAATGGATCATCGAGGTTTCCAGCGCCTCCGCCGGGGATAAAGGCGGCAAAATCCCCCCGATCCGCGCCGCCAGCATGGATTTACCCGATCCCGGCGCGCCGACCAAGAGCAGGTGATGCCGCCCGGCGGCGGCAATTTCCAGCGCACGTTTGGCGCGTTCCTGCCCTTTCACCTCGGCGAAATCGCGGCTGTGGGTCGCCGCCTGCGTCTCACCCGGCTCGGACGGCGCGATCACGCTCTGCCCGGTGAAATGCCGCACCATCGCGGCCAGAGAACGGGGTGCAATGACATTCGCCGCCCCGACCCAGGCCGCTTCTGCCCCGCAGGCCTGCGGGCAAAACAGCATCCGCCCTTCGCTCGCTGCCGTCATCGCCGCGGGCAAAGCGCCGACCACCGGCACCAAAGACCCGTCCAGCGACAATTCCCCCAAGGCCACGACCTGTGCTGCCTCGTCGCGCGGGATGATGTCGAGCGCTGCCAATAGCGCCAGCGCGATGGGCAGGTCGAAATGCGACCCTTCCTTGGGCAGATCGGCGGGCGACAGGTTCACCGTGATCCGTTTCGATGGCAGCGCGATGGCCATGGCCGTCAGCGCCGCGCGCACCCTTTCGCGCGCCTCGGACACGGCTTTGTCGGGCAGGCCGACGATGGTGAACGCCGGAATGCCGGGGGTGACGGCGCATTGCACCTCGACCAGCCGCGCCTCGATCCCTTCAAAGGCCACTGTATAGGCGATGGCGACCATGCGCTGCTCTCCGTTCCTGTGTTAACGGGTAGCGGGTGATGGTTTAGGAAAGGTTAACGGGCCAAGGCTTGCGCGGCAGATCCAGCGGATAGGGCCACGGGTCGTGGATTTCCTGCAATGCCGCCTGCCGCCAGTCCAGAAAGGCCGGGTCGCGTAGATGGGCCGCGACATAGGCTTGTGCGGCGGGGCTGACCGGCAGCCCATAGGTGGTGATCCGCAACGCCACCGGCGCATAGAAGACATCCGCCAGCGAATAATCGCCAAACAGCCACGGGCTATCATTGCCGTGCCGCGCGCGGGCCAAGGCCCATAATTCCTCGATCCGGGCCAGATCGGCCAGCACGGCGTCCGATGGCTGGAACCCGTCCCAGACATGGCTGATCATATTGGGGCATTCGCTGCGCAGGGCAGCAAACCCGCTATGCATTTCCGCGCAGATCGACCGTGCCACTGCGCGGGCCGCAGGGTCGCGCGGATAAAGCGCCACATCAGGATGCCGTTCGACCAAGGTTTCCGCCATGGCGAGACTGTCGGTCAGCACGTGACCTTCCGGCGTCGTCATCGCAGGCACGGTGCGCGCAGGCGCGATATGGGCCAGATCGGCGGCCATGGTGCCGGAATACAGACCCACCATCCGCGTCTGATAAGGCAGGCCGAATTTTTCCAGCATCAGCCAGCCGCGCAAGGACCAGCTGCTGAAGGTCCGGTCACCGATGTATAATGTATATGTCATGCGCCGAGCTTAGGCGGCATCCGCATCCGCGCCAAACGACATTGCGTGATCGCATCCATCACGGCAGATGATTGACAGCCCCTAAGGCCCACCCCGATTGAGAGCAGGTCATCTGCGTCACTGATAGATTATCAATCTGATGCCCCATCGCCTGATAGGCGGTGCAGCCCGCCGCGCGCTGGATCTGGGTCATGATCACGCCCATATGGGCGACCAGCACGATATCGCCGCCGGCAAAGCGCAGGGTCAGGTCATCAACCACACGCGCGACACGGGCACTGACGTCATGCCAGCTTTCGCCCTCCGGTGCGCGCAGATCGCCGGGGGTCTCCCAGAAAGCGCGGCTCAGCACCGGATCGCGGGCCGCAACATCCGTGTGATGCATCCCGTCCCAGATACCAAAATGCATCTCTCGCAGGTCGCGCTGATCGGGTAGGCGCTGGCGGTTGCCGCCAATCGCATCCGCAGTGGTCGACGCCCGTTGCAGATCGGAGGCGACTACCACCGCATCCGTTGGCAGGAAATCCGCCACCCGCCCGATCAGCGCCGTATCGGACAGATCCGCAGGCACATCGCGCCAGCCGGTAAAGCATTTCTCATGCGTCGGCCCATGCCGCACCCACCAGAGCCTTGTCATTTCAGCACCAAAGGCAGGCCTGCCATCACCGCGACCACGCTATCTGCCTCTGCCGCAATCGCTTGGTTCAGTGCCCCCTGCGCATTGCGAAACCGCCGCGCCAGCGCATTATCGGGAACGATGCCTTGCCCGACCTCATTAGACACAATGACAACCGGGGCGGCACAACCCGCCAACCCCTGCACCAACCCGGCACTGGCGGCGGCGATATCATGATCCGCCAGCATCACGTTTGTCAGCCACAAAGTGGCGCAATCCAACAGCACCGCCTGACCATCCTGCACCTGCGACAAAATGGCACTGACCTCCAACGGCTCCTCATAAGTGATCCAGCCTTCGCCACGCATCTCGCGGTGGCGGGCGACCTTGGCCTCCATCTCGGCATCATAGACCTGCGCCGTTGCAATATAGACCTTTTGCAGACCTGAGCCTGCAATCAGCCCTTCCGCATAGGCGGATTTGCCAGAGGCGGCGCCGCCTAGCACGAGTGTCAGTTTCGGCAAGCTGTTCATCTGATATCGAGTGATCCGGTTTCCATCCCGCTGCGTAGCAAAATCATAACAAAGAGTTAATCGCCGCTCGTTCATTTGGGGGAAGAAACATGGCCGTCAACGCATTTTCTGATCAAACGCTGTCACGGACCGCGATGCGTGCTGAATTGCTGGATGCGGAAACAGAGCTGAAACTCGCCTATGCCTGGCGCGATCAGCGCGATGAAGAGGCGCTGCATCGGCTGATCACCGCATATATGCGGCTGGCAATTTCCATGGCGTCGAAATTCAAACGCTATGGCGCGCCGATGAATGATTTGATTCAGGAAGCCTCCGTCGGGTTGATGAAAGCCGCCGATAAATTTGACCCCGACCGGGGCGTGCGGTTTTCGACCTACGCGGTCTGGTGGATCAAGGCCTCGATCCAGGATTACGTGATGCGCAACTGGTCGATGGTGCGGACCGGGTCGACATCGTCGCAGAAATCCCTGTTTTTCAACATGCGCCGGGTGCAGGCCCGTCTGGAACGCGAGGCGGCCGCAGAAGGCCGCACGCTGGAAACCCACGAATTGCACGAAATGATCGCCATCGAAGTCGGCGTGCCGCTGCATGACGTGCAGATGATGGATGGGCGCTTGTCGGGGTCTGATTTTTCGCTCAACGCCACCCAATCGGTGGATGATGAGGGGCGTGAATGGATCGACGCGCTGGAAGATGACGCGCCGCAGGCCGCTGAAAAGGTCGAGAATTCGCATGACACCGACACGTTGCGCCAGTGGTTGGTCACGGCATTGTCGGCGCTGAATGATCGTGAACAATTCATCGTGCGCGAACGCAAATTGCGCGATGATCCGCGGACTTTGGAAAGCCTTGGTTCCGAACTCGGCCTGTCCAAGGAACGTGTCCGGCAGTTAGAGGCCGCAGCCTTTGGCAAAATGCGCAAAAGCCTAGAGGCGCAAAGCAACGAAGTGCAATCCTTCTTCGCCTAAGACGCCACATTGTCTTTCCGGTCCGTTCCGCCCTAAGGTCGGGCCAGAATTGACCGGAGAGAGATGATGCTGGCGGGCCGACATATTCTGCTGATCGTGGGTGGCGGGATCGCCGCGTTCAAATCGCTCGACCTGCTCCGCCGTTTACGCGACCAGGGCGCGCGGGTGACGCCGGTGCTGACGCACGCGGGGGCGGAATTCGTGACCCCGCTGAGCCTGTCCGCGCTGGCGGCCTCCAAAGTCTATCAGGATCTGTTCGATCTGACCGATGAGGCCGAGATGGGCCATATTGAGCTGTCCCGTGCCGCTGATCTGATCGTTGTCGCCCCCGCGACCGCCGATCTGATGTCCAAAATGGCGGGTGGCTTGGCGAATGATCTGGCCTCCACCTTGCTTTTGGCGACCGATAAGCGCGTGCTGATCGCGCCTGCGATGAATGTGCGGATGTGGCAGCATCCGGCGACGCAGCGCAATCTGGCGACCTTGCGGGATGACGGCATGCTGGTCGTCGGCCCGGATGAAGGTGCTATGGCCTGCGGTGAATATGGTCCCGGCAGGCTGGCGGAAGTACCTGATATCATTGGCGCGATTTCTGCCGCTCTCGCTGATGGCCCGTTGAAGGACAAACATATCCTCGTCACCTCTGGCCCCACGCATGAACCGATTGACCCGGTGCGCTATATCGCCAACCGATCCTCCGGCGCGCAGGGCACCGCGATTGCGCGCGCCTTGGTGGGCCTTGGCGCGAGCGTGACGTTCATCACCGGCCCCGCCGATGTGCCGCCGCCTGCCGGTGTGAACCTGATCAAGGTCCAGACCGCCGCCGAAATGCTCGCCGCCGTGCAGGCGGCTGATCCCGCCGATGCCGCGATCTTTGCCGCCGCCGTCGCCGATTGGCGTGTCGCCAATGCCGGGGCCAGCAAGATCAAGAAAGACACGGGCGGCCTGCCGCATCTGGAATTTGCCGAAAACCCCGACATTTTGGCGACGATATCGCAGATGGGCATGGGCCGTCCGCCCTTGGTCATCGGTTTCGCGGCCGAGACGGACGATGTGATCGCCCATGCCAGTGCCAAGCGCCTGCGCAAGGGGTGTGACTGGATCGTCGCCAATGATGTTTCCCCCGGCACCGGGATCATGGGCGGCAGCGAAAACGCCGTGACCCTGATTACTGATCAGGGCGCCGAAAGCTGGCCGCGCATGTCGAAAGATGCGGTTGCAGCGCAACTCGCCCAGCGGATCGCGCAGGTGATCGCATGATCAAGATGATGTGGGATGACGGGGCGGACCAAGGCTTGGGTCTGCCAAGCTATGAAACGCCCGGTGCTGCCGGTGCCGATCTGCGCGCGAATTTTGCGGATCACAGTGCAATTGACCTTGAACCCGGCGCGCGCGCCCTGATCCCCACAGGTCTGCGGATGGAAATCCCGCAGGGGTTCGAGGTGCAGATCAGGCCCCGCTCTGGCCTTGCGCTGAAACAAGGGCTGACCCTGCTGAACACGCCGGGCACAATCGACAGCGATTATCGCGGCCCCATCGGGGTGATCATGATCAACCATGGGGCAGAGGTGGCCACAATCACCCACGGCATGCGGATCGCGCAGATGGTCGTGGCCCCCGTGGTGCAGATGGGCTTTGCCGTGGTCAATGCCCTGTCCGAAAGCATACGCGGCAGCGGCGGTTTCGGGTCCACCGGCACATGATCATGGTCGGTGTCATGGCCGCGACCCTCTGGGGGATCGGCATCGCGATGAAAGCGCCGTATTCTGCGCGCTGGACCATGCTGGCCATCCTGATCATCGCTGTGATGATGCTGCATATCATCCTGCCTGTGGGCCATCCTTTGCGCATGGCGACAGGCGGGGATGCCCGGCTCTGGGGGTTGCTGATCGCCTTCGGCTTTCTGGTGGCGGCCTATCGCAAAGGCCTTGCTGCCCTGCGCGCCCGCGCCAATCCGGTCGCCACACCCGCGCCCAAATCCGGCACCTTTTCCGACTCTGAACTCAACCGCTACGCCCGCCACATCGTGCTCCGTGAAATCGGTGGGCCGGGGCAAAAGGCCCTGCGCGACGCAAAGGTGCTGGTTATCGGCGCTGGTGGCCTCGGTGCGCCCGCCTTGCAATATCTGGCTGCTGCCGGTGTCGGCACCATCGGGGTGATCGACGATGATCTGGTCGAAAACGCCAATCTGCAACGGCAGGTGATCCACACCGACAAAAACATCGGCCTGCCCAAAGTCCATTCCGCCGAACTCGCCATGGTCGCGCAAAACCCCTTCGTCACCGTGCGCCCCTATCACCGTCGCCTGACCGCCGATATCGCCGCCGATCTGTTCGCCGATTACGATCTGGTGCTGGACGGCAGCGATAATTTCACCACCCGCTATCTGGTGAATGACACCTGCGTGGCGCTGGGCATCCCCCTGATCGCTGCCGCCCTGACGCAATGGGAAGGCCAGATCAGCCTTTATGACCCCGCCCATGGCACGCCTTGCTATGCCTGCATCTTCCCCAAGGCACCGGATCCCGCGCTGGTGCCAAGTTGCGCTGAGGCAGGCGTTCTCGGCCCGCTCCCCGGCGTGATCGGCGCGATGATGGCGGTGGAGGCGATCAAACAGATCACCGGCGCCGGCGACACTTTGGCCGGGCGCTTGCTGATCTATGATGCGCTTTATGCGCAAACCCGCACTATCGCGATCAAACCGCGCAAAGATTGCCCCGTCTGCGCTGGCAAAGCGGCCCCGGCGACCCTAGTTGATCCTTAAAGGAGATCCGCCATGACAAATCCGCTGCTGAACGATTGGGACACGCCCTTTGGCCTGCCGCCCTTTGCCGCGATCAAGGACGATGATTTCGCCCCGGCGGTCGAGGCGGCCTTGGAGCAATCCCGCGCGAATGTCGCCGATATCGCGGACAATCCCGAAAAGCCCAGCTTTGCCAATACGATAGAGGCATTGGAACTGGCCGATGAAACGCTGAGCCGCGTCTTGGGCGCGTTCTATTCACTCGCCGGTGCCGACAGCAACCCGGCGCGCGAGGCCTTGCAGCGCGATTTTGCGCCCTTACTCAGCGCCTATTCCTCCGAGATTTCCGAAAACAAGGCGCTCTTCGCGCGGGTCGAGGTGCTGTGGGAAGACCGCGACCAGCTTGACCTGACCGAGGAACAAGCCCGCGTGCTGATGCTGACACGGCGCAGTTTCGTCCGCTCCGGTGCCTTGCTGGAAGGCCCCGCCGCCACCCGGCTGCGCGCGGTCAAATCGCGGCTGTCGGTGCTGGGCACGCAATTCGTCCAGAACCTGCTGGCCGATGAACGCGACTGGATGATGAAACTGGGGCCGGACGATCTGGACGGTCTGCCCGATTTCGTCCTCGCCACAGCCCGCGCCGCAGGGGCAGAGAAAGACGCAGGTGGCCTGGTCGTCACCCTGTCCCGCTCGCTGATCGTGCCGTTCCTGCAATTTTCCGACCGGCGTGATCTGCGGCAAAAAGCGTTTGAGGCTTGGGGCGCACGCGGTGCCAATGGCGGGGCCACGGACAATCGCGCGATTGCGGCGGAAACGCTGGCCTTGCGTGAAGAACGCGCGAAGCTTCTGGGCTATGACAGTTTCGCCGATTTCAAACTGGAAACCGAAATGGCGGGCAATCCCGCCGCCGTGCGCGATCTGCTGATGCAGGTCTGGGAACCCGCCAAAGCCGGAGCCTTGGACGATGGCAAAGTGCTGGAACGGATGCTGCATCAGGACGGGTTCGACGGCCCGCTGGAACCTTGGGACTGGCGTTATTATTCTGAAAAGCGCCGCCGGGATTTGCATGACCTCGATGAGGCGGAAATCAAACCCTATCTGCAACTCGACCGGATGATCGAGGCTGCTTTTGCCTGCGCCAACCGCCTGTTCGGGCTGGAATTTACGCCCATCGACGGCCCGGTTTATCACCCCGATGTCCGGCTCTGGGAGGTGACCCGCAAAGGCGAACATATCGCCGTCTTCATCGGCGATTACTTCGCGCGTGGATCGAAACGGTCGGGCGCATGGTGTTCCGCCATGCGGTCGCAAAAACGGCTAGGCGGCGACACGCGGCCCCATGTGATCAACGTCTGCAATTTCGCCAAGCCCGAGGCAGGCAAACCCGCGCTCCTCTCATATGACGATGCGCGGACCCTGTTCCATGAATTCGGCCATGCCCTGCATCAGATGCTGTCGGATGTGACCTATGAAAGTATCAGCGGCACCTCTGTCGCGCGCGATTTTGTGGAACTGCCGAGCCAGCTTTACGAACATTGGCTGGAGGTGCCCGCTGTCCTGTCCGAATTCGC
This sequence comes from Yoonia sp. 67-2, assembly GCF_035117555.1. Classification (NCBI taxonomy): domain Bacteria; kingdom Pseudomonadati; phylum Pseudomonadota; class Alphaproteobacteria; order Rhodobacterales; family Paracoccaceae; genus Yoonia; species Yoonia sp. 67-2. The sequence goes on from NZ_JAYKPK010000004.1 coordinate 62,775, forward strand.
GACCCATGCCGATACCGGCAAGCCGATGCCCGATGATTTGCTGCAACGGATGCTGGGCGCGGCAACCTATGACATGGGGTTCCAGACCGTGGAATATATCGCCTCTGCCCTTGTCGATCTGGAATTCCACAATGGCCCGGCCCCTGCCGATCCGATGCAAAGGCAAGCGGAGATCCTTGAAGAGCTCGGGATGCCCCGCGCCATCGGCATGCGTCACGCCACACCGCATTTCGCGCATATCTTTTCGGGCGATGGCTATTCCAGCGGCTATTACAGCTATATGTGGTCCGAAGTGATGGATGCCGATGCTTTCGCCGCCTTTGACGAGGCAGGCGACCCGTTTGATCCGATCACCGCCGCCAAACTGGAAAAGACCGTGCTGTCATCGGGCGGGTCGGTCGACGCTGCTGATCTTTACACCGCTTTCCGGGGCCGGATGCCGGGGGTGGAGGCTTTGCTGAAAGGGCGCGGTCTGGCTGCCTGATCTTCCTGCGGCTTCGCCGCAGTCGATGCCGCCGGCGGGGATATTTTTACTCGGACGATGCAGGGGGTCTTGGGTCTGACGGATGGCGCTGGACGCCGACCGGGTCCTTGTGGATCAGCACATCGGCGCGGGGATAGGCCGCGACAATCGACCGGCGCAAAGCCGCGCCGATGGCATGGGCCTGATCCAGCGTCTGGCTGCCGTCCAGTTCGATATGCAGATTGACGAAAACCCGGCTGCCCGCGACGCGGGTTTTCAGGTCGTGATAGCCTTGCACGCCGTCACATTGCTGCACAATCGCGCTGATCCCGGCTATCATCTCGGGGTCGGCCTGCCGGTCCATCAGCGCGTCCCATGCGCCTTTGCCGATCCGCAACGCGCCAAAAGCCAGAAAGGCAGCAGCGCCTAAGGCCACGACGGAATCGATCTCATAAAGCCCCAGCCGGGACGCGGCCCAGAGCGCCACGATAGCCCCGATATTGGGGATCAGATCGCCCATATAATGCAGGCTATCGGCCAGCACGACCTTGTTGCCGGTGCGGCGCGCGACATGGCGCTGCCATGTCACCAGACCCAAGGTCACGACAATGGAAAACACCATCACCGCCATCCCGAAACCTTCGGATTGCGGCATCGCGTTGCTGTCATCCAGCAGCCGCAGCACGGCGGCCACCGCGATCACCGCGGCAGAGACGAGGATGAAAAGGGATTGGCCAAGGGCCGCCAGATCCTCTGCCGAAGTATGGCCGAAATTATGGTCATCATCAGCGGGTTTGGCCGCATAGGCGATGGCCGCGAGGCCGCCCAGCGACATCATCAGATCGAGCGCAGAATCCGCCAAAGTCGCGGCCACCGCCAGCGATCCGGTTTCCGCCAGCGCCCAGAGCTTGGCCGCGACCAACACAGCCGCCACCGTCACGGATAAAAGCCCGGCGGAGATATTTAAACGGGTGTCATTCTGCGTGCTCATGACAGCGGCTTAGGCCCTCACGACGCCGGTGACAATCCGCGACGTTCAGTCGCGCAATTCTTCCAGCGCCACACCCCAGATCACCGCCTTGGGCACCCAGCCGCGATAGCCGCCTGCGGTCAATTGGCACCATTCTGTCTCGCATTTGCCAAGCCGGGCAATCACGCCGCTTTCCAGAATCGCAGTCTCGGTGCCATTCACATCCGGCCTGCTGCGCAAGGCGGTATCATCGTCGCTGATCAGCACCGTGCGCGCGCCTGACAGCAGGGTATAGTGAATCCACCCGCCTTGTCCGTCACGGTCGATCACACGGCGCCATTGGCCATATTCGGCCACCAATTGCAGCGGCATATTCCGCCGGGTGAAGACCCAGTCGATCCGATGCGACAGCGACGGGCCGCGCCGCACATTCGCCTCTGATGCATTCAGCGATACGAAACGCGGCACCGGCAGATTGGTTTCGGGGCCAAGGGCAGGGGCCTCCTGCGCCATGGCCACCCCTGCCAGCAGCAGCGCGCAAAGCGCCAGACGTGCGACATTCCACCACCGCAGAAAACTGTTCATTTTATTGCCTTTGGCTGCCCGATTATGGCGCGCAGTTCTTGTGCTGCGCGTCCCTTTCGCGCAACCTGCCACGCAAGCGCTGATTTGAAAACCCGGGAGAGAGTGACCATGCCAGGAAAGCATCTGACTGTTGTCGTGACGCGACAATTACCTGAACAGGTCGAAACCCGGCTGAAAGAGCTTTTTGACGTGCAATTGCGCGAAACCGATGCGCCGATGACGCCTGATCAGCTGGCCGATGCGATGCAATCGGCCGATGTGCTGGTCTGCACGATCACCGATCAGATCGATGCGAAATTGCTGGGCCGTGCCGGGGATAAGCTCAAGCTGATCGCGAATTACGGCGCGGGTGTCGATCACATTGACGTGGCCACCGCCCGGCAGCGCGGCATCCATGTCTCGAACACGCCGGGTGTGATGACCGAGGACACCGCCGATATGGTCATGGCGCTGATTTTGGGCGTGACGCGGCGGATGGGTGAGGGGATCAAACTCGCCGAATCCGACGCCTGGCAAGGTTGGTCCGCCACCGCCATGCTGGGTGGCCGGATCAAGGGCCGCCGCTTGGGTATCCTCGGCATGGGCCGGATCGGGCAGGCAGTGGCGCGCCGCGCCGCCGCCTTTGGCCTGCAGGTCCATTACCACAACCGCCGCCGACTACGGCCCGAGGTGGAAGAGGCGCTGGACGCGACCTATTGGGAAAGTCTCGATCAGATGGTCGCGCGGATGGATATCCTGTCGATCAATTGCCCACATACGCCGTCTACCTTCCATCTGATGAACGCACGCCGGTTGAAGCTGATGAAACCTTCCGCTGTCATCGTGAACACCTCGCGCGGCGAGGTGATTGATGAAAACGCCCTGACCCGGATGCTGCGCGCCGGTGAAATCGCCGGGGCGGGTCTGGATGTGTTTGAACGCGGTCACCTGATCAATCCGCGGCTGAAAGAATTGCCCAATGCGATCCTTCTGCCGCATATGGGCTCTGCCACGCTCGAAGGCCGGGTCGAGATGGGCGAGAAGGTGATCGTCAATATCAAGACCTTCGCCGATGGCCACCGCCCGCCCGATCTGGTCGTCCCGTCGATGCTCTGACGCCCCCGGTGTCGCATTTGTGCGTAAAGCGGTCGGCTGGTTCTGCCGGACTGGCCGGTTTTCGCGCAAGTTGACGCAAAAGCGGCAACAGGGAATCGCAGCATGAAAACGCAAGTCAAAGCATTGGTGGTGGGCGGCGGCGCGGTCGGCACCTCGATTGCCTATCACCTGGCCAAGGCAGGCTGGGATGATGTCATGCTGCTGGAACGCGATGAACTGACATCAGGCTCGACATGGCATGCCGCTGGCCTGCTGCCCTTGTTCAATATGTCCTTTGCCACGACGCATATTCACAAATATTCCGTCGATTTCTATAAATCGCTTGAGGCGGAAACCGGCCTGAATGCCGGTTTCGCCGTCGTCGGCAATCTGCGCATGGCCCAGACCCAAGAACGCATGGATGAATTCATGCTCTATGCGTCGACGGCGGAAACCTGCGATGTGCCTTACGTCTGGATGACCCCGGATGAGATCAAGGCGAAATGGCCGCTGATCGAAACGTCCGATCTGAAAGGCGCGCTCTATCACCACACCGACGGCTACATTAACCCCGCCGATGTAACGCAGGCGATGGCGAAAGGCGCGCGCCAGCGCGGTGTCGAGATCGTGCGCAAATGGCAGGCGGATGCGTTTCATTGGACCGGTGAGGCGTGGGAGGTGACCTGCACGAAGATGGTCGAAAAGGGCGGCAATCTGGTGCCATCCGACGAACAGATCGTGATCACCGCCGAGCATGTCGTTACCGCATCGGGCAACCACGCCCAGACCACCGCGAAAAAGCTGGGGATCAAGATCCCTGCGATCCCTGTTGAGCATCAGTTCATCGTGATGGACCAAGACCCCGCGTTGGTGCAGTTCCGCGCGCAGGGGAACGTCGAACACCCCGTTATCCGCGACGCTGATGCGCAATCCTATGTGCGTGAAGAACGCGGTGGGTGGATTCTGGGCGTGTACGAGAAAAACGCCCCCGCCGTCTTTGAATACGGTGTGCCTGACTCTTTCCGCGCCGATTTGTTCCCGCTCGATCTGGAACGGATCGAGGAACAGTACATGGCGATGATCCACCGCATTCCTTCCTGTGAAAACTCCGGCCTCAAGGACGATTTCAACGGCCCGATCTGCTATACCCCAGATGGCAACCCGCTGGTCGGCCCTGCGCCGGGGTTGCGCAATATGTGGCTGGCGGAAGGGTTCTCTTTCGGCATCACTGCGGCGGGTGGCACCGGTTATTATCTTGCGCAGATGATGGTGCAGGGCGAGGCTGAGATCGATATGGCGAGCCTTGACCCCAAACGCTACGGCAATTGGATGACCACCGAATTCGCCGCGCGTAAGAATGAGGAATGCTACGACCACGTCTATATCCTGCACCACCCGGATGAGGAACGGCCCGCCTGCCGCCCGTTGCGGACATCGCCCGCCTATGACCGCCAAGCCGCACGCGGCGCGCAATTCGGCTTCGTGAATGGCTGGGAACGGCCGAATTATTTTGCCCCCGCAGGCTTCAGCGACCATGACGCGCGGTCCTTCCGGCGCGGCGGCTGGTGGCAATATGCTGTGGCAGAGGCGAAAGCGATCCGTGAAGGTGTCGGCCTGATCGACGCGACCGCCTTTACCAAGCACCGGATCACCGGCGCAGGGGCGACCGCGTTCCTCGATTGGTTCACCACGAACAAATTGCCCAAGGTGGGCCGGATCAACCTGACCTATGCGCTGACCGCGCATGGCACGACGCGGACGGAATATACCATCGTGCGGCTGGCCGAGAATGATTATTACCTCGTCTCTGCCGGGGCTTGGTCGGCCTACGATCAGGATTACCTGTTCAAGGCGATTGAGGATAAAGAACCGGAATTCGGCCGGATCAACGCGCAGGATGTGACCACGCAATGGGGCGTTTTCGCCATCGCCGGGCCGAAATCCCGCGACGTGCTGGCAAGCGTGATCAAGGATGCCGATCCGGCGACCGCCCTGTCGAACAAGCGGTTCCCTTGGCTCTCCGCACGCCAGATCGAACTGGGGATGTGCCCGGTGAATGCTATCCGTGTTGCCTATACCGGCGAACTCGGCTGGGAACTCCACCACCCGATTGAAATGCAGAACTACCTGTTCGATCTTCTGGAAAAGGCAGGCGAACCGCATGGCATGAAACTCGTCGGCGCGCGGGCACAGAACTGGCTGCGGCAGGAAAAATCCTACCGCGCCTTCGGCAATGAACTTGGCCGGGATGCCACCCCGATGGAGGCTGATCTGCCGCGTTTCGTGGATCTGACGAAGGATTTCCACGGCAAGGAGGCGATGCTGGAAAAGGGCATCCGCAGCAAATGCGTGACCCTGTTGATCGACGGGCCGGATGATGCTGACCCTTGGGGGCGCGAGGCGCTTTATCACGGCGACACCCGCGTCGGGCGGCTGACTTCGGGCGGCTATTCGGTGGCTTTCGGGAAATCCATCGGCATGGGCTACGTGAAACCGGAAATGGCGGTGGTCGGTACGCAGCTTATGGTCAAAATGCTGGACCAGCTCTGGCCTGCGGTGATTGTCGAGGACAGCCCTTATGATCCGCAGAACGCCACGATCCGGCTTGACGGTTAACGCCGCCAGCGCCGCCGCAGCAGATCAATCCGCCTGCGGCCCCGGATCAGCAGATTGGTCACCGGGCCTTGCAGGGCGGGCAGGTCGATCGCCAGCAACAACAGCCCCACCGGGATCATCCAGAGACCAAGCACCGGCAGAAAGGCCAGCAATCCGCCCAGAATGAAAAACACCGCCAGCACAAGGCGCGCCGCCATCCAGCCCGGCCTGCGGATGCGCGCCATGCCCGGCACAAAGACGGCGATCTTTTGATATTGCCGGTCAAATCTGGCGCGGATGATGCGGTCGCGTGTGCGTTTCATCGCGTGCAGATATGCCAAGCCGCGCGGCTTTGTAAGGGCGCGTCAGATCGGGTCTGGTAAATATTTAGCGAAACCGATCCGGTGTCAGCGCGGCCACCATATCGGCGGCAATCGCCGGTTGCGCGCCGCTGATCAGATCAGCCAGCAACTGGCTCGCCCCCGGTGAGGATTGCATCCCGTAACCGCCCTGACCCGCGCACCAGATGAACCCCGGATGCACGGGGTCCGGCCCCAGCACCAGATTACGGTCGGGCGCAAAGGTGCGCAGTCCGGCCCATGACGCTAGCACGCGGGTCACCGGGGTGGTGACGTTTTCAGCGTAGCGCGCCAACCCTTCGGCCAGCACCATGTCATCGGCATAGGCATCGTGGGGGTCTGCCGGGTCTTCCTCGGCGGGTGAGACGATCAGCGCCCCGGCGTCGGGTTTGGCATACCAGCCTTCGCCAGCGCCAAACACCATCGGCCAAGCGCGCAGATCATGTCCGTCAGGTGCCGGAATGCGGGCCATCGACCGGCGCAGAGGCTGGAACCCCAGCGGTGTCACCCCGGCCATGCTGGCAATCACATCCACCCAGGCACCGGCGGCATTGACCAGATGGCGCGCCTCATAATCGCCCGCGCTGGTGCTGACGGTCCAGCCCGTCGCACTGCGGGTGATCGCCGTCACCTCTGCCTTGGTGACGATCTGCGCCTCATTGCCGCGCGCCTGTTTCGCGAAAGTCTGGATCAGCTTGTCCGTATCGATATCCCATGCGTCGGGGTCATAGGCGGCACGATCCACGTGGTCCGTGTTCAGCACCGGGATCAGCGCCAGAGCCTGATCCATCGTGATCGGCTGCATCTGCATCGCCTGCACATCGGCATCGAACAGATCCGCCTCTGCCGCATTGCCGACAAGCATCAGCCCGCGTGGCGACAGCACATCCGCGTTGCGGTGAAAATCCAACCCTACCACATTCAGCGCCACGGTTGAGGGGTTGCCATAATGCGCCTCATACAGGGCCGCTGACCGGCCAGAGGCGTGGTAAGCCATCGCATCTTCGCGTTCCAGCACTGTCACACTGCCCAGCGCCGACAGCCGTGCAGCGGCAGAGACCCCGGCAATCCCGCCGCCGATGATCAGGAAATCGATCAAGCCTCTTCCAGCCGGTCCGTCGCTGGTGGCGGCGTCGGGCTGAGCGCCGTGATCTGCGCATAAAGTTCCGGCGTCATTGCAAATGCCGCCGCATCCAGTGACGGCTGTAATTGCGTCAAAGACCGGGCCGAGATGATCGGCGATGGCCCGTTCGGATGCGCCATGACCCATGCCACGGCCAGCGTGGAAGGGTCCGTGCCGACCTCGCGCGCAAGATCACTCAGCCGCGCGGCAGTCTCATGCATCCAATCCTGTCCATAGCGGGCGTTATAGCGCGGATCATCGGTCAGCCGCCCGGTGCCGCCGCCGATATATTTCCCGGTCAGCAGCCCGCCACCCAAGGGCGAGTAAGGCACAAGGCTGATCCCCTGATCGGCAGCCATCGGAAAAATCTCAACCTCTGCCTGCCGTTTCACCAGATTATACATCGGCTGCATCACATCGATCCGCGTGCCCAGATCACGCGCCACAGCCTGCGCCTTCATCACCTGCCAGGCGGCGTAATTCGACACGCCGATATGCCGGACAGCGCCCGATGATTGCAGCTCTGCCATGGTGCTGAAGGTTTCCTCCAACGCCGTGTCATCGTCGAACCGGTGCAGATACAGCAAATCAACCTGATCCTGCTGCAACTGGCTGCGGCAGATATCGAATTGTGCCAGGATATTGGCGCGGCCTGACCCGCCTTCAAAACTAACCTTGGTCGCCAGATAGATTTTGTCACGCTCCTCCTTGATCAATTGCCCCAGAATCGTCTCCGCCGCGCCATCACTATAGCGCACAGCGGTATCGAAATGGTTAATGCCTGCAGCGCGCGCGGCATCATACATGGCGGCACTTTGCGCTGCATCGGCCTTGCCGCCGAATTGCATCGTGCCAAAGGTCAGGCGGGAAACGGGATTGCCGTTTGGGGTGCTTAAATCTGTCATGCCGCCAGATTGGCACGGCTTTGCCGCGATGAAAAGCAGCGGCAAAGGAAAACGTGCGGTGGACCACCCGGTGCCTTGCGGTTGACATCATGCAGGCACCATGCTGACCTGCCCGAAATCGATTTAGGAGGAAGCCGATGACCTATACCCCCGCCGCCGACCGCTATGAAAAGATGATCTATCGCCGTTGCGGCACCTCGGGGGTGAAACTGCCCGCGATCTCGCTGGGGTTATGGCATAACTTTGGCCATGACACGCCGCATCAGACCAAACGCGACATCTGCCGCACCGCCTTTGATCACGGCATCACCCATTTCGATCTGGCCAATAATTACGGCCCGCCCCCCGGATCAGCGGAAGAGGCGTTCGGCGATATCCTTAAGACCGATTTCCATGGCTACCGGGACGAACTGATCATCAGCTCCAAGGCCGGTTATGGCATGTGGCCCGGCCCTTATGGCGATTGGGGCAGCCGCAAATATCTAGTCGCCTCCTGTGATCAATCGCTGAAACGGATGGGGCTAGATTATGTCGATATCTTCTATTCGCACCGTTTCGACCCCGACACGCCGTTAGAGGAAACCATGGGCGCGTTGGATTACATCGTCCGGTCGGGTCGCGCGCTTTATGCCGGGATTTCGTCCTATAACACCGAACGCACAAGGCAGGCGGTGGCGATCCTCAAGGACCTTGGCACGCCTTGTCTGATCCATCAGCCATCTTACAACATGCTGAATCGCTGGGTGGAAAAGGACGGGTTAAAAGATGCGCTGAAGGAATTGGGGGTCGGGTCTATCGCCTTTACGCCGCTGGCGCAGGGGATGCTGACCAATAAATATCTGGGCGGTATTCCTGACGACAGCCGTGCGGCGCAGGATAAATCGCTTGCCCCCACGATGCTGACCGAGAATGCCATCGGCAATATCCGCAAACTCAATGAGATTGCGCAAAGCCGGGGCCAGACGCTGGCACAAATGGCCATCGCCTGGGTCCTGCGCGATGGCGGCATCACCACGGCCCTGATCGGGGCGTCGAAACCTTCGCAGGTCACCGATAGCGCCGGGGCCATCGCCAATCTGGATTTCAGCGCCGATGAACTCGCCCTGATCGACCAATATGCCGATGAGGAACAGATCAACCTCTGGGCGGCCTCGGCGGAACTCGACACATGATCCAGAACCCGATCCTGCCCGGCTTCAACCCCGACCCGTCGTTTTGCCGGGTGGGGGAGGATTATTATATCGCGACCTCGACCTTTGAATGGTTCCCCGGCGTGCAGATCCACCATTCGCGCGATCTGGTGAACTGGACGCTTGTTGCCCGCCCCTTGGCGCGGGCGGGCCTGCTCGACATGCGCGGCAATCCCGATTCCTGCGGCATCTGGGCGCCATGTCTGTCTTATGCTGATGGCAAATTCTGGCTGGTCTATACCGATGTCAAACGGCTGGACGGCGCGTTCAAGGATGCGCCGAATTACATCACCACCTGCGACACCATCGACGGTGACTGGTCAGATCCTTGGTATGTCAATTCGTCCGGGTTCGACCCCTCGCTGTTTCACGACGACGACGGCACCAAATATTTCATGAACATGCAATGGAACCACTGCGGCCCCGGCACCGGCTGCAACTCGGCGCATGACAGTTTCGACGGTATCCTGTTGCAGGCATGGTCCCCGGATCGCGGCCTTTATAGCCCGGTGCGCAATATCTATGCCGGGACCAGCCGGGGCCTGACCGAGGCACCGCATATCTTCAAACGCAACGGTTACTACTACCTGACCACGGCAGAGGGCGGCACCGGCTATGACCATGCCGTCACGCTGGCTAGGTCGCGCGATATCTGGGGACCCTACGAAAACCACCCCGATCTGCATGTGATCTGCGCGGCGGGAACGGATGGTAGGGTCCAGCGCACCGGCCATGGGCAATATGTCGAAACCCATTGGGGCAGGTATTACCACACCTTCCTGATGGGCCGCCCGCAGGAGGGCCGTTTCTGCCCGATGGGGCGCGAGACCGGGATCGAGGAAGTCATCTGGCGCGATGACTGGCTCTACCTCGCCGCTGGCGGGATGGTCCCGCGCGAAGAAGTGCCGTCGCCGGTTGAAGTGGACCCGCTGCCGGTCACCGCGACCCGTCGGACATTCAGCGACACCCTGCCGGTCGAATTCCAATGGCTGCGCACCCCGAAGCCCGATCGGATTTTCCGCATGGAAAGCGATGCCTTGGTCCTGATCGGACGCCAAAGCATCGGCAATTGGTTTGAACAATCACTGGTCGCCCGCAGGCAGGAACATGCCAGCTATGTGGCGGAAACCACACTGGATTTCACGCCAGCAACCTATCAACAGGCCGCAGGCCTCACGACCTATTACAACCGCACCAAATTCCACGCCGCTCTGGTCACCCATCTGCCGGAGCATGGCCGCGCCTTGCAGATCATGTCCTGCCTTGGCGATTGGCCGGGCGAGGCGTTGAATTTTCCCGCCGACCCCGTCCCCTTGGCGGACGGCCCGGTTGACCTGAAAGTCACCGTCACTGGTGCCGCCCAGCAATTCTGGTTCGCCCAAGGCGGCTACTGGCAAAAACTCGGCCCTGAACTGGACGCATCGCATATCTCCGACGAAGGCGGGCGCGGCGAACATGCCTCCTTCACCGGGGCTTTCGTCGGTATGGTTGCTTTCGATCTGACCGGGCAGGGGGCAAAGGCCCGCTTCGCCCGTTTTGACTATATCCCCGCAGGTGCCACCTGATGCGCAGCCAGCTTTGCCTCTACGATCTGGCGCGGGATCAGATCACGGTCCTGCTCGACCACGCAGGCCATATCGAGGCCCCGAACTGGCACCCCGATCGTTACCTGATCGTGAACGGCAACGGTTTGCTCTACCGCATGGCACTCGATGACCCCAACCTTGTGCAGATCGACACCGGCTTTGCCACGGCCTGCAACAACGACCACGGCATCAGCCCTGATGGCAAAACGCTTGTGATCAGCGCAAAGGACGACAGCGGCGAAAGCTGCATCTACACCCTGCCCATCAGCGGCGGCACACCGGAACGGATCACCGCGCAGGTGCCCTCCTATTGGCACGGCTGGTCGCCCGATGGCGCGACACTTGCCTATGTCGGCAAACGCGGCGGCCCGTTCAGCGTGCTGACCTGCCCCGCCACAGGCGGCGCTGAAACCTGCGTGACCGCTGATTTCGACCATTGCGACGGCCCGGATTACACACCGGACGGCGCTTGGATCTGGTTCAACGGCGAACGAGGCGGCACGGTCAACCTCTGGCGCATCCGCCCCGATGGCCGCGATCTGCAACAGATGACCGACGACACATCCGTCAACTGGTTCCCCCACCCCAGCCCGGACGGTGAACATATCCTCTACCTCGCCTATCCCACAGGCACCCAAGGGCACCCCGCCAACCTCAATGTCACCCTGCGCCTGATGCCCGCCACCGGCGGCACCCCGCGCGATCTGCTGACGCTTTTCGGCGGCCAAGGCACGATCAACGTGCCCTGCTGGTCGCCGGATGCGACACGCTTTGCCTTCATGCGCTTTGTGATCTGACGGGGGTTTACTTTTTTCCACCCAGAATGCTTGTTGCGCCAAGGTGAAAAGGAACGGCAGATTGTACAGCTTTCCAGTGGCAAAAGCAGGTCAGGTGATCGGATTGCTGGGCGGGTCATTCGATCCGCCGCATTACGGCCATGTGCATATCACCCGCTCTGCGCTGACAAGATTCGGGCTGGATCATATCTGGTGGCTGGTCAGCCCCGGCAATCCGCTGAAAAAAAACGGCCCCGCGCCGCTTGAAAGCCGGATGCAGGCCGCGCGCGCCATCATGCAGCATCCCCGCGTCACGGTCACGGATATCGAGGCGCAGCTTGGCACCCGCTACACCGCCCAAACGCTGACCGCCCTGCGCCGCCGCTATCCCGGCGTGCGCTTTGTCTGGCTGATGGGCGCGGATAATCTGGCGCAGTTCCACCGCTGGCAGGATTGGCGCTGGATCATGGACAATGTCCCGGTAGGCGTGATCGCGCGGCCCGATGACCGGATTTCCGCCCGCCTGTCGAAAACCGCGAAAATCTATGCCGCAGCCCAATTGCCGGGAAACGCGAGCCATATTCTGGGCCGCGCGCAGGCGCCCTCATGGTCCTTCATCAACCTGCCGATGTCGCATCATTCCTCCTCGGCCATCCGCGCGCGGGGGGAATGGTGATGCTGTCACGCCGCCAGATACTGGCCGGGGCCATCGCGAGCCTTGGCACCAGCGCCATCGCCGAGGCACCCACGCGATCCTACCGCCCAGTCGCGCGGATCGACCCGCGCAATGCGCTGGAAGGCATCGTCGCCCGCGCGGGCCTGACCGGGCAGGTCAGCGTCGCGCTGGCCGATCCCGCAACAGGGGCTGTGTTGGAAAGCTATAGCCCCGCCACAGCGATGCCCCCCGCCAGTGTGACCAAGGCAATCACCGCCCTTTATGCGCTGGAAACTTTGGGGGTCGCGCATCGGTTCACAACACGCATTCTTGCTCAAGGCACGATCACGGACGGCATTTTAGATGGCAATTTGATCCTCGCCGGTGGCGGCGATCCCGACCTGACCACCGATCAACTGGCCGATCTTGCGCAAACCTTGCAGGCCGCAGGCCTGATCGAAGTCCGCGGTGATTTCCTGATCTGGGACGCCGCCTTGCCCCCGATCAACCAGATCGACCCCACGCAATTGCCCACCGCAGGCTATAACCCGACGATCAGCGGGCTGAACCTGAATTACAACCGCGTCCATTTCGGCTGGCAGCGGGCATCGGGGGCCTATACCACCACAATGGATGCGCGCAGCGACACTTACCGCCCAGAAGTCACCGTGGCGCGGATGCAGATCGTCGACCGCGATGTCCCGGTCTTCACCTATGCCCGCGATGGCGACGTGGACGACTGGACCGTCGCGCGCTCTGCGCTGAACGAAAGCGGCTCCCGCTGGCTGCCCGTCCGTTCGCCCGCGCTTTACGCCGCCGAAGTCTTCGCCACTTTCGCGCGCAGCAATGGCATCGTGCTGGGCACCCCCCGCATCATCGACGCATTGCCCGAAACCGTGGAACTGGCCCGCGTCGATGGCAAGGCGATGCCGGGCCTATTGACCGATATGATGCGCTATTCCACCAATATCACGGCAGAGGCGCTGGGCCTGACCGCCACCACGCGGATCAGCAGCCCTCCGCGCGACCTGATCACCTCTGCCGCGCAGATGGCGCGCTGGGCCGCGACGCGCGCGCCGGGGATCGCGCCGCGTTTCGTGGATCATTCCGGGCTTGGCGATGCGTCACGGATCAGTGCGGGCGATATGGTCGGCTTCCTGCAAGCCCCCGATGTCATGACACAGCTACGCCCGGTGATGCGCAACATCAATCTGGTCGATACCAACCAGAACCCGATCAGCGCGGGTCAGGCCGCCGTGCAGGCAAAAACCGGCACCCTCAACTTTGTCTCGGCCCTCGCTGGTTATCTCCGCAGCGCCGGTGGCCGCGATCTGACATTCGCGATCTTCGCCGCCGATCTGGACACCCGCGCCAGCACCCGCAACCAAACGGATGAAATCCCCGCAGGTGCGCGCACATGGAACACCCGCGCCCGTCGTCTGCAACAGGATATCCTGCAGCAATGGGCCCTGCGCGCCTATTAAACCCGCGCCCCCCCATCGTCCGAGCCTAAATATCCCCGCCGGAGGCCAGAATCTTTTCTTTACAACGTCATATGCCGCGCCCGCGCGCCGCGTTCGATCGCGGCGGCATAAAGCCGGTCAATATCGAGCTCTTCGCGGATTTCTTCCAGCATCCGCGCCTCTTGCCCCGGGATTTTGCCATCGGCCGCCGCGACATCGCAGGACAGGGCATAAGCGGTTTCAAACAGCCGCGCGGGCAGGGCATCGCGGATCAGGCCGAACAAGGCTTCCAACCCATCCTCGGGTTCCAGCAAGTCAAACACCATCTGCGACATCTGCGGCACGCGTTCGACATCGTAGCCCGCGAACACGGGCAGGTTGTTGATCGCATTGCTGATCTTCACCAGTTCCGAGGTGCGGATATTCCCGTCCGCGGCGGAAACCGCGATCATCAGCGCGATCAGCGCGTCCTGAGCTGTCAATGGGGCAAGGTCTTCTGACATGGTGGCGTCCTTTGTAATCCTGTCCCATTTATTGACGGCTTGCCCGTCTCGCAATAGGGAGTGTGCGTGACGGCCCCATCGGGGGGCCGCGACCATAAATGAGTAAATCAATGAGCAATCTGCGTGACGCGGCGATGACATCCAAGGCCTGGCCCTTTGAAGAAGCGCGCGCCTTGCTCAAACGCTACGAAAAGGCACCACCTGAAAAAGGCTATGTGCTGTTCGAAACCGGCTATGGCCCCTCCGGCCTGCCGCATATCGGCACGTTCGGCGAAGTGTTGCGCACCACGATGATCCGCCGCGCGTTCGAGGTGATCTCGGATATCCCCACCCGGCTGATCTGTTTCTCCGATGATCTGGACGGCATGCGCAAAGTGCCGGGCAATGTGCCGCAGCAGGACATGCTGAAGGACCATATGCACAAACCGCTGACATCCGTGCCGGACCCGTTCGGCGAATATGAAAGTTTCGGCCATTATAACAATGCCATGCTGCGCCGTTTCCTCGATACCTTCGGGTTCGAATATGAATTCTATTCTGCGCGGGAATTCTATCGCACCGGCCAGTTCGACGAAATCCTGCTGCGCGCCGCTGAACGCTATGATGAATTGATGGCCGTGATGCTGAAATCCCTGCGCGAAGAGCGGCAGGAAACCTATTCGATCTTCCTGCCGATCCATCCTGAAACGGGCCGCGTGCTTTACGTGCCGATCAAACACGTCGATGCCACCAAAGGCGAGATCACGTTCGACGATGAAGATGGTCGCGAATGGACGCTGCCGGTCACGGGGGGCCACGTCAAACTGCAATGGAAACCCGATTTCGGCGCGCGCTGGGCCGCACTCGACGTCGATTTCGAGATGTATGGCAAGGAACACGCCACCAACACCCCGATCTATGACCGGATTTGTGAGATATTGGGCGGGCGCAAGCCGAACCATTTTTCCTATGAATTGTTCTTGGATGAAAACGGCCAGAAAATCTCCAAATCCTTCGGCAACGGGATTTCGATTGATGAATGGCTGACCTACGCCTCCACCGAATCGCTGAGCTATTTCATGTATCTCAAGCCCAAGACGGCGAAACGGATGCATTTCGACGTGATCCCGAAAGCGGTGGATGAATATCACCAGCAACTCCGCGCCTATGCGACGCAGGATGATGCGGGCCGGGTGAACAACCCGGTGTTCCACATCCACGCGGGCGATGTGCCCGCCTCGGATATGGTGGTGTCCTTTGCGATGCTGCTGAACATCGCCTCGGTGTCGGGGGCAGAGGATAAGGATACGCTCTGGGGCTTTATCCGCCGCTATGCGCCCGATGCTTCGGCGGAAAACAATCCGCAGATGGATCAGGCGGCAGGTTTTGCCGTGCGCTATTACAATGACTTTGTGAAGCCGACCAAAACCTATCGCGCGCCCAGTGATCAGGAACGTGCCGCGATGCTGGATCTGGTCGCACGCCTGCGCGTCTGGGATGGCCCGGCTGAGGATGAAGCCCTGCAAACCATGGTCTTTGCCGTCGGCAATGATCACGGCTTTGATCCTTTGCGCAATTGGTTCACAGCGCTTTACGAGGTGTTGCTGGGGGCGTCGCAAGGGCCACGCTTTGGCGGGTTCATCGCGCTTTACGGTGTGGATGAAACGATTGCCCTGATCGAGGATCGTCTGTCCGGCGAGGGCTGAAAATCCGCTGACGCGGATGCCTCCGGCGGGGATATTTATGCTCGGACGATGCGGGGCCTTGGCGCAAAATTGAAACTGATCGGGCTTTCCCTGCGTATCTTTGAAATAAGAGATATGCAGGGAGAGGGTGATGAAGCGTTTATCCATTCTTATTCTGGGGCTCTGGCTGTCGGCCACATCCCTTGCCGCGCAGGAGAATGCCGCGATCGAAGGCGTGATCGGCGATCAGTTGCAGGCCTTCAATGACCGCGATGTCAGCGCTGCCTGGTCCTATGCCAGCCCCAATATCCAACGCCTCTTTGGCTCTGCGGATAATTTCGGGGCGATGGTCCAGCAAGGCTATCCGATGGTCTGGGACAATGAAGATGTGCGTTTCGGCGAATTGCGTGAACTTTCGGGCCTGTTGTTCCAGCGCGTCCTGATCCGCGATGCGCAAGGCGCGCTGCACATGCTGGAATATCAAATGGTCGAGACGGAAAATGGCTGGCAGATCAATGGTGTGCAGTTGCTGCCCGCGCCCGACGTCGGCGCCTGACACAGCCGTTGCGCGGGGCACCGCGCGGTCCGGTCAGCCGATCTTCACCCCTTCGCGATAATCCTTTGGGCAGTTGTGCGTTCCTGCACCAGAGGATTTATCATGAACAAAGCTATCACCGAGTCACTCGTTTTCAATCCATTGCCCTTTGCGGCAGGCCTTGGGGTCTGGTCCAGCGGCGATGGCACGCCGGGGTCTGACACTTACGCGGTCAGCGGTTCCGGCGTTTTCGTCGCTGCTGATCAGGATTTCGCCGGCTGTCTGGAGGTGCTGAAAACCACCCCCGTCGCCAAGCTGCGCTATATGGGCCAGACGCCGATCCTGCCGGGCTGTTATCTGCGGGTCACGGCAAGGGTCAAGGCGGTGGCAGGTCCGCTGCCCGCCGTGCGGATCGCAGGCTGGGCCGGGCGCGCCAATGGGTCCGCGATCACGGGTCTGCCGCTGAGCGGGCCAGCCACGCAATTGATCCGCTATGGGTCGGTCGTCACGGTGACGGCGATCATCGCGACGCCCGCGCGCCGGGGTGTCGATCTGACCTGGCTTGGCGCGAGCTATGGCCATATCGGGCTGGATCTGACCGGGCCGGTCGGCGGGCTGGTGCGGATCGATGATATCATGATTGAAGATGTCAGCGCGGAATTCACCCGCGATCTGGTCAGCCTTGTCGATGTGCGCGATTACGGCGCGCTTGGCGATGGGGTCAGCGATGACACTGCTGCCTTTGTCGCAGCAGATGCGGCAGCGAATGGGCGCACCGTGATGGTGCCTGCGGGCAATTTCCGGCTGGCAGGCTCGGTCACAATGCAGAACAATGTCCGCTTTGAAGGCCGGATCAGCCAGCCACAGGACCAGCATTTCATCCTGCAACGTGGTTATAATTATGACAATTACCTTGATGCTTTCAAGGATGAGGAGCTTGCCTTCAAAAAGGCCTATCAGGCGCTGATCAATTTCGCCGATCACGATTCGCTGGATCTCTGCGGGCGGCGCATTTCGCTGAGCGAACCTGTCGATATGCAGGCCTGCGATCCGTCCCGGCGGCGGTTTGAAACCCGCCGCGTGATCCGCAACGGGCAGTTTCAGCCCAGCGAAGGGGCCGCCTGGGACACCAAGGTGGTTCCCGCGCAGGCCAGCTATTCCGTGGCGCGCGAACGGCAGCTGACCAATGTCTCGGGCATCGCCAATATCGCGGTCGGATCGCTGGTCACCGGCAAAGGCGTCGGGCGCGAGGTTTATGTCACGGCGGTCAATGTCGCGCAGAACAGCCTGACGCTGAGCAATGCGCTTTATGGCCCGGATGCGACGCAGAATTATACTTTTACCCGGTTCAGATACATGCTCGACTTTTCTGGCTATGAAAAGCTGAGCCAGCTGATCCTGTCGGATATCGAATTTCAAGGGCTGGGAATCGCCAGCGGGATCATGCTGGCGACGGACGGATTTACCTTTCACATCCGCGATTGTTTCATCAACCGGCCCCGCGACCGTGGCGTCACCTCGCCCGGTTATGGCTGTCAGGGGTTGATGATTGACCGCTGCAATTTCATCTCTGATGAACAATCGACGCCGGTGAATGCGCGCAGTTCGGTCGGGTTCAACGCCAATGCCAATGACGTCAAGATCCGCGACAACCGGACCAGCAAATTCCTGCATTTCTGTGTGCTGGGCGGGTCCGGTAATCTGATCACAGCCAACCATTGGTTTCACGGCGATGACCAAAGCTTCAGCGTGCGCAAGGGTGGGATCGTGCTGACTCAGCCCAACCCCAAAAGCATCTTTACCGGCAATTATTGTGACAATAATTTCATCGAATGGACCAATGAACATAGCAGCATGCCTGCCTTGGGGGCGCAGTTTTCCTTTGGCGGGCTGACGATCACCGGCAATATGTTCACAGTCAATGACGTGGCCCCCTGGTTCAATTTCATCGTGATCAAACCTTATGGGCCGGGCCATTACATCAACGGGTTTTCGGTGGTGGGCAATGTGTTCCGGTCGATCAATGGCAGGATCGACAGGGTGGATCATGTCGATACCACCTTTGCCGATCTGGATCACAGCCGCACCCGCAGTTTTGTCTTTACCGGCAATACATTCCACAACGTGGCCTTTCCGGTGGCGAACCCGGCGTCCTTGTCGCATGATCAGGCGGCGGCGGCGACAACCTGGGTGATTGATACCGGTGCCGCACTGCCCTTTGGCGGGCGGGCGCGTCAGGTGGATTGCGTGATGCCCGCCGGTGCGATTACGGCGCCCAATAACCAGCGCGTCCATGACCTGCCTTGGGCCGAAGGCGAAAAGGGCCCAAACCTGCGGTCTGTCCATCTGAACTGGAGCAGGGCCGTGCGTGGCGCGGTCCGTTATCAGGTCCGGACGGACAGGCCGGATTAGGGTAGTGCCTAAATTATGGGCATATGACCGGAATATTGCCGCGCCTATCGGATTTTCGGCGGAGGAGGCTGGCCCTGCACCGTCGATCTTTGGCAGAACAGGCCGGGAAAGGCAGCCAATGACCTATAATGCGCAGATCGATACCGACCGGGCGACGCCCTTGCCACAGCGGGCGCAGGGCGCGTTGCATCTGACAGCCAAAAGGCGCGGCGCAGAAAGCGTGATCGCCGATCTGCGCCAGCAAGGCGCGTTGAAGGTGCTGTTCCCGCGCAGCTATGGTTCCGCGCTGGAGGCTGTGTTTCTCAACACCGCTGGCGGTTTGACCGGCGGCGACCGGATGGCGCTGGATATCGCGGCCGGGCCGGGCGCGCATATCGTCCTGTCCTCGCAAGCGGCAGAGCGTGGCTATGCCGCGCTGGATGGTCAGATCGCAACGGTCGATGTGACGTTGCAGGTGGCCGATGGCGGGCGCATCGACTGGCTGCCGCAGGAAACCATTCTCTTCGATGCCGCCGCGTTGAACCGCCAGATGAACGTCGATCTGGCGGGCAGCGGGCAGTGCCTGATCGTGGAACCGGTGATCTTTGGCCGGGTCGCCATGGGCGAGGTGGTGCATCAGCTGCATTTCACTGACCATTGGCGGATCAGGCGGGATGGCGCGTTGATCTTTGCCGATTCCCTGCGGTTGATCGGCGATGCTG
Source organism: Yoonia sp. 67-2 (assembly GCF_035117555.1). Taxonomy (NCBI): domain Bacteria; kingdom Pseudomonadati; phylum Pseudomonadota; class Alphaproteobacteria; order Rhodobacterales; family Paracoccaceae; genus Yoonia; species Yoonia sp. 67-2. The sequence goes on from NZ_JAYKPK010000004.1 coordinate 82,334, forward strand.
ATGCTTTGCTTGCCCGCCCGGCGATTGCAGGCGGGGCAGGGGCGATGGCGACGTTGTTGCTGGCGGCACCTTCGGCGGCGGGTTTGGCGGGGGCGCTGCACCTGCCCGCAACGGCAGGGGCCAGCCTGCTTTCCGATGACCTGCTGCTGATCCGCCTGTTGTCGGCCGATGGCTTTACCCTGCGCCGCGACCTTATCCCTTTGATCGAGGCGCTGTCAGCAGCGCCCATCCCCCGTGTCTGGAGATTGTAAACGATGCAACTGACCCCCCGCGAAAAAGATAAACTCCTGCTCGCCATGGCCGCCGAGGTGGCGCGCAAGCGCCTGTCGCGCGGCGTGAAGCTGAATTACCCCGAGGCGATTGCGCTGATCACCGATGCCGTGGTCGAAGGCGCCCGCGATGGCCGTTCTGTCGCGGATATGATGCAGGCGGGCGCGCAGATCATCACCCGCGATCAGGTGATGGATGGCATCGCCGAGATGATCCACGAGGTCCAGGTCGAGGCGACCTTTCCAGATGGCACAAAACTGGTGACGGTTCATGATCCGATCCGGTGAAAAAGTGAGTATTTTTGGAAATAAGAAGATGGGGGTCCTGCGATGAAACCGGGCGAAGTGATTGTGGCGGAAGGTGACATTACCCTGAATGCGGGGGCCGAGGTTCTGACCTTGCAGGTCGCCAATACAGGCGACAGGCCGGTGCAGGTCGGGTCGCATTTCCATTTCGCCGAGGCCAATCCAGCGCTGGATTTCGACCGGACGGCGGCGCGCGGCATGCGGCTCGATATCGCCGCTGGCACCGCCGTGCGGTTCGAACCGGGCCAAAGGCGCGATGTGTCGCTGATTGCGCTGTCGGGCGCGCGGCGTGTTTACGGGTTCAATCAAGCTGTGATGGGGGATTTGTGATGTCTTCACTTTCGACGCCACCGTTTCAACAGCCCTGCAAAAATCGAGCAGATGAGCACGACGATGATTTCAATAAGCACACCTTGAAGCACAAGCGTGAGGTCCATTGGTTGCCTCCTCTCATTTGTAACGAATCACGTTCGTTTTTGGGCAACCTCTCTATTAAGGGGAGTGACCGGTTACAGCGCCAACCACTCCGAGGGTTATTTTATCCCCACCGCCAGACACGAGGACATTAATCCATGCCAGCAACAATCAACCGCCGCGATTATGCCGCCATGTTCGGCCCCACTGTGGGCGACAAGGTCCGGCTTGCCGATACGGAATTGTTCATCGAGGTCGAACGCGACCTGACCGCCGAACTCGCCGGGCGGGCGACCACTGGCGGGTCTGGCCCCAACGCGATGTATTACGGTGAAGAGGTCAAATTCGGCGGCGGCAAGGTGATCCGCGACGGGATGGGGCAGTCGCAGGTCACGCGTGCGGCGGGTGCTGTGGATACTGTCATCACCAATGCGCTGATCGTGGACTGGACGGGCATCATCAAGGCGGATGTCGGCCTCAAGGATGGCAAGATCGTTGCCATCGGCAAAGCGGGTAATCCCGACACGCAACCCGGCGTCAATATCATCATCGGACCGGGGACCGAGGCGATTGCCGGTGAGGGCCGCATCCTGACCGCCGGCGGGATCGACAGCCATATCCATTTCATCTGCCCGCAACAGATCGAGGATGCGCTGTATTCCGGCTTGACCACGATGATCGGCGGCGGCACCGGGCCTGCGCATGGCACGCTGGCGACGACCTGCACGCCGGGGCCTTGGCATATCGGGCGGATGTTGCAAGCGGCGGATGGGTTTCCGATGAACCTCGCCTTTGCGGGCAAGGGGAATGCCTCGCTGCCAGCGGCGTTGGAGGAACAGGTGCTGGCAGGCGCGTCCTGTCTGAAACTGCATGAGGATTGGGGCACGACCCCTGCCGCAATTGATTGCTGTCTGTCGGTGGCCGATGCGCTGGACGTGCAGGTGATGATCCACACCGACACGCTGAACGAGGCGGGCTTTGTCGAAAATACAGTGGCGGCGCTGAAAGGCCGCACGATCCATGCCTTTCACACCGAAGGGGCGGGGGGTGGCCATGCGCCGGATATCATCAAGATCTGCGGCCAGCCCAATGTGATCCCGTCATCGACCAACCCGACGCGGCCATTCACCGTCAACACCATCGACGAACACCTCGATATGCTGATGGTCTGTCACCATCTGGACAAGTCGATCCCCGAAGATGTGGCCTTTGCCGAAAGCCGTATTAGGCGCGAGACCATCGCGGCAGAGGATATCCTGCACGACATGGGGGCGTTTTCGATCATCGCCTCGGATAGCCAGGCGATGGGCCGTGTGGGCGAGGTGATCATCCGCACATGGCAGACTGCCCATAAGATGAAGGTGCAGCGCGGCCAACTGGCCGAGGAAAAGGGCAATAATGACAATATCCGCGTCCGCCGCTATATCGCGAAATATACGATCAACCCGGCGATTGCGCATGGGATTTCGGCGCATGTGGGGTCCATCGAGGTCGGCAAACGCGCCGATCTGGTGCTGTGGAACCCGGCGTTTTTCGGGGTGAAGCCCGAGATGATCCTGATGGGCGGCACGATTGTCGCGGCGCAGATGGGGGACCCGAATGCGTCGATCCCCACACCGCAGCCGGTCTATACACGGCCCATGTTCGGCGCTTTCGGGCGGTCGCTGGAACATTCTGCGGTCACCTTTGTCTCTGCGGCGGCGCAGGATGCGGGGATCAGGGACACGCTGGGGCTGGCAAAACAGACCCTGCCGGTGGTGAACACCCGCAACATCGGCAAGAAGGATCTGAAACTGAACGATGCTATACCGCATGTCGAGGTGAACCCCGAAACCTATGAGGTCCGCGCCGATGGCGTGTTGCTGACCTGCGAACCGGCGGAGGTGTTGCCGATGGCGCAGCGCTATTTCCTGTTCTGATGCTGCATTGCAGAAAACGCATAGTGGCATTGCGCAAAGGGCTGTTGTTGGCCGGGGGTGCCGGGCCTAACTTGGGTGCAGGGAGGAAAGAAAACCGCATTCAAGAGGTGCAACATGACTTTCCAGACAGACAATACCCTGATCTCCAACCGCGAAATGCTGGCCGATCTGGTGATGATTCCGCTGCGCGCCGTTGGCCGCTTTCTCGTGCACGTTGCCGAAGCCACAGCACAGGCCCGTGCGCTGCACGAAGTGAACAATATGTCCGACGCCACGCTGGAAGCTGCTGGCCTGACCCGGTCGCAGGCCTTCGAACTGGTTTTGTCGCGCCACGACTGACACTCCGGCACCGATCTGATAGCTTTTCGCAGCATAATGCGAGGGGCTTTTGATGTATCGTGCTTTGATAATTTCCGTTCTGGCCAGTCCGGCCTGGGCTGTCTGTCCGGTCGCAGAGGATCTGCAGAGCGGGATTCGTTTGACAGCCGATGATGGCGCGGTGGAAACCTATGTCGCGCAGACGCCGGATATCGTCGAACTCACGGTCACCTATGACGGCGGGTATTCCGACAAAAGCCTGTTGGGCAAAGGTGTCTTTCTGCTGGCAGTGGAAGAGTTTTATCACGGCCAGAAAGTGCATGGCAGCGGATCGACCTATGCCTATCAGGACCCGGTGGATGCGATGCCGGACCCCGCGCCCCATGCGATCTGGCGCACCCGTGCGATTGTCGATGGTGCCGATGAGGACAAGATTACCGCAAGTTGGGACGCCCCGGTCGAGATGACCTATGGCGATTGCAGCTATACAGTGATCCCCGGCGAAATCACCTATAGCGGTGCCAATTACCGCCAGACCGAAGGGTTGCATTATCTGCCCGAGCTTGGCTTTGCCTATCTGGCGTTTTCGCAATACGAACATTCCGGCCAGATGAATGAATATCAGATCATAGCGATCTCGGCGGTGGAGCCGGGCGAATGATTGCGCGCGCCTTGCACATACATGACCACGCCCATGGCCCGGTGGCAGACCATGTCAGCCTGAATTATGACGCGCGGATGCTGCGCCGCAAACGTCTGGTGACGGATAAGGGAGAGGCATTTCTGGTCGATCTGCCGCAGACCACCTCGGTTGATGCCGGGCATGTTTTCGTGCTGGAGGATGGCCGTCAGATCATGGTCAAAGCTGCGGATGAGGCCTTGATGCGCGTCACCGGCGATCTGACCCGTCTGGCCTGGCATATCGGCAACCGGCATGCGCCCTGCGCGATCCTGCCTGATGCGCTGGTGGTGCAGCGCGAAAAGGTGATGCGCGCGATGCTGGAACAGCTCGGCGCGCAGGTTGTGGATTTCGACGGGCCGTTCACGCCGGAAGGTGGGGCCTACGGCCATGGCCGCACCATGGGGCATGATCACAGCCATTCCCATGCGTGACGCCGATCTGCTGACGTTGACGCAATGGCTGTCACCTTCCTATCCGGCGGGAGCTTTCGCCTGGTCGCATGGGCTGGAACGGGCCGTGGGGCGGGGCGATATTCGCAACGCCGCAGAGTTATCTGATTGGCTAAGTGATGTGCTGACCCATGGCGCGGGACGCAGCGATGCGATCCTGCTTTGTGCCTCCTATGCGGCGGATGATGTGTGCCCTGTGGCCGAACTCGCCGCCGCCCTTGCCCCCAGTGTCGAACGGCGGATGGAAACGCTGCAACAAGGGGCGGCCTTTGCCGCGACCACCCGCGCGGTCTGGCAGATTGACCTGCCCGATATGGCCTATCCGGTGGCGGTGGGGCGCGCGGCGTGGTTGATTGACCTGCCAGTGCTGCCGGTGGCGCAGCTCTGGCTGCAAGCCTTTGCCAGCAACCTTGTGCAGGCCGCGCAACGCCTGATGCCCTTGGGCCAGACCGAGGCGCAGCGGATTCTGGCGGGGCTCGCGCCTCTGTGCATCCGCATCGGGGCAGAGGCCACAAGCGCCAGCCTTGATGATATCGGTTCTGCCACTTTCGCGGTGGATACCGCATCCATGCAGCATAAACACAGCTATTCCCGGATCTTCCGGTCCTGATGAAAGGTCACCCCATGTCCCCCAACGGCCCATTGCGTATCGGTATCGGCGGCCCTGTCGGCGCGGGGAAAACCACGCTGACCGCCGCCTTGGCGCGCGCGCTCAAGGATGAGATCAGCCTCGCCGTGATCACCAATGATATCTACACACAGGAAGACGCCGAAGCCTTGATGCGGATGCAGATCCTGCCTGCTGACCGGGTGATGGGGGTGGAAACCGGCGGTTGCCCGCATACGGCGATCCGCGAGGATGCCTCGATCAACCTTGCCGCTGTCGCGGAAATGAACGCGCGGCATCCGGCGCTGGAGCTGATCCTGATCGAAAGCGGCGGCGATAATCTGTCAGCGACCTATAGCCCCGAACTTGCCGATCTGACGATCTATGTCATCGACACGGCAGCGGGCGAGGATATCCCGCGCAAAGGTGGCCCGGCGATCACACGGTCCGATATTCTGGTGGTGAATAAAACCGATCTGGCCCCCTATGTCGGGGCCTCGCTCGACATGATGAAGGCAGATGCCGCAAAGATGCGCGGCGATCTGCCTGTGGTTTTTGCCAGTCTGAAACAGGGCAAGGGCGTGGATGATATCGTGGCCCTGATCCGCAGTATCGGCGGCTTATAGAGGGCGCTCAAACCTTCCCCGCGGGGAAGATGACCTTCCCCGCGGGGAAGGTTTTAGCGCCGCCCGAGCTTGCCGAACTCACTGTCCAGCAGCGCGCGCAGCTTTTTGGCACCCCCGCGCAAAGCCTTTTCGACATCGGCGTCGTTATGCGTCACGGTCTGAGGCTGCATGCCTTCTGGCCGGCCTTCAACGGTGCAGCGGATATCATCTGACCCACCTTTGGTGGCATTCACATCAACGATATGAACCTCAACCCGGGTCAGACGGTCTGTCAGATGACCCAATGCGCCGGTGACAATGGTTTCAGCCACTTCGGCCAGACGGTCATCGCCCTGAATGCTGGAATCGGTGTTCAGTTGGAACTGCATGTCGGTCCTTTCGGTGTCATTTCTCTATGTCACCTATGTATAACGCCTTGGATTTCCAAGGGTTCCCGGTTCAGTCCTGCAACAGCTTCACCTCGCGCTGCGGGAAAGGGATGCTGATCCCATGTGCCGCAAAAGCATCCCAGAGTGCCAGAAACACATTGCCCCTTATATTGGTCAGACCGCCGGTCGGGTCGGAAATCCAGAACCGCAGCACGTAATCGACCGAACTGTCGCCAAAGCCTATGATGTGACACACGGCAGGGCGGGTTTTCAGCACGCGTTCCACGCTTTCGGCAGCCTCAACCGCGATCTTGCGCACCTGATGTGGGTTATCGCTGTAGGAGGTGCCGAAATGGATATCGAGCCGGACAAATTCATTGGAATGCGACCAGTTGACGACCTGCCCGGTGATCAGATCCTCATTCGGAATCAGATATTCCTTGCCGTCGCGGGTGACGACCGAGACATAGCGCGCGCCCAGCGAATTGATCCAGCCGAAGGTATCGCCAAGGCTGATCACATCGCCGGGCTTGATCGATTTATCCAGCAGGATGATGACGCCCGACACAAGGTTCGACACCACTTTTTGCAGACCGAACCCCAAGCCCACACCGATGGCGCCGGACAGCACGGCCAACCCGGTCAGATCGATCCCCAAAGCGCGGATGCCGATGAAAAACGCGGTGCCGTAAAGGCCGATCTGCACCGCCTTGATCAGCAGGACCTGCATGGACGGGCTGATATCGGCATTGCTGGTGATCTTGCTGGCCGTCGTGCGCATCACAAACCGGACCAAGGCCAACAGCAGGGTCAGGACCACCAGCGACTGGATCAGCAAAAGCAGGGTAAAGCGAATCTCGCCGATGCTGAAGCCGATATTGTCCAGCACGCCTTCGGCCTGATCAACCACGCCGAGGATCAGCAAGGTCACATAAATCCACGCGCCATAGCGGATCGTGCGGCGCAAAGGCACGCTTTTGATCAGCCGTGTCGCGAAGGCGATGATCAGCCAGGCAAAGGCGAGCGTGCCGACAATGCTCAGCAGATAGCTGCGGCTGGGCCAAGTATATTCGCGCAGGAACGCGATCACGAGCCAGATCAGGATCACGAAAAAGATCGCGCGCAGGCGCTGATGGATCACCGCGAGGATACGCATCCGCCATTTCGGCCAATTGTCGCGCGATGCCATCCAGTTGCGGATCGCAGGCCCCAGCCAGGCCCGCAGCACATGGGCGAGCAGCATCAGCCCGAGGATGATTGCGATCTGATACAGGTTCCACGGCCGCAGCAGCCCGCCCGCCACGAATTGCAGCTGGGTATAAAGATCGGTGCCAATCGACACGATCTCTTGCAATTGCTGGGCTGACAGCTCGGGTGGCGGGTCTTGGTTTTCCATGGCGCTCCGCTGATCACTGGCCTTGAACTGTGGCACGGGGCTTTGGGCCTGACAAGTGTGGCTGCCCTTGCGGGAAGCCGGGGCAAGGTGTATCTGAGGCCCATGAAACAGGTTTTTGACATGGATGACCGCGCCCGCCTGCCTTGGCGGTTTTACGGCGCGACCTGCTCGGTCCTTGCGCGGGGCTGACGCCTGCCGTTTCCGCACGTCTGCACTTTACCGCAATTTCTAGTATGGGAGAGGACAATGTCCCCCAAAACGCTGTACGATAAAATCTGGGATGCCCATGTGGCGCATGAGGCCGAGGATGGCACCTGCCTGCTCTATATCGACCGCCATCTGGTGCATGAAGTCACCAGCCCGCAGGCCTTTGAAGGGTTGCGGATGGCGGGTCGTGGTGTCCATGCGCCGGATAAGACCATCGCCGTGCCGGATCATAACGTCCCCACGACGGCAGGGCGCAATGACCCCAAGAACATGACCGAGGATAGCGCAATTCAGGTCGCCGCCTTGGACACGAATGCCAAGGAATTTGGCATCCATTACTATCCCGTGTCCGATGTCCGTCAGGGGATCGTGCATATCGTCGGCCCTGAACAGGGCTGGACCTTGCCCGGCATGACGGTCGTTTGTGGTGACAGCCACACCGCGACGCATGGTGCCTTTGGCGCGCTGGCGCATGGGATCGGGACGTCCGAGGTGGAGCATGTGCTGGCCACCCAGACGCTGATCCAGAAGAAATCCAAGAATATGAAGGTCGAGATCACCGGCAAATTGCGCCCCGGCGTGACGGCCAAGGACATCACCCTGTCTGTCATCGGTGCCACCGGCACCGCTGGCGGCAATGGCTATGTCATCGAATATTGCGGCGAAGCGATCCGTGATCTGTCGATGGAAGGGCGGATGACCGTCTGCAACATGGCGATCGAGGGCGGGGCACGCGCAGGGATCATCGCGCCGGATGAAAAGACCTTTGAATATTGCAAAGGCCGCCCGCATGCCCCGAAAGGCGCGCAATGGGAGGCGGCTGTGGCGTGGTGGAAAACGCTCTACACCGATGAAGGCGCGCATTTCGACAAAGTCGTGACGCTGAAAGGCGAAGATATCGCGCCTGTGGTGACCTGGGGCACCTCGCCCGAGGATGTGTTGCCGATCACCGCCTCTGTGCCATCGGCCGACAGCTTCACCGGCGGCAAGGTCGGCGCGGCGCAACGCTCGCTGGATTATATGGACCTGACCCCCGGCACGCCGCTGACCGATATCAGCATCGACACGGTCTTCATCGGCTCCTGCACCAATGGAAGGATCGAGGATCTGCGTGCTGCGGCGGCGATCCTGAAGGGTAAAAAGAAGAAAGACGGGCTGCGCGCGATGGTCGTCCCCGGCTCCGGCCTTGTCCGCGCACAGGCGGAAGAGGAAGGGCTGGCGCAGATTTTCATCGATGCCGGTTTTGAATGGCGGCTCGCGGGCTGTTCCATGTGCCTTGCGATGAACCCCGACCAACTGGCACCGGGCGAGCGTTGCGCGGCCACATCCAACCGCAATTTCGAAGGCCGGCAAGGGCGCGGTGGACGCACCCATCTGATGTCCCCCGCGATGGCGGCAGCGGCAGCGATTACCGGCAAACTGACCGATGTGCGGGAGATGATGTGAGTTAGTGATGCCGCACCGTCTTCTTTCAGAAAACGATAGAAAAGAGCAGCTGTCGCAGGCGTACGTGGCTGCGCTGGCTGCTGGGTGCGGCTACACCGTTTCTATTCCGAATCTTGATCGAGACAGTGTTGATATTCAAGTTTCTTCAGGGTCTAGTAGACGGGCATCAGTGCAATTTCAGTTGAAAGCAACAGTGTCGCCCGACTGGTCAGACGACGGTCTAAAATTTCAGTTGAAGCAAAAAAACTACAACGATCTGGTTTGTGTCAGGCAAGTTCCATTACTTTTGGCCGTCATGGTCTTACCAGCACAGGAACAAGATTGGCTTACGGTGAGTTTGAACGAAATGATACTGAAGCAGTGCGTATGGTGGCATTGTATGATCGGCAACGCGACAACTGATCAAGGCAGCAAACAAGTATTAATCTCGACAACCAACATTCTGGATCAGAAATCACTCTGTGACCTGATCCGCAGGTCAGAGGAGGGAACATTATGAAGGGGATCATAACAGACTCTGATGCGCTGCAGGCGGTGTCTGTTCTTTCGGTTCACTCCTACCTCCGTGCAGAAGGATGGCACCGTGGGGATGATCTGGGTGATCGAGGCGTTGTGTATCTCGGACCGTCTGATGTGGAGGTATTCGCACCCGGATCTGATCGACTTGGAGACTATCCTTCAGCGATTTCTAGTGTTGTTGAGGCTATCGCACGTAGCGAAAACAGAGATGAGCTGTCAGTTTACCGTGACTTGGTGACTGCTGACCGTGATGTTATTCGATTCCGGGCACCAGATGCTGACGATGATGGATCTATTGGTCTGTTGGCCGGTGTGGACCTTGTTGAGCAAAGCAAAGAGGCCCTGCTCGCCGCGGCCTGCTCGGCCGGAAGTCCGCAGCGGTTTTTCAGAAGTGGCAGAAACATCCCGGCCAACGAATACTTGCAGTCTGTTAAGCTGGGTCAGACCGAGCATGGCAGCTTCGTCGTGAACCTGTTTTCGCCGGTTCCGCCGCAGCTAAGTGAAATACCTCAACAGAGTTTTTGGCCAGAGCTGGACGAGGAGCCTTTTTCTAGAAAGGTGACGCGTACTCTCGCAAATTCAATTGAGGCTTTGATCGATGCACTCGGTCAAGTTGGTCGAGGTGCTAGTATCGAAGCTTTCGAGGCGGCGGTGAACTATGGTGTGAGCTCGAATCTCTGTAGTGCCATTTCCAAACTGGCAAAGGACGGCGATGGGCTGGACTTCTCCCTAAGTTGGGCGCGTACCCGACCAGCTCCTGTGCCCAGGTTTACCCGGAGGTTTTCCGAGTCAGACAGTGAAATTTTGACGGAAGCTGCAAAAGTTCTTAAGCAAAGGCAGTCTTTTAACAATGAGATTTTGGAGGGCTACATTACCGGGTTGAATCGAGATGTCACCCCGGTTGATGGTAAGGTTAGCCTCAAAACATTTGTGGACGGTCAGCCGCGAAGTGTGATGGTCAGTCTCCCTCCTGCTGAATACAGGCAAGCGCTTGATGCCCATGATGCACGAAATGTGGTTGAAATTGAAGGTGACCTTGAGTTTGAAGGACAACGCTATTACCTTCGTCGCCCCCGCAACCTACGCGTAAAGACAGAAAGAGAAGAGCAGTAAATGCAAAAATTCACCAAACTCAGCGGGATTGCCGCACCCATGCCCTTGGTCAATATCGACACTGATATGATCATCCCGAAACAGTTTTTGAAAACCATCAAACGGTCCGGCCTTGGCGTGAATCTGTTTGATGAGATGCGCTATGATGATGACCGCAATGAAATCCCCGATTTCGTGCTGAATAAACCGCAGTACCGTGACACCCAGATTCTGGTGGCCGGCGAAAATTTCGGTTGCGGGTCCAGCCGCGAACATGCGCCTTGGGCGATTGCCGATTTCGGAATCACCTGCGTGATCGCGCCCAGCTATGCGGATATTTTCTATAACAACTGTTTCAAGAATGGCATCCTGCCGATTGTCCTGCCACAGGAACAAGTCGATGTGCTGATGAAGGATGCCGAAAAAGGCTCCAACGCGCGGATCGAGGTTGATCTGGAAGCACAGACCATCACGTCTTCTGATGGGGAGGTGTTCAGCTTTGAGGTGGATAGTTTCAAGAAACACTGCCTGCTGAACGGGTTGGATGACATCGGCCTGACGATGGAGAAATCCGAATCCATTGCCGGATTCGAGGCCAAGGCCAGCGCGGAACGTCCCTGGGTCTGACAAAAGCTGATCAAAATGAAGGCCGCAGTGATCCTGTGGCCTTCATTGTTTCCGTGCAGGAAACAGACTGTCCTGACGGTTGCAAGGGCGCACCAGTTTTGCGCCAAATGCTTGTGAAAATTCAGTAATATCCCCGCAAATCCTTGCAGATTTCCGTTGGACCGGTTCACATTATAGACCAGTTTACCTGCGATCTGGATCATTGGAACAAGAGTCGGCGACAATGTCCGGTTACGTTCCCGGGGGGAGAGGGTTATCGTGTTTATCAGGCTACCGGCAGCGATCGGGCGGGCGACATTGGTGGTGATATTGGTGGTCATGCCATCCGCCCTGTTGCAGGGCGGCAGGGCTGATTCCGCGCAGATTGTCGTGCTGGTCGCGCTGTTTGCGGCTTTGTTTACTTTTGTCGAATACATTGCCGCCAGTCCCAGTCTGGTCGAATTCCGCAATGCGCCGCCGTTCAACCGGATGCGGTTTTCGGCACTTTTCGCGATGGTGCTGTCCTTGTCGATGATCTTTCGCGGCTATCAGAATCCGTCAGAGATGACTGATCTGTTCCGTCGCAGCGGTGCGCAGATCGGGCAGGCGATTGATTTTCCCTATTCCCCCGTGCGGCTGATGGTTTCGATCATGCCCGAAGATGCCAGCCCAGAGCTGATGGGTCTGATGCGCGACGCTGCCGGGATGAGCTATCTGATCGCTTTGTTTTCGATTGTTTCGTTCATCCTGTTGATGCGTCTGCGCCGCTGGCCGCCACGGGGGGGTGCGTTCAATGTCTGGGTCAATCTGCCGACCTTTGATCCCACGGCAGGCGGTGATGTCGTCGCCCGCCTGCACAGAGATGCGCGCGTTAACATCATCTTAGGGTTTTTGCTGCCATTCTTGATTCCGGTGGTATTGACGCTGTTGTCGACCTTTGGGTCGCCGATTGATCTGGCAAACCCCCATAGTTTGATCTGGACGGTGACCGCATGGGCGTTTTTACCAGCAAGTATTGTGATGCGGGGTGTCGCGCTCAGCCGGGTGGCGGATATGATCGCCATGCAGCGCGACAAATTGCGCGATGCGCGCGACCGCGCGGTTGCGGGGGACTGGCGCTTGCCCTGATTCTGGTCTTCTGGCCATGGGTTTTGGTCGCTGACGGCCTGCGGATTGCGACTTATGCGGCGCCTTTGGGGCGCGATGGTCCGGGAATGTTGTTGCGCGATCTGATGCGGGGCGATGACCCGCAGATTGCCGCAATTCTGGCCGTGATCCGCCGGACCGACGCAGATGTGCTGCTGCTGACGGATTTTGATTATGATCTGGATGGGCTGGCGCTGGCGGCTTTTGCCGCCTTGGTCGACCCGCCCTATCCGCATCATTTCGCGCTGCGGCCTAATTCCGGCATGCCGACGGGGTTGGACATGGATCGCAATGGCCGTCTGGGTGAAGCGCGCGATGCGCAGGGTTATGGCCGGTTCAGCGGCGACAGTGGCATGGCTTTGCTGTCACGGCTGCCGATTGATCCGGGCGGGGTGACGGACCTGTCGGCGCTGCTGTGGCGTGATCTGCCGGGGGGCGTGCTGCCGGTGCTGGATGGGCAGCCGTTCCTGACGGATGCCATGCTGGATGTGCAGCGCCTGTCCACGACGGGGCATTGGGTCGTCCCGGTTCTGCCGCCCGATGCGCCCCCTTTTGCGATCATGGCATTTGCGGCGACGCCGCCTGCCTTTGACGGGCCGGAGCGGCGCAATGTCCTGCGCAACCGCGATGAATTGCGGCTGTGGGAGCATGTGCTGGACGGGCAGTTCGGCCCATTGCCCGATGATTTCGTGATTGCGGGCAATGCCAATCTGGACCCTTTTGCCGGGCGGGGCGAGACTGCGGCGATGGCCGCATTTCTGGCGCATCCTTTGTTGCAGGACCCGCTGCCGGACCTGCCGACAGCGGATTGGACGGAACTGGGGATCGGCAAGCTGCGGGTCAGCTATGTGCTGCCGTCGCGGGGGTGGGAGGTGGTGGATGCCGATGTCGATTGGCCGATGTCAGAGGGTGACAGCGGTTCTGCCGGTGTCCACCACCTTGTCTGGGTGGATATCCGGCGCGCGCGCGGATTGCAGGACGGTTTGCAGATCGGTCGCGCGGAAATCGGGCAGCAGCCGGGCGAATTTGCTGCCGCTGATCTGATGCGGCATGGCGTAAAGATACCGCATTTCGCGCAATTCGCGGGCAAGAGGCCAGAAAGGTGACAGGGCTGTCATCATCCACCAGGGAAAGGCGGCGAGTTTGATGGGTTTGTCTAGCTTGCTGGCGATATGATTGGCCAGATCGCGAAAGGTAAAGGCATGGCCGGGAAAGGGGATATCCTCGAACATCGCCAATTGCTGACGCTGTTCGGCCAAGAGCACCGCCGCGCGCGCCCAATCAGGGGTGTAGCAATAGGCCTGCAGCACATCGGGGTCATCGCCATAGGTGACTTTGCCTTTGGCAAGGTCGCGCAGGATGAACATCTGCATCACATCGCCGTTGCCGCGCGGGTCGATGAAATTGCCTGCGCGCAGCACGATTGTCTGCACACCCGCGTCGCGGTAGGCGGCTTCCATCGCGACCCGCACCCGGCCTTTGCGGGTCTTGGCCAGATGCGGGGTGTTTTCGTCGAGAACCCCGGGCTGGTTGCCGTAATTGTAGATATTGCCGGGCAGGATCACAGAGGCACCGCTGGCCTTTGCCGCCGCGATGACTTGATTGGTGATCGCGGGGATCGTCACGTTCCATTTGTAATAGGCGGGCGGGTTCAGCCCGTTGACGATGACATCGCAGCCCATTGCGGCCTGTGTCATGTCATCGGTTTTGCGGTTGAACTGGCGCACGGTCCAGCCAGCGTTCCAGAACGCCTCGGCAGCATGGCTGCCGATTTTGCCGGATGCGCCGAGGATGAGGACAGTTTTAGTCATGGTGATCTCCTTTATGTTGATATGAGGAGTTTGCGCTATTCACCGGCATTCGCATATTGCCAGAAAGCGGATATCATGTATTCATAATTGAATGGGTAAATTACCATCTCTCGACTGGTCCTTGGTGCAGGCCTTTTTGGCCGTCGCGGAAACCGGCAGCCTGTCGGGTGCGGCGCGGCATCTGGGGACCAGCCAGCCGACCTTGGGCCGTCAGATCAAACAGATCGAGGCGCAATTGGGTGCGGAATTGTTTCACCGCCAGCCGCGTGGTCTGGCATTGACCGATATCGGCGCGGCCTTGATCCAACCGGCGACAGCGATGCGCGATGCGGTGCAAAGGATCGCGCTGACAACAGCGGGGCGGCAGGCGAGCCTTGCCGGAAATGTGCGGATCACGGCGAGCGTGTCGACCTCTGCCCTGCATCTGCCGGCGATCATCGCGCAGATCCGCCGGCTGGAACCGCAGATCGCGATTGATCTGGTGCCGAGCGATGATAGCCGCAACCTGCTCTATCGCGAGGCGGATATTGCGGTGCGGATGTATCGCCCGACGCAGATCGATCTGATCACCCAGCATCTGGGCGATATCAAACTGGCGATGTTTGCGGCGGAAACCTATATTGCGGAACGCGGCATGCCGCAATCGGCGGCTGATCTGATGCAGCATGATTTCGTGGGCTTTGACGCCAGCCCCGATATCATCGACGGATTTCGTGCGGCGGGGATCACGGTGGACCGGGATTTTTTCAAGACCCGCTGCGACGACAATATTGCCTATTGGGAATTGGTGCGCGCGGGCTGTGGGATCGGTTTTGCGCAGGCAGGCGTCGGGCGGGCCGATTCCTTGGTGCGCGAATTGAACCTTGGCTTTCCCTTGCCGGTGCTGCCGGTCTGGCTGACCGCGCATGAGGCGATGCGCCAGACGCCCCGGATCAGGCGGGTCTGGGATTTGTTGGCGGCGGGGTTGCGGCCGCTGGTGTCTTGAACCTCGCGGCGAGGCGCGCTACGCCAATGCGACAGAATTTCACAAGGATAATCCCATGGCTAACCCATCCCTTCTGATCCTCGCCGGTGACGGCATCGGCCCCGAGGTCATGAACGAGGTCAAGCGCATCATCGACTGGTTCGGTGCCAAGCGCGATCTGGCCTTTGACGTGTCAGAGGATCTGGTGGGCGGTGCCGCCTATGACAAACACGGTGTGCCATTGCATGATGACACGATGGCCAAGGCGCAGTCGGTTGATGCCGTGTTGCTGGGCGCCGTCGGCGGGCCGAAATACGATGATCTGGATTTCAGCGTGAAACCGGAACGCGGGCTGCTGCGCCTGCGCAAGGAAATGGATCTGTTTGCCAACCTGCGCCCGGCGCAATGTTTTGACGCTTTGGCGGATTTTTCATCCCTGAAGAAGGATATCGTCGCCGGTCTGGATATCATGATCGTGCGCGAACTGACCTCTGGCGTCTATTTCGGTGAGCCGCGCGGCATTCATATGGAAGATAATATGCGTGTGGGCATCAATACCCAGCGCTATACCGAGGCCGAGATTGAACGCGGCGCGCGCGCGGCGTTTGAGCTGGCGATGAAGCGCGGCAAGAAGCTGTGTTCGATGGAAAAGGCCAATGTGATGGAAAGCGGCATCCTGTGGCGCGATGTCGTGACAGAGGTGCATCGCGATTATCCCGAGGTTGAGCTGTCGCATATGTATGCCGATAATGGTGCGATGCAGCTGGTCCGCGCGCCGAAACAGTTTGACGTGATTTATACCGACAATTTGTTCGGTGATATCCTGTCAGATTGTGCGGCGATGCTGACCGGGTCGCTGGGCATGTTGCCCTCTGCCTCGCTCGGCCTGCCGATGGCGAATGGCCGGCCCAAGGCGATGTATGAGCCGGTGCATGGATCGGCCCCGGATATCACGGGGCAGGGCAAGGCGAATCCGATTGCCTGTATCCTGTCCTTCGCGATGGCGCTGCGGTATTCGTTCGATCAGGGGGCAGAGGCGGATCGTCTGGAAGCGGCGATTGAAAAGGTTCTGGCCGATGGTGCCCGCACCGCCGATCTGATGGGGCCGGAAGGTGGCACGCCCTTGTCCACGACGCAGATGGGTGATGTGATCCTGTCCGCCCTCGACGAAAGCCTGTGATATGACCCCGAATGCCAAAGGTGCCCTGATTGCTTTGGCCGCCTTTGGCGTTTTTGCCACGCATGACGTGGTGGTGAAGGTGCTTGGCGGGATCTATTCGCCGGTGCAGATCGTGTTCTTCTCGGTCCTGTTGTCGTTTCCCTTGGCGACCTTCACATTGATGCGCGACAGCAAGCCCAGCACTTTGGTCCCGATCCATCCGTGGTGGATGGCGCTGCGCGCGGTGGCGACGGTGATCACCGGGTTCACGGCGTTTTATGCGTTTTCGGTCCTGCCATTGGCGCAGGTCTATACGATCCTCTTTGCTTCGCCTTTGCTGATCACGGTGCTGGCGATTCCGGTGCTGGGTGAAAAGGTCCGCATCCGGCGCTGGGCGGCGGTCATTGTGGGGCTGATCGGCGTGCTGGTCGTGTTGCGGCCGGGATCGGCGGAATTATCGATCGGGCATCTGGCGGCGCTGATGGCGGCGGTGGGCGGCTCGATTGCGTCGATCATCGTGCGCAAGATCGGGTCAGAGGAACGGCCCGTTGTGATGCTGCTTTATCCGATGGCGCTGAACTTTGTGGTGATGGCGGCGGCGCTGCCCTTTGTCTATGTGCCGATGCCGATTGAGCATCTGGGGATGATGGGGATCATCGCGGTCTTTGCCTGGATCGCGGGCCGGATGATCATTTCGGCCTATCAGGCGGGTGAGGCGGCGATCATCGCGCCGATGCAATATAGCCAGATCATCTGGGCGACGATTTTTGGCTTTCTGTTCTTTGGCGAATTCATCGAACTGACCACGGCCATCGGGGCCAGTATCATCATTGCCAGCGGGCTGTATATCGTCTTGCGCGAAAGCAAGTCCGGTGCGTCGGAGAATACGCCGGTGCTGCGCACGCGGTCGCGGTCGGAAACCGGGATCGTGCCACGCATCAGCATGCTGGCGCGGGTCAGCGGCAAGACCTTACCGGGGCAGAAAAGGGGCCGCCACTAGCGCCCTTCCGGCGGGGCAAAGCTGTGGGCATTGGCCCGCGCCCAGCGTTCGCGGTAGATCGGGTTGTCGGTGCCATCGTCGAGCAGGAAACCGTTGCGCAGATAGGTATAGACGTCATTGGCTTCGGTCATCTGGCCGTCGCCCCGCCGTGTCATGAAATGATAGGGCTCGAAATTATTCGGGTCGGTCAGGCCCGCAGCGCCCGCCATTTCACCCAAAGCTTTCAGTGTGTTGGCGTGGAACCGCGCGACGCGGTGGGATTTATCATCCACATCCAGCGCGCGCTGGCGGAGCGGGTCTTGTGTCGCGACACCGACCGGGCATTTGTTGGTGTGGCAGGCCTGCGCCTGAATACAGCCCACGGCGAACATATAGCCGCGCGCGGAATTGCACCAATCCGCGCCAATCGCCAGCGCGCGGGCAATGTCAAAGGCGCTGACGATCTTGCCCGCCGCGCCGATCTTGACCTGATCGCGCAGGCCCGCACCGCGCAGGGTATTGTGGACAAAGGTCAGCCCTTCGACCAAGGGCATGCCGACATGGTTGGCGAATTCCAAGGGGGCCGCCCCGGTGCCGCCTTCGCTGCCATCCACCACGATGAAATCAGGCACGATGCCGGTTTCCAGCATCGCCTTGACGATACACATGAATTCGCGCCGATGCCCGATGCAGAGTTTGAACCCCACGGGTTTGCCGCCTGACAGATCGCGCAGCTGGCCGATGAATTGCATCATCCCGACCGGGTTGGAAAATTCAGGATGGGCGGCGGGAGAGACGCAATCCTGCCCCATCGGGATACCGCGCGCCTCTGCGATCTCAGGTGTAATCTTGGCGGCGGGCAGCATGCCGCCATGGCCGGGTTTTGCCCCCTGGCTGAGTTTCAATTCGATCATTTTGACCTGTGGGTCAGCGGCAGTTTCGGCGAATTTGTCGGGGTGGAACCGCCCGTCATCCGTCCGGCAGCCGAAATAGCCTGATCCGATTTCATAGATCAGATCGCCGCCTGCCTGCCGGTGATAGCGGCTGATCCCGCCTTCGCCGGTGTCATGCGCGAAACCGCCCATCTTGGCCCCGGTGTTCAGCGCAAGGATCGCATTGGCGGACAGCGCGCCAAAGCTCATCGCGGAAATGTTGTAAAGCGAGGCATCATAGGGTTGCTTGCAGGCATCATTGCCGATGCGGACCCGGAAATCCGTGTCAGGGAAATGCACCGGCTGGACCGAATGGGTCAACCAGGAATAGCCCGCCTCGTATACTTTTTCCTGCGTGCCGAAGGGGCGCTTATCCTCGGCCCCTTTGGCGCGTTGATAGACCAAGGATCGTTGTTCGCGGCTGAATGGTTGTTCGTCCTGATCGTTTTCGATCAGATATTGCCGGATTTCCGGGCGGATGCTTTCCAGCAAAAAGCGGATATGCCCCATGATCGGATAATTGCGCAGGATCGAATGATTGTGCTGGCGCAGATCATAAACGCCTAGCACAGTCAGCCCGACAAAGATCACAAAGAACAGCCAGAAAATCCCGGCCCAGAACGTCAGCGCGAGGCTGATCAGCGCCAGCGTCGCGGCAATGATCAGCGGGGTGAACCTGTTGGGTAATGACAATCGTGGCACAGTAACGTCCTTCGGGTTGCGGGATTCGGGCGTCTTTACATCTATCGCAGCCAGATGTCAGAAGTTTAACTTCACCCCCGGCAGGCCCAAAGATTTGATCAGATCGCGCAATTCCTGCCGGGCGGCGATGTTGGAAATATTCAACCCCTTCACCCCGGTATCGCGCAGATCGAGCAAAGTTAGCCCGCGGGGAAATAATTCGCGGAAAATCACGCGTTCGTTGAAGCCGGGGGCAGTGCGGAACCCGATCCGGCGGGCAAGCTTTTCGATCACGCGCTGCATTTTTTCTTTATTGACCATGGCCTGCGCGCCCATCCTGTTGCGCACCACGACCCAATCGATCGGTTTCAGCCCGGCCTGTGCGCGCAATTGCCGCGCGTTCCACACCATTTCGGAATAGACGGAAGGGCCGGTGATCTCCTCACCCTCGCTGTCGACATGGGCGAGCAGGTCGAAATCGACGAAACTGTCGTTCAGCGGCGTGATCAAGGTGTCGGCCAATGAATGCGCGACCTGAGAGATCCGCGTATGCGATCCGGGGCAATCGATCAGGATGAAATCGCAGTCTTTTTCCAGCTGCGCGACAGCCCGCGACAGCCGCAGGTCAGAGGCATGTTCGCCGGGCTGCAGGCTGGCCTCATCCACCTCTGGCAGGGCCAGAAACACCGGCGACGGCAGATCAAGCTCTGCCTTGGCCAGATATGCGGTGCGGTTCGTCAGATAGCGCGCGAGGGTCTGCTGCCGCAGGTCGAGATCGAGCACGCCGACCTTCAGCCCGCAGCGCGCAAGGGCGGTGGCCACATGCATCGACACGGTGGATTTGCCAGCGCCGCCCTTTTCGTTCCCCACCACGATGATATGCGCCACGGTCAAATCCTTTTACTGGTCAAGGTTGCTGCTTCTATATGATGTGGTCCGCCTGAGTGAAAGCGCAGCATCGCGCAGGCCCGTGGTTTTTAGCCAGTGTTGGCTTTTTGCACTTGGACCACAGGTGCTTGACAAGCGGATGACGATGGCGCAAGTGTCGGCCAACAGATGCAAGCTGCCGCGTGAGCAGAGCAGGGCCATGATTGGTCTGTCGCAAGGCATCGGTTGATTTTCAGGTTCCCAGATCACGCAGGGGTCCCGCGCCACATCGGCGCCCGGACAATGCGGTTCAGGCAGTCAGCATATGGCGCAACCTTGCTATGACCTTTGGGAAACGCCCATGGGTCACACCCATATGCGCGGGCCTTTGGTCCGCTGAAAAGGATATCCATTATGGATTTTGACATGCTGGGCCTTGCGCCCCGATTGATTGCCGTTCTCAAAGAACAAGGCATCACCGACCCAACCCCGATTCAGACGCAGGCGATTCCGCATGCGATGAATGGCCGTGACGTGATGGGCCTGGCCCAGACCGGCACCGGCAAAACGGCGGCCTTTGGTCTGCCGATGATTCATGCGCTGATGAAGGCGGGTGTAAAACCCAACCCCAAGGCGGTGCGCGGTCTAGTGCTGGCACCGACACGCGAATTGGCCAAACAGATCGCCGATAACCTGACCGCCTATACCAAGGGCAGCCATCTGAAAGTGGCTTTGGTCGTTGGTGGGGCCGGGATCACAGCCCAGACCAAACGTCTGGCCGGTGGTGTGGACCTGCTGGTCGCGACACCGGGCCGGTTGATCGACCTGCTGGACCGCCGCGCCGTGCGGTTGGATGAGACCGTCTATCTGGTGCTGGATGAAGCCGACCAGATGCTGGACATGGGCTTCATCCATGCCCTGCGCCGGATCGCGCCGTTGCTGGCGAAGGATCGTCAGACGATGATGTTCTCGGCCACCATGCCGAAACTGATGTCGGAACTGGCGGATGCTTTCCTGACCGATGCGGTGCGGGTGCAGGTCAACCCTCCGGGCCAGGCTGTCAAGAAGATCGCGCAATCGGTGCATTTCGTGGCGCAGGCGGCGAAGACTGATCTGCTGGTCGATCTGCTGGACAAGCACCGGGACGAATTGGCGCTGGTCTTTGGCCGCACCAAGCACGGCTGTGAGAAACTGTATAAAACGCTGGAAGCCAAAGGCTTTGCCGCGGCATCGATCCACGGCAACAAATCCCAAGGTCAGCGCGAACGCGCGATCGAGGCGTTTAAATCCGGCAAGGTCCGCGTGCTGGTCGCGACGGATGTTGCCGCCCGTGGCATCGACATTCCGGGCGTACGCCATGTCTATAACTACGATCTGCCCAATGTGGCGGAAAACTATGTCCACCGGATCGGCCGGACCGCACGTGCGGGCGCTGAAGGATCGGCCATCGCCTTGGTTGCACCGGATGAGATGATCGAATTGCAGGATATCGAAAAAGCGATGAAGGAAACCATTCCTGTCGCATCGGGCCGCGCGTGGGAAATCATGCCCGGTCAGAAAAAGCGCCCCAATGGTGGTGGCGGTGGCGGCGGTCGCCGTGGTGCTGGTGGTGGCGGCGGTAACCGCTCTGCCGCGCCGCGTGCCGGTGGCAAACCTGCCGGTGGTGCTGGCAAGCCGCAGGGTGGCCGCAGACCCGGTGCCGGTGGCGGCGGTGGCCGGTCGCGCAGCCGGTCGGTAGCGTAAGAGACAGGAAAGCCCCGGTGGAAACGCCGGGGCTTTTTGCTAAAGTGGCGATGAATGGAGACAAATCATGACAATCACGCATCAGGATGATCTGGACGGGCTGATGAAAATCGGCAGCATCGTCGCCAAGACCATGCATCAGATGGCCGCGGCGATGGAGCCGGGGATGACCACCAAAGAGCTTGATGAGATCGGCCGCACCTTGCTGGAGCGGGATGGCGCGGTTTCCGCCCCGCAGGCGAGCTACGATTTTCCGGGCATCACCTGCATCAGCGTGAACGAAGAGATCGCCCATGGCATCCCGGGCAGCCGCCGCATTGCCGATGGTGATCTGGTGAATATCGACGTATCCGCCTCGCTCAATGGCTATTTCGCCGATACAGGGGCGAGTTTTTGCCTCGGGGCCGTTGCGCCATCGGTCGCGCAGCTGTGCCGTGATGGCAAACGCGCGATGCAGATCGGTATCGCGCAGGTCGGCCATGACAAACCGCTGGCAGGAATCGGCAATGCGATTGGCAAATTCGCGTCAAAGCGTGGCTATACGCTGATCCGCAACCTTGCGAGCCACGGCGTCGGCAAAGCCCTGCATGAAGAGCCGGGAGAGATACCGACCTGGCCTACCAAAGGCGACCGGCGGCGGATGCATAACGGTCTGGTGCTGACGGTGGAACCGTTCCTGTCGCGCGGCGGCAAATGGGCGCAGTCCAGCGGCAAGGACGACTGGACACTTTACAGCACACCAGCGGCGCCCTGCGTGCAATATGAACATACGGTCGTGGCAACGCGCGGCGGGCCAGTGATTGTGACGCTGCCGGGGTGAGGGGGCTTTAATGATTGTTCCGGAATCGGCGGTTGCTGCCGGGTTCTATGCCGCTGTGCAGGCTTGCGTTTTGTAAAGCTGCGCCTGCGGAAGATCCCGCCAGCCGAAAGCCCGCGCCGTTGGCCCGTTGGTGCGGTAATCATCGAGCCGCGCCAAGGCCTCTTGCAATGTCGGGCGCGTCCCCTCCGCGACCCACCACATCACGAAATGCTGCTCTCCCAAAAGCGCGAACCACTCTTTGCGGCGGTCGTAGAATTGCTTGTGGATGGTGCCGAAGACGAATTTTTCGAGGCTTTCCACATCTTCCCAAACCGTCAGGTTGGACACGAATTGTGGATCACCGCCAATTTTCGCATCGGTGTTGCCTGTGCCCGGTTCGCCGGACCCTTCCATCATCCAGACAAATCCCGGCATCCGCTTGCCCAAGCCGTTCACCCGGTCGAGATTATCCATAAATTCTTTGACGCGCGGATCGTCAGTAGGGGCGAGAAGGCGGCCAATGTTCAGTTCAGCAAGTTGCATCGTTTTGCCTTTGGATGGGGGCACATCTCAAACTTGGTCCAGGTCCACCCAACCTGTCAAGCGCCCCTTCAACGCAAAACGCCGCCCCGAAAGGAGCGGCATTTCGCGCCAGTGGCGCCAGTCAGACCGGGCGGCGTGCGGGCGTCTTCAGCGCATGCCAAAGAATGACAGCACAGCGAGGACGACAACGACGAGGCCAACGATATAAATGATATTGTTCATGTTTACTCCAATTCCTGAAACTCCCAGACATGGGACGTTTGGACACTAACCAACCAGATCACAGATGGTTCCCGAGGACGTGTGAAAAAGTGAGGCTGCCGTTTTGCGGGGCCTTTGACCGGCGCGATACGCACCGACCAAACGCAAAACGCCGCACCCGAAGATGCGGCGTTTCGGCCAGCGGAGGGTGGAGCAGGCTCCACCTTACAGGATTTAGAACCCCAGACCGGCGTATTTGTTCTTGAACTTCGACACGCGGCCGCCAGCGTCCATCAGACGTGTGCCGCCGCCGGTCCATGCAGGGTGCACGGAAGGGTCGATTTCCAGCGACATCTGATCGCCTTCCTTGCCCCAGGTGGATTTCATCTGGACCACGGTGCCATCGGTGAATTTCACGTCGATGATGTGATAATCAGGGTGAATACCTTGTTTCATAACACGGGGTCCTTATGCGTTGGCGCCCTTGGGGGCGGAATAATTGGTGTCCTCGGCGATACGTGCGGATTTCCCGCGACGGGCGCGCAGGTAATAGAGTTTCGCACGGCGCACACGGCCACGACGGACAACTTCGATGCTGTCGATATTGGTGGAATGCAGCGGGAACACACGTTCGACGCCTTCACCAAAGGAAATCTTGCGCACGGTGAACGACCCGGCGATGCCTTTGCCGTTCTTGCGGGCGATGCAGACGCCTTCATAGGCCTGCACACGGGTGCGTGTGCCTTCGGTCACTTTGTAACCGACGCGGATGGTGTCACCCGCTTTGAAATCGGGGATGGTTTTCCCCAGCGCAGCGATCTGCTCCGCTTCGATCTGTGCGATCAGGTTCATCTGAAACGCTCCTTATGATGCTTGCGGTGGTCCGCAATGTTGTTTGCCATAACGAAGAGCTCTGATCGTTGTCCGGGTCCGCCGCAGCGCCCGTCAGAGATTGCGTCATCGTTTTATCGCGGTTGTCCGGCCTGTCTGGTGTTGTTGGCACCAACGCAAGTGCCCCACATGATCCAGAGGTTCCATAAACCAATGGCCCGGAATCAGATGAACTGCCCAAGCTGAGTGGCGTATAGGCGCAACTGCCCTTGCGATCAAGGCTTGTCTTGATAGGCCTGCCACAGATCGGGCCTGCGATCACGGGTGATCTGTTCCGACATCGCGCGCCGCCAGGCGGCGATTTTCGCGTGATTGCCGGACATCAGCACATCGGGGATCGGCTGGCCCTGCCATTCGGCGGGTTTGGTATATTGCGGATGTTCGAGCAGGCCGTTGGAATGGCTTTCTTCGATGGCGCTTTCAGCATTGCCGAGCACGCCGGGCAGCAGGCGGACGGTGGCGTCGATCATCGCTTGGGCGGCGATTTCACCGCCCGTCAGGACGAAATCACCGAGCGAGACTTCGGTGATCCCAAAATGCTGGATGACGCGTTCATCGACACCTTCAAAGCGCCCGCAAAGCAGGGTGACACCGTCCATCCGCGCCCAGTTGCGCGCCATGGTTTGGTCGAAACGGCGCCCGCGCGGCGAGAGATAGACCAGCGGCATGATGCCTTTCGCGCTGCTGCGGGCGGCGGTGATGGCGGATTCCAGCACATCGGCGCGCAGGACCATGCCCGCGCCGCCGCCTGCGGGCGTGTCATCGACATTGCGGTGCTTGCCGATCCCGTGTTCGCGCAGATCATAGGTCTGCATCTGCCACAGCCCGTCCTGCAAGGCGCGGCCGGTCAGGCTTTCGCCCAGCACGCCCGGAAAGGCTTGGGGGAAGAGGGTGATGATCTGGGCCATCCATGCGCCCGCAAGTGTGGGCGTGTCGGTCATCAGCTCGCGCGGTTTCAGGGTCGCGCTGATTGATTTGCGACCGATGGCGCGGTGGGGTTTGTCATTCATTGTCGGCAAATAGCCCGGCAGGCGGGTCGGCAATGATGCGCCCTGCTGCCAGATCGACGGTGGGCACGGCGGCCTGGGTGAAGGGCAAAAGCACGGTTTCGGACTGGCCCGCAACATGGAGTTCGAGGATCGCACCCGCACCGTGATCGACGACGGATTTGACCTGACCCAATTTGCTGCCGCCGGTGTCGAGCACCTGCAGCCCGATCAGATCGGCGTAGTAATATTCATCGTCCGGCAGCGACGGCATCGCCGCGCGGTCGGCGTAAAGCGCCACATTGCGCAGGGCATCGGCGTCTTCTTTCGTCACGACGCCGGAGAGGCGCGCGGTGAAGCCGCCCTTGAGCTGGCCAGTCAGCACGATCTGCGCGATGCTGTCGCCATGTTCGGTATATAGCGGGGTATAATCGGCGATGGCCGCAGGGTCGGCGCAATAGGATTTCAGCCGCACCTCACCCTTGACCCCGAAAGAGCCGCCGATCTGGCCGACGATAACGCGGTCATTCATTGATCATCTCCGCTGCAAGACAGATATCAGACACCCAGAGC
The DNA here is from genome assembly GCF_035117555.1 of Yoonia sp. 67-2. NCBI lineage: Bacteria > Pseudomonadati > Pseudomonadota > Alphaproteobacteria > Rhodobacterales > Paracoccaceae > Yoonia > Yoonia sp. 67-2. Next base: position 107,833 of record NZ_JAYKPK010000004.1, read on the forward strand.
CCGCCACCGTTTTCACAGATCTCCTGCTGGCCGCTGCGTTCATAGAGCATCCCCGCCACAAAGGCGATGATCACAAGGATGAAAGTACGGAGCAAGCGAAACATCTGGGATGAGGGGTGTCGCCCGGGTTTGCACCCGGGCCACGATCCGCCGCTTATTCTGCGGCGGCTTCTTCGGCTGGTGCGTTGGCCGCTTCTTCAGCTTTGGCCGCTTTGGCGGCTTTTTCTTCGGCGCGCTTGGTCGCGGCCTTGCCGGGTGTGCCTTTTTTCAGGTTGGCACGGTCTTTTTTCGGCATCACGCCAGCAGCTTCCAGCATGCGGGCAACGCGGTCGGTCGGCTGTGCGCCTTGACCCAGCCAGTGCTGGATACGGTCCATATCCATGCGCACGCGGTCTTCGCTGTCTTTGGGCAGCATGGGCGCATAGGTGCCGAGTTTTTCGATGAAACGGCCATCACGTGGCATGCGGCTGTCAGCAGCGACAATCGCGTAATAAGGGCGTTTCTTGGAGCCGCCACGGGCGAGCCGGATTTTCATAGACATTGGGTATCTCCTTTAAGATGTCTTTTGGGGGTGGCGGGGTGAACCCCGCCCTACGATTGGTGTTGTTTGTGATGCTGGATCACTTCCTGAATGATGAAATTCAGGAATTTCTTGGCGAATTCAGGGTCCAGATCGGCCTGTTCCGCAAGCTCGGTCAACCGTGCGATCTGCGCCTCTTCGCGGGCGGGATCGGACGGGGGCAGGGCGTGTTCGGCTTTCAGCTTACCCACGGCCTGTGTGTGTTTGAAACGCTCGCCCAGAGTATAGACGAGGATCGCATCGAGCCGGTCGATGCTGGCGCGATGCCCTTTCAGGATCTCGGCGGCGCGGGTGACGGGATCAGACATGGGCTGTTCCTTTCGGGTGGCGGGTTTTCAGGTTTTGGCAAACCTGAAGCCTCCGGCGGGGATATTTGGGCTCTGACGATGTCATTTCTTTTTGCCAAAGCCCGACAGGCCGGACGGCAATTGCATGCCGCCGCCGCCCAAGCCGGGCAGGCCGCCGCGGCCTTGCAGCGCTTTGGCAGCTTCGGCCATCGCCTTGGGGTCGTTCATGTCGGGCATGCCCTCGGGCGCGCCACCTTTGCCGAACATGCCTTTGATCGCCTGTTTCAGCATGCCGCCTTTGCCCATTTTCTTCATCATATCGGCCATCTGGCGGTGTTGTTTGACCAGTTTGTTCAGTTCTGACACTTCCAGCCCGGCGCCTTTGGCGATCCGTTTCTTGCGCGAGGCGGCCAGCAGATCGGGGTTGGCGCGTTCTTTCTTGGTCATCGAATTGATCAGCGCGATCTGGCGTTTCAGGATGGAATCATCCATGCCCGAGGCCGCCATCTGTTTACCCATCTTGGCGGCACCGGGCATCATCCCCATCATGCCTTCCATGCCGCCCATTTTCAGCATCTGTTCCAGCTGCATCTTGAGGTCGTTCATGTTGAACCGGCCCTGCTGGAACCGTTTCATCATCCGCGCGGCTTGTTCAGCCTCGATATTTTCCTGCGCCTTTTCCACAAGGGCGACGATATCGCCCATGCCGAGGATGCGGCCCGCGATGCGTGATGGCTCGAAGGTTTCGATCGCATCCATCTTTTCGCCAAGGCCGACAAAGCGGATCGGCTTGCCGGTGATCGCGCGCATCGACAAGGCGGCACCGCCGCGACCGTCACCGTCCATCCGCGTCAGGACCACGCCGGTCACGCCGATCTTGTCGTCGAATTCCTGCGCGACATTCACCGCGTCTTGGCCGGTCAACCCGTCCACGACCAGCAGCGTTTCGCGCGGGTTCGCGACGTCGCGCACCGCAGCGGCCTGCGCGATCAGTTCGGCGTCGATATGCAACCGACCGGCGGTGTCGAGCATATAGACGTCATAGCCGCCCATGCTGGCCTGCACCTTGGCGCGTTTGGCGATTTGGACGGGCGTTTCGCCGGGAACGATGGGCAGCGTATCGACGCCGATCTGCATCCCCAGGATCGCCAACTGTTCCATCGCCGCAGGGCGGTTGGTGTCGAGCGAGGCCATTAGGACCTTCTTGCCCTCACGTTCCTTGAGCCGTTTGGCGAGTTTGGCGGTGGTGGTGGTTTTCCCCGACCCTTGCAGGCCGACCATCAGGATCGGCGCAGGCGGGTTGTCGATTTTCAGCGCACCCGGATCGGTATCGCCGGTCAGGACGCGCTGCAATTCGTCATGCACGATCTTGACGACCTGCTGGCCCGGCGTGATCGATTTGGTGACGGCCTGACCTGTCGCCTTGGCCTGCACGGCGGCGACGAAATCGCGCGCGACGGGCAGGGAGACGTCAGCCTCCAGCAACGCGATCCGCACCTCGCGCAGGGCGGTTTTGACATCATCCTCGGACAGCGCACCTTGTTTGGTCAGCTTGTCGAAAACACCTGACAGGCGTTCGGAGAGATTTTCAAACATAGGCGCGCGCCTTTTCGTCGTTGCGATGACCGCCAAACAGGAAGGCCCCCGTGGGCGCAACGCGCTGACGGAGGGCGATCCCCACCAAGCGGGGACCGGACAGCAGATGCAATCCGGAATTGAAAATCACTTATTGCGTGAGAGTCCCGGAGTCAACACTGCCGTCATGTGATGACGGTAAATATAGGTGATAGTACCAGTGCCCGCGATCAGCGCCAGCATATGCCAATAGGGTGGACCGACCCAGATCAGCAGGGCGCCGAGGCCAGTGATCACCGTGGCCAACAAAAGCAGCCCGGCGATGCCTTCCCAGCCGCGCCGCCAGAGCAGGGCGGCGCCCAGCACCTCGACCGATCCGGTCACATAGCGGGGGAACTGGCCGAACCCTATCGCCTCGTAGATCGCGACATCGGTGCTATAGCCCAGCAGCTTGCGCAGGCCGAAGTAAAGAAAGGCGAGGGTGAGCGAGATGCGCAGGGCTTTGAGCTTGGTCATGAGGCAAGGATAGGCCGCTGTTGTCATTATCAAGAGCACCGGCTTGCGAATTCCCTTGCACAAATGAACGGATTGGCACAGGTTTCGTCATAATCGTTTGCCAGCGCACGGAAAGCATCATGGACAATTGGGATGAAATCCGCACCGCTTTTCAGGTGGCGCGCAAAGGCACTGTCAGCGGCGCGGCAGAGGTGCTGGGCGTGCATCATGCCACCGTGATCCGCCATATCGATGCGCTGGAACAAAGGTTAGGGGTCAAGCTGTTCCAACGCCATGCGCGCGGCTATACCGCGACCGAAGCGGGGCAGGACCTGTTGCAGGTGGCACAGGCGACGGATGATCAATTCACCCAGCTTGCGGGCCGGATCAAAGGGCAGGGCGAAGGTGTCTCTGGCGATCTGGTGATCACCTCGGTCGATCTGTTGTCGCAATGGCTGACCCCGGTGATGGTCGCGTTTCAGGAGCTCTATCCCGAGGTGCGGATCAGATACCGCAGCGGCGTGCGCGTCTTCCGGCTGGAATATGGCGAGGCCCATGTCGCGATCCGGGCGGGCAATATGCCAGAAGAGCCGGATAATGTCGTGCAGCCGCTGATGGCGCGGCGGATGTCGCTGGTGGCCTCTGCCGCCTATATCGCGCGGTACGGCTTGCCCGATGGTGTGGATGATCTGCGCAACCACCGCTTTGTCACCAGCGATGACGAGACATCCCGCGCGCCGTTTGAACGCTGGCTGCGCGGGCAGGTGCCGGATGAGTGTCTGAGCTATCGTGCCACGGATCAGCGCAATATGCAGGATGCCGTCATGGCCGGTGCCGGGATCGGTTTCGTGCTGAGCCAACAATGCACTGCGGAGTCCGGCCTGACCGAGGTAATTCCCAGCATGGATGCCTGGACCGCGCCCTTGTGGCTGGTCACCCATGTCGATCTGCACCGCACGACCAAGGTGCAGGCGTTTTTACGGTTCCTGAAAGATTATCTGAAGGAAGCAGAGGCATCCTGATCGAATTCGCGGTCCAGAAACGCCTCGAAAGCATCAAGATCAATCGCGCCCATCTGGCCGAAGCCCTGCATCCAGACCGAGGCGGCGCGCAGGGCGTCGGGTTCGAGTTTGCACCATTTCACCCGGCCGCGCTTTTCCTGACTGATCAGGCCCGCGGCGGTCAGCACGCCCAGATGTTTGGAAATTGCGGCCAGTGACATCGCAAAAGGCTCGGCCACATCGGTGACGGCCATGTCATCTTCCAGTAGCATCGCAAGGATCGCGCGCCGGGTCGGGTCCGCAAGGGCGGCAAAGATGATGTCGAGTGATGTGTTCATAGCTTCGCTTACGCCACAGCCGCAGAAAAAAGGCAACCGCTTGGTTGAATATGGATATCGGGCAGAAGGCCCGCATCACAGCCCCCTTGCCGCTTCTTATTTCCAAAAATACTCAATAAAAACAGTGCAGTAACAGACTGACGTCACAACTTGACTCTGTGCCGACCTGCCCCTAAACCCTGCACAACCTTCCAAAGGGGCCAAACCAATGCCGGACCCGCAAGACGCAGACCGCCTCAAGGCGCTGGACGCGAAGATTGCGGCGCTGAAAGCACCGGCAAAGGTCAAGGACCATGCGGAAGAACATTATTCTCAGGCACAACTCGCCTGGCGGATGGTGGTAGAGCTGGTGGCCGGTCTTGGGATTGGCTTTGGCATCGGATACGGGCTGGATCACCTGTTTGGGACCATGCCGATATTTCTGGTGCTGTTTATCATTTTGGGCCTCGTGGCCGGTGTGCAGACGATGATGCGCTCGGCGGCAGAGGTGCAGATCAAGCAGCAGAATGCTGCGGCAGAAAAGGGTGACGCAGATGGAGACTGAAGTTCAATCCGAAGGTGGTGGTCTGGTCTTCCATCCGTTGGACCAGTTCATCGTCAAACCTGCCTTCGGTGACGGCGTCGTCAATTGGTATACTGTGACGAATGTGACTGTCTGGATGGGCATCACGCTGCTGTGCATCTTTGCGTTGTTCGTGCTGGGCAGCCGGGGCCGGGCGATCATCCCGTCGCGCACCCAGTCGATTGTCGAGATGATCTATGGTTTCATCTACAAGATGATCGAAGACATCAGCGGCAAAGACGCGACGCGGTATTTCCCCTATGTGATGACCTTGTTCCTGTTCATCCTGTTTGCGAATTACCTTGCTCTGATCCCGATGTCCTATAGCCCGACCTCGATGATCGCGGTCACCGCTACCTTGGGTTTCGGTGCTTTCATCGCGATCACCATTCTGGGCTTCGTCAAGAACGGCATGGGGTTCCTCAGCCTGTTCTGGGTCTCTGCCGCACCTTTGGCCCTGCGCCCGGTCATCGCGCTGATCGAGATCATTTCCTACTTCGTGCGTCCGGTCAGCCTGTCTATTCGTCTGGTCGGCAACATCGCCGCCGGTCACGTCGTTCTGAAAGTTTTCGCCGGTTTTGCCGCCATCGCGGTGGCAAGCCCTGCAGCAATCCTTGGCATCGTCGCCATCTATGGGCTGGAGGTGCTGGTTGCCGGCATTCAGGCCTATGTCTTCACGATCCTGATCTGTGTCTATCTCAAGGACGCACTTCACCCGCATCACTAAATTGGCTGGGTGACATCACCCATCCTGTCTATCAACTTCCAATCGTAAGGAGAATTCACATGGAAGGCGAACTCGCACATCTCGGGGCTGGTCTGGCTGCATTCGGTTCAGGCTTTGCCGCACTCGGCGTCGGCAACGTGGCTGGCAGCTATCTGTCGGGCGCATTGCGCAACCCATCCGCTGCGGCTGGTCAGACAGCCACATTGTTCATCGGTCTGGCATTCGCAGAAGCTTTGGGGATCTTCTCGTTCCTCGCAGCGCTTCTGCTGATGTTCGCAGTCTAAGAACGAACCCATATCCTTACGACCGACCGGCGGCTTTGATGCGCGCCGGTCGGTAAAAATTCAAGGTGTTCGGGGGCCAGCATGGAAACAGAAACAAACCAAGTCGCAGGTGTTTGCGTTGATGCCGGGGGTTACGCCCTTGGGATGCCGCAGCTTTGCGCCGATTGGATGCCAAACCAGATTTTCTGGCTGATCATCACACTTATCGCCATTTTCTTCGTGCTGTCGCGCATCGCCTTGCCCCGGATCGGGGCGGTTCTGGCGGAACGCTCCGGCACGATCACCAATGACATCGCTGCTGCCGAAGATTACAAGAACAAAGCCGCCGAAGCGGAAGCCGCCTATGAAAAGGCACTGGCTGATGCACGGACCGAGGCACAGGCGATCATCGCCAAAGCCAAGGCCGATATTCAGGTGGAACTGGATCGCGAATTGCAAAAGGCTGATGCTGAAATCGCTGCGAAAGCTGCGGAAAGCGAAGCCGCGATTGCACAGATCCGCGATTCATCGGTGATCAGCATCACCGAAGTTGCCAAGGACACGGCCAAGGAATTGGTGCTGGCCATGGGCGGCGCTGCGGATGACACGACGATCAACGCTGCCGTTTCGGCGCGGGTGAAAGGATAAGCCATGCGTATTCTGACCACAGCTTTCCTTGCCCTTGCGGCCTCGCCCGCGATGGCGGCGGATTATCCGTTCTTTTCGCTGCGCAACACGGACTTTGTCGTCAGCATTGCCTTTGTCATCTTCATCGGCATCCTGCTTTACTACAAAGTCCCGGCGCTGATCGCTGGCCTGCTGGATAAGCGCGCCATCACGATCCGGTCGGAACTGGATGAAGCCAAGGCATTGCGCGAAGAAGCGCAGGCGCTGCTGGCCTCTTACGAGCGCAAACAGAAAGATGTGCAGGCGCAGGCCGACCGCATCGTCGCCTCGGCCAAGCAAGAGGCGAATGCCGCCGCGAGTGCCGCGAAGGAAGAGATCGCCAAATCCATCACCCGGCGTCTGGCGGCGGCTGAAGATCAGATTGCCTCTGCCCAATCGGATGCGATCAAGGAGATCCGCGATCAGGCGGTGACCATCGCGGTCAGCGTCGCGAAAGAGGTGATGGCGAACCAGATGGATGCCGCTGCCGCCAACAAGCTGATCGATCAGTCGATCACGACCGTGTCCGAGAAAATGCATTAAGTCAGCACGCCGCTGACGGATCGAAAGCCCGGGCACCAGATCGGTGACCGGGCTTTTGTTATTCCGGCCTTTGGAAAGCTGTCAAGCGCAGCATATTCCTGTTTGCTGCATTATGGCTTAGTGAATTGATATAAAACACAAAAAACGACAATTGCCAATTGGCAATCCTGACGGCTTTCGGACCATCGGAAACGCCTTAACGTCGCAATTCGTGCTGGAACCGCTTGACGGCAAAGGCTTCGTGCCGGTCGGCTTTTTGCTGGTTGGTCAGGCAGGTTTCGACATAATCCAGATGCGCCACCACAGCCGCCTTTGCCGCAACCGGATCGCGGGCCTGTAGGCCGATATTGATCTGGCGATGCTGGTCGAGCAAGGCATCGCGGGTGGTGCGCTGTTTGAACATGATGTTGCGGTTGTAGAACACGCCTTCGCGCAGCAGATCATACATTGACCGCATCATATGCAGCATGATGATGTTATGGCTGGCCTCGATGATGGCGAGGTGGAAATCAGCGTCAAGGCTGGCCTCTTCGGTCGGGTTGCGTTTCTGATGCGCGGCTTCCATTTTCTGAAAGATCGTGTCGATCACCTTGAGGTCGGTATCGCTGCTGAGCCGGGCCGCGCGTTCGGCGGCCAACCCTTCCATGTCGCGGCGAAAGCTGATGTAGTCGAACAATGCCTCGTCATGCGCTGCAAACAGCGCCACCAAAGCGGGCGAGAAAGCAGACCCCAGCACATCGGCGACGAATACCCCGGACCCGGCGCGCGAGGTCAGCAGGCCACGGTCCTGCAGATCGGCCAAAGCCTCGCGCAGGGACGGGCGCGAGACATCCATCGTTTCGCTGAGTTCACGTTCCGAAGGCAGGCGTTCGCCGGGGCGCAGGATGCCGCGCAGGATCAGACCTTCGATCTGGCGGATGACGCCGTGGGACAGTTTTTCCTGCAGGACCGGCTCGAATGGCATGAATGTCTCTTTGGTTTTGGTCAGGACAGATGACCACATTGTCACGGCTGTGATCAAACGAAAAGGGCCGCATTGCTGCGGCCCTTTGCTGAAACTGGTCGGGAAAAGATCAGTTTGGTGTGATGACGATTTCCACGCGGCGGTTCTGCTGACGGCCTTGTTCGGTGGCGTTGGAAGCCACAGGCTGGTTCAGACCGGCACCGATCGAGCGGATCCGCGCAGGCGACACGCCACCGCTGCGCAGCACACCAGCGACTGAGGCCGCACGGCGTTCGGACAGGTCCTGGTTGAAGGCAGCCGAACCGACGTTATCGGTATGGCCGATCACATTGACGGTGGAATTGGGGTAGTTGTTCAGCGATTGCGCGACGATCAGCAGATCATTCTGCGATTGTGCGCCGACCTGTGTGCTGTTGGTGGCAAACAGCAGGTCCTGCGACAGCACGACGACCAGGTTGTTGCCGTTGTTGGACACGCCCACATCGCTGCGCAGCTGGCGGCGCAGTTCTTCGGCCTGACGGTCCATGCTGTTGCCAACGCCAGCGCCGACGCCTGCACCCAGTGCGGCACCGATCAGGGCTGCCTGATTGCGTTCACGGTTGGTGCCATCGTTGCCGACCAGAGCACCAGCAGCGGCACCACCCAGCGCGCCGATGACGGCACCCTGACGTGTGTTCTGGCTGTTGTTCGGCGCGCCCGGATCACAGGCGGCCACAGCGACGAGCGATACAGCAGCAATCGCGAGCGGGAATTTGGAAAAGATCATGACAGTGATTCCATTATTAAGGATGCGCAAAGATGCGCGGGTTACACGCTTTGTTATGACAACATGCGGGCTGCTATCCAATAACGCTTTTAGATTGGGTTAGGTTCCACAAAATTTTCGTGATCCGCGCCGCTGGCATCAACGCGGGCAGATTCCCATGCGAGCATTGCGCGTTTGACTGGCAGACCCCAGTGATAGCCGCCCAATCCGCCCGATTTGCGCAAAGCCCGGTGGCAGGGGATCAGCCAGCTGACCGGATTGCGCCCCACGGCAGTGCCTACGGCGCGCACGGCTTTGGGATTGCCGATGGATTGCGCGATTTCGCCATAGGTCGTGACATGGCCTGACGGGATGGTCAGCAACGCCTCCCAGACCTTCAGTTGAAACGGCGCGCCGATCATATGCAATTGCGCCTGGCCCGTCATGCCAAGCGCGGCTGTGGCCCAGTCCCGCAAAGCATCGGGGTTTTCGCTGAACGTGGCCTTGGGCCAGCGCTGGCGCAGATCGTGCATCGTTGCGTCCGTGCCCGCTTCGGCGGCAAAGGCTAGCCCGCAGATGCCCCGATCCGTGCCCATGACCAATGCGGGGCCAAAGGCGCTGTCGAACCAGCCCCAGTTGATCCGCAGGCCCGCACCGGCATGGGCATAATCACCGGGGCTCATCGCCTCCCAGCGCAGGAACAGATCATGCAACCGGCCTGATCCCGACAGCCCGACAGCATGGGCAGTGTCCAATGTGGTGAACCGCTCGCGCAGCAGCGCCTTGGCGTGATCAAGGGTCAGATATTGCTGATAGCGCTTTGGCGATACCCCGACCCAGGTCGAAAAAAGCCGCTGGAAATGCGCCGGGCTCATCTGCATCTGCGCGGCCAGCGTGTTCAGCGACAAAGGCGCATCGCCCGCCGCATCGATCAACGCAATCGCGCGGCGCATGACGTGATAATGATATGTGTCTGACTGATCCATAAAGCCAATCTAAAGCCAAGATGCCGCGCCTGCGACCCGAATATTGCGCATCCCGCACTTGCCCTGTCTGTGGCCGCACGGCATAGAGACGCCATGGCCAAGCAGCTTGATTATCACACGATCCGCGCGATCTTTGCCCGGTTTCATGCCGCAGAGCCTGAACCCAAAGGCGAGCTTGAGCATGTCAATGTCTACACGCTGGTCGTGGCCGTGGCTTTGTCGGCGCAGGCTACCGATGCCGGCGTGAACAAGGCGACACGCGCTTTGTTCGCTGTGGCCGATACGCCGGAAAAGATGCTGGCGCTGGGGCTGGACGGTGTGACGGACCACGTCAAGACCATCGGCCTGTTCCGCCAGAAGGCGAAGAACATCATTAAAATGAGCCAAATTCTGGTCGATGATTACGGCGGCGAGGTGCCCAATTCCCGCGCCGCGCTGCAATCCTTGCCCGGTGTCGGGCGCAAGACCGCGAATGTGGTGCTGAATATGTGGTGGGGCCAGCCTGCGCAGGCGGTGGATACGCATATCTTCCGCTTTGGCAACCGCAGCGGTGTGGCCCCGGGCAAGGATGTCGATCAGGTCGAACGTGCGATTGAAGATCACATTCCCGCCGATTATCAGCTGCACGCGCATCATTGGATGATCCTGCACGGGCGCTATGTCTGTGTCGCACGTAAACCTAAATGCGGTGTCTGTATCATCCGCGATCTGTGTCAATTCGAGGAAAAGAACTTATGAAAAACTATCAGGTTGTCGGGATCGGCAATGCCATGGTCGATGTGCTGGCCCGCGCCGAGGATGATTTTCTGACGCAGGCCGGGGTGCAGAAAGGCATCATGCAATTGATCGACATGGACCGCGCGGCTGATCTCTATGACCGGATCGGGCCTGCCAAGGAAATCAGTGGCGGATCGGCGGCCAACACGATCGCAGGCATCGCGCATCTGGGCGGGCGCACCGCCTATGTCGGCAAGGTCAAGGACGACCAATTGGGCGCGATCTTCGCGCATGATCTGCGCGCGCAGGGGGCGGATTATGCGACCGCCATGGCGCCGCGGACCGAAGAAGCCGAGACCGGGCGCTGCATCGTCATCGTCACGCCGGATGGCGAGAGGTCGATGAACACCTATCTAGGGGTCACGGAATTCCTGTCGCCTGACGATATTGATGAAGGCCAGATGGCGCAGGCGGAATGGATCTATCTCGAAGGCTACCGTTTCGACGGGCCGGACAGCCAGGCCGCCTTTGCCAAGGCGATCAATGCTTGCAAAGGGGCAGGGGGTCGCGTGTCGATCACTTTGTCCGATCCCTTCTGTATCGAACGGCATCGCGAGGCCTTTGCCGCGATGATCCGTGATCATGTGGATCTTTTGTTCTGCAACCGCTCTGAAATGCTGTCGATGTATCAGACGGAAGATTTCGAGGCGGCATTGGGTCAGGCCGCCGCGCAGGTCGGTATCGTTGCCTGCACCGACAGCGGCAATGGCGTGCATATCCTGTCGGATGGCGCGCGCTGGCATGTGCCTGCGGTGCCGACGCAGATCGTCGATGCGACCGGCGCGGGTGATCTTTTTGCTGCCGGGTTCCTCTGGGGGCTGACCGAAGGCTATGCGCTGGAAAGCTGCGGCAAGATGGGCAATCTGGCCGCGTCAGAGGTGATCAGCCATATCGGTGCAAGGCCCGAGGCCGATCTCAAGGCACTGTTTGCGGCACACGGGCTGCTGTAAGCCAAAGCTGGTCCAGCGCGTCAATGGCGGCGGGATCGAACCTGTCTTCTTCTTTCCAATATTTGCCGGACGGCACATAATAGCCGAGCCGTGCCTCTTCGGCCAAGGCCGCCTCGGTGGCTGTCACGTCATAGCCCTGCGGCTGGATATGGTCCAAAACCTCCGGCGCGCTGCGCGGAAACACCAGACGGCTGTTATCCTGTGACAGGTTGACCATGGCGCAGCCTTGCTTTGCGGCCAAGATCATCAACCGCGCTGATTTCGCTTCCAACGATCGCAGCGTCACATCCTTGCGCAATGGATCGGCGGTGCCGGTGCCGTAAAAATGCGTCTGACTGGCGGCGGGATACACCATATCGCAGCCCATCACCGCAATGACCCGCGGTCGCAGCGCGGCCAGCGCCCAATAGCTGGCGGTAAAGGCCATCGTGCCGCCGGCATAAACAAAACCGCCGAAGTCATTCTGCAACGGCACGTAATCGCCCGAACGGATCATTCTTTGATCCGGCCCGATCTCTTGCGGCTTGCGCATATCAGGAAAATCATCGGGATGGATCAGATCATCCCAATCCGGGCGCACAGCCCAGGCATTGTTGATCACAACAATCCGGTCAAATGCAGCGCGGGGCCAGGCGCGCGCCTGCACGACATTGGGCCCGCTGCCCAGGATCAAAACAATCGCCATACCCGCATTCCTAGCCATCTTCTGCACCAGCGAAGTAACGCGATCCGCGGGCTTGTCGAAGAAAAACTTTGAAGCCTCCGGCGGGGATATTTGTACTCAGACGATGGACAAGTTACCGCCACCTGATGCGGTGGTCGCCCGGCGCTGCGCAAAAGGTGGCGGCATCGTCGTCGGCGGTCATCGGCATCCCTGCCTGTACCGCCAGCCCAGATTACCGCCTTAACCTTAATAATCCGTAAAGCCCCCATCGTCCGAGCAAAAATATCCTCGGGGGTGAGGCGCGCAGCGCCGAGGGGGCAGACAGCCCCCTGCCGCCCTGTCAGTTATTGGCCAAGCTTGGCATGAACCTCATCCAGATCAATGTCACCGACAGGCATCTTGTTGGCGGGGTTTTCAAAATCATAGCGGAACAGACGGAAGTCGCGTTTATACATCTCATAGACCAGATGCATCGACAGATCGTCGAAATAATCCTCGACCTTGTGCAGGCGTTTCGGGCCATGCCCTTCGCTTTCATTGAAGCGTGGGATTGTGGCCAGATCGATCGCATAAGGCGTATCGGCGCGGTCCAGAACCACCTGCATGCCGTCGTTGAATTTTTCTGTCCAGAAAATATGATCGTAGCGACCGCCATTGCCGATGAAGGTCGAGATATGGCCTGACATGGCCGACCAATGGATGTCGGGTTCCATCGGTTTGCGCCAGCGGATGGTGTCGCGTGCGAAAAGCAGGAACCGCCGGAAGCTTTTGATCTGGTCGAACTCAAAACCATTGGCGGGATCACCCACCTCGATCCCGTATTTCTGGATCAGCTGGGGCACCAGACTGCCGCGATAATAGCTGCCGTTGCGTTGCACGCCGCAGATCTTGTCAAAGAAGGATGACAGGATGCGCGTATAGGGATTGCGCACGCAGGTGAAAGCAAAGCTTTTATGCGCCAGCACATTGTCCCTGATCACCGGCTGGCTGTCGTCCAGCGCCCATTTATGCAGCCCGGCTTTTGCATCATGGATGTCGCCGTCGAAAAAACTGCCGTGATCACTGTAATACATGATCTGGCCGATGGTCGAACAGGCACATTTGGGCACGACTCTGTAGACCATGCTTTCGCTGGTCGTCATCCATATTCCGGGAAAATTTACCACTGCTACACTCCTAACCCGCGATACCGCATCGCAACAGAATTATAACAAGCAAAGAAGTGCTGTCACTTCAATGTCTCTTCGCGCTAAAAAGCGGCAGTCGTTTATTCTGGTCTGATTGGTTACCATGGCGCGTGTTGCTTTTATCTTGTTGTGCCACAAAAACCCTGACGCGATCCTGCGGCAGGTCGCACAGCTCACGGCGGCAGGGGATTATGTCGCGATCCATTTCGATGCCTCTGCTTGCGCAAAGGAGTACCGCAAGATCAAGGATGGGGTCGTGGGCAACCCCAATGTCACCTTTGCCAAACGCCGTGTCAAATGCGGTTGGGGCGAATGGAGCCTTGTCGAAGCCACTTTGCGCACGGTCGAAGCCGCGCTGGCCGCTTTTGACCGCGCGACCCATTTCTACATGGTGTCGGGTGATTGCATGCCGATCAAATCGGCCCGCTACGCCCATCAGTTTCTGGACGATTCTGACAAGGATTATATCGAAAGTTTCGATTTCTTTGACAGTTACTGGATCAAGACGGGCTTTCGCGAAGAACGGCTGATCTATCGCCATTACTTTAACGAACGCACGCAGAAACGCCGGTTTTATGCCTCTTTCGCGGTGCAGAAACGTCTGGGGCTGACCCGGGCCATTCCTGCGGATCTGCAGGTCATGATCGGCAGCCAATGGTGGTGCCTGCGCCGCCGCACGATTGAGGCGGTGATGGATTTCATCGACGCGCGCCCGGATGTGATGCGGTTCTTCCGGACCACTTGGATCCCGGATGAGACGTTTTTTCAGACCCTCGTGCGCCATCTGATCCCGGGGCGCGAGATTGAAAGCCGGACGCTGACGTTTTTGATGTTCACCGATTACGGGATGCCGCTGACGTTCTACAATGATCATCTGGAATTGCTGTTGGGGCAGGATGCGCTTTTCGCGCGCAAGATCAGTGCCGAGGCGGATCGGCTGAAACAGGCGCTGGGGGTGCTTTATGCCAGCGACCGGACAGATTTTGCGATCTCGCAAGAGGGGCGCAATCTGTTTCGCTTTCTTACGCAGCGGGGACGCGAAGGCCGCCGCTTTGCACCGCGCCTGTGGGAGGCGGATACGACGCTGGGTCGGGGCCGCGAATTGCTGATCGTCTCGTGCAAAAAATGGCATGTCGCCAAGAGATTCGTCGCCGCCGTGCGCGCGCAGACGGAGATTCCGGCCTTTGAATATCTGTTCAACGAGGAAGACAGCAGCCTGCCGGATCTGGGCGGGATCGAAAAAAGCCTTGAAAAGCGCGGGCGTCATCGCCGTGCCTTCATGCGGTTGCTGTTTGGGCAGACCCAAAGTGATCGTCTGATCATCTGTCTGGATACGTCCAGTCTGGATCTGATCATGGATTTTTTCACCGATCAGGCCACGATCAGGCTGCTGGAGGTCGATTGCAGTTTCACCGATGACTATCTGGCGGGCCATGCTGTGCGTGTCGGGCTGGCGGGGCCGCAATCATCCCCCGCTGCGGTGGCCCGCTTGCTTCCCACGATCCGCCGTGACATCGTGCATGAGCGGAATGCGATCCGTGATCTGGGATTTGAAAATGCCAGCCGCCTGCGCGAAAAAGCCCCCGCCGCTGAAAATGCTGTCGCGGTTTCCCGATTCCTGAGCGTGGATCAGGAAAAAGCCTTGGCCCTGGCGCGCACCCCTTACCTATTTGTTGATTGAGGAAGCTGATGGACTTTGCCTATGACGACCAGAATATCTTTGCCAAAATCCTGCGCGGGGAAATCCCCAACCAGACAATCTATGAAAATGACCATGCCTTGGCGTTCAATGACATCAACCCGCAGGCGCCGGTGCATGTGCTGGTGATTCCAAAGGGCGCCTATGTCAGTCTGGATCATTTCGCGCGGGATGCATCGTCCGCGGAACAGGCCGGATTCATGCAGGCCGTGGCAGAGGTATGCCGCCTGACCGATGTGTCACAAGGGTTTCGCGCGATTGCCAATACCCGCAGCCATGGCGTGCAGGATGTGCCGCATTACCATCTGCATATCATCGGCGGCAAACAATTGGGCCGGATGCTGCAGGGCTGACCTGCCGCGCGGGGTGTATTACCCCGAAGACGTCAGCGACAGGAACACATCTTCCAGATCCGCCTCGCGGCTTTGCACGTCTTTGATGGTGATGCCGGCCTCGCGGACCAGTGACAGGATCGCATCGGCGGGCGTGGCCCCGGCGCTATAGGTAAAGCTGAGCTTGCCATCGGCATGCTGCTGGCCGGTGATCCCTGTCGGCAATGGGGGCAGTGTGGCGGGGCCAGTCGGCGTGATCACCAGCGTCTTGCTATCCAGCCGCCCCAGCAGATTGGCCGTGCTGTCGCGGATCACCACCTGACCATGGTTGATGATGGCGATATCGTCGCACATCGCCTGCGCCTCTTCCAGATAATGGGTGGTCAGGATGATGGTCATCCCATCCTCGTTCAATTTGCGCACATTGTCCCAAAGCATGTTGCGCAAGGCGATATCGACACCTGCGGTGGGTTCATCCAGCACCAGAATCTGCGGTGAATGCACCAGCGCTTTGCCCAAGAGCAACCTGCGCCGCATGCCGCCGGACAGCGACCTTGCATAGGCATCGGCCTTATCCGCCAGCCCGATCAGTTCCAGAATTTCCTTGGTCCGCCGTTGCGATTTCGGCACACCGTAAAGTCCGGCCTGCACGTCCAACGACCCGCCGGGGGTGAAGAACGGATCAAGGTTGGGTTCCTGCGGCATGATCCCGATGGCGGCGCGCGACTGGCGCGGGTTCTTGTCCTGATCAAAGCCCCAGATTTTCACCGATCCGGCGGATTTCACCACCAGCCCCGCCAGAATATTGATCAAGGTGGATTTGCCTGCACCATTCGGGCCGAGCAGGCCAAAGATCGATCCGCGCGGGATATTCAGGTCGATGCCTTTCAGCGCCTCATGCGCGGGGGCGCGTTTGGTGGCGGCATAGGTCTTTTTCAGCCCGGTGATTTCGATGGCGTTGTCGGTCATGCTGGTCTTTCCCCTTTGCCGCGGCTGCGGTATAGGGTGCTACATAAGGCGGGCAGCGCCCCGCGGCAATCAGACAGGCCAGATCCATGACCACACCCGCCCCGGAAACCCGCATTGTGAACGACTGGCGCGTCGCCTGTGATGGCGGTGCAGGCGGGCTTGGCCATCCGCGCGTCTGGCTGCAAATCCCTGATCAGCGCGGCTGGGTCGAATGCCCCTATTGCGATGCGCGGCTGATTCACAAGGATTTCGAAGGCAAGGTCTGAGTCCCGCTCAGGCCATCACATCATCACGGAGATCAGATATGGCACCCACATTCGGCAAAGGCTGTCATCTGCATCTGATCGACGGTTCCGCCTTCATCTTTCGCGCCTATCACGCCTTGCCGCCGCTGACGCGCAAGTCGGACGGCTTGCCTGTCGGCGCGGTCAGCGGCTTTGTGAATATGCTGCAACGCTATGTCGAAAATAACAGCGGGGCCGATGCGGCGACCCATGTGGCGGTGATTTTCGACAAGGGCAGCCATACATTCCGCAATGATATGTTTGACCAATACAAGGCCAATCGCGAGGCGATGCCAGAGGATCTGCGCCCGCAGATCCCGCTGACCCGCGCCGCGACCCGCGCCTTCAACATCGCCTGTGAAGAGGTCGAAGGGTTCGAGGCGGATGATATCATCGCCACCCTTGCGCATCAGGCACGTAATGCCGGGGGCCGTGTCACCATCGTCAGTTCTGACAAGGATCTGATGCAATTGGTCGGCGACGGTGTCGAAATGCTCGACCCAATGAAGAACAAACGCATCGACCGCGACGGCGTGTTCGAAAAATTCGGCGTGTTCCCTGACCGCGTGGTCGATGTACAGGCGCTGGCAGGCGATTCGGTTGACAACGTGCCGGGCGCGCCGGGCATCGGGATCAAGACCGCCGCCTTGCTGATCAACGAATTTGGCGATCTGGAAAGCCTTTTGGACCGCGCGGGCGAGATCAAGCAGCCTAAACGGCGCGAGACGTTGATCGATCACCGCGCGCAGATTGAGCTGTCCAAGAAACTGGTGCAGCTTGATTGCGACATGGCGCTGGATTTCGGGCTGGATGATCTGGAAATCCGCCCGCCAGAGACCGAGGTGCTGCTGGCGTTTCTGGCCGAGATGGAATTCCGCACCGTCACCAAACGGATCGCTGACAAGCTGGGGGTCGAGGCCCCTGCGATTGAGGCGAGCGCGCCTGTGGCCAGCAGTGCTTTGCCCGAGGTCGTGCCGTTTGATCCCGACAGCTATGAATGCGTGCGCGATGCCGCGGCCCTGCAAATCTGGATCGACCGGATTTATGAGGCGGGCCATGTCGCGGTGGATACCGAAACCACCGCATTGGATGAAATGCGCGCCGATCTGGTGGGGATTTCGCTTTGCGTGAACGCGGGGCAAGCCTGTTACATCCCGCTGGCGCATAAGGCGGGATCGGATGATCTGTTCGGGTCCGACAAACGTGCCGATGGGCAGATGGCAATGGCCGACTGCCTTGCCCTGCTCAAACCCGTGCTGGAGGATGCCAGCATCCTGAAAATCGGGCAGAACATGAAATATGACGCCAAGATTTTCGCGCTGCTGGACATTCATGTCGCGCCCATTGATGACACGATGCTGATGTCTTACGCGATGCATGCGGGTCTGCATAATCACGGCATGGATGTGCTATCCGAACGTTATCTGGGTCACACCCCGATCCCCATCAAGCCGCTTTTGGGCAGTGGCAAATCCGCTATCACCTTTGACCGCGTGCCGGTTGATGATGCCGTGAAATATGCCGCCGAGGATGCCGATATCACCCTGCGGCTGTGGCAGATGTTCAAACCGCAATTGCACCAGAGCCGTGTGACCACCGTTTATGAAACCCTCGAACGGCCGCTGGTCCCGGTGCTGGCGCAGATGGAAATGCATGGCATCAAGGTCGACCGCGATACGCTGTCGCGGATGTCCAACGCTTTTGCGCAGAAAATGGCCGGGCTGGAGGATGAGATCCAGCAGATGGCGGGCCGCCCGTTCAATGTCGGATCGCCGAAACAACTGGGCGAAATCCTGTTCGATGACCTCAGCCTCGCCATGCCCGATGGCAAGACACCTGCGAAGGGCAAAACCGGGGCCTATTCGACGGGTGCCGATGTGCTGGAAGACCTTGCCACGATCCACGATCTGCCGCGCCGGATTCTGGACTGGCGGCAACTCTCGAAACTGAAGTCAACCTATACCGATGCGCTGCAAACCCATATCAACCCGGACACGGGCCGGGTGCATACATCCTATTCCATCGCGGGCGCAATCACCGGGCGGCTCGCCTCCACCGATCCGAACCTGCAGAACATCCCCGTAAGGTCCGAGGAAGGGCGGCGCATCCGTGAAGCCTTTGTCGCGGATCAGGGCAATGTCATCGTCAGCCTCGATTACAGCCAGATCGAATTGCGAATTCTGGCCCATATCGCCGGGATCGACGCGCTGAAACAGGCGTTTCTGGACGGGATCGACATCCATGCGATGACGGCGTCCGAAATGTTCGACGTGCCGCTGGATCAGATGACGCCCGATATCCGCCGTCAGGCCAAGGCGATCAATTTTGGCGTGATCTACGGCATTTCGGGCTTCGGCCTTGCCCGCAATCTGCGCATCCCGCGCGGCGATGCGCAGGGGTTCATCGACCGCTATTTCGAACGTTTCCCCGGTATCCGCAATTATATGGACGACACCGTGGCTTTTGCGAAAGACCACGGTTACGTCCAGACGTTGTTTGGCCGCAAGATCAACACGCCCGAAATCAACGCCAAGGGCCCGCAGGCCGGTTTCGCCAAACGCGCCGCGATCAATGCGCCGATCCAAGGCACCGCCGCCGATGTGATCCGGCGCGCGATGATCCGTATGCCGGATGCCATTGCCGGATTACCTGCGAAAATGCTGCTGCAGGTGCATGACGAATTGATCTTCGAGGTTGATGCGGCGGCTGCCGATGACCTGATCCACACCGCGCGTCAGGTCATGGAAAACGCCAGCGACCCCGCCGTGAAACTCGACGTCAAACTGGCGGTCGATGCAGGCCAAGGCCCGAACTGGGCCAAAGCGCATTAAAAAAGGCGCCGGTGAAACCCGGCGCCCCACTTCTTATTTCTGCAAATACTCCCGCGCGGAGCGCAGTGTGACGGCGGATCAGTTCACCGACTTGGCGTCAACCAGATTGGCCTGCGTCCGTTCACCCGCCGCAATCGCAATCCGGCGCGGTTTCAGCGCTTCGGGCACTTCGCGGATCAGGTCGATATGCAGCATGCCGTTTTCATGCAGCGCACCTGTCACCTGCACATGATCGGCCAGATGGAACCGGCGTTCAAAGGCGCGGGTCGCAATCCCGCGATGTAGGAATTTGCGCTCGGCCTCATACTCGGCCTTGCGGGCGGTGACATGCAGTGCGCGGTCTTTCACCTCGATCGCCAGCTCGTCCGCGGCAAAGCCAGCGGCGGCAATCGAAATCCGCCAACCATCATCGGCGGTCTTTTCGATATTATAGGGGGGATAGGAATTCTGGCCGACATCACTGGCCAAAGCCCGGTCCATCAATTCGGCAATCTGATCAAAGCCGACAGTGGCACGGTAAAGTGGGGTCAGATCGAAACTACGCATTTGGGTCATCCTTTTTCGCAAGCGATAACAATGGTCTGGCCTTCCGATATCGGACAGGCCGGTGATCCGGGGCCCATCATTGGCACCCCGATAGATATTATATTGGAAAGCGATATCGCGGTTTCAAGACCCTAATCGACGGTGATGAATTTCGCCCCGATATCATTGCGCTCGCCCTGCGCGATCAGCCTTTGGGTGCCGCCGGGGCGTGCCGGACCTGTGACAGCAAAATGTGCCAGCAGCGCATTGAGCGGCCCGTCAAGCGAGGTGCCAAGTGCGACTTTCTGCCCATCGACCTGTGCCATCGCGGATACGACAGAGGCGATGCGCGGCGCGCCATCGCGCATGGTGAAAACGGGCGATCCGCTGGAGCCGAAATCCACATCGCAGGTCAGCACGATCACGCCGGTCTGGCGGCCCAGCACGTTGCAGAGTTCCTGCAAACTGGGCGCATCCTCGCGCCCCTGGCCGTAGGACACGACGCCGACCTCATCCCCCGGCAACGGGCGGTCCGCGATCAGATAGGGCCGCAGCCGGGTTTGCATGATTGGCCGGTCGAGTTCCAACACGGCGATATCCATCGCCACCGCTGCGGTCTCTGTCACCTCGCCTTGATGGACGTAGCCCGGATGCCCGACAGCGCGCAGCACATTGCGCGTGGCCGCTGCCTGCCCGTCGCGCAATCCGGCGCGAAAGGCAAAGCGGTCGGGCGCGATCAGTGTGCCGTCACGGTCGTAAAGACAATGCGCCGCCGTCAGGATCAGCCTTTCGCGGATCAGGGCGGCGGTGCAGAACCCCTTGCCCGCGATATCGAGCCTGCCGACAGCCTCCCAGCCGGTGCTGGCCTGGCGTGTCTGCAGGCTGACCAGATCGCTTTGCGCCAGCGCTGCTACAGCGCTTGCCAGCGCCATCACCGCTGCAAGAAAGATCTGGCGCATCTGCTGTCCTTTGCCTGACCGGTTCAGGATACACAGGCAGGTCGCTTTGCGCTAGCGCAGGATCGGCACTTGCGGTGCGGTTTTATCGGGTGCTGTCAGCGCGGGCGGCTGCGGCCCGCCTGTCGCCCAATCCAGCAATTCGACGGTATGCACGATGGGCAGGCCGGTGGCGCTGCCGATCTGCATCATGCAGCCGATGTTGCCTGCGGCGATGATATCGGGGGTCAGTGCCTCCAACGTCCTGACCTTGCGCGCTTTCAGTTCCTTGGAAATCACCGGCTGCATCAGATTATAGGTTCCGGCAGAGCCGCAGCACAGGTGGCTGTCGGCGGGTTCCAGCACGGTGAAACCGGCCTTTTTCAGCAGATCCTTGGGATAGGTCTTGATCTTCTGCCCATGCTGCAAGGAACAGGCGGCGTGATAGGCGACCTTGGTGCCTTTCGCCGCACCTGCGGGCAGGTCAAGTTTCATCAGCACTTCCGAGACATCCATTGCAATCGCGCTGACCCGTGCTGCATCGGCAGCGAGCGGATCATTGCGGAACATATGGCCGTAATCCTTGACGGTGGTGCCGCAGCCGGATGTGTTGATGACAATCGCATCTAAGCCCCCCTGATCCATCTCGCGCACCCAGGCGCGGATATTGGCGGCGGCGGCTCTATGGCTTTCAGTTTCCTTGCCCATGTGATGGGTCAAGGCCCCGCAACAGCCCGCACCTTTCGCGACCACGACTTCCGCCCCAAACCGGGTCAGCAACCGGATCGTGGCGTCATTGATATCGGTATTCAGTGCCTTTTGCGCGCAGCCGGTCATCAGCGCGACGCGCATCTTTTTATGCGCCACACCAAAGGTCTGGGGATCATCATTGCGGCTGACCGGGGGGATCTGGCGCGGCGCCATCTCCAGCATCGCGCGCAAGCGCGGGTCTGGCATGAACCGGGCAAAAGGGCGCCCGATTTTGGCCCCGAACAACGCCAGCCGGAACCGCATTGGATAGGGTAGGATCTGCGCCAGAACCCAGCGCAAGGCGCGGTCCGACCAAGGGCGGTTATATTTTTTCTCAATATAGGCGCGCGCCTGGTCGACCAGATGCATGTAATGCACGCCGGATGGACAGGTGGTCATGCAGGCCAGACAGGAAAGGCAGCGGTCGATGTGTTTGACCGTTTTCGCATCGGGAATGCGGTCGTTTTCCAACATATCCTTGATCAGATAAATCCGACCCCGCGGGCTGTCCAGTTCATCGCCCAATATCTGATAGGTCGGACAGGTCGCGGTGCAGAACCCGCAATGGACACAAGACCGCAATATCTGATTGGCCCGCTGAATGCCGGGGTCCTGCAATTGCGTGGCTGTAAAATTGGTCTGCATCAGCCCATCATCCCCGGATTAAGAATGCCGCGCGGATCAAACTTTGCCCGCAGCCCGGCGGCAAGGGCGGCAATCGGCGCGGGTTCCGGCTGAAACACCGGCACCTGCGCCGCGCCCCGGATCAAGGTCGCGTGGCCTTTGAAATCACCCAGTCTTGCGCGCAGATCGCCATCGGTCAGCAACCAGACAAGTCCACCGGCCCAATCATACAGCACCGCTTTGGCCGCCGCCTGCGCCACCAAGCCCGGCGCATCGGAAGGTTTCACCGACAAGCGCCAGACATCGCCCGGCTGATCGGCAAAAGCGGCGACATCGCGGATCGCGGCCCAGATCGCGGGATCATCCTCCACAGTCACCGCGCCAAACGGTGCCAAAACGCCCGCCAAAGCCTGCGCACGGTAAGCGATTGAGGCGGCGAAACCTTCCAACCGCAACATCGTGCGCCCCGAAGTCGGATCATGCGCCGCCCCCGTCACCTCGAAAGGCGACGTCATTGCTGCCGCCATCGCGGCCACGGCGCGGGTATCATCAAGGCCCTGCAACACAAGCGTCACCTGCGCCTCGACATTCGGCATCACCTTCAACGCCACTTCGGTCAGCACCCCCAAAGTGCCATAGGAGCCACACAGCAGCTTGACCAGATCATAGCCGGTGACATTTTTCATCACCCGGCCACCATTCTTGATCACCTGCCCGGTGCCATCGACAAACCGCACCCCCAGCATGAAATCGCGGCAGGCCCCGACCGATATCCTGCGCGGCCCGGACACATTGGCCGCGACCATCCCGCCGATTGTCGGCTCACCTGACGTGCCCAGCAAAACCTGGTGATCCATCGGCTCAAAGGCCAGCCGCTGGTTTTCCTTGGCCAAGCGCGCCTCGACTTCCGCCAAAGGCGTGCCTGCCTTGGCCACCAGCGTCAGCGCGCCGGGTTCATACAGCGTGATGCCCGCGATGCCTGCCAGCGACAAAGCCGCGCCGGTGGACCGCCCCACAGCCCGCGTGCCGCCGCCGACGATGCGCAGCGGGCTGTCCGCCTCTGCCACGATCCGGGCAAGCTCTTCTTCACTTTGGGGAATCATATCATCGTCCGAGCATAAATATCCTGGGGGAGCCCCGGACCCAATCCGGGGCGGGGGCAAAGCCCCCCATCAAGCCGCGCGTCGCGGCGCAGAGCTATCGAGCGGAAACACCTTCGCCGGGTTCAGCAGCCATAAAGGGTCGAACACATCCTTGACCGCCATCTGCGCCTCTAGATCGGCGGGCGCAAATTGCACATGCATCAGGTCGCGCTTCTCGATGCCGACACCATGCTCGCCGGTCAGACAGCCGCCGACCTCGACACAGAGCCGCAGGATATCGGCCCCGAAAGCCTCGCAGAGTTCCAGATCGCCGGGTTTATTGGCATCGAACAGGATCAGCGGGTGCATATTGCCGTCACCCGCGTGGAACACATTGCCCACGGCCAAGCCGTATTCCTTTGACATTTCACCGATACGCCGCAGCACGAAGGGCAGGGCAGAGACCGGGATCGTCCCGTCAAGGCACATATAATCATTAATCTGGCCCATCGCGCCAAATGCGGATTTGCGGCCCAGCCAGATCCTTCCTGCCTCTTCGGCATCCTTCGCCTCGCGCAGTTCCACCGGATTGTGGCGGCGGGCGATCTGCATGATCAGCGCCAGTTGCGCGTCGATTTCGGCGGGGGACCCTTCGACTTCGACGATCAGCAAAGCCTCGCAAATCGGATAACCCGCCTTCGCGAAAGCCTCGGTCGCCTCGATACAGGGCCGGTCCATGAATTCGATGGCGACGGGCAGGATGCCGGCCTTGATGATATCGGTCACGACCTGTCCGGCGACTTCGGAACTGTCATAGCCCATCAGAACGGGCCGCGCCCCTTCGGGCTTGGGCAGAATGCGCAGAATGGCTTCGGTCACGACACCCAATTGCCCTTCGGAGCCACAGATCACGCCCAGAAGGTCGAGGTTTCCCGCATCCAGATGCGCGCCACCGATTTCCAGCACATTGCCATCCATTGTCACAATCGTCACGCCGAGCAGATTATTCGTCGTCACGCCATATTTCAGACAATGCGCGCCACCTGAATTCATCGCGATATTGCCTGCGATGGCACAGGCCAGCTGGCTTGACGGATCAGGCGCATAGAAAAACCCATCCGCCTCGACAGCACCTGTCACCGACAGATTGGTCCGGCCCGTCTGCACGCGAATATAGCGGTCGTTGTAATTGGTTTCGATCACATCCGTCATCCGCGCCACGCCAAGGATGACACAATCCGCCGTCGGCAAAGCGCCACCGGCGAGCGACGTTCCCGAACCGCGCGGCACGACTGGCACGCCCATCTCGTGGCAGATCTTCAATACTGCCGCGACTTCCTCGGTCGTCGCTGGCAGAACCACCGCCAAAGGCGGACAGCGATAGGCGGTCAGCGCGTCGCATTCATAGGCGCGGGTTTCGGCGATGTCAGCGATCAGCGCATCGGCGGGCAGTACCGCCGCCAAGCGGGCCACGATGGCATCCTTGCGCGACAGCACAGAGGCATTCGGGGTGGGCATTTGCATGACGACATCTCCGATCACGATGACTGGTAAAAATATATGACCAATTTTGCTATCTGGCAAGTCGCAACATGACCCGCTAATCATTCTGCATGACACTGTTTGATCATTTTGCCCTGCTGGGCCTGTTTGACGCCATTGCCGCGGCGCTGATCGTGCTGGTCTGGGCGGTGATCGGCTGGCGTATCGAACATCCCAGCGCCAAACACCCCTCTGTCACGGTTCTGATGTCACAGCGGCGGCGGGACTGGATGAAGGTTTTCGTCACGCGTGAGCCGCGGATCTTCGACAGCCAGATTCTGGCTGGTCTGCGCGAGGCGACGGCGTTTTTCGCCTCGACCAGCTTTTTTGCCATCGGCGGTGTGCTGGCGCTGCTTGGCAATACCGAATCCCTGCGCGGTGTCGCGGCAGAGGTGAGTGATACGCAGGTGCCCGAACTGATCTGGCAGATGAAACTGGCGCTGGTGGCGCTGTTTCTGACCAATGGCTTTCTGAAATTTGTATGGGCGAACCGGGTGTTCGGCTATTGCGCCGTCGTCATGGCCTCTGTCCCCAATGATGCGACAGACCCGATTGCCTTTCCCCGCGCGGCGCAGGCGGCAGAGCTGAACATCCGCGCTGCGATGAATTTCAACCGCGGCCTGCGGTCGATGTATTTCGCACTGGCGGCCTTGGCCTGGCTTTTGGGGCCGCTGGCCTTGGTGATCGCCACTTTTGCCGCCGCCTGGATGATCTGGGCGCGCGAATTCTCATCCACGCCGCGCAATGTGCTGTTGGGCGATTAACGCCGCCCTTCGCGCAGCCAGGCGCCGAGGCTCAACAATCCGGCCAGCAGCAAAAACAGCCAGGCCGGGACCAAAGGCGTGATCCTGATGTCAGCGGTCTGAAACGCGCCGCGCGGGGTGATCCCGATCCAGCCGCGCCCGGCGGCCAGACGGCCATCGCGCACGCTGCGGATATCGACCGGCCCGTCAGAGACTGGCATGATCCCGCCACGGGTGCTGTCGACCAACCCTGCCAACACATCGCCTGTGGCAATCGTCTGTTCAAATTCGCGCGGTGCGGCGGGGCCAAGTGCGACGACGGCGGTTTCTTCCCCGTCACCCAGCCGGTAAAGCCCGATTTCGGGCGCATCCCACAGGGTTTCAAACCGGCCCGGTGTGGTTTCTTCCAAGGTTAAAATCGTCTCACTCCCGTCGGGATGCGTCACCGTCACATCGCCGGTCGTGTCCGACAAGGTGCGGCGGATAATCCGCATCTGCTGGCCATTGGGGGCCACGGACAAGGCTTCTTCCTCCAGCTCCGGTTCGCGCATCATCCAATGCGCCAGACGGCGCAGCAATTCCAGTTGCGGCCCGCCGCCTTCATAGCCGCGATCCCAAAGCCAGGAATGATCCGAGGCCATCAGCGCCACACGGCCTTCGCCGACCCGGTCCAGCACCAACAGCGGCCTGTCGTCCAGACCCGACATCACGACATCGGCAGTGTCCGGCACGGTCACATCGACCAGCCGGAACCAGCGGCCCCAGCCGGGGCCATCGCCGTCAGCCGCAGGGGGCGACAGATCATCCAGCCCCGCCGTCACCGGATGGCGCGCGCCCAGATCGGTGATCTGCGGGGTAAAGCCTTCTTCAAACACCCGCGCGCTCGGCGCGCCGGGCAGGATCGCGCCCAAGGGCGAGCGATAGATGCTTTCCGCCCCGCCATATTCCGACCCGGAAGAGATCAGCACAGCGCCGCCTTGCTCCACATAATTGCGGATATTGTCGAAATAGGCATTGGGCAGGATACCCCGCCTGCGATAGCGGTCAAAGATGATCAGATCGAAATCATCGATCTTTTCCAGAAACAATTCCCGCGTCGGAAAGGCGATCAGGGCAAGCTCATCGACCGGCACGCCGTCCTGCTTGTCCGGCGGGCGCAGGATGGTGAAATGGACCAGATCGACAGCGGCGTCAGATTTCAGCAGATTGCGCCATGTCCGCTCGCCCGGATGCGGCTCGCCCGACACCAGCAAGACCCGCAGCCGGTCGCGCACGCCGTTGATCTGCACGACAGCGGCATTGTTGCGGTTGGTCAATTCGCCTTCGGCTTCGGGGATGGTGAATTGCAGCACATTCATTCCCGCATGCGATAATTGCACCGGCACTTCGATATCGCGGCCCACCGGCACTGGCAGGACCATCGGCGCGTCACCATCGACCGAGACGGACAGATCGACGGTTTCGGTGGGCGGTGCTGCGCCCTGATCCTCGATCCGCAGGGTCAGGTTGAAAGTCTCGCCCAGAATGGCAAAGGCGGGCGCATTGGACACGACAAGGCGGCGGTCCCAATCGTCTGGCTCGCCGGTCAGCAGCAGATGCATCGGTGCGGGCAGGGCAGGGGCGTTTTCCATATCATGGGCGCGACCGTCAGAGATCAGGATGATCCCGGCGATGCGCCCCTGCGGTTCTTCGGCCAAAGCCTGCGACAGGGCGGTCATCAGCGCCGTGCCCTGATCGCCGGGCGCGTCGCCCAAAGTCACCACGCGCATTTCGGTATTGGGCTGTCGTTCCAGCTCTGCCGTTATATTGGCCAAGGCCGTTTCATTCTGATCCGGCCTGCCCGCGATGCGCTGGCTGGCGCTTTCGTCGACCACGACCATGACGATATCGCTCAGCGGCGCGCGGTCTTCCTGTTGCAGCGATGGATTGGCCATGGCCGCGAGCAAGGCGATCCCCGCCAACCCGCGCAGCCACCATCCGGGCAACCGCCGCCAGATCGCCAGGATCACGGCCAGAACAACCAGTGCGGCCAGCACATAGACCCCGATCAGCGGGATCAGCGGATCAAAAATCACTGTACCATTCATGGGCAAATGTCCCCGTTGCCGCCTGCCAGAGGCGTCATCTCATGACCATGCCGCCACATGCAGCTTCGCAAAACCTTCCCCGCGGGGAAGACAGCAAAACCTTCCCCGCGGGGAAGATTGCCTCGCTTTGTTTGAAATACTTCCGCCGGAGGCATCAGATGTCGTGACATCTGATTAACCAAAATGAAACCCATACTCATTGCCCCAACCGATCCAGCAGATCCGGCACATGCACCTGATCGGATTTATAATTCCCGGTCAGCACATGCATGATCAGGTTGACGCCAAAGCGCAAAGAAATCTCGCGCTGCTGTTCGCCTGCTGTGCCGCGCCCGACCGGGAACATCGGCGCGCCTGTCTCGGTCACTGCCCAGGCGCGCGCCCAGTCGTTGCCGCCGATCACGACTGGCGTGACCCCGTCATTGAGGTTGCGGAACGGCATGCCTTCGCCCGGTTCCGCTTGCATCGGTGCGGCTTCGACCCAGACATCGCGGCTGGCGTGGCGTCCGGGGAAATCCTGCAACAGATAAAATGTCCGCGTCAGCACGTGATCCTGCGGGATCGGTTCCAAGGGCGGGATATCGAGCGAGCGGGCAATCGCCTGCAACCGCGCACCTTCGGGCGAACCGGAGCCGAAGCGCGCGGTATCGGCATCGCGGGTGTCGAACAGGATCATCCCGCCAGATCGCAGATAGCGGTTCAGCTTGCCATAGGCTTCACGGCTGGGAAGTTCGGTCGCGGCGGTGATCGGCCAGTAGAGGAAGGGGAAGAAGGCCAGTTCGTCGGTTTCCAGATCGACACCCATCGGCGCGGCGGGTTCAATCGATGTGCGCCGGGTCAGAACCTGCGACAGACCCAGCAAGCCTGCTGCAGTCACATCATCCACGGCGGGATCGCTGGTCAGGACATGGCCCAAAACCACCTCTGACGTCGCTTGCAACGCGAAATCATCCTGCGCCTTGGCTTGCGGTGCGACAAACAAGGCCAGCAGCAAAGCCGCCGCCACATCCGCGCGCGGTCCGCGCAACCGGCCCCCCACGGCGAGCGAGGCGATCAGATCGACCAGCAGCAGCGCCAGTGCGGCGGTCAGCAACCAGCCTTTCAGCGCGGTGGCGCGCAGCACATCCATGCCTTCGACATTGATCCGCGCGGGCCAGACGGCGGCTGACAGTGTGGTATCCGCGCCGATCACATTCACCGCGATCTGCCGGTCGCGTCCAGCGTAAAGCCCCGGTTGCAGATCGGGGCTTGCCAGAGCCTGCGCCAGAACCTCGCCCGGCACACCGGCCTGATCGCCCCCGTCCTGCAACCGGCCAAAACCATCCAGCAACCGGTCGGGTTGCCAGATTGTGCCTTCCAGTTCGGCGGCATCGGGGGCGACAGGGCGGGTCGAGACGGCCAGCCGTTCCAGCATCTGCACGAAAAGGCCGGACAAGGGCAGGCTCGACCATTCGGCATTGGCGGTGACATGGAACAGCACAACCTGCCCGTCACCGCTGAATTTGCGGGTGACCAATGGCGTGCCATCGGTCAATTGCGCGATCACACGCTCGGCCAAGGCCGGGTCAGGCTGCGCCATCACCTGACTGGTGACGGTGACATCTTCCGGCACGTCCAGCCCGAAAAACGGTGTTTCGGCGGCGAATGGGGCCAGCGTTTTCGGCTCCCCCCAACTCATTGCGCCGCCGACAGAACGGCCACCTTCGCGCAGACGCACGGGCAGCAGCGGGTCTTCTGACCCACGCCCCACATCGGATGCTGCCAGACGCGGGCCTGCGAAACGCAGCAGCAGACCACCCGCCTCGACCCATTCGGCAATGCCTTGGGCTTCGATATCGGTCAGGATTGCGACATCGGCCAGCACGATGACGTCAGGATTGGCGAGCAGGATATCCTCCAGCGCGCCATCGATCAGATCGGCGGTGGGTTCCAACGCCTCGCGCAGATAGAAAAGCTGCGACAACAATTCCAACCCTTCACGGTCTTCGCGGCCAGAGATCAGCGCGACCTCACGTCGCCGCAACGCGTCATCGGTCAGGCTGACAGCTGCGGCGGACCGGGTGCCGGTCAGTTCGAACCGGGTGATACGGTTGCGCAATTCGGGCGGCAGGATCATGGCGGTTTCGGCAACCTCCCCGCCCGCTGCAAAATTCAGCGGCACACTGGCCAGCGCACGTTCTACCCCGGCGGGGTCAAGGCCGATGGCGGTGACGGTTGTTTCGGATGCGGCACCGATGGGTGTGCGGGTGGCGCTGACGCGCACTTCACCTTCCTCGAACCTTGCAGGGCGCAGGCCGGTGATCTGGCGCGGGGTCTGGAACACGGTCACAGGTCCGGCCTGTTCAAAGGCTGTCAGCAGATCCTCGCGGCCCGGATAATCCAGCCCGTCGCTGATCCAATAGGTCTCATGACTGCCTGCCTGTTCAGCGAAATACGAAGCTGGATCAACGGGTTGCCAAGGCTGCGGCTGGATATTGGGCAGGCGTTCCTGCCATGCATTCGGCGCGGCAAAAGGCAAAGATTCCGCCAATGGCAGGTCCGTCAGATTGACGACGGCAACACGCCGGTCATTGGTCGCAGCTTCGGACAGCAGCGCCGAGACCCGGTCCATCGTCGCTTGCCAAGCAGGGGCACCGGCCCATGTGCCGTCAATCGCGATCACCAGATCACCGCGCCCGTCGCGGGCCTGTTGCGGGTTCAGCGTGGGGCCGGCGAAGCCGATGATCACAGCGGCGACGGCCAGCAGGCGCAGCAAAAGCAACCACCATGGCGTGCGGTCTGATTGGCTTTCGGCGTCCTTCAGACCCAGGAGCAGCGCCACACCCGGGAACCGACGTTGCACCGGTGCAGGCGGCACGGCGCGCAAAAGCACCCAGAGGATGGGCAGCGCGATCAGCGCGATCAACAGCAGGGGCGCGGTAAAGCCGATGGGTCCGAGCATCCACATCAGCCTTGCCTTTCCAGCGCGCCATAGAGCCACAGCAGGGCTTGGGTTGCGGATTGGCCGGTGTGGTGGCTGTGAAATTGCCAGCCGGTGGTGCGGGCGAGGTGTTGTAGCTGATCTTTGCGCGCGGCGAGCCGGTCGAGATAGCGTGTTTTCAGATCGCGCGCGCGCAAAGTTTCATGCTGCATAGCGCCGGTCATCGATTGGAAAATCGTGCGTCCGTCAAAGGGGAACGCCTCTTCCTGCGGGTCCAGCACCTGCAACAAGGCGCCGCGCACGCCACGGTCGGCAGCACGGGTCAGGGCGGCGGTGACGCCGTCGATATTGCCAAGGAAATCGCTGACGAAAAGCGCGCGGGAATGCGGCAGCATGCCTTCGGCATCGGGGGAGCCGTGGTCGTGCGCCTCATTTTCGGACAATATCTGGGCCATCTGCTGCAATTGCGCCGTCCCCCTTCGTGGCGGCAGGCGCAACCCGGTCAGCCCGACACGTTCACCGCCACGGTTGAGCAGGATCGCCAGCGCCATCGCGAGGGTGCGCGCGCGGTCAGCCTTGGTCACCTGATCCGAGGCGAAACCCATCGACGCGCCCTGATCGACCCACAGAATAATGGATTGCGCGATCTGCCATTCCTTGTCCTGCACAAACCGCGCATCGGACCGGGCGGACCGTCGCCAGTCGATGCTGCGTGCGGCGTCATGACTTTGCGCCGGGCGATATTGCCAGAATGTATCGCCGACACCTGCCCGCCTGCGCCCGTGATCGCCCAGAAGAACGGTCGCGGCCAGATGTTCGGCCTCTGCCAGCAAGGGCGGCAGATGCGCCGCGAGGCTTTCCGCCTGCGACCGGAGCGTCAGCGGTGTATTCATGCCGCCGCTGCGACCTGAGTGATCTGACCTGCGACCTGATCGATCACGGATTGCACGTTTTCGCCGCGCGCGCGGGCGGCAAAGGACAAAGCCATCCGATGTTCCAGCACAGGCACGGCCATATTGCGCACATCCTCTGCCGAAGGCACCAGACGGCCATCGAGCAGGGCCGAGGCGCGCACCGTCAGCATCAGCGCCTGTGCCGCACGCGGGCCGGGGCCCCAGCTGACGCTTTGACGGATGATGTCGGGTGCGGTCGCATCATCGGGGCGGCAGGCGCGCACCAGATCAAGGATCATGTCGAGGATGGTTTCGCCAACAGGCATCCGGCGCAGCAGCGCCTGTGCGGCCAGCAATTCCTGTGCGGTGAAAACAGCCGTCGCCTGCGCATCTTTCGCGCCGGTGGTGGCGATCAGGATATCGCGTTCTGTCTGCCGGTCGGGGTAGGGCACGTCGATCTGGACAAGGAAACGGTCCAGCTGCGCCTCTGGCAATGGATAGGTGCCTTCCTGTTCCAGCGGGTTCTGGGTGGCCAGCACGTGGAACGGCACACCCAAGGGGCGGTGCTGGCCTGCGATGGTGACCTCTTTTTCCTGCATCGCCTGCAACAGCGCCGATTGCGTGCGGGGGCTGGCGCGGTTGATCTCATCCGCCATCAGCAACTGGCAGAACACCGGGCCTTCGATAAACCGGAAGGCGCGGCTGCCATCGGCGGCGGTTTCCAGCACTTCGGAGCCGAGGATATCGGCAGGCATCAGGTCCGGCGTGAATTGGATGCGGTTGCCGTGCAGGCCCATGACGGTGGACAAAGCCTCGACCAATCTGGTCTTGCCCAGACCGGGCAGGCCGATCAGCACGGCATGACCGCCGCAGATCAGGGCTGACAGGGTCAGGTCGACGACACGGGTCTGGCCGATGAAACGCGCGGACAGGCTGTCGCGCGCCTGACCCAGTTTTTCGCCCAGCGTTTCGATCTGGCCGACGAGATCAGCATCCTGTGTCATGACTTTCCCTCACATAAGCTATATGTCTCATACGACCAGATAATCCGGGTGACCCCAATGGCAAAATCCACGACCACACAAAAGATTGTAGGCCCCAGCGCCGAAAGTCTCGCGGCTAGCGCGCAGGCGGTGCAAAAAGGCGGATTGCCGCCGGTGCATCTGTGGAACCCGCCGCATTGCGGGCAGATTGATATGCGGATCGCGCGGGACGGGACCTGGTTTTACATGGGCACGCCGATTGCGCGGCCTGCGTTGGTCAAGCTGTTTTCGACCATCCTGCGCCGGGATGGTGACGATTATGTGCTGGTCACGCCGGTGGAAAAGGTGGGGATCACAGTCGATGATGCGCCTTTTGTGGCGGTGGATGTGGACCAGCAGGGCGGCGATCTGACCTTTGAAACCAATGTCGGCGACAAGGTGACCGCCGGGCCGGACAACCCGATCCGGGTGGTGCGTGACCATGAGACGGGTGAGCCATCGCCCTATGTGCTGGTCCGCGCCAATCTGGAGGCATTGATTGATCGCAAGTCGTTTTACCGCCTCGTCGATATGGGTGAAGAGGCGGAGCATGACGGCGCGCACTGGTTTGGCGTGCGGTCAAAAGGCGCGTTTTTCCCGATCATTCCCGCGGATGAATTGCCGTAGGGTGCGTGATATCACGCACCCTACGATAGTCGCACACGCGAATGTCACTGGTCTGTCCGGTGTCACGACTTATCCTTTCGTTTAAAAATAAGGATATGCCATGACATTTTTCCACCGCCGGAGTGTTTTGCTAGGGGCTGCCGCAAGCCTCGCCACGCCCTTGATCGCGCAATCGGACCCTTGGGCCGGTGTCGCTGACCGCGCCCGGTCTTTGGATCAATGCCATGCGCTGGTGATCCGGCAATCGGGGGCAGAGGTCGTATCGCAGGCCTTTCGCGGCCCAGCACTTGGCCGCGCGGTGCCGGTGAAATCCGTATCCAAGACGATTGTCGCGGCTTTGACGGGGGCGGCCATCGACCGGGGTGAATTGCCCTCGGTGCAGGCGACCTTGGGCGAGGTGGCGCCGCGGTTGATCCCGTCTGGCGCTGATCCGCGTGTGGCGGGGATCACGATTGAGAACCTCGTGACCATGCAGACCGGGTTGGAACGCACATCAGGTGGCAATTACGGCGGCTGGGTCAGCAGCGGCAATTGGGTCGCCAATGCGCTGGGGAGGCCCTTTGTGGCGGAACCGGGCGGGCCGATGCTCTATTCCACGGGATCGTTCCATGTGTTGGGTGCGGTCTTGACCGAAGTGTCTGGGCAAAGCTTGCTGGAGCTTGCCCGCGCCCGTCTGGGCCAGCCTTTGGGGATCGAGATCCCCGCATGGACCCGCGATCCGCAGGGATTTTATCTGGGCGGTAATGAAATGGCGCTGACGCTGGATGGCATGGCGCGCTTTGGCGAGATGTACCGGCAGGGTGGCCAGTTCAATGGCGTGCAGGTGCTGAGCGCTGATTGGGTGGCGCAGTCGTTTGCGACGCGCACACGGTCGCAATTTTCCGGGCTCAGCTATGGCTATGGCTGGTTTCTGGGGCAGGCGGACGGGGTCGGCTATGCCTTGGCGCGGGGCTATGGCGGGCAGGTGATCTGCACGGTGCCAGAGCTGGAGATGACGCTGGCGCTGACGTCGAACCCGAATTTGCCGGCACGGTCGGGTGGGCATTTCGGCGATATCATGCGGTTGATCGAAGGTGACGTGATCCCGGTGGCGCGCAGCCGGATGGGGTAAGGCGGGGCGAGCCCCGCCCTACGGATCGGCGATGGGTAGGATGGGTGATTTCACCCATCCCGACCCGCGTCAGATGCTGGTGCAGATGTATTTCAGTTCCATGTAATCATCGATCCCATGCGATGAGCCTTCACGGCCCAGACCGGATTGCTTGATCCCACCAAAGGGCGCCACTTCGGTCGAGATGATGCCGGTATTCACGCCGACAATGCCATATTCCAAGGCTTCGGCGACTTTGGTGACGCGGGACAGATCCTTGGCGTAGAAATAGGACGCCAGACCGAAGATCGTGTCATTGGCCTGAAAGATCACGTCATCTTCATCTTCAAACATGAAGAGCGGCGCGAAGGGGCCGAAGGTTTCATCCGTGCTGACCAGCATGTCCTTGGTCGCATGGGTGACGATTGTGGGTTCAAAGAACTGCCCGCCCAGATCATGCGGTTTGCCGCCTGTCAGGACCTTGCCGCCCTTGGCCAAGGCATCGTCGAGATGTTCCTGTACTTTCTTGACCGCAGCCGGTTCGATCAGCGGGCCAAGCGTGGTGCCATCGGCCAGGCCATCACCGACACGGAGCTTTTCAACGGCGGTCTTCAGCTTGGCGGAAAACGCGTCATAGACGCCTTTTTGCACATAAATCCGGTTGGCGCAGACGCAGGTCTGGCCGTTGTTGCGGAATTTGCAGGCGATGGCACCTTCCACGGCGGCATCGAGATCAGCATCATCAAACACGATGAAAGGCGCATTGCCGCCCAGTTCCATCGAACATTTCATCACCTGATCGGCGGCCTGTTTCAGCAAGATACGCCCGACTTCGGTGGACCCGGTAAAGGTCAGTTTGCGCACGATGGGGTTTTCGCAGAATTCCTTGCCGATGTCCGAGGCTGAGGTCGAGGTCACGACCGAGAACAGGCCCTTTGGCACGCCCGCCTCTTCCGCCAGTTTCGCCATGGCCAGCGCTGACAAAGGTGTCAGCGAGGCAGGCCGCACGACAAAGGCGCAACCGGCGGCCAAGGCAGGCGCGACCTTGCGCGCAATCATCGCATTGGGGAAATTCCACGGCGTGATGCCTGCGGCAACGCCGATGGGCTGTTTGATCACGGTGATACGTTTATCGGCCATATGGCCGGGGATGGTCTGGCCATAGACGCGTTTCGCCTCTTCCCCGAACCATTCCACGAAGGACGCGCCATAGGCGACTTCGCCGCGCGCCTCGGCCAAGGGTTTGCCCTGTTCGGCGGTCATGATGATGGCGAGGTCTTCCTGATGCGCCATCATCAGGTCGAACCATTTGCGCAGAACTTTGGAGCGTTCTTTGGCAGGAAGCGCGGCCCAGGGTTTCTGCGCCTTCTGCGCCGCATCAATCGCCTGCGCGACTTCGGCGCGGGAAAGGTCCGGGATCTGCGCGATCACATCGCCGCGCGCGGGATTGGTCACGTCGAAGGTTTTGCCGCTTTTGGCCTGCACCCAAGTGCCACCGACAAAGGCCGCGTCACACAGCAGATCAGGACGGTCCAGCATGGATTTGAGGTTGGTGGTTTCATCAAGCATGGTAGTCTCCTTTGACTTTGGCACAATGTGGCCTCTCATAGGGGCAAAGGTAAAGGGGGTCTGACCGATGGAGCTGGATGATGCTTATGCGAATGCGGCTTATATCCCGGGTGGCGCGGATTATCCTGACCGTTGGGCCGCGCAGGCGGCGGCGTTTCGCGCGGGCGCAAGATGCGAGATTGATCTGGCTTATGGCGAAAGCCCGCGGCAGCGGTTCGATCTGTTTCACCCCAACCGTCTGGCCAAAGGTGTCGTGATTTTCGTCCATGGCGGCTATTGGCTGCGGTTTGACAAATCATTCTGGTCGCATCTGGCGGCGGGACCTTTGGCGCAGGGCTGGGCGGTGGTGATGCCGTCCTATGATCTGTGCCCGGATGTCGGGATCGCGCAGATCGGCGATCAGATCGCGCAGGCGATGCAGGTGATCGCTGACCGTGTGCCGGGACCGGTGAGGTTGGTCGGGCATTCGGCGGGCGGGCAATTGGTGGCGCGGATGACTGCGCCGCGTCCGGGCGCGCGCTGGCAGGACAGGTTGGCGCGGGTGGTGGCGATTTCGCCCGTGGCGGATCTCGCGCCCTTGATGCAAACCTCAATGAACACGGACCTGGCGATCACGCCGGATGTGGTGGACAGCGAAAGCCCGGTGCATCTGCCGGTGCCACATGTGCCGGTGACAATCTGGGTCGGGGGCGCGGAACGGCCGGTGTTTATCGAACAGGCAGGACTGCTGGCACAGGCGTGGGATGCGCCGCTGGTCACGGTGCCAGAGCGGCATCATTTTGATGTGATCGACGGTTTGGCACTGCCTGACAGCGACCTGACCCGCGCGGTTCTGGCGTAACGGGTTCACATTCCTGCGGAATATGAATGCCTCCGGCGGGGATATTTGGGCTCGGACGATGCGGGATTTTTGATCTTTCCTCTTGGCGTTGCAATTAGTATACAAGGGCCAAGTTCCCCGACAATGCGAACCCGGCCCCAGCGGTCAGCCCCTGCAAGGGCACGGGTGTGGCTTGTCTGTCAGATCAGGAGAGCACGATGACTGAGAAACCGATTATGGCCAAGGCGACCGCCGTCTGGCTTTGCGACAACACCACGCTGACCTTCAAACAGATCGCCGAATTTTGCGGCTTTCACGAATTGGAAGTGCAGGGCATCGCCGATGGTGATGTGGCTGTCGGTGTCAAAGGCTTTGACCCCGTTGCCAATAACCAGCTGACGCAGGATGAGATCACCAAAGGTGAGGCTGATCCAGCCTATAAGCTGAAGCTGAAATTCTATGCCGCAGCGACCGGCGAGGAAAAGCGCCGCGGTCCGCGCTATACGCCTTTGTCCAAGCGGCAGGACCGGCCAGCCTCGATCTATTGGCTGGTGAAGTTCCATCCGGAATTGTCCGATGCCCAGATTTCGAAACTGGTCGGCACGACCAAGCCCACCATTCTGGCGATCCGCGAGCGGACGCATTGGAACATCAACAATCTGGACCCGATTGATCCGGTTGCGCTGGGCCTGTGCAAGCAATCCGAACTGGATGCCGCTGTGCAAAAAGCCAATGCCAAGAAAGCCCGCGAAGGCGGCGCGATGAGCGATGATGAACGTCGCAAGCTGGTCAGCACCGAACAATCTTTGGGTATGGCGCCTGAACCCAAGATGCCGTCGGCGATGGCCGGGCTGGAAACCTTCAGCCTCAGCGATCCGCGCGACGAGGAAGAGGAAGAAGACAAGCGTGACGTTTCTGACGCGGACAGCTTTTTCAACCTGCCCGATGATGACGACGATGATGAGGATGATCGCCGCTGAGACGGCTTTTGGCGGAATGACAAACGCGTGTCCTGTGGGGCGCGCGTTTTGCATTGATATCAGACGCTTGCCGGGCGGTTACGGGCCGGGCTGGGAGACGCCGGCAACCGCAGGATCGTGGGGTGACAAGGCATGCCATGCGATATATCCGCCGGTGCCCAGGATGATCCCGAAGGCGAGCCAGATGAAGATATTGCGCCAATCATGATTTTCGTGCTCGGGTTGTGTCTGCCGCGAGAGCGCCTTGTGACCGGACTGCCGTCTTTTCTGTTCGATACGTCGCAGACGTTCTGCGAATTCTTTCGAACTTTTGTTGTCTGGCATGCAGTAATCCCGGATTTTTTAGGAATTATACGCGTTACCGGAAACAATTTGCATGATTCTGTGGCAAAATCAAGTTTACGGGATTTTCTTCACAATGCCTTGCGCGCATTCAATGCTGCAGTAATCGTGCCGTCGTCGAGATAATCAAGCTCGCCTCCCACGGGAACGCCTTGCGCGAGCGATGTGACCATCACGCCGGGCAATTGATCGGCGATATAATGCGCCGTGGTCAGACCGTCGATTGTGGCACCCAGCGCGATGATGACTTCGGTGATGCTTTCCGCGGCGATCCGGTCCAGTAATTTGGGGATGCGCAATTCATCTGGACCCACCGCATCAAGTGCGGAGAGCGTGCCGCCCAGCACATGATAGCGCCCTTTGAACACGCCGGAGCGTTCCATCGCCCAGAGGTCGGCGACATCCTCGACCACCGCGATCTGGCCGGTGGCGCGTTTTTCCGACAGGCAGATATCGCAGATATCCGCCGTGCAGATATTGCCGCAATTGAGACATTCGCGGACTGTCGCACCCACCTTATGCAGCACATCCGCCAAGGGCAGCAGCACGAGGCTGCGTTTCTTGATCATATGCAGCACCGCGCGGCGGGCCGAACGTGGCCCCAGCCCCGGCAGTTTCGCCATCATCGCGATCAGGTGGTCGAGGTCTTCGGTGCCGTTGGACATGCTGGTCTTTGCGGTTGGGGCCAAAAGAACTTTTATGCCTCCGGCGGGGATATGTAGTTGAATTCGCGCTTTGCGCGATTTCAACGGCTCTGACGATGGTCAGAAAGGTAGTTTCATACCCGGTGGCAGGCCCAGACCTTCGGCCATCTTGCTCATTTCTTCCTGCGCCCGCTCGGTCGCTTTGGATTGCGCATCCTTAATCGCGGCGAGGATCAAATCTTCGACGACTTCCTTGTCTTCGCCGTTGAAGATGGATGGATCAATGTCGAGGCTTTTCAGCTCGCCCTTGGCGGTCGCGGTCGCCTTGACCAGTCCGGCGCCGCTGACGCCTTCAACCAATACGTTCTCAAGCTCTTCCTGCATCTGGGCCATCTTGCCCTGCATGTCCTGTGCCTGTTTCATCATCTTGGCCATATCGCCAAGTCCGCCTAAGCCTTTGAGCATTGCTGTCTCCTGATCTGGTTTCATCTGAAATAGGGCGTTGCGGGCCGTCCCGCAACCGGGTCAGTCGTCTTCGAACGGGTCCCATTCATCTTCGACCTCGGGCAGGGCGTCTTCGCTGGCGTCCTGTGCCTTGCTGGCGGCGGTGCGGATATCGGTGATGCGGGCCTTGGGAAAGGCATTGATCACGGCCTGCACCAAAGGATGCGCATTGGCCTGATCGCGCAGGGCGGTTTCGGCTGCGTCGCGGGTTTGTGCGATCGTTGGCGCGCCGCCTTCGCTGACCACGGAAATCGTCCAGCGATTGCCGGTCCAGAGTTGCAGCCGCGCGCCCAAGCGACCGATCAGGTCACTGGCGGTATTTGGGGCGAGTGTCACCTCGATCCGGCCGGGCTGATAGGCGACCAGTTGCAACCCGGTTTCGACCTCGACCAGCAGTTTCACATCGCGGTTGCGACGGATGAGTTCGACCACATCCTCGAACCGCGCGTAATGCTGCAAGGCATCAGGGGCGAGCGCGGTTGCGGTCTGCGCACCGCTGGATGACACAATGCTGCGTGCCGTTGGTCCATTGCTTGACGGGGTCGGGGCCGTGCGTGCCGGGCCGGGCGGCGGCGGTGTCGCGTCTTTCAGCTTGCGCACCAAATCATCGGGGCTGGGCAGGTCAGCGACATGGGTCAGCCGGATCACCGCCATTTCGGCGGCCATCATGGCGTTGGGGGCCATGGCGACCTCTTCCAATGCTTTGAGCAGCATCTGCCACATCCGCGACAGCACGCGCATCGGCAGACCATCCGCCATCGCCTGACCACGGGCGCGTTCATCGGGGCTGATCGTGGGGTCATTGGCGGCGTCAGGCGTGATTTTCACCACGCTGACCCAATGGCAGACCTCGGCCAGATCACGCAGCACCGCCATCGGGTCCGCACCATCGGCATATTGGCCTGACAGTTCGGTCAGCGCATCTGCCGCACGGCCATGCAGGATCATGTCAAAGAGGTCCAGCACGCGGCCCCGGTCCGCCAGCCCCAGCATGGCGCGGACCTGTTCGGCGCTGGTTTCCCCCGCGCCATGGCTGATCGCCTGATCGAGCAGGGATTGCGCATCGCGCGCAGACCCTTCCGCCGCACGGGTGATCAGGGCCAGCGCGTCATCGCTGATCTCTGCCCCTTCCGCATTTGCGATCTTGCGCAGCAGGGCGATCTGCACCTCGGGTTCGATCCGGCGCAGGTCGAACCGCTGGCAGCGTGACAGGACCGTCACCGGGACTTGCCGGATTTCGGTCGTCGCAAAGATGAATTTCACATGCTCGGGCGGTTCTTCCAGCGTCTTCAAAAGCGCATTGAAGGCGTTTTTCGACAGCATATGCACTTCGTCGATGATGTAGATTTTATAGCGGGCTGATGCCGCGCGGTAATGCACCGAATCAATGATCTCGCGGATGTCGCCGACACCCGTCCGCGACGCGGCATCCATTTCCATCACATCGACATGGCGGCCTTCCATGATCGCCACGCAATGCTCGCACACCCCACAAGGGTCGGTAGTCGGTCCGCCTGTGCCATCCGGACCGATGCAATTCATCCCCTTGGCGATGATCCGCGCGGTAGTGGTTTTCCCCGTCCCACGGATGCCTGTCATCATAAAGGCCTGTGCGATCCGGTCGGCGGCAAAGGCGTTACGCAGGGTGCGCACCATCGCATCCTGCCCGACCAGATCGGCAAAGGTTTCAGGCCGGTATTTCCGGGCGAGCACTTGATAGCGGATTTCGTCGGTCATGGCGGCCTTTGGCGGGATTCGGATGATAGTGCAGCCTAGGCTCCTGCGCGGCAGAGGTCTACCACGGGGATTGCACCCCGTGTCGCCACAGGGCAGTCTGCGCGCAAATCAAGGAGCCTTGCCATGTCTGATTATGAGATTTTCGCCCTTCCCGCCGCTGGTGGCACTTTGGCGCTATCGCCGGTGCCGCGTGGGGCAGCGATGCAGGATCTGCTGGACTGGCAGCCTGATCTTGTTGTCTCCATGACCTCGCAGGCCGAGATGGAGGATCTGGGCGCTGGTGATCTGGGGCAGGTTCTGCGCGACGCCGGGATAGATTGGCACCATCTGCCGGTTGTCGATTATGGCACGCCCGATTCTGATGATATCCGCGCGATCGAAGACGCGGCTGTCGCCGTTCTGCGCGGGGGTGGCAAGGTGCTGACCCATTGCAAAGGCGGTTGTGGCCGGGCCGGGATGATGGCGCTGCGGCTGATGATCGCTGCGGGCGAGGAAAGCGATGCTGCCCTGACCCGGTTGCGACAAGTACGCGCCTGCGCGGTCGAGACCGAGGCGCAATTGGCCTGGGCCAAGGGTTAGATCCCGCCGCCAGCCATCATTCTTAGGACTTGATCCGCGGTTTCTTGCCGCCCTTGCCGGTGCGGCCCTGCTTGCGGACCTTGTCGCGGGCAAGGGCGATGGCCTCGGTCGCTTGGGTGTTCTCTGTTGTCAGTTTCTTGAACCGTGCGAGCCTGTCAGGGTCGATCTGTCCCGCCGTCACGGCTTTTTGCACCATGCAGCCCGGTTCCCCCTCATGCGCGCAA
The DNA here is from genome assembly GCF_035117555.1 of Yoonia sp. 67-2. Classification (NCBI taxonomy): domain Bacteria; kingdom Pseudomonadati; phylum Pseudomonadota; class Alphaproteobacteria; order Rhodobacterales; family Paracoccaceae; genus Yoonia; species Yoonia sp. 67-2. The sequence continues at coordinate 149,497 of NZ_JAYKPK010000004.1, forward strand.
TTGCGGAATTTGCACTGGCTGGCCAGTTCCGAGATTTCCGGGAAGGTCGCGTCGATGCCGAACCCGACTTCGGCCAGACCCAGCCCGCGCATCCCGGGCGTGTCGATCAGCCAGCCACCGGCCAGCATCCGGTGCAGGGATCGCCCCGTCGTCGTATGCCGCCCGCGCGCATCATCTTCGCGGATGTCACGGGTTGCGGCATTGCCGCCGGTCAGCGCATTGGCGATGGTGGTTTTGCCGACACCTGATGTGCCCGCCAGCGCGACGGTCTGGCCCGGTCCGCAATAAGGCGCGAAATGCGCTGCCACATCGGGCCCTTTGGCATTGACGACCAGCACGTCCAGATCGCGGCCCAAGGCGCGGGCCTGTTCGGCAAAGCTGGCCGGATCATCGGCCTGATCCGCCTTGGTCAGCACGATCACCGGGGTGATGCCCGCATCATGCGCCAATGCCAGATAGCGTTCCAGCCGGGCCGGATTGAAATCGGCATTGCAGGAGGTGGTGATGAACAACGTGTCCAGATTGGCCGCGATCAATTGCTTGTCGCCAGTGTGATATTCTGTGCCGCGCGACAATTCTGTCTGGCGGTCCAGAACGCGGATCAGCCGGAATTGCGCAGGCGCGCAAAGCACCCAATCACCCACGGCAACGGCAGCGGTGGTGATGCCCGGATCGAGCGTCAGTTCCAGCGGCCCGGTTTCGGTCAGGCCGACGACACGGTCGCGGTGCACATTGGCGATACGGGCGGGGATCAGCGCGGCATCATCGGGCGCAAGTTGCGATAGCTGAAAACCCTGCCAGCCCAGTTCAGCCAGCGGGATCTGGCCTTTTGCCAGATCGGTTCCGACAGCGGCGATCAGAGAAACGTAACCGGAAGGGCAGTCATTCTGTCCTCCCTTTCATGACCGGAGGGTGGGTGAGAGGTTGGACAACGACCCAAGTGGGGCTCGTTATGGCTGCTTCCTTCCGGACCTGACCAGGTTGGCGAGGCACTCGCCCGCGCCAACCTCTCGGAAGTGTAGTTAAGGCGGATGCCGGATGAGTGCAAGGTCTTGGGGCGGAATCCCGATGTGATTAAATCGATCATTGATGGGGGCTGGGCGCCGCTTGACGGTGACAAGGCGAAAAGCGGGATCTGTCGTGCTCAAACATGGCCTGCATAAAATCGCCATCATCGACCGCTATCGCGGCCCCATGCGAATCAGATCGCAATGTGGCTGTCTGATCGTCCTGGTAACCATATGGCAGCATTTCCATGACAAGGTCTGTCACACGGCGCGGGCCGGTTTTGCCGCGCCGCTCAGCCCGAATGCAATCAGAGGTGGAAATTGAGTGCCGCATACACCCAAGTGTCGGAAAAAATTGAACTTTACCCCGTGGCGTGGCATTTCGACGTCATGATGTTCTCGGAAACTGTTACTTTTGGTGGGTCCGCCTTGGACCGGGCTGCGGCGCTGCGTGCCGATCCGGCGGCGGCTATGGCCTTGCCCGGTGCGCAAACCGTGCTGTTGTGGCGCGGCAAGCCGATGGTGATGGATGATGCTTTGATCCGGGTCCCACTGGATCATCCGGTCATGGCCGATACTTCGCCTGATCTGATCTTGCTGGGACGCGACGACACTGGCCCTGTCTTTGCCGCCGATCTGTCCGGCTGGACGCCGCCGGATCTGGATATCACGCATCTGGATACTTTTCTGGACCCGTCCGAACAAAAACATCCCGCAATGCCCAAGGCCGCCAGTTTCGCTGAGTTGCGCGCGATCATGACGCGGCTGACATCGCGCGATGCCGAATTGGCCGCGACCGCCAAGGCGGTGATCGGCTGGCACGATTCGCACCGGTTCTGCGCCAGATGCGGCACGCAAAGCGTGGCGGCCATGGCGGGCTGGCAGCGCAATTGCCCGGCCTGTGGCGCGCATCACTTTCCGCGCACCGATCCGGTGGTGATCATGCTGATCACCCATGGCAATAATGTGCTGGTCGGTCGTTCCCCCGGCTGGCCCGAAGGGATGTATTCGCTGCTGGCCGGTTTTGTCGAACCCGGTGAAACGATCGAGGCTGCGGTGCGTCGTGAAGTCTGGGAAGAGGCGGGCATAGCAGTGGGCGATGTCCGTTATCTGGCCAGCCAGCCGTGGCCGTTTCCGGCATCCTTGATGTTTGGCTGTGCGGGCGATGCGCTGGGCGTGGATCTGACCATCGATCAGACCGAGATTGAAGATGCGCGCTGGGTCAGCCGTGAAGATATGGCTTTGTCATTTGCCGGGCTGCATCCCGGCATCAAGCCCGCGCGCAAAGGTGCCATCGCGCATTTTTTGATCGAAAACTGGCTGGCTGACCGCAATGGCAGGGGCGTGGCATGAAACTGAGCACGCACGAAGATATCGCCGCTCCGATTGCGCATGTCTTCGCACAGGCCAGCGATTTTGAAAGTTTTGAACGCCGTGTCATGCGCGCGGGGGCGACCGTCGCGCGGCGGCAGTCGGGGCCGATCGGCGTCGGGTCAGTCTGGGATGTCAATGCGATGTTTCGTGGCCGGATGCGGCATTTCATCTGCACGCTGACGGCTTGTGATGCACCCGACAGTTATGTTGTCACGACTGAGACTGACGGGCTGGTTTTTGTGACGCAGCTTACCCTTGTCGCGCTGTCGCCCAAACAGACACGCGCCTGCGTGGTAATCGAGATTTCGGCACGCAAGCTATCGGCCCGGCTGGTGCTGCAATCGCTGAAACTGGTCAGGACACGGCTGTCCGACCAGTTGCGATCGCGCATCCGGGGGCACGCTCAGGGCATTGCAGAGGCTTATCGTCAGGCGGGTTAACTCGGATTTGTCTCATGGCGACGGGCGGCGGCGGGAAACACGCCCATGATCAGCAGATGGTCAGTGAAATAACCCAATTCCTCCAGCGCGCGCTGGACATTGGCGTCATCGGGATGCCCTTCGATCTCGGCATAGAATTGTGTGGCGGTAAAAACGCCGCCGACCATATAGCTTTCCAGCTTGGTCATGTTGATGCCATTGGTCGCAAAACCGCCCATCGCCTTGTACAGGGCGGCGGGAATGTTGCGGACCCGGAACACGAAACTGGTGACCATGCCATGATCGCCGCGCCGTGATGCATCCATCTCGCGCGCCATGATCAGGAATCGCGTGGTGTTGCGGTCATGGTCTTCGATATGGCGCGCCAGCACCTGCAGGCCATAGATTTCCGCCGCGAGTTCCGAGGCAAGGGCGGCGACATGCAGATCATCGCCTTCGGCAACTTCACGCGCGGCGCGGGCATTGTCGCTGCTGGTGCGGCCTTTGATGCCATGCGCGCGCAGAAAGCCTGCGCATTGCGGCAGGATCACCGGATGGCCTGTGGCAATCGTGATATCTGACAATTGCGCAGCCTTTTTGCCCAAAAGGTTCACATGCACCCGCACAAAGGTTTCATCGACGATATGCAGCCCGCTTTCGGGCAGCAGGGCATGGACATCGGCAACCCTGCCATAGGTGGAGTTTTCAACCGCGATCATGCCCAGATCGGCGGCACCGCTGCGCACCGCGTCAATCGCATCTTCAAACGTGGCACAGGGCAGGGGCTGGTGGTCGGGGCGGGCGCTGGCGCAGGCTTCATGACCGTAGGCGCCAAGCTCTCCTTGGAAAGCGATTTTTGGTGACAAAATTGTATTCTCCGGACGGCAGCGACAAAAATGGGCACTTGGTCGCGCCACTATACCTTGCAACGGCGGGGGGGAACCAGATAGATAACCCCAAACCTTGAACTGGATGGACCGCGACATGTTCGACACAATGACCGTTACAAAAGCCGTTGGTGCGCTCTGCGCGACTTTGCTTGTTTATCTGCTGGGGGCGTGGCTAGCGTCGTCGATTTATTTCGGCGGTGGCCATGGTGATGCTGAACAGGCCTATGCGATTGCAGTGGAAAGCGCGGAAGAGGCCGAAGGCGAAGCTGGTGAAGAGGTTGATTTCGCGGAAGTCATGGCCTCTGCCTCTGCCGCGGATGGTGAGGCATTGTGGCGCAATTGCCGGTCCTGCCATGCGCTGGAATCGGGAGTGCATGGTACTGGCCCGGCGCTTTATGGTGTCGTGGGTCGGCAAGTCCAGTTTTATGACGATTTCGCCTATTCCGGTGCCTTGATCGAGGTGAACGATGTCTGGGACCCTGAATCGCTGAACGCCTTTCTGGAGAACCCCCGCGGTTACGCACCGGGCACGTCGATGGGCTATAACGGGATGCGCAGCGTCACGGATCGTGCCAATCTGATCGCCTATCTGGACTCCATCGACGATTGATCGGCTATTTCACTGCATCAAGGGCCGCCCGTCAGGGGCGGCCTTTTTTATAGGCAATTGCACGGATCATCGCCCGATCACGCATTCGCAACTTGAACATTTGCCTTTGAGGGAATTAGCTTCAGTTTACATTTCAGTAACGCGGAGATTTCTATGCCACAGCATCCCAAGGTCCACGCTACAGCCCAGACGCAGACCCGCGCCGCCGGGTGGCGGACCTGTTGGGTCGCTGGTTCGCTTGTTGGGATCGCCGCCATCTTCGCCGCCGCGCAGGTCGATGCTCAGGATGACGTGATCGTCTCGCATGGCTTCAACGAATATGGCGATCTGAAATATCCCGCCGATTTTGCACATCTGGACTACGTGAACCCCGAGGCGCCCAAGGGTGGCGAGATCAGCGTCTCTGCCGATGGCTCGTTCGACAGCATGAACCCTTTTGCCACTTTGTCCGGCACACCGGGGGCGCTTTCGTCGATCATGTATGAACGGATGATGGATATGAGCGCAGATGAGGTCGGGTCCTATTACTGTCTGCTTTGCACCACGTTGGAATATCCCGCTGATCAGTCATGGGTGATCTTCAATCTGCGCGATGACGTCACCTTTTCCGATGGCACGCCGATGACGGCGGAAGATGTGGTCTTCACCCATGGCATCATGCGCGAACAGGCGACACCGTCATTCCGCGCGGGCATCACCCAGCTTGTGACGGGTTGGGAAGCCTTGGACGATTACACCGTCAAATTCACCTTCAATCCGGACTCCCCGCGCCGTGGCCGGGTCAGCCAGATGGCCAATGCCATTGTGATGTCCAAGGCATGGTTCGAGGAAACCGGCGCGCGGATGGACGAAAGCAGCTTGCAGACATCCCCCGGCACCGGACCCTATATGGTTGGCAATGTCGATCCGGGCCGTCAGATCATTTATCAGCGTAACCCTGATTACTGGGGGCAGGACGTGCCATTGATGGTTGGCCGGTCCAATTTCGACTCGATCCGTGTTGAATATTTCGCCGACAGTTCCGCCGCGTTCGAGGCGTTCAAGGCCGGTGAATTCACCTTCCGGCAGGAAACCTCATCGATCAACTGGGCGACATCATACGATTTTCCTGCGATCCGCAATGGTTGGGTCGTGCAGGACACGCTTGAGGATGGCACACCACCCGCCTCCACTGGCTTTGTCTTCAACCTGCGGCGCGAGAAGTTTCAGGACCGCAATGTCCGGATGGCGCTCGGGCTGATGTTCAATTTCGAATGGACCAATGAAAACCTGCAATATGGGCTGTTCCGGCAACGCACCAGTTTCTGGGAAAATGACCGCCTGCGCGCCACTGGCCTGCCGCAGGGGCGGGAATTGGAACTGCTCGAAACCGTGCGCGATCAATTGCCGGAAGAGATTTTTACCCAAGACGCCTTTCTGCCTCATACCAGCGGTGACCGTCCACTGGACCGCAGTAATCTGCGCCGCGCGCTTGATCTGATGGCGCAGGCCGGGTTCACCCCCGGTGCTGATGGTCTGCTGCGCGATGCCGATGGCAATACGCTGGATATCGAATTTCTGGAAACCCGGCAGTCCTTTGACAGGGTGATCACGCCCTATATCGAAAACCTGCAAAGGCTGGGGGTAAATGCCACCTATACCCGCGTCGATCCGTCGCAATATCAGGCGCGCACCCAGTCCAATGATTTCGACATGCTTTTTGGTGTCTATAGTGCCGGTTTACAAGAAGGCACCGGGCTCACTCAACGCTATGGCTGTGAAGACCGTGATGATGTGTTCAACCCTGCCGGCTATTGTTCTGCCGCAGTCGATGCTCTGGCTGAATTCGTGATCAACGCCAGCGATTATGACGAGATGGCCGCCGCTGTCGCCGCCATCGACCGGGTGATGCGCTATGATTATTACGTCGTGCCGACATGGTATCTGGGCCAGAACTGGGTCGCCTATTTCGATATGTTCGACTATCCCGAAAACCTGCCGGAATTTGGCCTCGGCCATCTGGATTACTGGTGGTTCAATCAGGACAAATACGATGCCCTGATCGCCGCCGGCGCATTGCGGTAAACATGGGCGCTTATATCTTCCGACGGTTGCTGCTGGTGATCCCGACCCTGATCGGGATCATGATCATCAACTTTGCACTGGTGCAATTCGTGCCGGGCGGCCCGATTGAACAGATCCTCGCCAATCTCGAAGGGCGCGGCGATGTGTTCCAAAGCTTCGCTGGCGGCGGCGGTGATGCCGATTTCGGCGGCGAAAGCAGTGACTATGTCGGCGCGCGCGGCCTGCCGCCGGAATTCATCGCCCAGTTGGAACGTGAATTCGGTTTCGACAAACCACCGGTCGAGCGGTTTTTCACCATGATGTGGAATTACATGCGGCTGGATTTCGGCGACAGCTATTTCCGCTCGATCAGCGTGTTCGATCTGGTGCTGGAAAAGATGCCGGTGTCGATCACGCTGGGCCTGTGGTCCACGCTGATCGCCTATCTGATCTCGATCCCTTTGGGCATCAAGAAAGCGGTCCGCGATGGCACCCCGTTTGATACCTGGACATCGGGTGCCATCATCATCGGCTACGCAATCCCCGGTTTTCTCTTCGCGATCCTGCTGATCGTGCTGTTCGCAGGCGGGTCCTATTTCCGCATCTTCCCGTTGCGTGGCCTCACCTCATCGAATTTCGCGGATCTGTCGCTGATCGGCAAAATCCTCGATTATCTTTGGCACATCACCCTGCCGGTGCTGGCATCCACGATTTCGGCCTTTGCCACGCTGACCTTGCTGACCAAGAACAGCTTTCTCGACGAGATCAAGAAACAATATGTCATCACCGCCAAGGCCAAAGGGCTATCCGAATCCCGCGTGCTTTACGGCCATGTCTTCCGCAATGCGATGCTGATCGTGATTTCGGGCTTTCCGGCACTGTTCATCGGCGTGTTCTTTGGCGGGTCGCTGATCATCGAAACCCTGTTCTCGCTCGACGGGCTCGGGCGCTTGGGGTTCGAGGCGGCAGTGGCCCGCGACTATCCGGTCGTCTTCGGCACGCTCTTCGCCTTTTCGCTGATCGGGCTGGTGGTCGGCATCCTGACCGATATCACCTATGTGCTGATCGATCCGCGCATTGATTTTGAGGCACGGAACTGATGCGCCTGTCCCCCCTGAACCAACGCCGCTGGCGCAATTTCAAACGCAACCGGCGGGCGGTATGGTCGTTGATCATCTTTTCCGTACTATTCGGCCTGTCGCTGGTCGCGGAACTGATCGCCAACGACAAACCGATCCTCGTCAGTTATCAGGGCGAATTGCGCATGCCGATCGCGCAATTCTATTCGGAACAGGATTATGGCGGCGATTTCCCGACCGAGGCCCGCTATCAAGACGCCGAAGTGCAATGCCTGATCCGCACCGGCGGGATGGAAGATTGTTTCTACGAACCTGAAGCGATGATCGCGTCCGTCCAAGCGGGCGAGGATCTGGGTGAGGAGTTTCAGCGCGGATGGATGATCTGGCCGGTGATCCCCTATTCTTATAACACAATCGTCGATGTGCCGGGCGTGGCGCCTGCGGCACCATCCGCCACCAATTGGCTCGGCACCGATGACACCAAGCGCGATGTCACCGCGCGGGTGATCTATGGCTTCCGGCTGTCGATTGTTTTTGCGCTGCTGGTCACTGTATCGGCTTCGGTCATTGGGATCACGGCAGGGGCGGTGCAAGGCTATTTCGGTGGTTGGACCGACCTGACATTCCAGCGTTTCATCGAAATCTGGACCGGCACACCGTCGCTTTACGTGATCATCATCGTCTTCGCGATCTTGGGGCGAAGTTTCTGGCTGCTTGTTTTCCTCACAGTTCTCTTTGGCTGGCCCGCGCTGGTTGGCGTGGTCCGCGCGGAATTCCTGCGCGCGCGCAATCTGGAATATGTCCGCGCGGCCAAGGCGCTTGGCGTGCCCGACCGCACGATCATGTTCCGCCACATGCTGCCCAATGCGATGGTGGCGACCGTGACGATGCTGCCGTTTCTTGTCACCGGGGCCATCGGCACGTTGGCGTCGCTGGATTTTCTGGGCTTCGGTCTGCCATCCTCGGCCCCGTCCCTGGGCGAACTCACGCTGCAAGCCAAACAGAACCTGCAGGCCCCATGGCTTGGCTTTACCGCCTTCTTTACCTTCGCGATTATGTTGTCGCTGCTGGTCTTCATCTTTGAAGGCATCCGCGACGCCTTTGACCCGCGCAAGACTTTTGTCGCCGACGGGTCGGTGGCGGTTGTCGCACCGCAAGACATGATCACCGCCCAAAAGGCCGCCTTGAAATGACCCAACCCATTCTTGAAGTGCGCGACCTGCGTGTCGCCTTCCGGCAGGATGGGGCCACGACCCATGCGGTGCGCGGTGTGTCCTTCCATGTCGGGCGCGGCGAAACCGTCGCGATTGTCGGCGAAAGCGGCTCAGGCAAATCGGTGACGGCGCTCTCCACTGTGCAATTGCTGGGCGACAGCGCGGTGATGTCGGGGTCAATCACCTACAACGGCGTAGAGATGGTTGGCGCAAAAGAACCCGCCTTGCGCAAGGTACGCGGCAACGATATCAGTTTCATCTTTCAGGAACCGATGACATCGCTGAACCCGCTGCATACGCTGGAAAAGCAACTCGCTGAAAGTATCGAATTGCATCAGGGCCTGCGCGGGCCAGCCGTGCGGGCGCGGATTATCGAGCTGTTGACCCGCGTCGGTATCCGCGATCCCGAAAGCCGCCTTGGCGCTTATCCGCATCAGTTGTCCGGTGGGCAACGGCAACGGGTGATGATTGCGATGGCGCTGGCGAACGGGCCGGACCTTCTGATCGCGGATGAACCGACCACCGCACTGGACGTGACCATTCAGGCGCAGATCCTCGACCTGCTCGCCGATCTGAAAACACGCGATCAGATGTCGATGTTGTTTATCACCCATGACCTGACCATCGTGCGCAAGATCGCCGACCGCGTCTGCGTGATGAAGAACGGCGAGATCGTGGAGGAGGGGCCAACAGCCGATCTTTTCGCCAATCCGCAGCATCCTTACACCCAGACCCTGCTTGCCGCCGAATCGACCGGCGTGCCGGTGCCGGTGCCTGCGGATGCTCCGGTGGTGCTGGAAACCGAAGGTGCAAAAATATGGTTCCCGATCCATGCGGGTCTGCTCAAACGCACCGTCGGCCATATCAAGGCCGTGAACAGCGCGAGCCTGACCCTGCGCGCGGGCGAAACGCTGGGCGTTGTCGGCGAAAGCGGCTCAGGCAAAACCACGCTGGCACTCGCCGTGATGCGGCTGATCCGGTCCGAAGGGCGGATCGCCTTCAACGGTCAGGACATCCATCAGTTCAGCCAACGCCAGATGCGGCCATTGCGCAGCGAGATGCAGATCGTATTTCAGGACCCTTACGGCTCACTCAGCCCGCGCATGACGGTGGAACAGATCATCAGTGAAGGTCTGGGCGTGCATGGCGTCGACCCCGGACGCAACCGGCGCGATATGGTGGCTGAAATCATGGCCGAGGTCGGCCTCGACCCTGCGATGATGGACCGCTATCCGCATGAATTCTCTGGTGGGCAACGGCAACGGATTGCCATCGCGCGGGCAATGATCCTGCGCCCGAAACTCTTGGTGCTGGATGAGCCGACCTCGGCGCTGGATATGACGGTGCAGGTGCAAATCGTGCATCTGCTCCGCGAACTTCAGCAAAAACACCGGTTGGCCTATCTTTTCATCAGCCACGATCTGAAGGTCGTGCGCGCCTTGTCACATAAGGTGATGGTGATGAAACAAGGCGACGTGGTTGAGGCTGGCACTGCCGATACGATCTTTGACGCGCCCAAAGACCCCTATACACGCCAATTGATGGCCGCCGCCTTCGAAGGGCGCGCCATTTCGGCCTGATCCCAGCTTCTTATTTCTGCAAATACTCCCGCCGGAGGCCAGAAAGTCTTTGCCTCAGACACCGATGTTCGAAATCAGAAAGTAACCCGGGTCTTGACCCGGGTTACCCTTCCGCGCCGATCATGAAACAAGTCGTGCCGCGCGCCTGCAACCGGCGACAGGCCAGATCGGCCCCTTCGCGGGTCAGCCCCATGAAATTGGCGTCAAACCCACCGGATCGTTGCACGACGCGGCGCAAGGACCCGTCCAGCGCGCTCATCTCGTTCAGTGCGACCTGCAAGAGCACCCGTTCCGCGTCAAAGCGGCTGTTGTAGCGGCCCACGTTTACGCCCCAATGCCGCCCACCGGATGTGGAAATCCGTGTCACCACCTCAGGTTCTGCAGGATCAAAACTTTCGACCTGTGGGGCCGGGGCAGGGGCTGCAACAGCAGCGGCCGCAACCTGCATTTCCGCTGCTGGTTCTGGGCGTGCTTGTGGTGTCACGACAGGCGGCGCCGCGGCGACTTGCACGGGCGCAGGGTCAGGCGCTTGCGGTTCCGGGGCCACCGCCGCAGCAACTGCACCATTGATCGTTTCGGCGAGGATCGCGTCGATGATATCCTGATCGACGACAAGGGCTGCGACATCAACCGCAGGTTCTGCCGCTGCCGCGCCGGGACGGCCCACGGGGCGGTAGCTGCGGGTGACCAGACCATTGACGCGGATCGTGCGACCTGCCGAGCCACGCACGGCATCCGCCGCCGCGACGCTCTGGTTCGCTGCTGGTGCTTCGGCCATCGCAGGTGGGGTCGGGCGGTTCACATTGGCGCGCGATGGCGCGGTGCGGAACCCCAGATCCATCAATTCCGTTACACGGGCATTGCGCGCCGCCTGCGAGACGCCGCCAAAGACCGTTGCGATGATCCGTTGATCGCCGCGCTGCGCCGAGGCCACCAGCGTAAAGCCTGCCGCATTGGTAAAGCCGGTCTTGATCCCGTCGCCGCCGGGATAGGAATCAAGCCAGCGGCGGTTGGTATGCTGCACCGTGGCCATGCCTGCATCGGCGGACCGGCGCGAAAACAAATTGTAATATTGTGGGAAGTCATAGATCACATGGCGCCCAAGAACGGACATATCGCGTGCTGTCGACAAATGGCCCGATTGGGTCAGGCCATGCGCATTGCGGAAGGTGGTATTGGTCATGCCCATCGCGGCTGCGGTGCGGTTCATCCGTTCGGCAAACGCTTCTTCCGAACCGGAAATCGCGATGCCAATCGCGGTCGCAGCATCATTGGTGGACCTGACAGCAGAGGCGCGGATGAGATAGCGCAGGCGGATCTTCTGACCCACCCGCAGCCCCAGTTTCGAAGGCGGCTCATTGGCAGCCGCTGCCGTAACGGTGACTTCGGTATCCAGCGTGATCTCGCCCCGCTCGATCGCTTGAAACGCAACGTAAAGCGTCATCATCTTGGTCAGCGACGCCGGATGCAGGCGGGTATCCGCATTTTCCGCATGCAGCACCTCGCCCGTGCGCGCATCCATGACCAAAGCCGCATAGGGTGCCGCGACCCCGCGGATCGGCGCCAACACTAGAATGAAAATCAAAACGCAAAGATATAGCCCGAATTGGGCCGCCTGTCCCGGACGACGTGCCATGTCGTGTGCCTCTTGCTGCCTCTGACCCCGGATTTTTCCGGTGGTCTTATTATTATCCGAAAACGCTAACACAAGTTTCGTTTCGCGAAAATACCTTAAATTCAAAGACTTTCCCATTGTTGCTCAGGCGTCCGTCGAACATCTGGTAGCGCGGCGCAGTCAAGCCGCAAGATAGGCGATGGGCGGCTTTTCTCTTTCTGCAATGATGGCCTTTTTTCTTGTCAGGCTTAGGTTATATGTAGGCGCGAAGAGGACAGGCTTTTGATGCACAGACCGTTTCACATGATGGCAGATAAAAAGGACAGCGACGACGGCAACCTTGGCGTGGCGCTGGAGACCAAGCCAAAGACCAAGCGCCCGCCGATGTACAAGGTGCTGATCCTGAATGATGATTTTACCCCGATGGAATTCGTCGTGCATGTGCTGGAACGGTTCTTTGGCCTGTCACATGCGCAGGCGTTCGAGCTGATGCTGACTGTTCATAAAAAAGGCGTTGCTGTTGTCGGCGTCTTCAGCCATGAAATTGCTGAAACCAAGGTGGCGCAAGTGATGGATTTCGCGCAACGCCATCAGCACCCGCTGCAATGCACAATGGAGAAAGAATAGCGCTCCGGCCCTGTTCGCAACACCATGTCCCAATCCCGTCTCACCACCGCCATTCAGGATGGTCTCATTGTCCTGCCCGCAGGCATGGTCACGCTCATGCGCCCACCTGCGACCTATGATGTGTCCGAACTGCCGTCCGAAAATGTGCATATCATGCATGGCTACTACCCCGATGTCGCTGATTGGCGCGCTGCTGGCTATGACGTCAGTCAGGACATGACGGCCTGCACCACCGCCATCGTCGTGCTGCCGCGCGCCAAGGCCCTGGCCCAGGCATTGATCACGGAGGCTTGTGCCAAGGCCGATCTGGTCATCGTCGACGGCCAGCGCACCGATGGTGTCGACAGCCTGTTCAAATCCTGCCGGGCGCGGCTGGGCGATCTGCCCAGCGTGACCAAGGCGCATGGCCGGATGTTCTGGTTCCCGGCAAGCGATGCTTTTGCCGATTGGGCCGCTGGCCCACCCGAAAAAGGCGCGCATGGGTTATACACCGCCGCCGGCGTGTTTTCCGATGGCGCGGTGGATGCGGGGTCCGCCTTGCTGGCCGCCGCCCTGCCACCCAAATTGCCCAAAAGGATGGCTGATCTGGGTGCCGGCTGGGGCTATCTGGCGCAGGCCGTACTGACCCGCGACAGCGTTGTCTCGCTCGATCTGATCGAGGCTGAGGCCCAATCGCTGGCTTGCGCGCGGCTGAACGTGACCGACCCGCGCGCCGTGTTCCATTGGGCCGATGCGCTGCAATTTTCGGCCAAACCTGCCTATGACGGCATCGTCATGAACCCGCCGTTTCACACTGGCCGCGCGGCAGATGCCGGGTTGGGCCGCGCCTTCATTGCGGCGGCAGCCCGCCTGCTGACGCCCGGTGGCAAGCTTTGGATGGTGGCAAACCGCCATTTGCCTTATGAAACCACGATGGCCGAGCATTTCCGCAACGTCGATATCATCGGCGGCAATGGCGCCTTCAAGGTATTTCACGCGACCAAACCGATCCGCTGACCACAGCACGGAGCAAACAAATGTCCTTTTCCATCAGCGGCAAGACCGCCATCGTGACCGGGGCCGCCAATGGCGTCGGCCTCGCGATTGCGCGGCATTTCGTGGAAGTCGGCGCCAATGTCGTCTTTGCCGATATGGATGAAAAAGCCCTGCGCCAGCAGATGGGCGAAGAGGCTGACAAAACCCCCGCGATCCGGCTTTTTGCCGGTGATCTGCGCCAGAAACTGACGATCACCAATCTTCTTGCCGCGACGATTGATGCGTTTGAAAGGGTGGATATCCTCGTCAATGCCTCGCGTCAGGTGCTGACGACCGATGCGCTGGACCCTGATGACACCACGATGGATGAATTGCTGCAACAAAACACCCTGACCGCGATGCGCGTCAGTCAGGCGGTGGCGCGGCGGATGATCAAACAGGCGGGCAAGACCAAAGGCGCGGCAGGCTCCATCGTGAACATCAGTTCCATCGCCGCGCGGCGCACGCACCCGGATCTTTTGGCCTATTCCGTCAGCTGTGCCGCGCTGGACCAGATGACACGGTCGATGGCGGTGGCGCTGGCCCCGCATGGCATTCGTGTCAATGCCGTGGCCTTTGGCAGCGTGATGAGCGCGAGTTTGAAAGGATCGCTGAAAGACCACGACCAGATGCGCGATGCGATTGTCGAAAACACGCCACTGCACCGGATCGCAAGCCCCGGTGAAGTCTCTGACGCGGTGCAATATCTGGCCTCTGATGCCGCAGGCTTTGTCACCGGGCAGATCGTCACCGTCGATGGCGGCCGGACGCTGATTGATCCTGCCGCCGTGTCGGCACATTAATTATTCCGGGTGGATCGCGATACATTGCAGCACGGTCTGGTCAGAGGCTGCGCGCTGCTGTTGCTGGCGTTGCAGCAGCGAATTCATCTTGGCCTGTTCGACATTGAGATCAATCGCCACCGGGCGGGTGGTGGTAAAGCTTTCCGTTTCATCACAGCGATAGCGGAAGGTTGTCCCATCGCTGTTCTGGCCCCGGCAGGTCTTGCGGATCGTGCGGACCTGCTGTTGTTCGTCCAGCGCATAACCGCGCGCCAGATTGGCCTGGGTTTCGCTCACCAGATTGTTCAGGACGCGCAGATCGCGGGTCGCCTGACTGATACATTGTTCGCGCGGCGTGGCGCAGGCGGCAAGCGCCAGCAGGGGCAGAATGATCAGGGCAGGGCGCATCGTCTTCTCCGGTTTTGATCTGGCACATCGGGTTCTGTGCTTTATGTTATGGAACATTAACACGAACGGTTATGCAATATCAGGGGCAAGACGCAGTCATGGCAGAAGAATTCGCGGCAGAAAAAGCCACAGCATCGGCATGGTTCCGCACATTGCGCGATCAGATCGTCACCGCCTTTGAAGGGCTGGAAGACAGCGATGCCAGCGACGCACAGCCCGGGCGATTCGAGGTGACAGAGACAACACGCCACGCCGATGACGGATCAGACGCCGGTGGCGGGCTGATGTCGGTGATGCGCGGGGGCCGGGTATTTGAAAAGGTCGGCGTGAATATCTCCACCGTTTATGGCCAATTGGGCGATGCCGCCCAACGCGCGATGGCTGCGCGCGGCGTGCCGGGGATGGCGGATGATCCGCGCTTCTGGGCGGCGGGGATTTCGCTGGTGGCGCATATGCAGAACCCGCATGCGCCAGCGGTCCATATGAACACGCGCATGTTCTGGACCCCGCATGCCTGGTGGTTCGGCGGCGGGTCAGACCTGAACCCCTGCATCGAATATGCCGAGGATACAGCGCATTTCCACGCCACGCAAAAGGCGCATCTCGACCCGCATGGCGCAGATCATTACCCCAAGCTAAAGGCCTGGGCCGATGAATATTTCTACATCCCGCACCGCAACCGCGCGCGTGGCGTCGGCGGGATCTTCATGGATGATTATTGCACCGGCGACTGGCAGGCCGATTTCACCCTGACACAGGATATCGGCAAAGCCTTCCTGCCCGCCTATCTCCCGTTGGTCGAAAAGCGCCGCAACACGCCTTGGGATGAGGCCGACAAGGACATCCAGCTGATCCACCGCGGGCTTTATGCCGAGTACAACCTTGTCTACGACCGGGGCACCAAATTCGGCCTGACCACCGGCCATGACGCGAATGCCGTGCTGATGAGCCTGCCACCTTTGGCCAAATGGGTCTGAAAAGCGGCGGTGCTAATTATGCACCGCCCTTCATCATCGTCCGAGTATAAATATCCCCGCCGGAGGCTTCGGCGGAGCCGAACAAGGGGCTCCGCCCCTTACCCCGGAGTATTTTTCGAAAAAAGAAGAGGGGGCGCCGGGATCAGGCGCCCCGCAATGTATCGATCATCAATTGTACATTGGCCGGGTCCGCATCGGGTGTGATCCCATGGCCAAGGTTGAAGATATGCGCCCCGCCCGACAAAGCGTCGCGGATGCGGCGCGTCTCGTCGATCAGCCCTTGCCCACCAGTGACCATATGGGATGACTTCATATTGCCCTGCACGCAGCCGTCAGGCTGCACGTGTTTGGCGACCCATGCGGCATCGACCCCGTCATCGACCGCGATGCAATCAGCGCCCGTCGCCGCATGGGTGCCGATATATTTCGTGCCTGCGCCACGCGGAAAGGCGATGACCGGGATACCGGGGTGCTTTTCCTTCAAAGCCGCGGTGATCCGTTGCATCGGTTTGATTGAAAATTCCGTGAAATCATCGCCTTGCAGCGATCCGGCCCAGCTGTCGAACAGCTTCACACATTCCGCACCGGCCTCGATCTGTTTTGACAGATAGGCGATCGTGCCTTCGGTGATCCGGTGCATGATGCCTTCGAACACAGGGCGGTTAGCCGCTTTCAGCGCGTGCGCTGGACCTTGGTCCGGCGTCCCTTGGCCCGCGATCATATAGGTCGCCACCGTCCACGGCGCGCCAGCGAAACCGATCAGCGTTGTTTCCTTGGGCAATTCCTCGGACAGGATTTTCACCGTCTCATAGATCGGGTTCAGCGTGTCATGGATGTCTTCAACCGGTTTCAGCCGCCCCAACTCCTCTGCCGTGGTAATCGTGGACAGGCGTGGCCCTTCGCCGGTCACAAACCACAGGTCAGCGCCAAGCGCCTGCGGTAGCAGCAGGATATCGGCAAAGAGAATCGCCGCGTCGAAATCATAGCGCCGCAGCGGCTGCAGCGTCACTTCGGCGGCCAGTTCGGGATTGTAGCACAGCTTCAGAAAATCCCCCGCCTGCGCCCGTGTTGCGCGATACTCGGGCAGATAGCGCCCGGC
This sequence comes from Yoonia sp. 67-2, assembly GCF_035117555.1. Lineage (NCBI taxonomy): Bacteria > Pseudomonadati > Pseudomonadota > Alphaproteobacteria > Rhodobacterales > Paracoccaceae > Yoonia > Yoonia sp. 67-2. The sequence goes on from NZ_JAYKPK010000004.1 coordinate 166,235, forward strand.
CTGCCGCATCATCCAGATCGGTGGAGTAGGGAGTGTTTCGCCCGCAAGGGCCCGAAGGATCGTCTTTTGCTGCGCCATATTCTGTCCTTTTTGATCCCGCCTGTGGTCCCAATTGCAGAACATCTTGTCAAGGGAGTTGTCAGGCTAGGTTGACACGTCTAACAATCGCCGCATGAACATAAATCTGCCCACACCCGCCTCGCCCTTCAACATCGGAACCCGTGGGTCGCCCCTCGCCCTCGCTCAAGCGCATGAGACGCGCGCAAGGCTGATGGCGGCCTTTGATCTGCCCGAAGATGCCTTTGCCATCTGCGTGATCAAGGTCACCGGCGACGTCATTCAGGACCGCGCGTTGAAGGATATCGGCGGCAAGGGCCTGTTCACGCGTGAGATTGAAGAGGCGCTGCTGGATGGTTCCATCGACATCGCCGTCCATTCGATGAAAGACATGCCGGTGGAACAACCCGGTGGTCTGGTGCTTGACACCTATCTGCCGCGCGAGGATGTGCGCGATGCTTTCGTATCCCTGACCGCCAAGGGCTTTGACGATCTGGAACAGGGTGCCATTGTCGGTACATCGTCGCTGCGCCGCCGGTCGCAATTGCTGGCCAAACGGCCCGATCTGAAGATCGTGGAATTCCGCGGCAATGTGCAGACAAGGCTGATGAAGCTTGGCAATGGGGTGGCAGAGGCGACATTTCTGGCCATGGCAGGTTTGAACCGGCTCAACATGGATGATGTGCCGCGAACCCCCATCTCGGTCGAAGACATGCTGCCCGCCATCGCCCAAGGGGCCATCGGGATCGAACGGCGCGGTGATGACAGCCGTGCGGCCACGATGCTGGAAGCGTTGCATGACGGCCCGACCGGCCAGCGCCTTGCCGCCGAACGCGCCTTCCTCGCGCATCTCGACGGGTCCTGCGAAACGCCGATTGGCGGGCTGGCGGAACTTGATGGCGGCAATTTGCGGCTGCGTGGTGAGATTCTGCGCACCGATGGCAGTCAGGTCCTGACCGATGACATGACCGGGGCGATCGAGGACGGGGCGGAAATGGGCCGGGCCATGGCGATCAAGCTGCTGGAACAGGCCGGCCCGGGCTTTTTCGACCACAAGTGACCTAGCCCGCAAGCGTCAGCGCGGGTGTCTTGGGGCGCTCCATCAGCATCTCTTCCAGCTCTGCCTCTGGCGCATTGCTATCCACTTCGTCGGTCCAGACCTGAAAGGATTTCAGGTCATAGGCCCCGAAAGATGTGATCATCGCGCCGTCAGCAGCATCGCGGCCGCGCACCATCAGCACCCGTCCGATCCGGGGGGTATTGTAGCGCGCGTCGAATGTGTACCAGCGCCCGCCCAGATAAGCCTCGAACCAGGCGCAGAAATCGCCCGGACCGCTGTAGGGCACGCCGACATCGCCAAGATAGCCGCTGGCATAGCGCGCAGGGACATTCATCGCCCGGCAGAATGCCACGGCCAGATGGGCGAAATCACGGCAGACCCCGGTCTTTTCGCGCTGGGCATCGGTGGCTGTCTTGGTGCTGCGGCCAAAGCCATAGCCAAAGGTCAGGTGATTATGCACGTGGTTGCAGATCGTCTGCACCAATTCCCAGCCGGGTGGGACATTGCCGAACAGATCGCGGGCTTCCTCTGCGATCAGATCGGAATCGCAATAGCGGCTGGGGGTCAGGAATTGCAGAGTCTCGAACGGCAGATCGGCGATATTGTGCTGCTTTGCGGTCCAGTCATAGGGATCTGGGGTGCCGTCCACCTCGACAATGCAATCGGACCAGAGAGAAACAACCTCATTGCCTGCGCGCAACCGTGTCAGTTCGTTGCCAAACCCGTCGATAAACGTCTCCATCGCGTGATCGGGCGAGGTTTGCACCTGTGGCTTGCCGATGATCTTGCCAGTGACGCTGGTATGGGGTGACAGGGCAAGAATAAGCACCGTGTCGGTTTTGCTTTTGATGACGATTTCGTATCCGATGCGAATGCGCATTGCTGCTGTCCTTTGTGTGACCTAGGGTTCAGGCAGTTGCGCCGTGAAGCCGATGTTTGTTTCCTGCCCTCTGCACCCGTCCCGAAGCCCTGAACCCAAGACAGGATCACCCCATCCGCACCCTTCGCATCATCCATGAGACACGGTATGAATATGACCGTCCCGTCACTTTCGGCAATCATCGGCTGATGATCCGGCCCCGCGACGGGCATGATATGCGTATTCTGGATTCAAGCCTGACTGTGTCTCCGCAGGCGGATGTGCATTGGGCCTTTGATACCTTCGGTAACTCCGTTGCCTTCCTTTCGTTCCTTGCTCCGGCGGATGAACTGCTGATCAAATCCGAATTGCTGCTGCGCCGCTATGGTCTGGACGAACCTGTCGCCCGGATCACCCGCTTTGCTGGGGATTTTCCAGTGGTCTACGACGCCGATGAACAGATCGATCTTGCCCCCTATATGACGCCGGAACATGCCCATGATCAGCCCCTGCTGGCGGAGTGGATCGACAATGTGATGCCCGATATGCCTGCGAATTGCATGGATGTTCTCGGGCCTTTGGCGGCGCTCATTCATAAGACGTTCCGTTATAACAGCCGCGAGGCGGAAGGCGTGCAAAGCCCCGCCGAAACGATTGCGTTGGGCAGCGGGACCTGCCGCGATTTCGCGCTGTTCTTTATGGATGCCGTGCGCCACCTTGGCTTTGCCGCGCGTTTCGTCACCGGCTATCTGCATGATGAGGCCGCCGCCAACCCCGATCAGGATATGACCGGCGGCGGGGCGACCCATGCCTGGGCCGATGTTTTCGTGCCGGGCGCTGGCTGGGTGGAATTTGACCCGACGAACCGGATCATCGGCAGCCGCAATCTGGTACGGGTCGCAACAACCCGGCGTCCTTCGCAGGCGATGCCGGTCAGCGGGTCATTCAGTGACGAAGGCGGGGAACTGGTCGCGATGCATGTCAGCGTCAGCGTGGCAGAGGAACCCTAGCCCGCTGTCATCTGGCGCCGACCGGACAGCCTGCGTGACGCTTCTGTTCGGTCAGCGTCGCTGTTCAGGCCCAAGTCGGCTGTTTAGGCTCTGCGCTGTGGTTTTCTTTGATGCGCGTGCGGGCCGAGGATGGTCGGCGGTCCACCATGAAATCATGGGCGACGGCATGGCTTAATGCGGTCCGGCCACGGCTCACACGGCTTTTGATCGTGCCAACCGTGCAACCGCAGGCGGCGGCAGCTTCAAGTTGCGAAAAGCCGTAAACGCCCATCAGAACCACCGGCTTGCGCTGCACATCGGGCAGAAGCGCGATTGCCGACAGCAATTCATTCATCGCAATGGCATGATCCTGCCGTGGTTGTTCGCTCAGACCATCGGCCAGCGCGCCATCGGCATCCTCGACCTCGCGCCGGTATTTCCGCAGGTCGGAAAAGAACGTGTTGCGCAGGATCGTGAACAGCCAGGCGCGCAGATGTGTGTCAGGGCGAAAGCTGTCGCGTTTGGCCCATGCCTTGAGCAGAGTTTCCTGCACCAGATCGTCAGCGCGGTGTTTATCTGACGTCAGCTTGAGCGCGCGGCGGTGCAGCGCCAGGGATTGTTGCGGAAGAAGAACGTGGAAAGCGTGTTGTTTGATCATGATGTGCCTCGTTTGTAAGCGTGACTGCCATGCGGGGTGTGGCCACCTGGGGTTTGGCCATGCGCGGCACAGGGCCGCGCATGGGATTTGGGTGCAGATCAGGCTGTCGCTGCGGCGTTCACCTTGGTTTCGGCCAGTTTCGACAGCGATTTGTCGGTCGCATATTCCTGATCCAGCGTTTCTTTCAGCAGATCAGCGGCTTTGCTGTGGCCAAGCTGTTTGGCCCATTGCACCAATGTGCCGTAGCGGGCGATTTCGTAATGTTCGACCGCCTGAGCAAGCGAGATGATCGCCGCATCCATTGTCTCTGGATCTTCGATCTCGCTCATCAGCCCTTCGGCTTCTTCCAGCAGGCCGACCATCGCATCGCATTTCGCGCCGCGTGCGGGTTTGCCGATCAGGTCGAACACCTCTTCCAGACGCATGATCTGATCCTCGGTTTCGTCCTTGTGGGTGGACAAAGCGAGTTTCAGCTTTTCGTTGGTGGCGTTCTTTTCCATCTTCGGCAGCGCCTTGAGGATCTTGCGTTCTGCGTAAAGAACATCCTTGAGCGTGTGTAAAAACAGGTCGTCAAAAGTTGTGATAGCCATGATACTTTCCTTTTTCGTGTTGAAGCAGGCAGCGCCTAGTTGCGCGTGCTATGGCCTGCTTTGCTGTCGATCATCTGCACACAATCCATCGGCATTGCGGCGTTGCGGCCCAATGGCTGATCGGACATGAACATTTCCTTGAACCGCTTGGCGTAGGCCCGCGAACGGGCAGAGCGTCTGATCTTGGTGATCGCCCGATCTGCGCTACGCGCGTCCTTGAGCAGGCGGATAAAAAGCTGTGACTGGTTCTCTTGCGGCATATGAAACTCCTTTATTTACAGGGGGTGTTACATGGGCTTGGCGTGGGAGACTGGGTTACAGGATCACGGCGATGATGATGACGACCAAAAGCGGTGCGCCTAAAAGCCAGGCAATGATTGCGGGCATGATGTTATCCTTTCGAAACTGTGGCTTTGATCAGCGTGTTGGCATGATCGTGGTGAAGCCAAGATTGGCATTGCGGTGACGGCCACCGGCGACTGCGGCAAAGAACGCGGCCAGCGCCCCCAGCAACAAGGTCGCAGCGGCGATAAAGCCGAACACGACACCGGCGATACGGGCATCCTCGATGGCGGCGGTGGCTGATGCGATGGCAGCGTCGATTTCGGTATTCACCTCATCGACACGGGCGCGGGCTTCGGCCTCGGACATCGTGGTGTTGGTCGCGACGATTTCCGCCAGATAGGCGCGGTCACGTTCGACCATTTCGCCTTCAACCGCGGCACGGGTGATCAGACTGGCGATTTCCTGCTGCGCATCGGGATTGATGTCGTCAGAACCGCGCAGCATCAGGCTGGCGAAGTAATCCGAAGATACAGCATCCGTCACCGTCTCTGCAGCAGTCCCGGCGGCATTGCTCCCGGCGCTGATCAGCCCGCCTGCGCCAGTGATCGCCAGAAAAGCACCGACCACCGCGCCAGTAGCCCAGACCAAAAGCCCGTGCGATCCGTCGCGCACTTCGATTTCTTCGCCGACAGCGTCGCCAGCAGGGCGGCGCATCCGGCCGGTCAGGTAACCGCCAGCGCCAAAGGCGGTGACCATCACCCAGACCATCCAGATGCCAGCCGCAATGGCCAGCCAGGAGGCAGAGACGCCTTCGCCGCGATAAGGCGATGTCAGCGACAGGCCCAATCCAGCACCGAAACTGGTCAGGACGAATGAAATCGCCAGCGCAAAGATCGTGCCAGCCAGAATGGCCGCCCAATCAACATATGAATGGGTGGATGCGCCCGCATCAGCTGTCGCATGGGGCAGGGTGGTCACAGGTGTCATGGCAATTTTCCTTTAAATTCTTGGTGGTTCAACGCAGGCCGACAAAGCTGAGAATGGCGAGGATGACGACAACGGCACCGACGATGTAAATGATCTGGTTCATGATATGTCCTTGTTTGCTGCTCCCCTGCGTCTTGTCCTGATGCAGGCGGGCCGGTTTGGTGTCTTGGTTGACCGCACCAATGGCGCGGCGGTGGTGTTGGGTGACCGGATGATCCGTCGGTAACGCAGTCTGATGTGCCTCTTGCGAGGATCGGGGACTCCTATGAGGCACTTGCATGGTCGCGATCATCCGGTCCTGCAGTGCGGACGGGACATCCACACGTGCAGGGACTGGATACGCGGTTGGGTTTTGTCCCGACAGCATCGGAATCTACCTAGGCGGGCGCCAGCAGGGGTTCAGGCTACCTGTGATTTGGTGGGTGTTATTGTTTTGAAACATGTTAGGGTCGCGGTGCTGACCCGCGGTCGGCGCGTTGTTCCCAGCCATGCGTATCGTCCCGTGACACCTTGCTCAGGAGCAGGCCTTGCCAAAGCGCGACCCAGATAAAACGCTGCATGTCGTGGCCCTTGGCGCTTCCGCCGGCGGGCTGGAGGCGTGCCGCGCCGTGCTGCGCGACATCCCCGCAGAGACGCAAGCGGCCTTTATCCTGATCCTGCATCAGGACCCCGCGCATGACGGGATGATGGTGGATTTGCTGAAAGACCATACCGGGCTGACCGTTGTGCAGGCCAGCCAGGACATGGAACTGCAACCCGGCACCCTGCATGTGATTCCACCCGGATTGTTCCTGCGGGTGAAGAAACGCATCCTGCATCTGTCCAAGCCCGACAAAGGCAAAGGCGTGCGCCTACCGTTCGATCTGTGTCTGCGATCTCTGGCCAAGGATAAAAGCGTGCAGCCCGCCTGTATCGTCTTGTCCGGCACCGCTGACGATGGCAGTGCCGCACTTGCCGATTTCGCCAAGGCGGGCGGTCTGGTCATCGCCCAGGACCCGGGCGATGCGCGCTATCCCGGCATGCCGCAAAGCGCCATCGATACCGGCCATGTGGCGCAAATCCTTGCTACGGCGGATATGAAGGCGGCCATCACCGCCTTTGTTGCGACCAGTCAGGCCGGTGTAGCAACCGACCAGCCCGAAACCAGTAGCGATGATGTGCTGGACTTTATCCGCAGCCACGGCGCGCAGGATCTTTCGCTTTATAAACGCGGCACGCTGGAACGGCGGGTCGCGCGGCGCATGGCGCTGATCGGGCTGGGGCCGGATGATAATGCGCGCTATCTGGCGATCCTGCGGGAAGACAAAGATGAACGCAGCCAGTTGTCCGCCGATCTCTTGATCCATGTGACCAGCTTTTTCCGCGACGCGGCGGTGTTCGACCATCTGTCCACCAAGGCGCTGCCCGATCTGCTGGCCGCACATCCCGGTGACCGCCCCTTGCGCATCTGGGTCGCCGGATGCAGCACGGGGGAAGAGGCCTATAGCCTTGCCATGATCTGCATGGAGGCGGTCGAAACCAGCGGATTCAAGGGACAGGTGCAGGTTCTCGCCTCTGACATCGACCCAGAGGCGATTGCCACTGCCAGGGCCGGTTACTATTCCGCTGATATCGAGGCGAGTGTTTCCCCCGCCCGTCTGGAACGGTTCTTCATCCCCGAGGATGGCGGCTGGCGCGTCACCTCGCGGCTGCGCGATATCATCGTTTTTACCGTTGCCGACCTGCTGTCTGACCCGCCGTTTTCCAAGATCGATCTGGTGTCCTGCCGCAATGTGCTGATCTACCTCACGCCCGATGCACAGAAACGCGTGATCGCGCGGACCTGCTTTGCCTTGCGGCAGGGTGGGCTCTTGCTACTGGGCGCGGCAGAGATGCCGGGTGCCAGCGACACCTGTTTCACCATGATGGATAAATCGGCCCGGCTCTGGCAGCGCACCGGCAACAGCCAGCCGCAGGATCTGGATTTCGCGGTTGGCCTGCGCGATGACATGCCGCCCCGGCGCGGTGCGTCACCGGCGCAGAATGCGTCACTGGCCAATCTGTGCCGCCGGATCGTGCTGGAATATCATGCCCCCGCTGCGGTGCTGTTCAATGCGCGGTTTGAAACGCTCTATCTGCTCGGCCCGACCGAACGCTATCTGAAATTCACCCAAGGCCATCCGTCAACCGATCTGGTCGGCTTGCTGCCCAAAGCGGTTCGCACGCGGTTCCGCAATGCCGTCGCAAGCTGCAACGCCAGCAACACGCTCGCCACTGTCGCAGGCAGCCGGACGCCCGGTCAGCCCAGTTTCGATATCGTCGTACATCTTGTCTCTGGCGGGGCGCAGCCGATGCTTTTGGCCTGTTTCGTGGACCGTGTGCCGATGACGTCAGAGGGTGACGCGCTCAGCAGCAAGTCCACCCAGCATAATGTCGATCTGGAACATGAACTGGCCACCACACGCACCGATCTGTCAGAGGCCCTGCGCGATCTGGAAGAAGAGATCGAGGCGCATGGCACCGATGCCGCAGAGGCGCGGTCGATCCACGAGGAATTCCAATCCACGAATGAGGAATTGCTGGCGTCGAAAGAAGAACTGCAATCACTGAACGAAGAACTGACCGCGTTGAATGTGCAATTGCAGGAAACGCTGGAACGGCACCGGACCACGGCGAATGACCTGCAAAACGTGCTTTACAGCACCGATGTCGCGACATTGTTTCTGGATCTTGACCTGACGATCCGGTTTTTTACCCCCGCCGCGCGGCAGATTTTCCGGGTGATCCCGTCGGATGTCGGGCGGCCCTTTACCGATCTGGCCTCTGTCGCGCGCGATGATGATCTGATCCGCGACACGCAGGCCGTTCTTGCCAGCAACGACCCGATGGAAAGCGAAGCACCGGGCGGCGATGACAAATGGTTCCTGCGCCGGATCCAGCCCTACCGCGCTGAAGGTAACAAGATCGACGGGCTGGTGATCACCTATATCGACATTACAGAACGCAAACGCGCCACGGTCTCGCTGATCACTGCGATGGATGAGGCGGAACGCGCGACCAAGGCGAAATCACGCTTTCTCGCCTCCGCCAGCCACGATCTTCGCCAGCCTTTGCAATCCATGGCCTTGCTGCACAAATTGCTCGCGCGCCACCGCCCCTCGACCGAGGCGTTGCGGCTGACTGCGATCCTTGATCAGACGCTGAATTCGATGACGCTGATGCTGGATTCGATGCTGGACGTGAACCGGATTGAATCCGGCACCGTGCGGCCGGATATCCAGCCGGTGGCGATCGGTCCGCTGATGCAGCGGCTGGCCGATGAAGTTGCACCGCAGGCAGATCTCAAGGGGTTGCGACTGCGCGCGGCGCCCTGTTCGCTTTGGGTCATGACCGATCCGCAATTGCTGGAACAGATGCTGCGCAACCTGCTATCCAATGCGGTGAAATACACGGTCAAAGGTGGCATGGTGCTGGGGTGTCGCAGGCGCAATGGTCAGGTCGTCGTGCAGGTTTGTGACAGCGGCATCGGCATCGCCGACACCGATACCAAGGCGATTTTCAACGCCTATCACCGCGTCGATACCGATACGGTCATGACTGAACAGGGGATGGGCCTTGGCCTTGCCATCGTGCAGCGGCTGGCGATGTTGATGGATCATCCTGTCGCCGTGCAGTCGCGTTTGGGCAAAGGGTCCTGTTTCAGCATGACGCTTGAGATCGTGGACAAAGCGGCACAGGCCGACGTCCCGAAACCGGGGGGCAGGATCAAACCCCAGACCGGCACCATCCTGCTGGTCGAGGATGAAGACCCGCTGCGCGAATTGATGACCAAGATGCTGGCGAAAGCCGGTCACACCGTCATTGCCAAGGCCGATGCAAAATCCGCGCTGTCATGGGCAGGCAGTGACCCTGACGGGCCTGACCTGTTGTTGACGGATTATGATCTGGCCGAGGCGGATAACGGTCTGACCCTCGCGCAGGATCTGACCGATATGCTGGGTGATGATCTGCCGACGATCATCCTGACCGGCGATATCACAACAGAAACGCTGAAAGCCATTGACGCAGCCGGTTTCAGACAGGTGATCAAACCGGTTTTGCCGGATGTTCTGCTGGATCAGATATCGGCCTTGCTGACCCCTGCCAAAGGGGCAAGGCCTGTCCGCAAGAAACGGACCACCGCGACATCGGAGGCCGGCACGACAGTGCATGTCGTGGATGATCATCTGATGGTGCGCGAAACCATGCGGCGCTTGTTCGAGGTCGAAGGCTGGGCCGTCAAAACCTATGCGTCGAGCGAGGAATTTCTGGCCGCCCCCCGCCCACAGGACAGCGATTGTGTGCTGGTCGACAACCATCTGCCGGGCATGGACGGCGCCGCGCTGATCGCCACCTTGCGGGACGAAGGGTATGACCTGCCGATGGTCATGCTGACGGGTCACGGCGATGTCGCCATCGCTGTCGCAGCCTTCAAGGCGGGGGCGTCAGATCTGATCGAAAAACCCGCCAGTGCCGCAGTGCTGCTGGCCAGCCTGCGGCATGCAATGGTCTCCAAACCGGGCGATCAGGGACAAAGCAAGGCCGCCGTCGCGGCGCGCAAAAGGTTCGCCAGTCTGACGCCACGCGAAACCGATGTGCTGGGGGGCGTGCTGGAGGGCGCGCCGAACAAGATCATCGCCGCCGATCTTGGGATTAATCAGCGCACGGTGGAAAATCACCGCGCATCTGTCATGCGCAAGACAGGTGCGACATCGCTGCCTGCCTTGGTGCGGCTGGCGCATGTCGGCGGTGTGCAAGGAAAGACGGATTGACCGTGGCTCTTTGGGAACGGAACCACCGCAGCCACGTTTGACGAAGGGAGGAGGATCACACCTTCAAAGGAAACCTCAATGCCCAAAACACTTGCCGCCAACATGCGCCGGATGCAGCGTATGATGCGCCCGGCGAAACTGACCAAGAAAAGCCAGTCGATCCTGATCGCTTCGGCTTTCTCGCCTTTCGGGGCAGCCAAGCCGAAAAAGACCAAAACCCAGGCCACAGCCGCCGGTCAGGCGCTGGGTCTGATGGTCAATAATATCCGCGCCGCCCAAGGGCTGATGCCCGGGGCCAGCAAACCCACCACGACACGCGCGGTTGCGCCAACTGTCCCCAAAGGTGCGCAATATCTGTCGCGCCAGCACCGCTCTGCGCAGGGCGCGCGAGGCTATAAGCTTTATCTGCCCGCCTCTGCCCCGAAAAAACCCAAAGGGCTGATCCTGATGCTGCATGGCTGCGGGCAGGACCCTGATGATTTTGCCCTTGGCACCCATATGAATGCGGTGGCGGAAAAACACGGGCTGGCGGTGGCCTATCCGGCACAGACCCGCAAGCATAATGCGGGCGGCTGCTGGAACTGGTTCGGCCCGGCGCATCAGATCCGGGGCGTGGGGGAACCGGCGATCCTCGCGTCCCTGACCCGCAAATTGATGCGCGAATTGGGTGTGACACGCGACAATGTCTATGTCGCGGGCCTGTCCGCGGGTGGGGCGATGGCCGCGATTTTGGTGGATGTTTATCCCGATGTCTTTGCGGCTGCCGGTATTCATTCCGGTCTGGCCCGGGGCGCGGCGCGGGATGTGTCATCAGCGATGGGGGCGATGCGCAGCGGCGCGCCGGGCGGCTCTGCCCCGGCGGCTTTGCGTGCGACATACAAACCGGTCCGGCGGATCATCTTTCAAGGCGATAATGACGGCACCGTGCATCTGTCCAATGCGCAGCATCTGGTAACCGCCGCCTTGGGTGATGATCCGACAGCCGCGCGGATCACCAGCAATTCCGTGCGCAAGATCGGCTATACCCGCAGCGATTTTGCAAGCAACGGCGATCTGGGAGAGTTGGAATTATGGGTGCTGAAAGGGGCCGGTCACGCCTGGTCGGGGGGCCGTGTCGCCGGGTCCTACACCGACCATAAAGGCCCTGACGCCTCGACCCAGATGGTGCGGTTCTTTCTGGCCGCTTCCCGCTGACGTAGCGGAGCCTGCCGGAACGCGAATGGCTTCGACACGGTTTCCTTCTTGTGACGGGCCGCAGCGACGGCTGATCACACCCTTTGCAGAGGGCACCTGCAGCCAGAGATCCCGACCAACGGGATCAAGGAGAATATTATGACCGACCATAACACCCCCGCACAGCCCAGCACCATTGGCGGTGCCTTCAGCTTTAACCGCGAAGGCTATGGCCATGTCGAAACCCATGCGCTGACCACCAATGATGTCGAAAACGCCTATGTCTATGGCCGCGACGATGAAACCATCGGCTCGATCAGCAATCTGGAAGTCGGCGCCGATGGCAAGATCACCCATGCGATCGTCGATGTCGGCGGTTTTCTGGGCATGGGCGCGCATTCCGTCAAACTGCCGTTCAGCGACCTGACCGTGTTGCGTGAAACGAACGGGGCTGACCTGCGTATCCATCTTGATACAACCGCAGAACAGCTCAAGGCGATGCCGCAATACCACGCGTGATCTGACCCCGCGCGACCATGCAAAGAGGCCGCACAAGCGATTGTGCGGCCTCTTTTCTTTGCGGGAAAGGTGACAGCGCATCGTCACGCGCCATCACCAGGCCGTATCAATTTGCGGATTCGTATTCCGGCAGGTTCTGGATCTGCTCTTCCGTCGCATCGACATAGACACGCACATCGTCATTCGCTTCCGTCGTCAGGATGGTCAGCTCGTCATAGGACAAAGCCGCCTGGCGGCTGCCGATGCCCAGAAAACCACCGAAATCGATGATCACATCCATGACCTCGCCACCTTCACCCAGGATCAGCTCTTCCACAGTGCCGACATCGGTGTCGTTGATGTCATAGACCGATTGACCGACCAATGTGTCGCTGGACACGCTGCCGACTTCCATACGGCCATAACCGTCACGTTCGATATCAGGCGCGGCAAAGGCACCACGTTCCGTATCATCGGCCTGCATACCCGGCTGACCGTCCATCGGCATGGCGTCCGGATCGGTCGCATCAGTGCCGTCATTTTCAGCGTCGGTCGGCATCCCGTCCTGTGTCTCGGTCACCTGACCACCCTGACCTTCGGCTTCCAGATCGCTGCGGTCACCCGCGCCGGTGGTGGTGCGGTCAAATGCAGGCGTCTGCCCTAGCTCATCGGCATTGGTATCGGCGATGATGATCAATTCGCCCATATCATCCGGGCTGGTGGTGAAATCCAGCTTGTCCATGCCCATCGCGACATCCTGTTCGCCCATGCCAAGGAAACCGCCGACACCGATCACCAGCGCGCGGACTTCGCCGTCAGCGGACAGGATCACTTCGTTGATCTGGCCGATGACTTCCAGATCATCCATGGTGCCGCCTGTGGTCGTGGCTGTGCCATCATCCGGCGCGGTGGCCATGTCATCGGTGTTTTCGCTGCTCAGATCAGCCGCTGTGTCGGTTTCTGTGCCAGAAGTGCTGGCCTGTGCATAGACATCCATGCCCATCAGTTCGGATACGAAAATATCCGTCTGCGCGCGTTCTGACAAAAAGCCCGATGTGGCGCTGGTTTCGGTTGTGGTTTCTGCTGTGGTTTCGTCGGTTGTGACCTGTGCCAGCGTGACCGATGGCAGACCCATCGCAATGACGAGGGCCGTTGTTGAGAGAAATCTATTCATAATATGTCCTCCGGGCTGAATGCAGGTCGGGTACCGGCTGCTTGTTCGCCCAATATCCAAGGAACGTCAGCCTTGCGGCATCCGTTCCTGCATTGTTGGCGGGTCAGGCGGGTTTCGCCGCTGGGCGGAACGGATGCTGCTGCCCCCGCGTTGGACCAATACAGAAGAAGGACATATCATGGACCGCCTCAGCATCTATCTTTCCCTCGCCGTCGGATCGGTCGTCACCGGTGCGCTGGTCATTCTGGTTTTGTCGCTGGGCTGGTACTCTTGGCCCGCCATCGGCGGCGCTGCCGCTGTCGGATTTGTCGCGACATGGCCGATCAGCTACGCGATTTCACGCCGGATCAAACGGCAGGATGCAGGCTGGGACGAAACCAAGGTGGAAGGTCGCCAAAGCCCGCTGCCTGACCCGACAGCGCCCGAAGTGTAACGATTGCGGCGATGGCGGACAGGGCAAATGAACCTTTGTCGTCAGCCAGCCGGAATCACCTTGCCGGGGTTCAGGATATTGTGGGGGTCGATCGCTGCCTTGACCGCCCGCATCACATCCAGCGCCACCGGGTCTTTGCGCCGCCGCATCGTGTCGATCTTCGATAGGCCGACCCCATGTTCGGCGCTGAATGACCCGCCCAGCTCCTGCACCACATCTTCCACCGCTTCGACCATGGCCTGCATCACTGCGGGATCGTTGCGGCTGATATAGCTCGTGTGATGGATATTGCCGTCGCCCAGATGCGCGACCAGCACCTCATCGACATCCGGGTCGATGGCCTTCAACCGTGGCGTCAATGCGCCCTCGAACGCCGCGACCTTGTCCAGCGGCAGGGCCACATCGGTATTCACGAAATGCCCGCCGAAAAAGGCGACATGGCCCGCATCCTCGCGTCGTTTCCAGATCTGGCGGCGCTGCGCCTCATTCTGCGCGATCACGGCATCAAGCAAGCTGCCATCTTCCAGCATCTGTCCAAGGATATCTTCCAGCAGTGTCACCACTGGCACTTGTCCGTCGGAACTGGGGGTGGCGTCGCGGGCCATGGTCGCGGCAACCTCGATCATGATATTGACGTCGTGATCCTGCGCAAAAGGCGGCGGCATCTCGGGGAACATCTGGCGGTGTTTGGCGATATAGCTGCGCGGCATATATTCAAACGCCTCCACGCCGCCGCCGGTTTCGGCCTGCAAACGGTGCAGTAGATCCAGCGCATCAGCCAGCGACGGCACCGCGACCATGGCGGTGGCATAGGCCAGCGGCTTGGGGTGCAGTTTCAGCACGGCGGCGGTGATGATGCCCAATGTGCCTTCCGCGCCGATGATCAGATTGCGCAGATCAAGCCCGGAATTGTCTTTATGCAGCGCAGACATCAGATTCATCACCCGGCCATCGGCCAGCACGACCTCCAGCCCCAGACACAGGCCGCGCGTGCTGCCATAACGCACCACGTTCGATCCGCCTGCATTGGTGGACAGCAGCCCGCCGATCATCGCGGACCCCCGCGCGCCCAAGGTCAGCGCAAAGATCAGGTCATGCTTGGCTGCGGCATCATGCAGGTGCGACAGTATCACACCCGCCCCCACAGTGGCGGTGCGGCCCGCGACATTGATCTCTGTGATCTGGTTGAGCCGTTCGACCGACAGCACCAGCGCGCCCTCCGCCGTGGTCGCCCCGGTCAGCCCGGTGCGGCCCGCGGCAGGCACGACTGGGGTGCGCGTTGCATGGGCGATCTGCATAATAGCGGAGACTTCGGCGGTGCTTTTTGGGCGCAGCACGGCAAGCGGGGTGGATACATAAGCCCCGGTCCAGTCGGTGCCATAGGGGGCAGCATCCACGCCGGTCAGGATGCATTCTGCGCCAAGAACGGCGGCAATCTGGTCAAGGACGGACATGGCATGCCTTTCGTGCGGTTTGCGGCACGTTAAGGAGGTTTGTTGGCAAGGGAAAGGTGGTGGCGTGGGGGAGACTTGAACTCCCGACCTATCGATTATGAGTCGATCGCTCTAACCAACTGAGCTACCGCGCCAAACCATGAGCGTCCGATTACGCAAGTGGCGGGGGGGTGTCAAACCGATTCTGCCGATTTGACATATGGTAAGGTGGATCACGATCCAGCCTGCGCCTAGTCGTAGCGCAGGTCCGTCGCTTTGCCGCGAAACACGGTATAGGCCAGAATCGTATAACCCAAAATCGCAGGCAACACGAAAAGCGTGCCGATCAGGATGATGAACAGGCTTTCCGGTGCGCTGGCCGCCTCATAGATCGTCAGCTGATCGGGCACGACATAGGGATAAAAACTATAGGCCATGCCACCGAATGCCATCACCCAAAGCGATGTCGCCGCCGCGAAAGGCAAATATGACCAGCGGTCGTTCATGTATGGCATGCGGCGCAACATCCACCACAGCCAGACAACCAGTAACCCGGAGATGATCGGCAACGGTGACAGCAAAAGCGCCTCTGGCCAGCTGAACCATTTGTCAAAAATCCGCGCAGAAACCAAGGGTGTCGCCATCGAAATCAGTCCGATCCCCAGCACCAGCCCCCAGATCCCGCCTTTGGCCCAATCCACCGCCTTGCGCTGTAAATGCTCATCGGTTTTGTGAATGACCCAGGTGGCACCAATGAAACTATAGCCGACGGTCAGAAAGACCGCCGTCAGTGTGGCGAAACCGGCATTCGCCCAGTTCCATTCCAGCCCCATGATATACATGCCCAGCATGAAGCCTTGCGACAGCGAGGTCATCAGCGACCCTGCGAAAAACGCATTGTTCCAAAGATGTTTATGCGGTGCGGGCGCCTTGGCGCGGAATTCGAATGCCACACCACGCAGGATCAGCCCGATCAGCATGATCGCCACCGGCAGATAAAGCGCGGTCAGGATCGCGCCATGCGCTGTCGGAAAGGCCACGAGCAGTAAGCCCACCGCCAGCACCAGCCATGTCTCATTGGCATCCCAGAACGGCCCGATGGAGGCGATCATGCGGTCCTTCTCATCATCATCGGCGAAAGGGAACAGCACACCGACGCCCAGATCGAACCCATCTAATACGACATAGATCAGGATCGACAGACCCATCAGCCCGGCAAAGACGAAGGGCAGCCAGAGAGCCGGATCACCAAAAGTATTCATGCTATTCACTCCGCCGGGACAGCTTTGGGTGCAGCCGCCGTGGAGGGTGCCACATTGGTGCCGATATCCTTCCCCTGCGCCATTTTCCGCGCCAGATAGAAGATCACATAGACATAGGCCCCCAGCAACAGCGCATAGACCACCAGATAGGCGATCAGCGTGCCCAGCACCATCGGCGCAGGCACATCGGCCACCGCCTGCTGCGTGGTCATCACCCCTGTCACCAGCCAGGGCTGGCGGCCGATTTCAGTCGTATACCAACCCGCCAGCGTGGCAAGCCAGCCGCTGAAGGACATCGCCACCAGCGCGTAAAGCATCGGTTTGGGCAGACCTTCCACCCCGCGTTTACGCCGCAGCATCATGAAGGACGCCGCCCAGCTCAGCAGCAGCATCGCCACACCGGTGCCGATCATCACCCGGAACGACCAGAACACCGGTGCGACGCGCGGATGCAAGGCTGTGCCATCATCGGCGACGAAATCATTCAGCCCCTGCACCTCGCCATCCCATGTATGGGTGAGGATGAAGGACGCGAGGTTGGGAATCGCCACCTCGAACCGGTTTTCCCGCGCTTCCTGATCCGGCAGAGCAAACAGGATCAGCGGCACATTGCCCCCGGTTTCCCAATGCCCTTCCATCGCGGCGACCTTGGCCGGTTGATATTCCTTGGTGTTCAACCCATGCATGTCACCGATGAAAATCTGCACCGGCATCAACAAGGCCGCACCGAAAACGGCAGTTTTCAACGCGACCCGGACACCAGCCGTGCGCCCGCCGATCAGCCAGCGGAAGGCGCTGACACCTGCAATCAGGAAGCTGACGGTCAGGAAGCTGGCCACCACCATATGGGTGAAACGATACGGCATCGACGGGTTGAAGATGATCGCGAACCAATCGGTCGCATGGGCGACGCCATCGCGCATCTCATACCCCTGCGGCGTATGCATCCAGGAATTCAGCACAATGATCCAGAAGGCCGACATCAGCGTGCCGAAAGCCACCAGAAAGGTCGCTGTCGTATGCAGCCAGTTCGGCACCCGGCTGAACCCGAACAGCATGATGCCCAGAAATACCGCCTCGAGGAAAAACGCGGTCATGATTTCATAGGCCAGCAGCGGCCCCGCAATATTGCCCACGGTTTCCATGAAACCCGGCCAATTGGTGCCGAACTGGAACGACATGGTGATGCCCGACACAACGCCCATGGCGAATGACAAGGCAAAGATTTTGACCCAGAAGCGATAGGCCTCCATCCAGCGGTCGTCGCGGGTCATGTTGTAGCGGATCTTGAAGAACAAAAGCACCCAACCCAGCGCGATGGTGATCGTCGGGAACAGGATATGGAATGAAATATTGGCCGCGAATTGTATCCGGGACAAAAGGAGTGTTTCCATCATTTGCTTTCACCTTTACGCTGACGTTGACCCATATATAGCCAAATGAAGCCTTGTGTCATTGGGGTGCGACAGCAGGGCGCGGAACCAACCTCGTCCTTTTAACCTTACAACACAAAAGTAAATATACGGTATCTGTGGCGTAATTTTCGACCAAAAAGGCAGGCGATGACTGGATTTCTGACAACACATGTTCTTGATACCGCCAATGGTGTGCCTGCGGCGGGGATGCGGGTCGATCTCTACCGGCTTTCCGGGGGTGCGCCTGTGCATATCGTCACGATGGTGACCAATGCAGACGGCCGCACAGACAGCCCGATTCTCCCCGCCGTAGATTTCGCCGTGGGCCGGTATGAACTTGTCTTTCACGCAGGCGCTTACTTCGCCCGCCCCGATGATCCGCGGTTCCTTGACGACATCCCGATCCGCTTTGGCATCAATGATCCGGCGTCACATTATCATGTGCCACTGCTGGTCTCGCCCTTCGGGTTTTCGACTTATCGGGGAAGCTGATGGGTAGGATGCGTGATATCACACATCCTACGGTGCAAATCGCCATGACGTGATCTGCTCATAAGTCTCACCCGCCGCGATCTTGATCTGCGGGAAATGCGCATGGTTCGGCGCGTCAGGCCAATGCTGCGCCTCCAGCGCCAATGCGCCATGGGTGGGGCGGCCGTCAAAGACCTGCATGCCCGGCATATTCGTCGCCATGACCATGCTGACACCGCTCTGACCAGTCAGCCAGAGCACATCGCGTGGCGCTTCCAGCCCCTCTGACAGGCAGAAATTGTGATCCAGCGCCGGTGTCTGCGGCCCCAAGACCGGGCCGTCGCGGAAATCCATATCGGTGCCGCTTACATCCGTCACATCACCCGTGGGGCAGGTGGCGGCATCGATTGGCAGGTAATGATCGGCGGCGATCTTCATCCGGTGACCGTGCCAGTTCGGGGTGCCGTCAAGGTTCCAATAGGAATGATTGGCGATATTCATCACGCTCGCCACATCGCTGGTCGCGGTGATTTTCAGGTTCAGCGTGGCAGGGGCGGTCAGCGTAAATTCCGCCGTCACACGCCGCTTGCCGGGCAAGCCCGCCATGCCATCGGGCAGATCCAGCGCCAAAGTGGCGGCGGTGTCTGTCACCGCAACCACATCCCAGACCTGCGCATGCAGACCTTCCGCACCGGAATGCAGATGCCGCTGCCCGTCTTCATTGCGTTCCAGCTCATACATCATCCCGTCAAGCCGGATGCGGGCATTGCCGATCCGGTTGGCAATCGGGCCGACCAGCGCGCCATGATAAAGCAGCTCGCCTTCGTAATCGGCCAGATCATCCGACCCAATGGTCAGCGAATGATCGACACCGGTCAGCCGGACATCCTGCAACCGCGCACCATAGGTCAGCAAGGTGACTGTCAGATCACCCGCTTCCAGCTTGATTGCGTGGACCTCTTTGCCGTCTTTTGTCGTGCCGAAAACCTGCATCACAATGCCTCCCAATGCACCCCTGCTGCTGGCACGATCGCGCCGTTCCAGATCTGGGCAATTGGGGCGTAATTGAACACGAAACGATGCGTCGCACTATCCCTGATCCGCAGCCCTTCGGGCAAAGTATAGCTGGGCAGGTCGAGCGCATCACACAGCCCGCCGATGATCGCGTCAAAGGTCGCCTCATCCGGCCAGCCGGCGAGATAGCGCAGGTGATCGCCGCCCATGATCGCGGGCTGGCCTGACTTGGTGGACAGATGCACGGGGGCCGTGCCTTCCAGATGTTCGAACCAATGCCGGAAAGTGCCGCCGCCTTGCAGCTTGACCTTGGCATCGGGTGGGATGCTTTCGGTCAGCACGACACTGACTTCAGTATCGGGCAGATCGGGGCCAAGCGGATTGGGGATCGCCAGTTCATCGGTCTTGGTATCACTGCGCGGGCCGATCAGGGCGATACCTTTGAAACCCGCCAATGCCTTGCGCAGCGGGGCGCTGATCTTCATCAGCCCCGGTGCCAGCACGAGTTTATAGGCGGACAGATCGGCACAATCCGGCGGCAGAATGTCGATATTCAACCCCGCCCGGCGCAAAGCACGATAGGCGGCGAAGGCCAGACGAAACGCCTCGAAATCCGCGCCCTGCGGTTGGGTGTCCCAACCCCATGCGCTTTCATAGTCGAACACCAGCGCGGCCTGCGCCTGTGCCGTCCCGACATCGGGCAGGGCGGCGATTTCATCGGCGACCTGACGGCATTCACCCAAGGCGGGGGCGGGGGCAGAATCAGGGCGCAGCAGACCGGCATGGTTCTGTTCCTGCGCGAAAGGCGCCTGCCGCCAGCGGAAATAGCAGACGGTTTCGGCACCATGGGCAAACGCCTCCCACGCCCAAAGCCGGGCCATACCGGGCAGCGGGGCAGGATTATAAGGCGCCCAGTTGACCGGGCCGGGTTGCTGTTCCATCACCCAAAGCCGGCCTTTGCCGACCGCGCGATACAGATCATGGTGGAAAGCCTGCATATCAGGGTGGCCTTGGCGCAGGAAAGTGGCCTTTTCCTTGGCCGTGCCTTCGAGCCGGTCCGACAGAAAGCCAATCGGATAACTATCCCACGACGCGATATCCAGATCCGCCCCGACCTTCCAATGATCGAATGTCGTGATGCGGCCCATGTAATTGTGGATCAAAGGCGCAGATGTATGGCGGCGGAGTTCATCGGCCTGCACCTTGTTAAAGGCCACGACCTGATCGGATGAATACCGCCGGAACGCCAGCACATGCGCGGGGTTCGGTTCGGTCACTGTCAGATTGGGTAAATCGATCTGATCAAAGCTGTCATAATCCATCGACCAGAACACATTGCCCCAGGCCCGGTTCAGCGCATCAGGCGATTGGTATTTCTGCGCCAGCCAGTCCTGAAACCCGCGTTTGGCGGTATCGGAATAGGACAGGGTGGTATCATGGCAATCATATTCATTGTCGATCTGCCAGGCGGTGACATGCGGGTTCTTGCCATAGCGTTCACCCATCAGTCGCGCGATCCGGCGGCATTCATCGCGATAGCCCTGATGGCTGAAATCATAATGCCGGCGCGACCCGAATTTGCGTACCCGCCCTGCGGCATCGACGGCCAGCATGTCGGGATATTTATCCAGCATCCAGCGCGGCGGCGTCGCGGTTGGCGTGCCCAGGATGACCTGCAACCCTGCTGATCCCAGCACGTCAATCGCGCGGTCGAGCCAGTCCCATGTCATGGTGCCAGGCACCGCCTCCATCCGCTGCCAGGCGAATTCCCCGATCCGCACCCAGGACAGGCCCGCATCGACCATGCGCGCGGCATCTTCGGCCCATTGATCTTCGGGCCAATGTTCGGGGTAATAACAGACGCCGAGTGTGCGTTTCATAGGTCAGCCTTTGAGTATTTGGAACAAAGCGAGGGCAGGATCACAGGATGACCTGATGTTCGGCCTGTCCTTTGTAGGATGTGGATGTGGTATAGGTTTTGCCCTGATCCGCACCATCCAGCCCGGTGGCGGCAGAGGTGCAGAAAAGCGTCGTCAGATCATCACCCCCGAAAGCGGGGCAGGAGGTTTGCGTGGCAGGGAAATGATAGCTTTCGATAAAGGTCCCATCCGGCGCATAGCCCGCGACGCGCCCCGCACCCCATTGCGCATTCCACAGATTGCCCTGCGCATCGACGACCGCGCCATCAGGGTGCAGATCGGTGTCGGTCAGGTCGATATGGACGACTGGATCGCCCATGGGCCAGCCATCGGCATCCAAGCTGACGCGCATGATCTTTTGCAGCGGCGTATCGGCGAAATATGCACTCTTGCCATCCGGCGCGAAACAGATCGCATTGGAAATCGTGACCGGCGCGATGATCTGGCGCAATGCGCCTTTGTAATAGCGATAGATCGCGCCTGCGCCCTCTTCCGCCTCAATCCCCATCGTCCCGATCCAGAACCCACCCAGCGGGTCGGCGCGGCCATCATTGGACCGGGTGACAGGATTGTCAGCCTCCAGATCGCACAGCTTGGTCTGGCTGCCATCGCGCAGATCGAGCCGGAACAGCGCAGACTGGCTGGCAATCAGCAACGTATCCGCATCGACCCAACCCGCGGCAGAGACATATTCGTCAAACTGCCAGTGCCGTGCCTTGCAATGCAGGCGCTTGCCCAGAATATCGAACCAGAACAATTCACCACGCACAGGATGCCACAGCGGCCCTTCACCAAGAATGCATTGGGTATCGTCATGGATCATTTGCTGGCCTCATCATAGGCTGTGACAATCTCCTGCGCGCGGGCTGCGATATCGGCGACCGACAGGCCAGGTTGATAAATGGCTGTTCCGATGCCGAAACCGTCGATGGATGCGGCCATCCATGTTGCAAAATTGCTAGCACCCGCGCCACCGACGGCATAGAGCTGCGTGCCTTTGGGCAGCACTGCGCGGATCGCCTTGACACCATCCGGGCCGATCAGGCTGGCGGGGAAAATCTTCAACCCATCCGCCCCGGCCTTCAGCGCGGCAAAACATTCCGTCGGCGTCATCACTCCGGGCCAGCTTTGCATGCCCGCCGCCTTGGTTGCGACAATCACGCGCGGGTCGCAATTGGGCGACACGATCAGCTTGCCCCCCACCTGCGCCACGCGGCCCACATCATCGGTGGACAGCACCGTGCCTGCGCCGATCAGCGCGTCATCGCCAAAGGATCGCACCATCTGGCCGATACTGTCGAACGGGTCAGGCGAGTTCAGCGGCACTTCGATCCTTGTGATCCCGGCTTTGATCAGCGCCTCGGTCACGGGCAAAGCCTCGGCGGGTGTGATGCCGCGCAGGATGGCGATCAGGGGACGGTGCATGGTTTATCCTTTCAACTGGCGATAAGCGGCGGTCAGCCCGGCGAGCGTGGCTTTTTCCGCATTGACCTGCGTGGCAGGCACAGCTTGCTGCGCCAGTGCCTTGACGTAAAGCGAGGCGAGCCCGCCCGCGCCGATCACGGCAATCTGCTGGCCCAGCCAATAGGGTTTGGCCGCAGCAAGTTCCGCCCCGATCAGCAGACCCGACAGCCGCGCGCGCGCCGCATGACACGGCAGGTCATGCAACAGACCTTCGGCGCGCAGCGAAAACAACCGCCCGGCGATTTTCTCGGGCCTTGAATAGGTATCGGACAGACCTTGGTCGAAAGCCGCATCATCCCAGCCTTCGGCAGCAATCGAATGGCGCAGCACGCTATGGCTGGCCAAAGCGGCGAACAGCTCACCTGTCATGAATGTCTGGAAACTGACGATTTCATCGGCGCTGACATGGACCCATTTGGTATGGGTGCCGGGCAGACAGATCACCCCGTCCCAGCCTTTATTCTGCGCCAGAAACCCCGCGATCTGGGTTTCCTCGCCACGCATGACATCGGCGGGCTGCATCTGTTTGACGCCGGGGATGACATGGACATCCAGCCGCTGGTCCTGCGTTTCGGGCCGCGCGAAACCGGGTGATTGCGGCGGGCAGGGGGTGGCGGCATAGGGCGCTTCGACCCAGCCTTGCCGCGATCCGACCATGCCGCAGGCGATCACCGGGGTCGGGCCATCCAGCCAATCGCCGATCAACGCCAGCAAGGCGGGTTCAAAACCGGCACGGTCCAGCCCACCCATGCCTTTGTCCGACCCGGCCTGCGCCAGCACGGTGCCAGTGGCCGACATCGCCCAGGCGCGGACATTCGATGTGCCCCAATCGACAGCGATCCATGTGGGATTGATCTGGTTCATCCTGTCCCCACTACGCCAGCATCCACGACCATCGTCTGCCCCGTCATCATCGCCGAGGCTTGCGAGGCCAGAAACAGCACCGGCCCGACCATGTCATCCGGTGTCATGAACTGCCGCAAACATTGCTTTTCCAGAAACGCCGCCTTGCCTTCGGGCGTGGCCCACATTGTTTCCTGCTTTTCGGTAAAAACCCAGCCGGGGGCGATCGCATTGACCCTGATCCCGCGCGGACCCCATTCCCGCGCCAGCGAGCGGGTCATCCCCGTGATCCCGGCATTCGCGGTGGTATAGGTGATCATTCCCGCAGCACCCATCATATAGCTGATCGAGGAAAAGTTGATGATCGCACCTTGGGGCCCCATCACCTCTGCCGCTTTCTGGCTGGCAAAGAAATAGGCTTTCAGATTGACCGCCTGCAGATCATCCCATTGCTGCGGCGTGACCTCACGGGCGTCATGGCGCACGTCATTGGCGGCGTTATTGACCAGCGCGCGCAATGGGCCGTGCTGATCTGCCGCCGTGGCGATAGCAGCCTGCAAAGCCGCTGTATCGGTAATGTCGCAGCGGATGAACAAAGGCCGATTGCCATGTTTCGCGGCCATCTCATCCACGAAAGCGGTCGCATCTTTGCGCCCGACAAACGCCACCTTGGCCCCCTGCGCCAGAAACCCATCGGTCAGCGCCGCACCAATCCCATTGCCGCCCCCGGTGATGAACACCGAAGCACCGGCCAGATCGTGAAACGTGGCGATCATAGTCTCTCCCCCTCCAGCACCCACATCCGTTCCGGGAACGACCATGGCAGCGTCACGCCGTGATGCATCAGATAGGCGCCGGTCACAACCAGCGCATCCGACTTCAACAAAGGCGCGCCGCGCGACAGATGCGTGGCCTTGTCACGGTTGATCAGCGTCACGCGATACCGCGCCGCAGGGTCCAGTTCTGTCAGCCGCAAAGGGCGCGGCACAATCTGCGTACTGGTCGCGGCCTTGCCCGCGAAAACGACAAAACGGCTGGCATCCTGCGCCAATTGCTGTTCGGCAATCACCGCCGGGTCGGCGGAATCGAGCCGCAGAATATCCGCTCTATGCAGCCAATGGCGGTGATGTTTCCACCAGCTTGTGACCTCGGCCAGCACTGTGGCTTCATGCTCGGTCAATTCGCGCGGGTCCATCTCGAACCCCATATGCCGCTGCGCCGCAACCCAAGCGCGGAAAGAGATATCCAGCGTGCGCCCCGACGTATGGCAGACCCGTGGCCCGACATGGCTGCCGGTCACCGCCATCGGCAGGAACAAGGCCGCATCATGCTGAATGCGCAGCCGTTCCAGCGCGTCATTGCTGTCGGAGAGCCAGACGCGCTGGGTGCGTTGCAAAATGCCGAAATCGATCCGCCCGCCGCCAGAGGCGCAGCTTTCAATCTCGACCTGCGGGAAATCCGCGCGCAGCCGGTCGATCAGCGCATAGGACCCGCGCGTCTGCGATGCATCGGGCATTGGCAGCACGCGGTTATGGTCCCATTTGATGTAATCAATCGGGTGATCGGTCAGGATCGCGGCCATGCGGTCATAAAGATAATCCCGCACCGCAGGCAGCGCCATATTCAGCGCCTTTTGCTGGCGGCCCAGCGTCTGATCCTCGCTGCCCAGCACCCAATCGGGATGGGCGCGGTGGATATCGCTGTCTTCATTGATCATCTCTGGCTCGAACCAGATGCCGAATGTCATGCCCAACCCATGCACATGGTCGATCAGCGGATGCAGCCCGTCAGGGTATTTGCGGGGATCGACCGTCCAGTCCGAAAGGCTGCGGGTGTCGTCATCGCGCTGCCCGAACCAGCCGTCATCCAGCACGAACCGTTCCGCGCCAAGCGCGGCAGCACGGGCGGCGATATCTTTCAGCACCGGCAGTTTGTGGTCGAAATAGACCGCTTCCCAGCAGTTGTAATGCACCGGGCGCGGGATTTCGGGCTTGGGCCATGTGACGATCCGGTCGCGCAAATGGCGTTGGAAAGCGACTGCGCAGCCGTTTATCCCACGGTCGGAATAGGCGATATACAAAGGCGCTGTGCTGAAATGCGTCGCCGCTTCGGTTTCCATCTGCGCGGCATGACCCCATTGGATCTGCCGCCTGCCATCGGGCAATTCCTCTGCAATCATCCGATGCCCACCAGACCAGCCATAGTGAAAGGCATAAGCCTCACCCATCGTATTCGTCGCCCCACGGCAGGGCACGATCAGCCCGGGGAAATGCTCATGCCCCGTCCGCCCGGTGCGGTTCTCGCGATAGCGCATGCCGGGCGACCAGGCCGTGCGCGACAGTTGGAATTCCCCACACCAGCGGCCCGACACATCGATCATCTCATCCGATTGCTGCGGGCCGGGCAAAACAGGTGCCGCCAGCCAATGCAGATGCACCGGCCGGTCAGCATCCAGTTTGGTCTGGCAAGTGATCACATTGGTCTGCGCATCCGACAGGAAACTACAAGTCAGGTCCAGACGATTATCCGCATCGCGATAAGTCAGCACCAGCGACGTTTCGTCCTGCACCGCATCCACAAAACAGAATTTCGGCAGCAAGGACGTCCCATCGCCATCCCGCAGGATCAGCCCCGGCTGGCCTGGAAAACTCCGGCTCGCCTCGGGCGACAGCGACAGGTCAGGGTTTTCGTCCAGCATCCCGCCTGTGACGTCAATCGCATGGGCGGCATGCAGAATATCAAGGTCTTCATCCGCGCCAAGGGCGGGCCCCCAATAAACCACCTGCGGCAGGCGGTCATTACGGGCGGCCAGCACGAGCGTCTGACGGCTATCATCAATCCGGTAGGTTTTGGTCATTTTACTTACTTTACTGCGCCAAGGGTCAGGCCCGCGATGAAATGTTTCTGCATCAGAAAGAACATCGCCACAGGGGGCAGGGCGGCCACGATGGAACCCGCGCTCATCAGATGATAGGCGGCGCGGAATTGCGAATTAAAGCTGGTGATTCCGGCAGTGACAGGCTGGCTTTCGGGGCCTTGGGTCAGCACCACCGCCCAGAAATAATCATTCCAGATAAAGGTGAAGACCAGCACCGCCATCGCGGCAATCGCGGGCTTCATCAAGGGCAGAACCACGTACCAGAAAATGCGCCATTCCGCGACGCCCTCCACCCTTGCCGCCTCGATCAGCGGAAAGGGCAGGGCGCGGATGAAATTGCGCATGAACAAGGTGGCAAAGCCGGTCTGAAACGCGATGTGAAACAGGATCAGCCCGGTCTTGGTGTTATAAAGCCCCATATCGATGGTCAGATCGCGCACCGGCACCATCAGGATCTGGAACGGCACGAAATTCCCCGCGATGAACATGAAAAAGATCAGCAGATTGCCTTTGAACTTATACACCCCCAGCGCAAAGCCGGTCATGCAGGCCAAAGCCACAGTGCCGATCACCGTCGGCACCGTGATCAGCACGGAATTGAGCAGATAGCGCGGCATTGCGCTTTCGAAAAACACCAGCCCGTAATTGGTGAACCCTTCAAAGGATGTGGGCCAGCCCCAGTAATTACCGGTGGTGAAATCCACCGCCGGTTTGATCGAAAAGATCATCACTGCGATCAAAGGCAGAAGCCACAGCACCAGCGCGAATGGCAGCAGCGCCTGATAGCCGACCCGCACCGGGGCGGAGGTTTTCTGAACAGGGGTGGGAAACATCAGCGTGCCGCCTTTTCTTCTTGATACATCACCCACAGGAAATAGGAGATGAAGACCAGCATGATCACGAACAGCACCACAGCCACCGCTGCGGCATAGCCATATTCCAGACCGCGTTCGGACAAAGATTTCTCGAATACATAGAACGACAGCACCCGCGTTGACCCAAAAGGCCCGCCATTGGTCATGATCGACACCAGATCAAAACTGCGCAACGCGCCGATGATCGTGACGACAAAGGCCAGAAATGTCGCCGGTTTCAATTGCGGCAGGATCACATACCACAGCATCTTGCGGCCCTTGGCACCATCCAGACGCGCGGCCTCGACCTGTTCGGGGTCCACGGCGTTCAGCCCGGTCAGATAGAGGATCATGCAATAGGCCGTCTGCGGCCAAAGCCCCGCGATGATGATCCCGTAGGTCGCGGTATTGGGGTTGCCCAACACGCCGCCCGGAATCTGAAAGCCGAACAGGTTGGTGATCACGGTGAACAACCCGTTATTGGGCATGTAGAACCATGTGAACACCAGCCCGACAACGACCTGCGAAATCACGAAGGGAAAGAAGAACAAAGACTTATACAGCCTGATCCCGCGCACATTCTGGTTCAGAAACAGCGCGATCATCAGCCCGGCGGGAATCGCCAGCAGATACAGCACCAGCCAGCGCAGGTTATTCCATAACGAAATCTGAAAGTTGCGGTCGGCCCGTTCACCATTCAGACCGAAGAGTTTGTTATAGTTTTCCAGACCGACATAGGTGCCATTGGTGCTGACATCGCCCAACCCGTTCCAGTCATAAAGCGAAAGGCCGAAACTTTGCCAGATCGGTGCCACGACATAGACGAAAAAGAACAACAGGCCCGGCGCCAGGAACAGCCAGGGCGTGATGGCGATTTCGTTGCGGCGATACCAGCCGCGTTTGGGCTGGCTATAGCTGTCGGTGGAAATTGTCATGGGCGGGACCTGTCTATCTGGCGTGGTCTGGTCAGGTGCGCAATGAATGCGCACCCGATGGTAGGGCGCGCATTATGCGCACCCCTTTATCGGATCACTGGCTATCCAGCCGGGTGTTTTCCAACCGCTGCAGGATATCCTCCAGATTGTCGGGGAAGACCATGAATTCCTGGAACCCTTCCATCCCCGCAACGGCCATTTCAGCAGGCGCGTCGCGGTCAAAGAACTGCGCGATCCCACCGGGCGCGCGGTTGGACAGCATGTCGAACCCTTCCTGCAGGAACTTGTCCTCACCCACGGTCGAGGCAGAGTTGACCGGCAATTGCCCCAGATTGTCGCCATTATTGATCAGCGTCTGGTTTTCCGCCGAGACCACGAATTTCAGAAACTCGCGCGCGGCCTCTTTATTGGTCGCCCCTGTCGGGATGTGGAATGTATCGGTCGGCGCATCTTCCCCGCGGGGAAGGTCCGGGGTGATTTCCACGAACTGATAGAAATCCAGCATATCGTCATTCATGCCCGCTTCGCGCATCGGCGCGACCGCAAAGTTACCCATCAGATAGCTGGCCGCCTGCCCATTCACCATGAAGGGCAGCGCTTCCTGCCAGTCATAATTCTGGTGGTCGTCGATAAAGGCACCCATATCGATCAGCTGCCGCCAATTGGCAAAGGTCGCGCGAACCTCATCGCTCAACCAGCTTTCTTCGCCATTGGTCAGGCGCGCGTGGAATTCATAGCCATTGGTGCGCATGTTCATGTAATCGAACCAGCCGCCCGTGGTCCACAAAAAGCGGGTCCCGATCGTGTAGCATTTGATGCCATTGTCGAGCAGGGCCTGGCAATTCGCCAGCTCTTCTTCCCATGTCGTGGGTTCGGACAGGCCGAGGTCCTCAAATATATCTTTGCGGTAATAAACGCCCCATTGGTAATAGGTATAAGGCACGCCATATTGCGCGTCATCCACCGACAAGGCGCCTTTGGTCGAGGCCAGTTCTTCGCTCATCTGCTCGTCCCAGATGTCGGACACATCTTCGAACAGACCAGCCTCCACATAGGGCAGCATCCGGTTGGCGGCATACCAATTCGCCACATCCGGCGCATCGGCGGTCAGAAAGTTGCGGATCTGGGTTTTATAGGCTTCGCGGTCGATGATCGTCACTTCGACATTCAGATCGGGGTGCATTTCGCCGAAACGCGCCGCCATATCCTCCATCACCGCGCGCGGCGCCGGGTCATGCATGTCAGAGAAAATGACCAGATCGCCGGTCAGTGATTGCGCAGTGGCAGTGGTGGCCGAAGCCACAATGCCCGCCGCGACGAGCGCCGCGAACGACGTCTTGAAAACAGAATTCATAATATCCTCCCTAAGGTGCTTGATATGGTCAACGTGGTTCCATTATATGAAACCTTGTTTTGCATATTGATACTTAACCGCAAAGCCGCTAGCTTTGTCAACAACATTGGGGGGAAGTCATGACAGGCGACGGCACAGTCGGCAAAGCATTGGAGGTACTGGATCAGGTCGCAGCCTTTGGCCGCCCGGTGCGGTTCAGCGAAGTGCTCGCACAGTCGGATTTCCCTAAACCCACACTTTACCGCTTTCTGCAGACCCTGACCAATCAGGATATGCTGGCCTATGATCCCGAACGGCAGACCTATAGCCCGGGCATCCGTCTGGTCCGTCTGGCCCATGCGGCATGGGAACAATCCACCCTTGCCCCCATCGCGCGGCCCCATATCGACGCGCTGAGTGCTGCGGTCGGTGAAACCGTGCATCTGGCGCAATTGGATCACGCGCAGGTCCTCTATATCGACAAACGCAACGCCAATAACCCGGTGCAGATGTTTTCGCAGGCCGGCAAAGTCGGCCCTGCCTATTGCACTGGCGTCGGCAAGGTGATGCTCGCCTTTTCCGATCCCGCCCGCGTGGATGCGGTGATCGCCCAGCAAAGTTTCCACCGTTTCACGCCCACAACGCTGACCGATGCCAGCACCCTGCGCGATGAACTGGCCGCGATCCGCGCCAATGGCTATGGCTTTGACCGCGAAGAACATGAACCCGGCATCATCTGCATCGCGATGCCGATCCTGTCCGATACCGGCCGTGTCCTGGGCGCGCTCTCCGTGACCAGCACCACTGGTCGGACCAATCTGGCTGGCCTTGAAACCTACGTGCCGATCCTGTCGGACACAGCCGCAAAAATCGCAAGGGACGCCCAGAACTGGAGCTTTCCCGATCATGATACAAAAGAAATGACGAGGAGATAGGCGATGTCAGGTGTCACGCTGAACAATGTGGTCAAGAAATACGGCGATGTGCAGGTCATTCACGGCATCGATCTGGAGATCGCGGATGGGGAATTCTGCGTCTTCGTCGGCCCTTCGGGCTGCGGCAAATCCACCTTGCTGCGCATGGTTGCGGGGCTGGAGGAAACCACTGGCGGCAATGTCGTGATTGGCGCCCGTGATGTCACCAAACTCGACCCGTCCTTGCGCGGCGTGGCGATGGTGTTCCAGACCTATGCGCTTTACCCCCATATGACGGTGCGTGATAACATGGGTTTCGGGCTGAAAATGAACGGCCACCCCAAACAGGTCATCACTGAAAAAGTGGCCGAGGCGACACGGATCCTCAAACTCGAACCTTACCTCGACCGCAAACCCGCCGCCCTGTCCGGTGGTCAGCGCCAGCGCGTCTCCATCGGGCGCGCCATCGTGCGCGGGCCAGAGGTGTTCTTGTTCGACGAACCCCTGTCGAACCTTGATGCTGAACTCCGCGTCGAAATGCGGGTCGAAATCGCGCGCCTGCACAAGGAAATCGGCGCGACGATGATCTATGTCACCCATGATCAGGTCGAGGCGATGACCTTGGCCGACAAGATCGTGGTCCTTCGCGATGGCCGCATCGAACAGGCCGGCGCGCCGATGGAACTGTACCGCGACCCCGACAATAAATTCGTCGCGGGCTTCATCGGCTCACCCGCGATGAATTTCGTCAGCGGTCAGGCCCAGAACGGGACATTGCAAGTCCCGAGCATGGGCGCGGCTTTCGATGGCGTGATCCCCGCATCCTATGCCGGTGACGTCACCGTCGGGATGCGCGCCGAACATCTGGCGGTCGATCCTGCGGGCGACACGCATAGCGTCGAGATGACGGAAAGCCTTGGCGGTGTCTCCTTCGTCTATCTGGTGTCGGATAATGGCGAAAAGATCGTGGTCGAAGAACGTGGCGATGACCGGTCCGTCGCGGGCGCGCGTGTTGGGGTGACTATCGACAAATCCCGGCTTTACCTGTTTGATGCCAAGACCGAGGTGCGCATACGTCATTGAGGCGACCTTGACAGGAAAGATTTGCCATGACGCTGACCCCCGATCTAATCGCCGAAACCTATGCGGCGATCAGCCCCGCCACGATCCGCACGCCCACGATAAGGGCGAACCGGCTGTCGCATATTCTGGGCATCGATCTTTATCTCAAGCTGGAAAACCTGCAGCATACCAATGCCTTCAAGGCGCGTGGCGCTTTGGCGAAGCTGCTGACGCTGGACGCTGCCGCGCGCAAGGCGGGCGTGATCGCCTGCTCTGCAGGCAATCATGCGCAGGGGCTTGCCTATCACGCGACACGCCTTGGCATCCCCTCCACCATCGTCATGCCCGAAGGCACGCCGTTCAACAAAGTCCAGCGCACGTCCGATCTGGGGGCCGAGGTTGTCATTCACGGCAAAGGCTTTGACGACTCTGTGCAATTCACCTTTGATATGGCAGCGGAAAAGGGCCTGACCTTCATCCACCCATTCGATGACCCGGTGGTCGCGGCGGGCCAAGGCACCGTGGCGCTCGAAATGCTGGAACAGGTGCCTGATCTGGATTGCATCGTCATCCCCGTCGGCGGTGGCGGGTTGATCGCAGGCATGGCGGTTGCGGCGAAATCCGTGAACCCTGATATCCAGATCATCGGCGCGCAGGCGCATCTGTTCGACGCCGCGAAGGCCCAGATCGAAGGTTTCGCGCCGCATTTTGCTGGTGCCACATTGGCCGAAGGCATCGCCGTGCGGCAACCCGCGCCTGCCAATATCGCGATCATGCAGACCCATGTCGACCGGATCGACAGCGCCAGCGAAAGCGAGATTGAAGATGCGGTGTTCGACCTGCTCAGCCATGAAAAACTGGTCGCCGAAGGGGCCGCAGGGGCGGGCCTTGCCGTGATCAAGAACAATCTGGCACAGTTCGCGGGCCAAAAGGTCGGCCTTGTGATCTGCGGCGGCAATATCGATTCCCGCCTGCTGTCCACACTGATCCTGCGCGGCTTGATGCGCGACGGGCGGATCACCCGGCTGGTGTTCGAGATTGACGACACGCCCGGCCAGCTCGCCAATATCTCGCGCATCATCGGCGAGGCGGGGGCGAATGTGATCGAAGTCATCCACCAGCGGATGATGCAAAGCGTGTCACTGAAAAAAGCCGAACTCGAAATCGTCATCGAGGCCCGCGACCAACGCCATGTCGATACGATCACTGACCTTTTGCGCGATGCAGGCCTGTCGGTGCGGACGGCACAAGACCTCTGACCTCATCGTCCGAGTGAAAATATCCCGGGGGGCCCCGGACCATGTCCGGGGCGGGGGCAGCGCCCCCTCAGCGCTTGCCGTAATAGAGCCCGACCACATGCTCTGCCTGCGCAAAGAACAGCCAGCGCAGCACGATCACCCCGGCGATATGGCTGATCAGCGCCAGCCCACCCCAGATATGGCTGAATGGCAAAAGCAAAAACACAATTGGCAATACAAAACCCATGCCGAGCGCGATGATCCGCAAAACCCGCGCATGTTTGCGCCCGACGACATGGATGAATTCGCGCATCAGGTAATTGGTGCCGGTATGGGGCGGCTCGAACGCGCGGACTTTGCCGATATGGCCCAGCCCGGTGGCGCTGGCCATATCGGTACCTGATTGCGCCAGACGGCTGTCGCCGGTGATCCATGTGTAGATTTGCACGGCCCCGGCGAGGGTCAGCAGCACCAAAGCCTCGGTCACCTGACCTGCCAGCAAGGCCCCGCCGCCGACGGACAGGGCAAGGAACAGCGCCGGTGTGCTCCAATGCCGCCAGCGCGGCACGGTCTTCAACTGCGCATAGATCATCGAGGTGGTGAAGACGGTGCCCAGCGCGCCCAAAGCCCCGATCCAGCCGAAAGGCCGCAGGGGCGTGTCGAAGAACACCAATCCCGCGCCATAGATCGCCATGATCAGCAGAGTGGCGACTGCACAGATGCCTTCGCGCGACAGCCAGCTGGTTTGCCATTGCCGGAATGCCTTGATCGCGCGTTCGGGGCGGCCAAGGTGAAAGGTCGAGGCGAGCAGCCCGCCCACCGCCGCGAGATAAGCGATGGCGAACCAGATGAACGCCATCCAGCCCGTGGGGGTGATCGCCCCGATGCCGAGCCAGAACAGCAATCCGAACCCGAGGCCAGAGAATGTGGTGAAAACGATGACGCTTGGTGCGGGATGCATTACTTCGCCCCTCCGGGCAGGGCGGACAGGGCCTTGTCCAGCCAATGCGCGAAACCTGTGCCAGTGGTGGCAACAGGTTCCAGAAACGGGGCCAGCACGTCATATTCCGGCATCACATCCTTGGGCCGGGGCGGCAGGTATTTGTTCACCGGCTTGGTGCCTTGTTCCGGCATCAGATCGAACCCGCCGCGGTCGGCCACCAGTTGCGACACGTCCGAATCCGGATCGCCCAGATCGCCGAAATGCCGCGCGCCCGCAGGGCAGGTGCGCACGCAGGCGGGTTCGCGGTCCTCGACTGGCAGGTTTTCATTATAGATACGGTCAACGCAGAGGGTGCATTTTTTCATCACACCTTCCTTGGCGTCCAGTTCGCGCGCACCATAAGGGCAGGCCCAGGCGCAAAGGCTGCAACCGATGCAATCGCTCTCATTGACCAGCACGATCCCGTCCTCGACCCGTTTATAGCTGGCACCTGTGGGGCAGACAGTGACGCAGGGCGCGTCTTCGCAATGCAGGCAGGATTTGGGGAAATGGATCAGTTGCGCGGTGCCTTGGTCTGGCTGGACCTCATAGGAATGCACGCGGTTCAAGAAGGTGCCGGAGGGGTCGGCGCCATAGGCGTTCTGATCAGACAAAGGCGCACCGTAGTTTTCGGTGTTCCAGCCTTTGCAGGAAATCACGCAGGCATGGCAGCCGACGCAGGTGTCCAGATCAATGACAAGGCCGAGTTTTTTATCGGTGCTTTTGGGCAATTGGGTCATGTGCTTGGCCTTGACTGGCGGATCGCGCCTTTCTGGCGAAAGACGCGGCCTCCGGCGGGGATATTTAGGCTCGGAAGATGCGGGGGCATGGTGTTACTGTCCGATGGCGGCGCGGGCGGCGGGGTCCCATGTGGCGATGAACCAGATGAAACTGCCCAAGGTGACGACGATGAAGGCGGCGATCAGAGCCATGATGTGTCGTTTGCTCATTGGCCGGATTTCCATGCAAGGTTTTTCGGGCCGGGCGGCACGGGGGATTTTATCGCGGGCATCACAGGCTGTGCTTCATTCGGGGTGCCTGATTTTTCAATCTTCACGCGCAGATCGAACCAAGCGGCCTGCCCTGTGACGGGATCGGAATTCGCCCAGCGCAGCCCGTCGCCGCGTGGTGGCAGCAATTCATGGATCAGGTGGTTGAGCAGGAAACCTTTGGTGACCTCTGGCGCGTCTTTGTCCAGCGCCCAGGTGCCTTTGCGTTTTCCGATGGCGTTCCATGTCCAGATCGTGTTTTCGTTCAGGGCGGCTTGATGGGCGACCGGCACGGTGATGGAGCCATGCGCCGAGGTGACGCGCGCCCAGTCGCCGTCTTTGAAGCCGTTGGCCTCCCAGATCTTGGTCGGCACATAGAGCGGGTTATGGCCGTGGATCTGCCGCAGCCATGCGTTCTGGCTGCCCCATGAATGATACATCGCCATCGGCCGTTGGGTCAGGGCGTGGACCGGGTATTCCACCGGGTCGCTATGGCCATCCTCGAACGGCGGATACCAGATCGGCAGCGGGTCCATCGTGGCCTTGATCTGGCCGCGCAGATGATCTGGCGGTTGGCGCGACCCGATGCCTTCGGCGGCGGCCTGAAATTTGCGCAAAGGTTCGACGTAAAGCTGGAAGATATAGGGTTGCGCGACATCATAGAAGCCCATCTTGACGGCCCAATCCTGATATTCGGCGCTGAACGGTTTGTAATAGGCGCAGTTTTCCGGGACATGGGCGAGCCAGAAACCGCCATTGTCAATGTAGGTCTGGAGCTGGTCAGGGTTGGCGGTGCCGCGCCCTTCGCCCTTGCCATCGGCATCACGGAAGCCCGCCAAAGGCCCGATACCGGGACGGCGGATATGGTTGGTGATGTAATCGGCGTAATCTTTGTATTTCGCGCTGCCATCGTCATTCACAAATCCCGGCAGGCCGAGCCGCGCGCCCAGATCACAGAGCACCGACTGGAACCCGCGCACATCGCGGTCGGGTTCCACCACCGGCCAGCGGATCGCGTCGGCGACAGCGTCAGCCTCGCAGATCGGGCGGTCGAGCAGGCTGATGCAATCATGCCGTTCCAGATAGGTCGTGTCGGGCAGGATCAGATCGGCATAGGCGACCATTTCGGAGGCATAGGCGTCGGAATAGATGATGCGGGGGATGACGTAATCGCCGTTTTCATCCTTGTCGGTCAGCATCTTGTGCACACCGCCCACATTCATTGACGAATTCCACGACATATTCGCCATATACATGAAGAGCGTGTCGATCTTATAGGGATCGCCCGCATGGGCGTTGCTGATCACCATATGCATCAAGCCATGCGCGGACATCGGGTTTTCCCATGAGAACGCCTTGTCTATGCGCTTTGGCGTGCCGTCATCATGCAGCAGCAAATCCTCTGGCCCGTGGACATAACCCAGATGCGGGCCGTCGAGCGCGGCACCGGGGGTGACCTTGCCATGTGGTTTGGGATGCGCTGTTGCGGGCTTGGGGTAGGGCGGTTTGAACCGCATGCCGCCGGGGGTTTCGACAGCGCCGAGGATGATCTGGAGCACATGCAGCGCGCGGCAGGTCTGGAAGCCGTTTGAATGGGCCGAGATGCCGCGCATCGCGTGGAAACTGACCGGGCGGCCGATCATTTTGTCGTGCTTTTGGCCGCGGAAATCGGTCCATGCGCGGTCAAGAATGACAGGTTCATCAAAGGCCACGCGCGCGAGGTCTGCGGCAATCGCGCGGATACGGGCGGCAGGGATGCCGCAGCGATCCGCGACAGCCTCTGGCGCATAAGAGGCGTCCAGATAGCGGTCAGCCATCAGGTGGAACACCGGGCGATGCGTGATGCCAGCGGCGCGGTGGGTGGCGGCAAGGTCGGGCTCCACCCCTTGCCCGTTCCACGCAGCCAGCGCGCCGGTGCGCCGGTCGATCACCTGCGGCTGGCCTGCGGCGTCGCGCAGGAACAGGCCGAACTGATCGGATTTGGGGTCTTCGTTGATCAGGACGGAGGCATTGGTGAAATGCGCCAGATACTCCAGATCGACCTTACCCGCGCGCATCAGGCAATGCACCAGCGCGAGGATGAACAGCCCGTCGGTGCCGGGTGTAATCCCGACCCAGTCATCCGCGACAGCGTTATAGCCGGTGCGGATCGGGTTCACGCCGATCATCCGCGCACCACGCGCCTTGATCTTGCCGATGCCCATCTTGATCGGGTTGCTGTCGTGGTCCTCGGCCACGCCGAACAGCATGAACAGCTTGGTATGGTCCCAGTCGGGCTGGCCGAATTCCCAGAACGCGCCGCCCATTGTATAGATGCCCGCCGCCGCCATGTTCACCGAACAGAACCCGCCATGGGCTGCGTAATTCGGTGTGCCGAACCCCTGCGCCCAGAAGCTGGTGAAGGATTGTGACTGGTCGCGGCCCGTGAAAAACGCGAGCTTTTCGGGGTGCTTTTCGCGGATCGGGGCAAGCCAGTCGGTCGCGGTTTGCAGCGCCTCTTCCCAAGAGATTTCCTCGAACTCACCAGACCCACGTTCCCCCACACGGCGCAAAGGCGCGCGCAGGCGCGAGGGCGCGTTATGCTGCATGATGCCAGCAGAGCCTTTGGCGCAGAGCACGCCTTTGTTCACCGGATGATCGCGGTTGCCTTCGATATAGGCGACTTTGCCCGCCTTCATATGCACATTGATCCCGCAGCGGCAGGCGCACATATAGCAGGTCGTCTTGCGCACCTCGTCCGAGACGGCAGGCGAGGTGTCGAGCGCGGGCTGGTCAAGCGACATGAGGCGGGTTCCTTTCGGGCTTAGTCTTGCGCTATCAGCGACAGCGCATCGCGCGCGATCTGCTGTTCTTCGTCAGCGGCGATCACATGCAGGGGCACATTACCCAAAAACGCCAGATGGTCCATGATCCGGGCGCGGATTTCACTGGCATTTTCGCCGATCCCGCCGGTAAAGCGCATTGCGCCACCATCCTCATCCGCCGCTCTGCCTGTCAGGTCAGTATCGCGCGGATCAGACCGAGTGTGGCGAGCATGAGCAAGAGCAAAACCGCCGATCTGCGGAAGGCCGTGGGCGAGGCCGCGAGAAACCGCCGCCCGCCCAGCCAGACGCCGAGGCCGAGCAGCGGGAAAGCGATGATTGCGGCAATCACCGTGTCCCATGTGACCAGCCCGCCGATCCAGAGCAATGGCAGGGTGATCAGGTCCAGTCCGGTCAGATAGACGATCATCGTCGCGCGGAAGGTCGCGGCCTGCATCGGTTGCGCCGACATGAAGGCCGCGACCGGCAAGCCGCCGATCCCTGCGCTGTTGCACATGCCAGAGACGATTCCGACGCTGCCGTGCCCCAGCGCGCCGATCCGGGTTTGCAGGGTCCAGCCCGACAGCAGGATCAGGGCGAGGATCAGGATCAGGGTCGAGATGGTGATCCGCGCGGTATCCTCTCCCACTGACAGTATCACGGTGACTGAGAATGGCAGGGCGATGGCCGCCCCCAGCAGCAGCCACAGGACCCGCCGCCAGTCGATATCACCGCGGATGCCGCGCCCCTGAAACGCGGTCATCAGGATTTCGCAGGCAAAGACCACCGGGATCAGCGGCAGCGGGTTGGTGAACAGCGCGGCAAAGGCGATAAAGATCGCCGAAAAGCCAAAACCCGAATACCCCCGCACGAAGGCGGCCCCCAGCAAGGCGCAGGCGAGTGCCGCCGCCGTGCCGGGGCCAAGGTCAAAGGGCAAGGGCAGCGATTTACCCCAACACGCGGGTGATCGCCTGGTCGACAGCCTCGGTGATCTGGTTCAGGTCGTCCTTTGTCGCGATCAGCGCGGGCGCAAACAGCAGCGTGTTGTTGAAACCGGGCAGCGAGCGGTTGGTCGCCCCGATGATGATCCCCTGCGCCATGCAATCGGCGACGATGGCGGCGACTTTCTTTTCGTCCACGGGTTCCTTGCTGTCGCGATCCGCGACAAGTTCGGCCCCTTGAAACAGCCCCATGCCGCGCACGTCGCCGATCCATTTATGCTTGTCCATCAATGCGTGCAGATTACCGCTCAGATGCGCGCCCATGGCGGTGGAATTGCCGAGCAGGTCTTCTTCCTCGATGATCTTCATATTCTCAATGGCTGCCGCAGGCCCCGCGGTGCAGCCGCCGAAAGTCGAGATATCCCGGAAATAGGACAGCTTGTCAGTGTCATCCTTGAACATCTCGAACACTGCATTGGTCGTCACACAGCAGGAAATCGCGGCATAGCCGGAGGCCACACCTTTCGCCATGGTCACGATATCAGGCTGGACGCCGAATTGCTGATAGCCGAACCATGCGCCAGTGCGGCCCAGACCGCAGACAACTTCATCAATATGCAGCAGGATGTCGTATTTGCGGCACAGTTCTTGCACGCGTTCCCAATACCCCTTTGGCGGCACGATGATGCCGCCGCCTGCGGTGATCGGTTCCAGACACAGCGCGCCTATGGTGTCAGCGCCTTCGGCCAAAATCACATCCTCGATCGCTTGCGCGGCCTTTGCTGCGTATTCTTCGCCGACGCTGCCGTCCTGAGAGCGATATTCCAGACAATGCGGCACCCGCACGAAACCGGGCGCAAAGGGGCCATATTGCGCATTGCGTTCGTCCTGCCCACCGGCGGAGAGCGCGCCAATGGTGGTGCCATGGTAATCGCGGTCGCGATAGAGGATTTTGTATTTCTTGCCGCCGTAATGTTTGTGGCTGATCTGGCGGACCATTTTGAACGCCTTCTCATTCGCCTCTGACCCGGAGTTTGCATAATAAACCCGGTCCAGCCCCGGCATTTTCTCGGTCAGCATTTCCGCGAATTGCGCGCCGGGGATGGTGCCGAGCGAACCGCCGAAGAAGCACATCTTGGTCACGGCATCGGAAATCGCCTTGCCCATACGTTCGCGGCCATAGCCGATATTGACGGTCCAGACACCGCCAGACACGCTGTCGATATGTTCCTTGCCCTTGATATCCCAGACCCGCAGACCGCGCCCTTCGACGATGACGCGCGGATCGATGGTTTCATAGGGTTTGTGCTGGCTCAGGTGGTGCCAGACATGGGCGCGGTCAGCCTCGATCACATGGCCGGGGTCATTGGCAAAACTTAGGGTGTCCATGGGGGGCTCCGTCTGTTGGGATGGGCGCGCGAATCAGAGACAAGCAGCGCATGATTGTAGTGCAGTGTGGCGTGTCTTGGGGCGGGTTCAATAGGACCAGATCGCACGCAGGCAGATATCGTGCCGTGCCGGATTGTATTTCGGAAAATAACCCGACAGAATCATACTGATGATCACCGATCTTTTATTGCTGCTGCCGGCCGCCATCGGCCTTGTTGTGCTGGTCGTGCTGCGGCGCAGGCGCGCGGCACCGGGTGCCGCACAGGCGAAACTGCCGCGCAAGGCCATCGTCGTGGACGGGTCCAATGTGATGCATTGGGGAGGCGCGCCGTCGGTCAAGGTGCTGGCCCGTGTGCTGCGCGCGCTGGAGGTGCAAGGTTATACCCCCATCGTGTTTTTCGACGCCAATGCGGGCTATATCCTGTCGGATCGCTATATGGACGAAAAGGCGATGTCCGCCGCGATTGGCGTGCCGCAGGTGCAGGTCTGTGTCGTGGACAAGGGGGTGATCGCGGATCAATCGATCCTTGCCTTTGCCGCCGATCATGGGCTGCGGGTGGTCAGCAATGACCAGTTCCGCGACTGGCGGGTCCAATTCCCGCATCTGAACCGCAAAGGTGCCGTGCTGCGCGGCACGTTTCGGGACGGCGCTTTGGTCTGGCGGGGGCAGGTCGCGCCTGTCCGCTGATCTTTGGCCCGCGCTGCTGCGGGCGCTATAACGCCCGGATGTCGCCATCGCCGATCAGGGCGGCGCAAAGCAGGCCGGTTTTCCATGCGCCGGTATCGATTGAAATCACGCCGTCGCGGACCTGCAGCTGTGGCACGATCCGGTGGCCATGCACGCACCAGACCCCATCGGCGCGCGGCACCTGCCCGAAATCCGGGTGGCCCCAGACCATCGCCTTGGCCATTTGATCGGCCAGCGGCTGATGCGGGTCGGCCCCGGCATGGCAGGCCGCGACATTGCCGCTCTGCCACCAATAGGGCATGGATTTCATCCATGTCAGGCTGTCGCCGATGGTCGCGATCAAGGCGTCACGGGCGCGGATGTAATCATCCGGGCCGGGATCATCCGGCAGATCGTGGATGCCGAAACTTTCCAGCGTTGCGCGCCCGCCAAAGCGCAGCCATGTCCTGCCAGTCCGCCGGGGGCGATGCAGAAAGCGGATCAGCAGCTCTTCATGGTTGCCGCGCAGGCAGATCAGGTCCATCTGCCCGGCGCGATCCTGCAACAGGCGCAGCACGCCCGCGCTGTCTGGCCCGTGGTCGATGTAATCGCCCAGCAGCACGACAGGCACGCCCATCGGATGCAAACGGTCCAGCAGCGGGGCCAGCAGATCACGCCGCCCATGCACATCGCCGATGGCGACGAACGGGCTGTCCGGCGCGACGGGGTCGTCCGCGAAAGCATCCATGGGGGCGGGGGGCATTTGGTCTGGCATGGCGTTCCATACCGCAGCCGCGCCGCGCTTGGCCAGAGCGTTGCGCGACCCTGCGCACGGTCGGTCAACCGGATCCTCATCATTGCGCGGTAATCTGATCTTCGCAAACATATGGAGTTTCCAATGCCTGATCCTTTCAGTTCCGATTACGTTAACCTGACCTCGCCCGCTGTGGCGCATTATGTCATCACACCCTCTGACACGGCGGATCTGCCGGTCAGGCCGCGCGCGATTTTCGTGCAAAGCGCCGGTGTCGCCGTCCTGCAGGACAAAGGCGGGCAGGTCGTCAGCTATGATCTGGCCGCAGGGGCGATCCTGTCGATCCGTCCGGTGCGGGTGCTGGCCAGTGGCACCACGGCGCAGCTTGTGGCGTGGTATTAAGCCATGATCGGATTAGAGCTTTCCCCCGCCTATCTGGCGAGCCGCCCCGCACCTGATCCTTTGGCCGCGTTCTTTGCGCCGCCCAAAGGCGCGCATGTGGCCATCGCCCAAGGCCCGCAGAACGGCCTGACGATCTGGACCGAAACCGGCAGCGATACCGCCGCCTGCCTGCGTTTCGACGGCGGCAATACCACCACAAGGCTGTCCTGGCGCGAGACGCTGACCTGCGCCTTGCGCAAGATCTATCCGGTGGCGGCATTCACATTGTCACCCGGCTGGGCGCAATTGCAGACCTCTGGCTCGGGGCTGGGCGGCAGCTATACCGGCAATCGCGCGGTCAGTTCGTCGTCTTTGGCGGCCGTGGCGACAATCGCGGTGGA
The DNA here is from genome assembly GCF_035117555.1 of Yoonia sp. 67-2. NCBI lineage: Bacteria > Pseudomonadati > Pseudomonadota > Alphaproteobacteria > Rhodobacterales > Paracoccaceae > Yoonia > Yoonia sp. 67-2. The sequence continues at coordinate 208,128 of NZ_JAYKPK010000004.1, forward strand.
GCGGGCGAAGCCCTATGACCTTTGGGTCTATTTCACCGGGCGCAGCAGTGGTGCCTATGCCCGTGTCGATATCGACGGCGCGCAGCTGCTGGTCAATGCGATTGATGATCCGGCGGCTTTGGGGTTCAAGGCCTTCAGCACCTATAGCGCGAGCGACATGCAGCGCCGCCGCGCTGTCCGGGTCGCGACCGGCCTGACCGGCGCGCATGTCGTGACCCTGTCGCATGGCGGTGCGGCCAGCCCCGGCGGCACGACCCTGATGATCGAGGCTGTGGGGCTGAGTGCGGATCTGTCCGACGATGGCATCCTGCCGCCGGTCTGGCAGGCGGGGAAACCCTATGTGATGGGGGATGAGGTGCAATGGCTGGGCACCTTCTATGCCGCACGTGCCACTGGTGTCAGCGGCACCACCCCGCCGACCCATCTGACTGGCATCGCGGGCGATGGCGGGATCGACTGGCGCGCCGATAACCGCCCGACCTATCCGCAGTTTCAGGCGGTGGATTACCCGTCAGAGCGGGAATATGCCGCGCGCGTCGTCGTGGCTGGTGCGGTGACTGAAATCGGCGGCCAGACCCATGGCAATGAAGCGCTGGTCGCGCGGCAGGTCACGGTGGATGGCGCGCCTTTCGTGCCGGTGACCCATGGCAGCGGCCTGCATGTGGGCGGCGGGATCGGCATCGTTGAACAAACCACCTGGCAGCACGCCGGGAGGGACGATATCGCCGATTGCCGCTTGCAGCGCCGGATCACGCCGGGGGCTCTGCGCCATGACGTGCAGGTCACGGCGACCGGGCCTGCGCTGCAGTTTGACTGGTTCTATCTGGGGATGCTGCCCATGGTGCATTGGGACGGGGAAAGTGCTGCGATTGCATTTGAGACATTGCATCACCCGGTTGGCCCGCCTGTCGCGCTGGCGGATTATGCCGGTCGGATGCCGCCCGATATCAGCCTTGGCACGGTGTCGAAACTCGGCCTTGCGGGTGCGGGCCTGACCGGCGCGCTGCGCTTTGGCTGCCGGGTGGATGTATCGGGCAATCTGGTCACCGGTCTGGCCAGTTTCCTGCGCCCCAATATCGATGCGCGCGCCGCTGCGGGACCCGTGGATTGGACCGCGAAAGCCTATATCGCGGCGCAATTTCCGGGCGGCATGGTGATGCAGCCGGGCGATGTGATCGGCTTTGCCAGCGCGCATCGGCTGGCGATCACGGCGGATCAGGCGTGAAAATAGCCGCGCCCATAGCGGACAAAGCTGATCCCCCCGCGCTGCGCCTGTTTGCGGCTGTGGACCTGCGTCAGCACCAGCCCGGTGACCGGCACCTGTGCGGCTGTCAGCCTTTGGAGCGCGGCGCGCAGCACCGGGGCCGGTGTGTGATCCCAGCGCAGGGCAAACAGCACCGCATCAGCATGGCGCGCCAGCGTCAGCGTGTCGGGGACCGGCATCACCGGGGGCGCGTCGATCACGATCAGATCGTAATGCGCGCGGGCCTGCCTGACGACATCGGCCAGGGCGGGGTTGAACAGCAATTCTGCCCCGCCCTCATCCTGCGCGCCACCGGCGAGCAGATCGACACCGGGGATGGCGCTTGGTTCTGTCGCTGCGGCCAGACCGATATGGCCGAGGATGACAGCGGCCAGCCCGTCATTGCCGGCAAGGTGGAAATAGCGCACAAAAGCCCCCTGCCGCAGATCGGCGTCGATCAGCAGCACGCGTTTACCCAGACCGGCAAAACTATGCGCGAGCCCGATGGCTTGCGTCGTCTTGCCCTCACCGGGGATGGCAGAGGTCGACAGGATCACCTGCGGCGCAGCACTGCCCTGCAGCATCAGTGCTGTGCGCAGGTGGCGATAGCTTTCGGTGGCGGCGCTGGGGCCGCTGGTATCAAGGGTGGTGAGCAGATGCGCGGGCCGGCGCGATGGCAGCAGCGGCAATTGCGCCAGCACCGGCAGGCCGGTGGCATCCTGCAAGTCCTGCGCATCGGTGAAACCGCGCCGCAGGCTGTGGCGCAGGATCACCAGCATCAGCCCGGCCAAAACGCCGACGAGCCCCGCAATCTGCAACAGCAGGATTTTCTGCGGCCCGATATATTGCGCGGCGGTCGCTTTGTTCAGAACGCGCGCTTGCGGGCTGGTCTGGCCGGATTGCAGCGCCAGCAATTGCGCCTGCTGATTGGTCTGCGCATTGCGGTTGGTCGCAAGGTCGTTCTGCAGACTGTCCAGGGTGGTCTGCGCGGCACCCAAGGCCTGCAAAAGGGTGGCAAGAGTCGTGCGTCTGCCGTCCAGCGCGGTGATCTGGCGGGTCAGCCGGGCGCGGTTGGCGCGGTCGGTGCTGCGCGCCAGGCTGGCTTGGGCGGTGGCAAGCAGCGCCTCCACCTCGCGCAGGTCACGGGCGAGGTTGTCTTGGCGGGTCGGGTCTTGCAGCCCTTCCTGCGTGATAAGATTTTGGATTGCGGTCTCGATTGTGGCGATCCGGGCATGCAGATCACCCGATTGGGTGGTGAGCCATGCGACCTCTGCGTCCATCCTCGCCTGCTGGCGGGCCAGCCCATCGGCCAGATAGACAGCCGCCAGCGTATTGGCGATGCTGATCGCCTGCTGCGGATCGCCGGTCGTGACGGTGATCCGCAGTAGGGTGCTGTCGCGCGGGTTCTCAATATGCAGCGCCGCGCGCAGGTTCTGCACCAATTTGCTGGCGATCATGGCGGCATCGGGGGGTGGATCGGACCGGCCTTGCAGCAGGTTGCGCAGGGCGGTTCTGGTGCCGGTGATCGACAGCAGCGGCACCGGCGTCAGATAGCGGTTGAAGGCAGGGTCATCGCGCAGGTGCAAACGGTCGATGACCTGTTGCAAGGTGTCGGTGGCGCGCAAAACCTCGATCTCGGTGCCGGGGCTGGCGATATCCGGGGCGATATCGATCACGCTGATCGCGGCATAGCGCGGGCTGGCGATGGTGAAACTGTAATAGCCCGCCAGAACCAGCGCCAGCATGGTCAGCACGATGATCAGCCATTTGCCCGCCCAGACCACGCGGATCATCTGCGCCAGATCGACAGGCGGCGCGGTATCCAGTTCCGCGACAGCGGTGATCGGGGGCGAGGGCATGGGGCCTGTATCCTGTGTGGCGGTCTTGCCTGCCCCGTTAAACCACGCAGGTGTTAACACTATATTAATCTCAATGAAGCATTAACGCTGACAGAGCGGGCGCGATCCTTGCGCCGCCACACTGGCTGGCTGTGATGCATTTCTCTGTCCGACACCTTTTCCACCACCCGGCGCTGCGCGCGATCCTTTTGCGCGGGGCTTTGGTGGCGGGTCATATGGTGGTGGTGCTGGGGTTGGCCTTTGTGCTGGGGCTGGATCGGTTCGGGGCGCTGATCGTGCTCTGGGGGCTTGCGCTGGTGGCGGCGACTTTGCTGGGCTTTGGCGGGCCGCTGGTCTTGCTGGCGCGACTGGGCGACGGGCGCGGGATGCATCCTTTTGCGGTGCTGGCCTTGTGTCTGGGATTGCCGGGATTGGCAGCGATGCTGACCTTGCCGCTGTTGCCGCTGATATGGGCCGGGGTGCCTTGGGGTGCTGTGCTGGCCGCAGCGCTTGCCATTCATCTGGTGGCCTGTCTGGGCAGTGTCCTGCGCGCCTTGGGGTCGCTGCATCTGTCGATGGCGCTGCGCGATGGCGCGCCGGTGTTGGCGCTGGGGCTGGCGGGTCTGAGCCAAGGCGATGCGGGCGCGATCCTGTGGCTGGCGGCCACGATCCTTGCCGTGATCTGCCTTGGCGCGATATGCGCCTGTCTGCGTGATCCGCGCCTGCAACAGATCATCGGGCGCGACCGGCCTTTCGGTGGCTGGGAACCGGGGCTTTGGGCCTCTGCCATTTTGGGGATGGTGCTGGCGCAGGTCGATATCATTCTGGGCGGGCAGATGTTGTCGGCTGAACAGATCGGGATCTATGCGCTGCTGCGGCGGCTGGCCAATCTGGTGGCTTTGCCGGTCACGGTCGCGACTTGGGTCAGTGCCGGGCCGATCAGCGCTGCGCATGCCGCGAGCGACCGGGCGGCGCTGCAAACGGCGAGTGTCGCGGGCGCGGGGGTCGCGCTTTGGCCCGGTCTGGCGCTGGCGGCGGTGATCCTGCCGGTCGCCGCATGGTTTGTGCCGGGCCTGCCGGTGCCGGTGTTGCTGGTGTTGCTGGGCGGGGCAATGATCCAACTGGTCTTTGCCCAAGGGATCACAGTCGCCAGCCTGACCGGGCACGGCCATCTGGCCGCTTGGGCGCGGCTGGCGGGGCTGTTGGGTTATTTGGGGATAGCGCTGTCGCTGACCCCGCTTGATCCTTTGCACAATGCTGCGGCCTATGTGCTGGGAAGCGGGCTGTGCAGTGCCTTGCTGTGGCTCTGGCTCTGGCGCGGGACCGGGGTGAATACGCTGGCGTTTCAGAGCGGGGCGCGCCGATGGCGGATGTCCTGATCGTCGCGCTGGCCTTGCTTTGCACCTTGCTGCCATTTTGGTTGGGCGCGCGGCAAGGGCTGTTGGCCTTTGTGTCGCCGATGCATCTGCTGGGGTATTTCTCTGCGCTGGGATTTCTGGCCAAGGTCGTGGTCTATGCAGCAGCACCCGATCTCGCATTCTACGCGCAGTTCGATCCGGCACCGGGGGCGGCGTTGCGCGGCGCGATCTATCTGGGCGGGTTTATCGTGCTGATCTGTCTGGGCTATCTGCTGGCCTGCAAGCGCGTGCCGCGTGCGCCCCGCGTGATCGCTGTGCGCGGCGTGGCGGCGGGGGTGCGGCCGATGGGGGCTTTGGTGGGGCTTGCGCTGCTGGTCTCTTTGGTCACTTTGCTGGTGATCCTGCGCGCGCGGGGCGCGGGATTGGGTGACCCGGGCGTGATCGCGGCCTTGAACCGCAGCAAGCAGATCGCTGTGAATGCGGCGGGCGTGGGGGCGACGCTGGCGGGGATCAAGACGCTGTTCATTGTGCCCAAATTCGCCTTTGTGCTGTGTCTGGCGCAGTGCATTGTGAAGCCGCGACCTGCGCTGATCGGGCTGGTCCTGGTTTTGGCGGGCGCGCTGGCGGGGATCGCGCTGATCTCGGGTGACCGGTTTGAGCTGGTGGAACTGGCGGTGTCGGCGCTGGCGACCCTCGCGCTGCTGGGGGGCCGGCTGGGCTGGCGGTCGGTGGCTATCGGGCTGATGGCCGCTTTCGGGATCGTCCTGCTGGCGGGATATATGACCCAATTGCGGCTGGGCGCAGATGGCGCAGATATCCTGCGCCAGATCGTCGGGTCGACCTATTTTCTGGATGTCAACGTCGCGGTCATGGTCACCGGCCATCTGCAACCCGACCAGATGTTGCTGGGGCAAAGCTATTTCTGGTGGGTCTTTGGCTGGGTGCCGCGCGAGGTCTGGCCGGATAAGCCTGCGATTGATCTGGGGGTCTATTTCAAACGAGAGGTGATGGGTGTGGTCACCGGCGGCGCGTTCAACGTCACCGGACCGGGGGAGGCATTTATCAATTTTGGCTGGGGCGGGCTGGGTGTGGCCCCGCTGCTGGGCTGGCTGTTCCGCAAGGGGGAGGCGTTTCTGCTCGACCCGCGCCATACCGCGCGCTGGGGGACTGCGTTTTTATATCCGGTGTTGTTTTACCCTTTCGTGCAGGCCTGTCTGCAATCATCCTTCAGCGCCTTTGTCGTCGCGGCGCTGGTGCAGATATTCCTGATCATGGCGGTGATGGCGCTGTTTTTCCGCCCGCTGCGCTGGAAGGTTTTGCCCGGTGAAAGGTTGCAGCATGTTTAGGATCATCTATCTGCCGGGGCGGGTGTGCCGCCGGTTGGCGCTCTGCGCGGCGAGCCTGTGGCATCATGCGACGCTGGCGCAGGTCGGTGCGGGCAGCCGGTTTCAAGCGGGTGTGCGCTTTGCCGATCCGGGCTGCGTGCGGATCGGTGCAGGCTGTTATCTGCAGCGCGGGGTGGAGGTGTCGGCCGAGGCCGGGCGCGCGGGGCTGCGCATCGGCGATCAGGTGCAGATCAACCGCGATGTGCATCTGGATACGACCGGCGGGCTGGTGATCGGGGATCATGTGCTGATTTCCGAAGGGGTGGTGATTTACACCCATGATCACGGGCTGGACCCGCGATCTGCCCCGGTGCCGCTGGGCAAGAGTATCGGCACCGGCGTCTGGATCGGGCTGCGCGCCGTGATCCTGCCGCAATGCCGCCGGATCGGCGATGGTGCTGTGGTGGGTGCCGGGGCGGTGGTGACGCGCGACGTGCCGGCGGGTGCCGTCGTGGCGGGCAATCCTGCAAGGGTGATTGGCATAACGCAAAGGGTGGCGGCATGAAGATCCTGCATGTGAGCCCCAGTTTTTATCCCGCGACCTTTTGGGGGGGGCCGATCTGGTCGACCAAGGCGATCTGTGACGGGATCGCGGATGATCCCGGTTTCACTCTGCGGGTGCTGACCAGTGATGCGGCGGGGCCCGCGGTGGGTGATCGGCTGCGCCGGGTGCCGCTGCCCTATCGCGTCACCTATGCGCGGCGGATCGCGGGGCATTCGGTGGCCCCGGGGTTGCTCGCGCATTTGCCTGCGGCTGTGGGTTGGGCCGATCTGGTGCATCTGACCGGCACCTATTCCTTTCCGACCTTGCCGACGCTGGCGCTTGCCCGCGCGCTGGGCAAGCCTGTGGTCTGGTCGCCGCGTGGGGCCTTGCAGGCGACGCAAGACTGGCCGGATGCGCCGCGCAAAACGGTCAAGCACCTGTTTGAGCGCGCAGCCCAGTGCCTGCGTCCGGCGCGGAGTATCCTGCATGTCACCGCTGCGATGGAGGCGGCGCAAAGCGTGACCCGTCTGCCCGGGATCGCCACGGCGATAATCCCCAATTGCGTTGCGATCCCGCAGCAAAGCGCGCGGCTGTTTCGGCCCGCGGGCGCGCTAAGGCTGATCTGTCTGGGGCGGTTACATCCCAAGAAAGGCATCGACCGGTTGATCGCGGCACTGGCGGCTCTGCCGGACAATGTGACGCTGGATCTGTACGGCGGGGGCGAGGCTGTGCATGTCGCGGCTTTGCAGGCGCAGGCGGCCCCTTTTGGCGCGCGCATCCGGTTTCACGGCCCGGTGCAGGGGGCGGCGAAGGCGCGCGCCTTTGCCGGTGCCGATCTTTTCGTGCTGCCCAGCCATAGCGAGAATTTCGGCCTCGTCGTGGCCGAGGCATTGGCGCATGGCCTGCCGGTGCTGACCACAAGCGCCACGCCTTGGGCGCAGCTTGACCATATCGGCTGCGGGCGTTGCGTTGATCTGGCAGAGGTCGATCTGGCGGCGGCGATCATGGATCTGGCCGCAGGCGATCTGGCGCGGATGGGGGCGAAAGGGCGCGCCTGGATGGTCCGCGACTTTTCACCCGCCGCGATGGTGGCGGGGTTCGCCGCGCTTTACCGCAGCCTTGGCGCAGGCCCGCTGCCGATGATGGCGCCTGTCCCATGACCGACCTGACCGTGATCATTCTGACCAAGGATGAAGAACTGCATCTGCTGCGCGCCTTGGTGTCGTTGCGGGGGCTGGCGGCGCGGATCATCGTGGTGGACAGCGGGTCGACCGATGCCACCTTGCGGATCGCGCGCGCGGCGGGGGCCGAGGTCTGGCAGCATCCCTGGACCAATTACGCGCAGCAATTCAACTGGGCGCTGGATCAGCTGGGCCCGCAGACGGATTGGGTCCTGCGGCTGGATGCGGATGAAATTGTCACCGCCGATCTGGCCCGCCAGATCAACGCAGGCCTGCCCGATGTCGCGGGGATTTCTGTCGGGCGCAGCATGTGGTTTCAAGGCCAGCCTGTGCGCTATGGCGGGATGTTTCCGGCACAGATGCTGCGGTTGTTTCGCCATGGGCGGGGATGGGTCGAGCCGCGCTGGATGGACGAACATATCATCGTGGAGGGGCCTGTGGCGCATCTGTCCGGGCAGATCATTGATGATAACCGCAAGCCGCTGGATTGGTGGATCGCCAAGCATAACAGCTATGCCAGCCGCGAGGTGGTGGATATCCTCAACCAGCGTCACGGGTTTCTGTCGGGTCTATGCGTGCCGCCACAGGGCGAGGCGGGGATAAAGCGCTGGATCAAGACCCGCCTCTATGCGCGTCTGCCCGGCGGTGTCCGGGCGGGGTTGTATTTCCTCTATCGTTATATCCTGCGGCTGGGGTTTCTGGACGGGCGGCAGGGGCAGGCGTTCCATCTGTTGCAGGGGTTTTGGTATCGCTATCTGGTCGATGCCAAACTGGCCGAGGTGGAACGGTTTATGATCCGCGAAAAGGCCAGCCCTGTGGCGGCGATCCGGGCGGTGCTGGGGATCGATCTGGGTCTGCAGGTGAGTGCCAGCCGAAAGGATGCGGCATGAAAATCTCAATCGTGACAGCGGTGCGCAATGGCGTGCTGACCTTGCCGAGGATGCTGGAGTCCCTGCATCTGCAAAGCCATGGCGATCTGGAGCATGTGGTGCAGGACGGGGCCTCGACTGATGGCACGGTCGATCTGTTGCGCGCGCAGGGGCTGGCGGGGATGGCGCTGGTCTCTGCCCCGGATGGCGGGATTTATGAGGGGATCAATGCGGGCATCAGGCGGGCGACAGGCGATGTGATCGGGCTGTTGCATGCTGATGATGTGCTGGCAGATCGCGATGTGCTGGGCTGGGTCGCGGCGGCGCTGGCTGATCCTGCGGTGGACGGGGTTTATGGCGATCTGCAATATGTTGCGCGCGATGATCCCGCCCGCGTGATCCGGCATTGGCGGGCGGGGGAATTTACGCCCACTGCGCTGGCGCGCGGCTGGATGCCGCCGCATCCGACGCTGTATCTGCGCCGCGCGGTGTTTGAACGCGCCGGGCTATATGACACCAGCTATCGCATCTCGGGCGATTATGACGCGATGCTGCGGTTTTTGACCACAGGCCGCGTGCGGCTGGCCTATATCCCGCAGGTCATGGTGCAGATGCAGATCGGTGGGGCGAGCAACCGCAGTTTCGCCCAGATGATCCGCAAAAGCCGCGAGGATTACCGCGCGATCCGCCGGCATGGCGTCGGCGGGATCGGGACGCTGATGGCCAAGAACCTGTCGAAACTGCCGCAATTTCTGGGGCAGGGGTAGCGCGCCATCACGTCTTGACCGGCGCGCCACCGGAGAAGGTGTTGATGCCGTGATAGCTGATCGGGTCTTCCTGCATTTGCAGATGCAGGCCGGTGCCTGTGTAGGGATGCGCGCGGGCGAGATCCTCGTCAAACTCGATCCCCAGACCGGGGGCTGTGGGAACCGCGATATAGCCGTTTTCGACACTCAGGCTGTTTTTGATCAGCGCCATGTGGAAGGGCGTCTCGATGGTTTCGGCCATCAGGATATTGGGGATCGATGCGGCGAGTTGAATGTTCGCCGCCCATTCCACCGGGCCTGCGTAAAGATGCGGGGCGATCTGGGCATTATAGACTTCGGCCATGGCGGCGATTTTCTTGACCTCCCAGATGCCGCCCGCGCGGCCCAAGGCGGGTTGCAGGATTGTTGCCGCACCATTGCGCAGGACGGGGGCGAATTCCGCCTTTGTGGTCAGCCGTTCGCCGGTGGCGATGGGGATACGCACGGCAGCGGCGACCTTGGCCATTTCGGCGACGTTGTCGGGCGGGATCGGTTCTTCATACCAGAGCGGGCTATAGGGCGCGATGGCTTGGCCCAGCCGGATCGCCCCGCCGGTACTGAACTGGCCATGAGTGCCGAACAGTAGATCGGCGTGGTCGCCCACTGCCGCGCGGATCTGTTTGCAGAATGCGACGGAGAGCGAGATATCATGCAGTGACGGCATATGCCCACCGCGCATCGTATAGGGGCCGGCGGGGTCGAATTTGACGGCCGTGTAGCCTTTGGCGATCATGTCGCTGGCGACATCGGCGGCCATATCGGGGCTGGACCAGAAATCGGGCAAGGCATGGTCGGGGCGGGGGTAGAGATAGGTATAGGCGCGGATGCGGTCATTCATCCGCCCGCCGATCAGGGCATGGACGGGGCGGCCGCGGTCTTTGCCCAAGATATCCCAACAGGCGATTTCCAGACCGGACCATGCGCCCATCACCGTCAGGTCGGGGCGTTGCGTGAAGCCCGAGGAATAGACGCGGCGGAACATCAGGTCGATATTCTCGGGGTTTTCGCCCGCCATGTGCCGCGCGAAGACGTCGGTGATCACGGCCTTCATCGCCTCGGGCCCGATGGAGGAAGCGTAGCATTCGCCGTATCCCACCAAGCCGGTATCGGTCGTGACCTTGGGGATGATCCAGTATTGCCCACCCCAGCCGGGGGCAGGCGGGGCGGTGACGATGATATCCAGATCAGCGAGTTTCATATATATTTTTCCCAAAGGAGCCGTTTCATGCCCGACCCAATCACGCTTCGCCACTTAGGTCCAGATGATCTGGACCTGCTGCTGTCTGTGCAGGACGGGCTGTTCGACAACCCCATCCTGTCGGATCAGGCGCGCGCGTTTCTGGATGATCCGCTGCACGAGATGGTGCTGGCTATCGCTGGCGGGCAGGCTGTGGGGATGGCCAGCGGCATGGTGATGTATCACCCCGACAAACCGCCGATGTTTTTCATCGCCGAGGTCGGCGTGGTGGAACCCTTTCAGCGCCGTGGCATCGCCACGCAGCTTTGCACGGAACTGCGCGCGGTGGCAGAGGCGCGGGGCTGCGCAGGCGTCTGGGTCGCGACCGAGGGCGACAACGTCCCGGCGCGGGGGCTTTATACCGCGCTGGGGGCAAGGGAGACGGAAGGCGTGGTGGTCTATGACTGGGATGATCGGGCGATGGATGGTGGGGCGTGATGAGCGGCAGGGGTGCGATAGTGAGCCTTGTGGCTTATCTTTTGTCGGAGCCTCTGGCGGGGATGTTTGCGGCCTTATGTATCAAACGCACCAAGATTTCGGAATCATTTCAAACCCTGATTTGCTACCCTGCACACATGCAGGACAAGACCATAGACATCGAGCTACAGACACTTCGCAAGCAGGGTGGACACAAAGGCAAGCTGGCAGAGGCTTTGATAGATGCGTCGTGTTGCTTGGGGCGGATGGGTGATACATGCCGACTCAAGGCGAATAGAAAGCCAAGGCCACAAACCTTCTTAAGACGGAGTTGGAACGTAGAGGGGTGACTTACGCCCAACTTGTTGAAAAGCTGTCAGATATAGGAATCAACGAGAAAGAAGCGAACGTTGCCAACAAGCTATCTCGTGGAAAATTTTCAGCTGCGTTCATGCTCCAATGTCTAAGCGCGATTGGTTCAGAACAGCTGCATTTGTAGCAATACCAGTCCTTATCCTAATTCTGGGTGGTTTGTACGGAAATTCAAAGTGGGAAGAATACGCCACTGAACGAAACAACGCCTCCGCTCAGCATCATGACGATATAGAGTCTCGCATCAGCATATGCCGAAAGCCTGAGGGGTTGATCAGCTTTTTGTCGTGCGCTTATGAAGTCAGCAACACCGGCAAAGATGATTATACTTCCCAATATGACTTGAAGGCGCAGCAGGACATGTCTCTCTGGGCGCTTGGTATGTTTATCACTTCCCTTGCTACGCTTTTCGTTACTGCTTCTGGTGTGTTCTTTGTTTGGCTGACCCTTAGAAAAGCTGACGAGACTAACAGGGCGGCCATAACCGCCGCAGACGCGGGTGTCAGAGCAAACGAAATAATGATTGAGGAGCGGCGTCCTTGGCTGACCCTTAAAATCATCGATGGGTCTGAACTTGAATTCTTCAGAGGCGGTGTGAGGTCTTGGATATCCTACGAGGTCATCAATAGGGGGAAGTCCCCCGCTTTCTGCGTTGCGGTCCATACGCATTTTTACCGTGTTCCCTCTGGCTTTGATATTGATCTGATCATCGACGGGTGGAGGCAGTGGTCTACGGGCAAAATCGGTGTGGACGATCATCCGGTCATTTTTCCTGATGAAAAAATTGAACTGACGCCCCCAGAAAGCAGTTCGCACCGCTTCTTGAAAGATACTGGCAGTGAAGTTTTTATGGCTACAGTCCTCACTTATCGAACTGGCCCAAGCACCACCTCTGAGTTCGGTATGGAAGTCAGGGCCTTCAGTGTGTTCCCCTGCGATGAGAGCGTAATTATCAGGCAAGCCTACAGGTTCGAAGAAATGCAGCGTTGCAGGGTTACACGATGAGGACAAAGCAGAGGCCTGCACGTTATCATCCCCTAGTCCTCGCAGGCTTGGTGCGTTTGATACATAAGGCCGGATATTTAGGCTCTGAAGATGCGAGGGTCAGTCGAAGATGATCACATTGCGTCTGGCGCTGCCGGTTTTGGTGTCGGCGATGGCCTCGTTGATCTGGTCGAGGGGCCAGCGGCCTGAGATCAGTTCATCGAGTTTCAGCCGTCCCTGTTCATAGAGATCGACCATCCACGGAATGTCGCGCGCGATGACCACATCGCCCATTTTTGACCCGATCATGCCTTGCCCGCTGGCGGCCATCATCACCGGTTCATAGCTGGACATCGCACCCGAATGCGGCATGCCGACCATGATGACTTTACCGCCATTGGCCAGATAGCGCGGCGCCTGATCATAGGCCGGGATCGCACCCACGGTCACGAAAACCGCATCGGCACCGCGACCCATTGCAGCCTTGGCCGCCTGCCAGGGTTTTGCATCGGTGGCCAGCACGGTATCGGTTGCGCCAAAATCGCGGGCGATGGCGAGCTTATCTGCCGTCATATCCACCGCCACGATCCGGCGCGCCCCTGCGATCCGCGCGCCTTGGATCGCGTTCAGCCCGACGCCGCCGGTGCCGATCACTACAATATCCTGCCCGGCGCGCAATTGCGCCGCATTCACCACCGCGCCGATGCCGGTGATCACACCGCAGGCCAACAAGGCGGCGGCTGCCATCGGGATCGCGTCGGATAATTTGACGATCTGGCTTTGGCTGACCACGACCCGTTCGGCAAAGCCCCCGGTGTGCATACCCTGATGGACCGGCGTGCCGTCGGCGGTGGTCAGCGGGCTGCTGGCCAGATCGGTTTCGCAGGCGACGGGCCTGCCGCCCGCGCAGGACGGGCAGGTGCCGCAGGAGCGGATCAGGGTCACAACCACCGGATCGCCCAAGCGCAGACCGCGCACACCGTCGCCGAGGGCGGTGATATGGCCCGCCGCCTCGTGCCCATAGACGGCAGGCAGGGTGCCGCCCCAGCCGCCATCGATATAGGTCACGTCGGAATGGCAGATGGCGCAGGCTTTCAGCGTCACCTCGACCTCGCCCCATCGCGGGGCGGCGAGGTTGACAGTCTCGATGCTCAGCGGCGCGCCAAAGGCGTGGCAGATTGCGGCTTTGATTGTGGTCATGTGATCCTCCCGATGTTGCGCCCAGCCTGTCGCGCGGCGCAGGCCGGTGCAAGCCTGAACGTGACCTTATGGGGTCCGGGGGCGCTTTGGTCTGGGGGTTTGCAGGAAGACTGCGATGCAGCCCAGCACCAGCAGCGCCGAGAGCAGGAAAGGCGCGCCGGGCAGGTAGATCGGGTTTTGCGGCGCGGTGAAATACCAGAAGGTCTGGGTGACCAGCAAAGGGGCGAGAATTGTCGCCACCGCGTTGATGGATGTCACCGTGCCTTGCAATTCGCCCTGCTGGTTGTCGGCGGCGGTGCGCGACATTATGCCTTGCAAGGCGGGGGCGGCGATGGAGCCCAGCGCGGTGAGTGGCGTCAGTGCAAGCGCGATCCAGCCGTTGGTGACGAAGCCCAAGGCGATGAAGGCACCCACATCAATGGCGAGGCCTGCGATGACGGTCCGCCTTTCGCCCAGCCGCGCGATGATCGGGCGCAGCAGCAGCCCTTGCACCACGGCGATGCCGATCCCGAAGACGCCCAGCGACAGGCCGATCATGCCGGGGCCCCAGCCGAAACGCTCTGCCCCGAAATAGGCCCAGACGCCGGGATAGACGAAAAAGGCGGTGGTGTAGACGAAGGTGATCAGCAGCAGCGGTTTCAGCCCCGGCAGCGCGCCGATATTGCGGAATGCGCCCAAGGGGTTCGCGCGGCGCCAGTCGAAGGGGCGGCGGATCCGGTCGGTGACGGTTTCGGGCAGGACGAAATAGCCGAAAATCGCGTTTGCCGCGGCCAGCCCTGCGGCGGCCCAGAATGGCGCACGGGTGCCGTATTCCGCCAGCAATCCGCCGATCAGCGGGCCGACCACGAAACCCACGCCGAAGGCCGCGCCGATCAGGCCGAAATTGCCAGCCTTTTCCTCAGGCTTAGAGATATCGGCCATATAGGCGGCGGAGGTGGATTGCGTGGCGGCGGTGATCCCACCGATCACCCGCCCGATGACCAAGAGCCAGATCGTATGCGCCAGCGCCATCAGCACATAGTCAAACGCCATGATCACCAGCGAGATGATCAGCACCGGCCTGCGCCCGTAACGGTCTGACAGGCTGCCCAAAGTGGGGCCAAAGATGAATTGCATCGCGGCAAAGATTGTGGCGAGGATCCCGCCCCAGACGGCGGCACTGGCCAGCCCCGCGCCTTCGACCTCTTGGATCAGCGACGGCATGACGGGCAGGATCAGACCGATGCCCATCGCGTCGATGACGACCGAGATCAGGATGAAAGTGACGGGGAGGCGTTTGTCCATCAGCGCAGGATCAGCCTGCGCGGGGTGCTTTGCAAGCGCGATTTACTGGCCCGCGATCCGGTGTGTCGCATGCCATCCGAAAGCGTTTCAAACCTATGGATTTTCTGAATCCTGCCGGTGGGGCGCGTCAAGCGATCCTGTGTCACATGCCAAGCGTTGCTGACCCAAACTGGACCTTCGGTGCTGTCTGGGTCAGCGTCGGCAGAGCGGTACGAAGCCCCATTTCGCTGCGGCTGCGCCAATGTCGGCTATAAGAGTTTTTTGTTGAAAAACTGCCTAAGACATTGACGCCGCCCAGCCCAAAAAGTCTCGAAAGAGGAAACGAACGCCCTCATCTGGAATAACCCAGTCAGCCTTGGATTCTTTGAGCCAAAGTGAACCGAGATCAGTGTTATTGTCAGCAAAGAGTTTCTCGCAGTATGTGACTAATTCCCGCACGGCTTGATCGCCGTAACCTTGTCGGAAGTCTTCATAAATTTGGTTGCGCCCGTCTGGGGTGTCGGCCCAACCAGGATGAACAGCATCTAGGTCTTGATGAAACTGTAAGGTGAAGTCGTAAAAGGATTTGGGCGGCGTCATGTCAGTCAATCCTTGGATAGGATGTGATAATGATAAATCCATCCGGCATGTCAGGGGCATACTCAATGACGGTGCCTACGCCAAATGTCTGCCGGACCCCTATCGGAGAAGAGGCCCGCTGAGTGGTTCTATAGGCCTCAAAGCCGGTTACCGACGAAAAATCACTTGTTATGAAGGCTCTACGCAGGCGCCCGCTGGCAACTTCATTCACAACACCCGCGTTTCTAGCCAGATTAGAGTTCGTTAGCCTCTGTGCCGCTTCGAGGGATGGGAATGTTCCATGTCGCCACCGATATAGGCTTGCAAAAAGCGTTCTCCCACGTGGCATGCTAACCGATCCAATGAGGAAGGCTTCGCTCTTTCCGACATGCAGGGCAATGGTGTGGCCCCCGCCTGCCTCGTGGACTGAAAGGTCCTGTGGAGGAATGCTGCCATCGGAGCCCGCTAGAATTATGTTGATTTGAGGTGCTGGCGCAATCGGTTCCGCATAACACCTACAGTTATGCGCTTCGCCAGGATGCCCGCCCGCCGGGGGATCATCCCAACGAAACACCTGGTCGTCATGTTCTGCATGGCTATCGCGCACCTTGGCATCGTCCTGCGAGCGCCAAATATACATCTCAATGCCAAGGTCTTCCTGCCGAAGCTGATTGATCAGTCCTGCAAAGGCGCGCAAAAGGCGTTCTTCCAGGGCCGTTCGAAGCGGCCTAAGCCGTTGCGGATGATTTTGATATTCGCTGTATACGCTCTCAAGCCGAGCGTCCCATGCATTGAGCGCTTCCTTCTTTGCGTCGGTCACATCTCGCAAATCGGATGCAGAAACGTTTGGCACTGTATCTGGCGGCGTCAGCGCGTTCAGGAGCATCTGAGTGTTTTCGGCAGCTACCTCGTCGAGGCGTTCACTGAAATCGGCCCGCAAAGCGGAATAATTTGAAACGTGGATTTGAGCGACAATCCCAAGTGGTTGCCAACCAGACGGTCGTTCCGCTGCGCTATTTTGTACTGGCTGTCACCGCCATGCCGTAGAAAATCGCTGAAACCGTGTTGCATGGAACCTCCGAGTGCGCGCGAGATAGGTTCTATTCACAATTGGTAAAGAAAGTATAAGACCACCGTTCGCAATATACTCTGCTTGCGTCAGAACCAGCATTCAAGCGTTGTGCAGGATCCGTCATTTTGGGCTCTTTCCCGTCCTTCGCTGCGCCAAGCACGAACGTCCGCTCTGAACTGGCGCGTTGGGTCAGTCATCTGACACAGACGTCGGTTTTGTATGGCCCGCGATCCGGTGCAGATGTTGCGCGAGCTGTGCGGGGGCGGACAGGAAGGGTGAATGAGATGTGGGGATTTCGCTGACGTGATCGGCGGGCCAGTCTGCGGTCATCGTGACCTGAAACTCGGGCGGGATGGTCCGGTCATCGGTGCAGCGGATGTAATGGCAGGGCAGGCCGTGGGTTGGCGTCAAGGGCGTTTCCTGTGGCAGGATCGGTTGGGGGCCAAGCTGGGTGATGGCCCATGCTGCCTTTTCGGGTGGGACGTCATGGTAGAACTTTTCGGTGGCCTTGGTGGGGTCGACCGCAAAGGTAACACGCTGGTCATCCACCATGATCGCGTCCAGCAGTGGCTGCGTCGGGGCCATCCGCCGCATCTGGGCCAGTGATTTGCCCGGCATCGGTGCGTAGGCGCAGAGGTAGATCAGCGCGCTGATCTTGTTGCGCGCAAGGTTCGCGGCGGCGGTGATCGGATAGCCCGCCATGGAATGACCGACGAGGATGACGGGCGTGTCGATCGCGGCGACGATGGCTTGGGCGTAAAGGTCCAGTGTGACCTCGCTTGCCGGGGTCCGGTCCTCTCCGTGGGAGGGCAGGTCGATGGCGCGGGCATTATGCCCCAGAGCAGTCAGATGCGGGATCAGGTCATCCCAGCACCAAGCCCCGTGGCAGGAGCCGTGGATCAGCAGGAAATCAGACATGGCCGGTGGCTTTCAGGAAATCCGCCAGATGGGCGGCATAGGTCTGCGGGTCCTCGACACAGGGCAGATGGCCGGTGCGGCGCATCAGGATGAATTGCGAACCGGGGATCAGGTCGATGGTTTCGCGCACCAGATCGGGCGGGGTCGCGCCATCCTCTGACCCTGCGATGCCGAGCGTGGGGATGCGCAGGCCAGCGGTGGGGGTGTAGAAATCGGTGCCCGCGATGGCGGCACAGGTGCCGGTGTAGCCTTGCACTGGCGTGGATTCCAGCATTTCGCGCCATGGGGCCATGGCAGGCGTGCCGTAGAAACTGCGCCCGAACCAGCGTTGCAGGACGGCGTCGGACAGGGCTTGCAAGCCCTTGGCGGTGACACTGTCGATCCGGTCCTGCCAGAGTTTCGGATTACCGATCTTGGCGGCGGTGTTGGACAGGACCAGCGCGCGGATCAGGTCGGGGCGTTTCACCGCCAGCCCTTGCGCGACCATGCCGCCGACGGAGAGGCCGACGAACAGCGCGTCGCGGATATTGGCAGCGGTGCAAACCGCCTCGGCATCGCTGACCAGTTGGCCCATCGTATAGGGACCGTCCGGCGCATCAGACTGCCCATGCCCGCGCGCGTCATAGCGGATGATACGCAGGCCGGGGGGCAGGTGGGCGATGACCTGATCCCAGATCGCCATGCTGGTGCCAAGCGCATTGGCAAAGACGACAGGCGCGCCGTCATCGGGGCCGGTGATCCGATAATGCAGGGTCACGCCATCGCGGATCACTGTGGTCATGCCAATGTCGCCAATGCCTTGGCAAAGACCGCCGGATCGACATTCCCGCCGGTCGCCACGGCGATCACCGCATCGCCTGTGCTTGCCTCGGGGTGGAACAGCGCCGCTGCGAGGGCGACAGCACCGCCCGGTTCCACCACGATTTTCAGCCGGTCAAAGGCGAGGGCAACGGCGCGCAAAGCCTCATCCTCGGTCACGGCGATGCCCGGACCGCAAAGGTCTTTCATGATCGGAAAGGTCAGATTGCCGGGCTGCGGCGTGACGATCGCATCGCAGAGCGAGCCGGAAAGCTGGATATTGCGTTCGATCTTGCCAGAGGCCAGCGAACGGGTGACGTCATCAAACCCTTCCGGTTCCGCAGGCCGCACCCGCAGGCCCGGCGCATCGGCGGCCAGCGCCAGCGCGATGCCGGAGGTCAGACCGCCGCCGCCGCAGCAGACCATGACATCGGCCTCGGTCACGCCAAGCGCGTTCATCTCGGACGCGATTTCAAGACCGCAGGTGCCTTGGCCCGCGATGACAAGCGGTTCGTCATAGGGTTTGATCAGGGTCAAGCCGCGCTCACTGGCAAGCTGCGCGCCGATAGCATCGCGATCCTCGGTCGCGCGGTTATACAGCACGACTTCGGCCCCCAAAGCGCGGGTATTGGCGATTTTCACGGCGGGCGCGTCGGCGGGCATGATGATCACAGCTGTCGTGCCATGGCTGCGGGCGGCAAGGGCCACGCCCTGCGCATGGTTGCCGCTGGAAAAGGCGATGACGCCGGCCTTCAGCGCCTCTGGCGACAGGGCGGATACGGCGGACCAGCCGCCGCGGAATTTGAACGATCCGGTATGTTGCAGGCATTCGGCCTTCACAAACACCCGCCGCCCGGCGATATCATCAAGAAAGGGCGAGGTCAGGATCGGGGTGCGCCTTGCGTGGCCGTCAAGGCGGATGGCGGCGGCGCGGATCATGTCGATATTCATTGCAGTTTTTCCAACCATTGGTGCAGGGCGGCCAGTGCCGCAGGTTCATCCAGAAACGGCACATGGCCACGGCCCGGGACATCGGCGCGGATCATATCGGGGCGACGGCGGGTCATTTCATCTGCGGTTTCCAGCGTTAAGAGGTCCGAATTGGCGCCCCGGATCAGGGCGAGGGGCAGGCTGTTCAAAGCATCGAAGAGCGGCCAGAGGTCCGGCATCGGCTGCGCGCCGGTGTTCAGTACGGCATCGCGGAGTTTGGGATCATAGCGGATCACCAGACCATCGGGGGTTTGCTGGTAATGCGCACGGACTTCAGCCAGCCAGCGGGTCATCGGAACGCCCTCGAAAGCGGTCCAGAGCGTGGCGCGGGCCGCGGCGGCTTCGTCATAGGTTTTTTGCGGCGGGTTGCGGCCCAGATAGGTCTTGATCACCTCCAGCCCGGCGGGGGCGATCTCTGGCCCGATGTCATTCAGCGCGACGCCGGTCAGCCGATCCTTGGCCGTTGCGGCGAGCAGCATCGCGATCAACCCGCCACGCGAGGTGCCAAGGATCGCCGCACGCGCCAGCCCCAGATGATCCATCAGGGCCAGCACATCTGCGGCTTCCTGTGCGACGCTATAGGTCGCTGGATCGGCCCAAGATGATTGCCCGCGCCCGCGATAATCGGGGCGGATCAGGCGGATGGGTAGATGCGGCGCGACATGGTCGAAATCCGCGCCATTGCGCGTCAGCCCGGCCAGCGCGATGACCGGCGGGCCGCTGCCCTCATCGGTGTAATGCAGGGAAAGGCCGTCGGTGGAATGGAAGGTCGGCATGGCAGCATCCGGTCATTTTCTGATCACTTGCCAGTCTTGCACGGCCTCAAACCGGCGAAAAGGGCAAAGCGGTTTGCAATCCGCGCCATGGGTCCATAGGTAAAACCTGCGATTTTATGAGAAAACGAAAGGAACGACGCGATGACACAGGCAAAAACAGGCGATACTGTCCAGATTCATTACACCGGCACCCTGAATGACGGGGCGACATTCGACAGTTCCGCCGGGCGCGATCCGCTGGAATTCGTGGTCGGTTCCGGCCAGATCATTCCCGGCCTCGATGCCGCGATCCCGGGAATGACCGTCGGCGACAAGAAAACCGTGCTGGTCCCCTGCGCCGATGCCTATGGTGATCTGAACCCCGATGCCCGTCAGGCGATCCCGCGCGCTGAAATCCCCGCCGATATCCCGCTTGATCCCGGCACGCAGTTGCAGATGCAGACGCCACAGGGCCAGGTCGTGCCAGTGACCGTCGCCGAAGTAACCGAGGCGGAAGTGACGCTGGATGCGAACCACCCGCTGGCGGGCAAGGATCTAACCTTTGATATCGAAATGGTCGCGATCAAAGCGGCCTAATCACGCGGGGGCGTGGTTAACTCCGCGCCCCTATCGTCCGAGTAAAAATATCCCCGCGCGGCGCGCTTCGGCGCAGCCGAACAAGGGGCTGCGCCCCTCGCCCCGGAGCAAGTCCGGGGCTCACCCCCGAGTATTTGGGGAAATAAGAAGACCGGGCGTCAGACCAGATGATCGGGCTGCGGCATCCCCAACACGTGAAAACCACCATCGACGCGGATGATCTCGCCGGTGGTGCAGGTGCCCGCATCAGAGGCAAGGTAAACCGCCGTGCCGCCGACAGCCTCTAACGTGGCATTGGCGCGCAGGGGGGTGTTCATCTCGGTGTGTTTATAGGTCTTGCGCGCCCCGCCGATCGCGGCACCGGCCAGTGTTTTCATCGGGCCGGGGCTGATGGCGTTCACGCGGATACCCTGCGGGCCAAGGTCATTGGCCAGATAGCGGGTGGCGGATTCCAGCGCCGCCTTGGCCACGCCCATCACGTTGTAGAACGGCGTGACGCGGTTGGAGCCTTGATAGGTCAGCGTCAGCAGGGTGCCGCCGTCTGGCATCAGCTCTGACGCGCGTTTGGCCACGTCGATGAAGGAATAGCAGGAAATCGTCAGCGAGTTTTTGAAATTCTCGCGGCTGGTGTCGATGATCCGGCCCGCGAGTTCGTTCTTGTCGGAGAAGGCGATGGCATGGACCACGAAATCGAGCTTGCCCCATTGGTCTTTGATCATCGCAAAGGCCGCGTCCATGCTGGCCTCATCGGTCACATCGACATCAACCATCATGGTAGAGCCGACGGATTGCGCCAGTGGTTCCAGCCGTTTGCCGAAAGCCTCGCCCTGATAGGAAAAGGCGAGTTCTGCGCCCGCCTCGGCCATCGCCTTCGCGATGCCCCAGGCGATGGAGCGTTCGTTGGCCACGCCCATGATCAGGCCGCGTTTGCCCTGCAATGTGATCGTCATGTTCTTACCCTTGGTATTTCGACAACAGCATCGACCCGTTGGTCCCGCCGAAGCCGAAGGAATTGGTCATCAGCGTATCAAGGCCCGCGTTATCCACCCGCACCGTCGCAATCTCTGCCGGGTCCAGCGCGGGGTCCAGCGTTTCGACATTGATCGAGGGGGCGATGAAATCATCCTGCAGCATCAGCAGGCAATAGATCGCCTCTTGCGCCCCTGTCGCCCCCTGGCTGTGGCCGGTCATGGATTTGGTCGAAGAGATCGGCGGCGTCGTGCCGCGGCCAAAGACGCGGCGCACGGCCTCGACCTCGCCCACGTCGCCCACCGGGGTCGATGTGCCATGGGCGTTGATATAGCTGATCTTGCGCCCCTCTGGCAGGGTTTTCAGCGCGCCGCGCATGGCGCGCTCGCCGCCTTCACCCGAGGGCGCGACCATATCGGCCCCGTCAGAGGTGGCAGCGAAACCCGTCACCTCGGCATAGATTTTCGCGCCACGGGCGATGGCGGAATCGAGGCTTTCCAGCACCACCATCGCGCCGCCGCCTGCGATGACGAAACCGTCGCGGCCCGCGTCAAAGGCGCGGCTCGCCTTTTCGGGCGTGTCATTGTATTTCGACGACATCGCGCCCATCGCGTCGAAGAGGCAGGACAGGGTCCAGTCCAATTCCTCGCCCCCGCCGGCGAACATGATGTCCTGCTGACCAAGGGCCACCTGCTGTGCCGCCATGCCGATGCAATGCAGCGAGGTCGAACAGGCCGAGGTGATCGAGAAATTCATGCCCTTGATCTGATAGGCCGTCGCAAGGTTCGCGCTGATCGTCGAGGACATGCATTTGGGCACCGCAAAAGGCCCGATCCGCTTGGTCGCCCCGGTGTCTTTCACGACATTATGGGCGGCGAACATGGCCGAGGTCGACGGCCCGCCGGAGCCTGCGATCAGCCCGGTCATGGAGTTGACGATCTGGTCTTCGGTCAGCCCGGCATCTGCAATCGCCTGCCCCATGGCGATATGGGCATAGGCGGCACCGGGGCCCATGAAACGCAGCGTGCGTTTGTCGACATGATCGGCCACGTCGATTTTCAGCGTGCCCGCGATCCGGCTGCGAAAGCCGTGTTCGGCCATTTCCGCAGAGGCAACAATGCCGGAGGTCCCGGCCTTGAGCGCAGCGGTCACCTCTGCCGCGTTGTTTCCGATGGGGGAGACGATCCCCAGACCTGTGACGACGACACGGCGCATGCGCTGCTCTCCCTTGATGGCTTTAGGTTTGTTTAGGGGAGAGGAGGGGGCGGGGCAAGTGGGGGGTGGGGGTGTGCTTGGTTAGTGGGGTTGCGGACTGCGACAACTTTCGTTGCGCATCGCGCGAATGCCCGGTCTTATTAGATAACTCAAATTAAGTTATAGTTGGCTTTCTTGCTGGTACTGCCTCAAAGCGTCGTCAAATCGTTTGTTGAAGTCCTTTGGGAGTTCGAACGGGAAAGTCCATCGGACAATCAGGGGTTCTTCAGCAGTTCCCCCATGATCCGTGCCAATCATCGCCACCATCTCATCAAGCCTGTCAGGAATCTCGGCCAGCCGGGCTGCGTTAGGACCGACAGCGTTCATCAGCACTGTCCGTAACGGCTCGCCCTCATCGGGGATGTGCGCGAAATGCAGGGATTCTTCGAAGTTAACGATCGCAGTCAGAGCATCGCGGATCAGGACGCAGACGTCATGCATCTCCTCGATGTCGGCTTGTTCGCCAGGCTCTCCCCAACTCGCGGTTAGTCGGTCTATGAGCCCTGCGAGTGGGCCGACTAGGTTCGACATGATGTGTGTACGTTCCACCATCCAGTTAATGAACTGATCTCTCTCCACCCGCGGCTGCGGATTGTAGTAGTGGCCAGCTTGGAGGTTCTTGAGACGCTTGAACTGCGTCTTGTTGAGATGTCGCATTAGTTCTGCGACGAAGCGCCATTCCCAACCGTCCGGCTTGTCGAAAACGATCCGCTGTATGATTGCGGGATACCAAGTGAGGAAGTCTAGGTTAGCCATCTCGGTCTCATACCGAATGCGATCACCGCGCGTCCCTAACTCGCGGGCCGCTTTTTCCTCATGTTCTCTCCTCCAGGCAAAAAGTAAGTCCGTTGGATATTTTTGTTCGTCCCGATCAATCTGCCCATGGCAATTTCGGCATAGCCAAATGCCGTTCGTGATCGCCGCCCGGGTTACATCAGACATGGCAGCGTTGTAGCGTGCAGCGCCTGACTTCGCGCCTGCGATGTGCGCCGCCTCGCCGATGAGGGTTGCCTTCTCGGGATCGCTATTGGGGCCCACCGTCTGCGCCTGACAGTCGGGGTTTGAGCATTGAAATCTTGCTCGTCGCGCGAGCGTGTCGATTGTTGGCTTCGAAAAATCAGGAGGTGACATAACTTCTGGTACTATCCTTGATAGCTTTTAAAAATTCGTCAGCGAAAAGGTTCAAGTCAAGACGAAATGTTAAAATGTCCCGAAGGTGTGGTCTCCATGAAGCCCACATTGGTGCTGCGCGAAGCAATCGGCACCAGACGTTTGCAGACCCCTCTGCGACCCGACTACAACTCACCCCTCGCTCAACGCCACCTTCATATCCGTCACCTGATAGATCACCTCGCCGTCGGCTTCGACGGTGCCGTTGGCGACGCCCATGGTCAGGCGGCGGGTCTGGATGGCTTTGGTGAAATCGACCTTATAGGTCAGCAGCTTGCGGTCGGGGCGGACCATGCCGGTCAGCTTGACCTCGCCCACGCCGAGCGCGTAGCCGCGCCCTTGCCAGCCGCGCCAGCCCAAGTTGAAGCCGGTCAATTGCCACAGCCCGTCAAGGCCCAGACAGCCGGGCATGATCGGATTGCCGGGGAAATGGCAGTCGAAAAACCACAGATCGGGGGTGATATCGAATTCGGCGACGACATGGCCCTTGCCGTGCAACCCGCCATCGCCGGAAATATCGGTGATCCGGTCCATCATCAGCATCGGCGGCGCGGGCAGTTGCGCATTGCCGGGGCCGAAGAGTTCGCCACGGGCGCATTGCAGCAGGGCGTCTTTGTCGAAACTGGTGGGGAAATCGGCCATAATCGGGTCTTGTCCTGTGAAGAATGATTTGTGCAGGCTTAGCATCTGCCCGCTTGTCAGGGCAAGTCCGCAGCGTTGACGTGTATTTTCATTTGATTTTGGTGGGTTTTCTCCCATATGTATGGCAGGCAAAGGACGGGCTGAATGAAAGACATGCAAAACCATCGCGGCACGGATTGGCTGGCAGGGGCAGGCTTGCGCCCGACCAGGCAGCGGCTGACGCTTGCGGATTTGCTGGTGGGCGACGGGCAGAACCGCCATGTCACTGCCGAAAGCCTGTTCGATGCCGCCAGTAAGGCGGGCGAGAAAGTGTCGCTCGCCACGGTTTACAACACATTGCGCGCGTTCTGTGATGCCGGTCTGATGCGGGAAATCACGGTGGATGGGTCGAAAAGCTATTTCGATACCAATATGACGGATCATCCGCATTTCTATTGGGAAGATACCGCGAAGCTGACAGATGCGCCGCTGGATCAGCTGGAAATCCGCCGCTTGCCGCAGGCGCCTGCGGGGGCGGAAATTGCCTCTGTCGATGTCGTGATCAGGTTGCGCCGGAAATAAGGCGGATTTTGATCCACCCTACACGATAAATTAACCACTGAGCGCCATGTTGCCCTTATGGCAAAATACATCCGGCGCTATGTCCCCGGCGGGACCTATTTCTTTACTGTGCGGTTGCAGGATCAGGGGTCTGACCTGCTGATCGGCCAGATTGACCTGTTGCGCGATGCCACAAGGCTGTGCCGCAAGCAAAGGCCGTTCCGCATTGATGCCGCCGTCATCTTGCCTGCAGAATTGCATATGATCTGGACGCTGCCTGCGGCGGATGCGGATTATTCCGGTCGCTGGCGGATGATCAAATCCACTTTTTCGCGACATCTGCCCGCATCTGACAATCTGACCGATGTGCAGAAACGCCGGGGCGAGAAAGGCATCTGGCAGCGCCGGTTCTGGGAGCATGTGATCCGCGATGAGGCAGATCTGGCGTGTCATATGCATCTGATCGTCACCGCCCCTGTCCGTGCCGGGCTGGTGCGGCGTGCGGGCGACTGGCCCTATGCCTCCTGGCAGCATCGCCCGGATGCAGGCCGGACCGTCAGAACCATTGCCCCGGTTCCATCAGCCCCAGATCCAGCAATTGCTGCGCCTGCCAGTTGAACCGGACCGATTTCGGCCAGTGGAACGTGTTGATCGCATCGCGGCTGCCGGGATTGCGGCGCAGCGCCTTGGCCGCACGGAAGGAACAGATCGCAACGGTCAGGTTATGGTGCCAAGGGCAGGCATGCGTGTTGTATTCGGCATCGCTGAACCGCCCGTCCGGGCCGATGGTCAGCCCTTTGGTCGCGCGAAACAGCGCCACACGTTCCAGCCTGCGCCGGTCCGGGGCGATATGTTCCTCGAACCGCCAGCGCAACCCGCCATAGACGCTGAACTGCCGGTCGATCGGGTGACCCAATTGGTCCTGCCTTGTGGCAGAATAATAACCCGATCCGTCAAGCCAGGCGTTGCTGGGGTCAACCGCATCGGGATGTGTTGTCAGATCACGGGCATAAAGATCGACCACCTGGCTCATCACGCTGTCGCGCCGTTCTTCGGTCATGAAACCCAGCATCTCGCCGACGGAGCGTTGTTCGCTGAATGGAAAGAACAGATATTCGCCGTTGAAGCAGTAGTAAATCCATTGCCCCGGCAAGGCCGCGATGATCGGGTTCACGATATCGGGCAGGGTCTGGGTCGGCGTGATCGCGTGATCGACGCGGTGTAACGGTGACTTGATGTCCTCCGGCAGGGTCACTTCTGCCGGGCAGAAGACGACCAGAGACCGGAACCCGAGGGCCGCATGGTGCCGGATCGTGCTGTCGATGGCGGCATTGTCTTCGATGATGATCAGACAGACCGGCCCGACAGGCAATGCCGTCGCGCGGTTCGCAAGCAAGGCGGCAAGGCTGGGGTAACGCATTACAACAGATATCCGAAACAGGTTTGGGCAAATTGTGCCAATTTCCACTGCATTGCAAGCAGGGGCCGGACCCGTTAGAAGCAGGGCGACCTTTTTCCCGGAAATATCCTTATGAACGCGCCCAAGAAGCTCTTTATCAAGACCTATGGCTGTCAGATGAATGTCTATGACAGCGAACGCATGGCCGAGGCTTTGGGCGGGCAAGGCTATGTGCAGACCGACCGCGCCGATGATGCGGATATGATCCTGCTGAATACTTGCCATATTCGCGAAAAGGCGGCTGAGAAGGTGTATTCAGAACTGGGCCGGATGAAAGAGCTGAAACTCGCCAATCCCGATCTGAAGATCGGCGTTGCCGGCTGCGTCGCGCAGGCCGAGGGCGAGGAAATCATGCGCCGCGCGCCGATGGTCGATCTGGTTGTCGGTCCACAAAGCTATCACCGACTGCCTGCGATGGAGAATGCGGTGCAGGGCGGGGCCAAGGCGCTCGACACCGACTTTCCCGATGATGACAAGTTCGAGACGCTGAAGTCCCGGTCCAAGGCGAAACGCGGCCCGACCGCGTTTCTGACGGTGCAGGAAGGGTGCGACAAATTCTGCGCCTTCTGCGTCGTGCCCTATACGCGTGGGGCCGAAGTATCCCGCCCCGCCGACCGTATCCTGCGCGAGGCGCGCGAATTGGTCGATGCGGGCGTGCGTGAACTGACCCTGCTGGGCCAGAATGTGAATGCTTATCACGGCCATGACGGCGGGCTGGCGGGGCTGATCTGGGCCTTGGCCGAGATTGACGGGCTGGCGCGGATCCGGTTCACCACGAGCCACCCCAATGACATGGATCAGGCGCTGATCGATGCGCATGCAACATGCGACAAGTTGATGCCCTATCTGCATTTGCCGGTGCAATCGGGGTCTGACCGTATTCTGAAAGCGATGAACCGCAAACATACGGCGGAAGACTATCTGCGCCTGATCGACCGTATCCGTGCGGCGCGCCCTGATATCCTGCTGTCGGGCGATTTCATCGTTGGTTTCCCGGGCGAGACGGATCAGGATTTCGAGGCCACCCTGCAACTGGTCCGCGATGTGCATTACGGGCAGGCCTATTCGTTCAAATATTCCACCCGCCCGGGCACACCTGCTGCGGAAAAACCGCAACTGCCCGAGGATGTCATGAACGACCGCCTGCAGCGCCTGCAGGCCTTGCTGCGGGACCAACAACAGCAGACTCAGGCCAGCATGATCGGGCGCGAGGTCAAGGTCCTGTTTGAAAAGGGCGGGCGCGAAGCCGGGCAGATGATCGGAAAATCGGATTACCTGCACGCGGTCTTTGCCGAGGCACCGTTGGATGTGCTGGGGCAGGTGCGCCGGGTGCGGATCGTGGATGACAGCGCCAATTCGCTGAAGGGGGAATTGATAGGGTAAGATGGGTCTGAACTCATCCTGCCTGTATCTGCGCCAATCCCGGCCTATTTGATGTCAAATGCGTGACATTCGCCATTGACGCCTTGCGCGCCCGTGCTGGACCCGCCACGATAGCTAAATATAGACTCAGAGGAGAGCTGTTTGGCCACTGGTGCTTTGACCCCGCCCGCCGACGCCATCACGGAAGCCGTGCTGGAATTCCCCGATAACCGGTTGTTGATCGATCTTTGCGGTGAATATGACCGCAATCTGTCCACCATCGAAGACAAGCTGAGCGTGCAGATCCTGCGTCGCGGTAATCGCCTTGCGGTGATCGGTGAAGAAGGTCCGCGGCAGGATGCGCTGGAAGTGCTGCGTTCGCTTTACAGCCGGTTGGAGGCTGGGCGCTCGGTCGAGGCAGGTGATCTGGACCGTGAATTGCGCATGGGCCCCAACCCGGTGCCTGGACCTGCCGATCAGATCGAATTGTTCAAGGCCGATGCGACGCGGGTCGAGGTCAAGACCCGCAAGAAACTGGTCGAACCACGCACCGATGCGCAAAAGGCCTATGTCAAATCCTTGTTTGAACATGAACTGGCCTTTGGCATCGGCCCTGCCGGGACCGGCAAGACCTATCTGGCGGTGGCTGTTGGCGTGAATATGCTGATCAACGGCCATGTCGACAAGATCATCCTGTCGCGTCCGGCTGTCGAAGCGGGTGAAAAACTGGGCTATCTGCCCGGCGACATGAAGGACAAAGTCGATCCTTATATGCAGCCGCTTTATGATGCGCTGAATGATTTTCTGCCGGGCAAACAGGCCGCCAAGATGATGGAGGAAAAGGTGATCGAGATTGCGCCTTTGGCCTTCATGCGTGGGCGGACGCTGTCCAATGCCTTTGTCGTGCTGGACGAGGCGCAGAACGCCACCACGATGCAGATGAAAATGTTCCTGACCCGTCTGGGACAAGGATCGCGCATGGTGATCACCGGCGACCGCACCCAGATCGACCTTCCCCGCGGGGTGAATTCGGGGCTGTGGGATGCCGAACGGCTGCTCAAAGGAATCACCAAGATCAGCTTCAACTATTTCACCGCCAAGGATGTCGTCCGCCACCCGCTGGTCGCGGCGATCATCGAAGCTTACGAGGCGGATGACGCCAAGTGACCATCGATGTTGTGGTGGAAGACAAGCGCTGGGCGGATGTGGATATCGAAGCCCTTGCGCAGCGCGCGTCCGATGCGGTGCTGGACCGATTGGGGTTGGAACCATCAATCTATGAAATCGCGCTGCTGGCCTGTGACGATGCGCGAATCGCGGCGCTGAACGATGATTTCCGGGGCAAACCCAGGCCGACGAATGTGCTCAGCTGGCCATCCGATGAACGTGCGGCGGGGATCGCAGGCGAAATGCCGCTGACGCCTGATCCGATCATGGATGCCGAACTGGGTGATATCGCCATCGCCTATGACACCTGCCTGCGCGAGGCGGAGGCGGCGGGCAAGCCTTTCACCGAGCATTGTCTTCATTTATTGGTGCATGGCACGTTGCATCTTTTGGGCTTTGACCATGAGCGTGACCTTGATGCCACCCTCATGGAAGGATTAGAGACCGAGATACTTGGCAAAATGGGTCTTGATGACCCATATAGGGATTGAACGGGGCAGGGTGCCCCAAGGTTAGGATCAGATGGGCGACACCGGCGACGGTTCTTCTAGCGCGGCGCATAGCGCGCCGCAGGACGAAACAGAAGAAAAACAGGGGCTTCTGGCCCGATTAAGGTTGGGCTTGCGCCCCAAGCAGGACGAGGATGAGGACAGCGCGACAGCGCGTCATTCCGCAAGTGTGGTGCCTACCGTTTTGGGTATGCTGAACCTGCGCCGGATGCGGGTCGAAGATGTATCAGTCCCGAAAACCGATATTGTCGCCGTCCCGGTCACCATCACCAAGGAAGAATTGGTGGATGTGTTCCGGGATTCGGGCATGACCCGTCTGCCGGTCTATGACACCACGCTGGACACGCCTGTGGGCATTGCCAATCTCAAGGATTTCGCGCTGCGTTACGGCTTTAACGGTGGTGCCGAAGAATTGGATCTGCGCGACATGCTGCGGCCATTGTTGTTCGTGCCGCCCTCCATGCCCTTAGGCGTTTTGCTGCAAAAGATGCAGACTGAGCGGATTCATATGGCATTGGTGATTGATGAATATGGTGGCACCGACGGGTTGGTCACCATCGAAGACCTGATCGAACAGGTCGTGGGCGAGATTGAAGATGAACATGACATTGCCGAAGCAAAAAGCTGGGTGATGGAAAAGCCGGGTGTCTATTTGGCGCAGGCCCGCACCGATCTTTACGATTTCGAGGCCGAGATCGGCATGAACCTGACCGAACATGACGATATCGATGAAGAAGAGATCGATACTCTGGGCGGTCTGGTGGCGATGCTGGCGGGCCATGTGCCGGCGCGCGGTGAAGTTGTGCCGCACCCGGATGGGCCGGAATTCGAGGTTGTCGATGCTGATCCGCGCCGGATCAAACGGTTGCGCGTGCGCATCAACACCACCCGCGATGCTTGATAGGTTGCCGCGCTGGGCGCGCTTTGGCGCGCTTTTCGGGCTGGGCGTCGTAGCGGGTCTGGGGCAAGCGCCGCTTGATCTTTGGCCTGCGACACTGATCGGTTTGGCGGTGTTTTTCGTCTGGCAGGGCCGGGTGATATCGGCCCGCGCGGCGGCCTGGCGGGCGTGGGTTTTCGGGCTGGGCTATTTTGCCTTCACATTGCGCTGGATTGTTGAGCCGTTTCTGGTCGATGCGCCGCGCCATGGCTGGATGGCCCCTTTTGCGATTTTGCTGATGGCCTCGGGCGCGGCGCTGTTCTGGGCGATAGCCGGATGGTTTGCGCAGCGTCTGGCACCGCGTAGTCAGGTTGCGTTGGCGCTGTTCCTAGTCGCGACAGAGATGACGCGGTCGTTGATTCTGACGGGTTTTCCTTGGGCTTTGCTCGGTCATATCTGGGTGCCGACATGGATGGCGCAGGCCTCGGCCCTCGGTGGGCCGCATTTGCTGACGCTGATCACCGTGTTGGCGGCACTGGGCCTTGCGCGGCTTTGGGCGCGTGACTGGCTGCGCGGCGCTGTCGTGCTGGCGGTGTTGGCGCTGCTGGCGATCACCCTGCGCCCCGGGCCCGCGCCGCAATTGGCGGATGATGCGCCTGTCGTGCGGATGGTGCAGCCCAATGCGCCGCAGCATCTGAAATGGGACCCTGCGTATCGCGATGCGTTTGTGAATACGCTGGTCGGATTGTCGGGGCAGGGGGAGCGGCCCGATCTGGTCGTCTGGCCGGAAACGGCGGTGCCCTATCTGCTCAACTACATCATCGACGACCTGAGCCAGTTTGATGAAGCTGCGCGCGGCGCGCCTTTGGTCTTTGGCGTGCAGCGGCAGGATGAACGGGGCTGGTATTACAATTCATTGGTGGTGATGGAACAGGGCGGCCAGATCACCCAGACTTATGACAAACAGCATCTGGTGCCGTTTGGCGAATATGTCCCCTTTGGCGATCTGCTGGGCCGGATCGGCATCCGCGGCATGGCCGTGCAGGAAGGTGGCGGATTTGCCGCAGGCACGACACCCGGCCCGGTCAATATCCCCGGGATCGGCCCCGCCGTGCCGCTGATCTGTTACGAAGGCATCTTTGCCGAGGAAATCATCACCGGCCCGAACCGGCCCCGGATGCTGCTGTTGATCACCAATGACGGCTGGTTCGGGCAGGCGGCAGGGCCACATCAGCATCTGGCGCAGGCCCGTTTGCGCGCGATTGAGCAACGTCTGCCCATGGTGCGGGTCGGCAATACCGGTATTTCGGCGATGATCGATGCGCAGGGCCGGATACTGGCCTCGCTGCCTTTGGGCGTCGAAGGCGTGCTTGATGCGGCTTTGCCTGCGGTCGGGGATGCGCCACCCTATGCACGCCTTGGCGATTGGCCGGTGGGTCTGGTGTTGCTTTTCGGTCTGCTGACGGGCGTTCTGCGCCGCCGCCGCGATAGCGATTGACGCCAAGAGGGTCAGCCCATACACCCGGCGGTAGTTCTGTCACAACGGCTTCCTGACGTGACAGTTGGTTTTCATTGGAGCACGTCCTCATGGCACGACAAGATTATATTTTCACCTCGGAATCCGTTTCCGAGGGGCATCCTGACAAAGTTTGCGACCGGATTTCCGACGCAGTGCTGGATGCTTTCCTGGCCGAAGAACCGCAAGCGCGGGTGGCCTGCGAAACTTTCGCCACCACCAACCGCGTTGTCATCGGGGGCGAGGTCGGCCTGACGGACAAATCCCGTCTGACAGATTTCATCGGCCGGGTTGAAGGCATCGCGCGCGATTGCATCAAGGATATCGGCTATGAGCAGGATGCGTTTCACCACGCCACCTGTGAGGTGACGAACCTGCTGCATGCGCAATCCGCCCATATCGCCCAGGGAGTCGATGCCGCGGAAGGTAAGGAAGAAGGCGCCGGCGATCAGGGCATCATGTTCGGCTATGCCACGACAGAGACCGAAGAGCTGATGCCGGCCCCGATCCAATACGCCCATGCTGTGCTGCGCCGTCTGGCCGAAGTGCGTAAATCAGGTGAAGAACCGACCCTGCGCCCCGATGCGAAAAGCCAGATCTCGGTCCGCTATGTGAACCGCAAGCCGGTCGAGGTGACATCGATCGTGCTGTCGACGCAGCACCAGTTTGCGACACAGACCAGTGCCGATATCCGTGCGATCGTGGAGCCGCATATCCGCGCTGTGCTGCCCGATGGTCTGATCACAGATGAAACCGAATGGTGGGTGAACCCGACTGGTGTGTTCGTGATCGGTGGTCCTGACGGCGATGCCGGTCTGACCGGGCGCAAGATCATCGTGGATACTTATGGCGGTGCAGCCCTGCATGGCGGTGGCGCCTTTTCCGGCAAAGATCCGACCAAAGTGGACCGCTCTGCCGCCTATGCGGCGCGTTATCTGGCCAAGAATGTGGTGGCGTCCGGCATGGCGGAACGCTGCACGATACAGCTCAGCTATGCGATTGGCGTTGCGCGGCCTTTGTCGATCTATGTCGATACCCATGACACCGGCGAAGTGGACCCGGCTGCGATTGAACGTGCCGTCGCGCAGGTGATGGATCTGACGCCGCGCGGTATCAGGGAACATCTGCAGTTGAACCGCCCGATCTATGCCCGCACCTCGGCCTATGGTCATTTTGGTCGCGCACCTGAGGATGATGGCGGATTCAGCTGGGAAAAGACCGATCTGGTCGAGGCGCTGAAGCGCGCTGTTTAAAAGGTCAGGTGGATCAGCGGTCACCTGACACAGATTGCCATGCGGCGGCGGGATTGCTACATGCCGCCGCATGACAAAGACACATCACCCCTCCGGCGCGCCATGGCGTAATTTCTATGGCCGCTTTCGCGGCAAGACGATCCGCGCCAGCCAGCATGATTATCTTGAAAACGATCTGGACCCGCTGTCGCCGGGGCCGGTGAGCTGGGAAGACAACCCCGACCGGCATCCGATTGATCTGGAGGCTTTGTTTCCGGGCAAGGACATCTGGCTGGAGATTGGTTTCGGCGGCGGCGAACATCTGGTGCATATGGCGCAGACCTATCCCAATATCGGGATCATCGGCGCGGAGCCGTTCATCAACGGTGTCGCGATGTTGCTGGGCAAGATCCGCAAGGCGGAGGTCGAAAACCTTGCCGTCTATCCGGGTGATGTGCGGAATGTTTTTGATGTGCTGCCAGCGCAATCGCTGTCGCGTGTGTTTCTGAACTATCCTGATCCTTGGCCGAAAAAGCGCCATCACCGGCGGCGGTTTGTCACCGCCGAACATCTCGCGCCGTTGCACCGGGTGATGAAACCCGGCGCGCAGTTGCGCGTAGCCACCGATATTCCCGATTACGTCCGCCAGACGCTGGAAGAAGTGCCGTGTCAGGGGTTTGACTGGTTGGCTGAAGGTCCTGCAGATTGGCGCACCCCTTGGGAAGATTGGGTATCGACTCGATATGAGAAAAAGGCACTCCGCGAGGGGCGTGTGCCGCATTATCTGACCTTTGTCAGGGTTTAAAAGATTCTTGCCTCCGGCGGGAGTATTTTGAACAAAGCGAGGCGGGGTGATGGATTTCGCAGTGCGGCTGCGCTACCAGATCGTGAATGTAAGAAGGATAACGCCCATGTCAGCCCACGGCACCCCGATCCCGATGATGTCCAGCGCCTGCGGCCCGTTGCAGGGCGAGGCCAATGTGCCCGGTGATAAATCAATCTCGCACCGTTCCCTGATCCTTGGTGCGATGTGTATCGGCGAAACACGGATCACCGGGCTGCTGGAAGGCGATGACGTGCTGGATACGGCCCGCGCGATGCGCGCTTTCGGGGCTGAAGTGACCAATCACGGCGGTGGCGAATGGTCCGTGCGCGGCGTCGGTGTGGGTGGATTTGCCGAACCGGATCAGGTGATTGATTGCGGCAATTCCGGCACTGGCGTTCGGCTGATCATGGGTGCGATGGCGACGACGCCGATTACGGTGACCTTTACCGGCGATGCATCGTTGAATGGTCGTCCGATGGGGCGGGTGACTGATCCTTTGGCCTTGTTCGGAACGCGGGCGGTGGGTCGTGACGGGGGACGTTTGCCAATGACCCTCGTCGGTGCGGCTGATCCGATGCCGGTGCGCTATATGGTGCCCGTGCCGTCAGCGCAGGTGAAATCGGCGGTGTTGCTGGCCGGGCTGAATGCGCCGGGCCAGACTGTCGTGATCGAGAAAGAGGCGACCCGCGATCATACCGAACGGATGTTGCAGGGGTTCGGGGCTACCGTGACGGTGGAAGAGACGGATGAGGGGCGGGTGATCACCCTTGACGGACAGCCGGAATTGCAGCCGCAGGATATTGTCGTGCCGCGTGATCCGTCCTCTGCTGCGTTTCCGGTCTGTGCGGCGCTGATCGTGCCAGGGTCGGATGTGCTGGTCCCCAATATCGGGCTGAACCCGACGCGGGCGGGGCTGTTCACCACCTTGCAGGAAATGGGTGCCGATCTGACATTCGAGAATATGCGCGAGGAAGGCGGCGAACCTGTCGCCGATCTGCGCGCGCGGTTTTCGCCCGACCTGCGCGGGATTGCTGTGCCGCCGGAACGGGCGGCCAGCATGATCGATGAATATCCGGTGCTGTCGGTCGTTGCCGCCTTTGCGCAGGGCGTGACCGAGATGCAGGGCGTCAAGGAACTCCGCGTTAAGGAAAGCGACCGGATTGATGCCATGGCGCAAGGATTGCGCGCGGCGGGTGTGACGGTCGATGAAGGGCCGGATTGGTGGCGCGTGACTGGCCTTGGTCACGGTAACGTGCCGGGCGGTGTGACGGTCGAAAGCCGTCTGGACCACCGGATTGCGATGGCCTTTATCGTGCTGGGCATGGCGGCGCAGCAACCGATCACGGTGGATGATGCCGCACCGATCACCACGTCATTCCCGATTTTTGAGCCGTTGATGAATGATCTGGGTGCCCAGATCGCACGGATCAGCGCATGAGTTTCACGGTGGCCATCGACGGGCCTGCCGCTGCCGGGAAAGGCACGATTTCCAAGGCGGTGGCGGCGCATTTCGGCTTTGCGCATCTGGATACCGGGTTGCTTTACCGTGCCGTGGGGGCGGGGATGCTCAAGGGCGGTGATCCGGTTTTTGTGGCGCAAAACCTCGATCCGGCACAGATGGATGCCAGCACCTTGCGCAGTGCCGCAGTCGCGCAGGCCGCCAGTGAAGTCGCCGTGAACCCGGCAGTGCGCGATGCGCTGACTGCGTTTCAGCGGGCTTTTGCGGCAAGGCCGGAAGGGGCGGTGCTGGATGGCCGCGATATCGGCACGGTGATCTGTCCGGGGGCGCAGGTGAAATTATTTGTCACCGCCTCGGCCCCGCGCCGGGCGGAACGGCGCTATGCGGAATTGCAGGGCAGCGGCAGCGATACCACGCTGGATGCTGTTCTTGCCGATGTGCAGGCACGCGATGCACGTGATGCAGGGCGCGCGACAGCGCCACTGGCTGCGGCGGCGGATGCGGTGCTGATCGACACATCGGATATGACCATCGCGCAGGCGGTGGCACAGGCCATCGCGGTGATCGAACAGGTGCAAAAAACCTTGCGCGATTGAGGCAGGCAGCTTATACGCGCCCCTGTTGAAGCGTCGATAACAGGCGCGAACGTGAGACTTGAGCGGGGTCGGTATGCACCGGCCCTGTTGTTTTACATTCGCAGCGTCGCCCGACCAAATCGCAACCCAAAGACCGGCGGACACAACCGCTCGGCCCGTATAAAACCAAACGTTAGGAAAACGACGCCACATGGCAAATACAATGGACGAGTTTGAAGCACTCTTGAACGAAAGCTTCGAAATGGACACACCCGCTGAAGGGTCTGTCGTCAAAGGCAAGGTGATCGCAATCGAAGCGGGCCAAGCCATCATCGATGTCGGCTACAAGATGGAAGGCCGTATCGATCTGAAAGAATTCGCAAATCCCGGCGAAGCCCCTGAAATCAAAGTCGGTGACACGGTCGAAGTGTTCCTGCGTCAGGTCGAAAACGCCCGTGGCGAAGCCGTCATTTCGCGTGAAATGGCCCGCCGCGAAGAAGCCTGGGATCGTCTGGAAAAAGCCTATGCTGACGAAGAGCGTGTCGATGGCGCGATCTTTGGCCGCGTCAAAGGCGGGTTCACCGTGGATCTGGGCGGCGCTGTCGCGTTCCTGCCAGGTTCGCAGGTTGACGTGCGTCCTGTGCGCGATGCCGGTCCGCTGATGAACATGAAGCAGCCGTTCCAGATTCTGAAAATGGACCGTCGCCGGGGCAACATCGTTGTGTCGCGCCGTGCGATCCTGGAAGAATCACGTGCCGAACAGCGTGCTGAAGTCATCGGCAATCTGACCGAAGGTCAGGAAGTTGACGGCGTGGTCAAGAACATCACCGAATATGGTGCGTTTGTTGATCTGGGCGGCGTTGACGGCCTGCTGCACGTCACCGACATGGCATGGCGCCGTGTGAACCACCCATCCGAGATTCTTGCCATCGGCGAGACGATCAAGGTGCAGGTCATCAAGATCAACAAAGAAACCCACCGTATCAGCCTTGGCATGAAACAGCTGCAGGAAGATCCGTGGGATGCTGTGGAATCCAAGTTCAGCTTGGGTTCGGTCCATCAGGGCCGCGTGACCAACATCACCGATTACGGCGCATTTGTTGAGCTGGAAGCCGGCGTTGAAGGTCTGGTTCACGTGTCGGAAATGTCCTGGACCAAGAAAAACGTCCACCCCGGCAAGATCGTTTCGACATCCCAGGAAGTCGAAGTCATGGTGCTGGAAATCGACAGCGCCAAGCGTCGCGTGTCGCTTGGTCTGAAACAGACACAGCGTAACCCATGGGAAGTGTTTGCAGAAACCCATCCTGAGGGCACCGAGGTCGAAGGCGAAGTCAAGAACATCACCGAATTCGGTCTGTTCATTGGCCTTGAAGGCGACATCGACGGCATGGTCCACCTGTCCGACCTGACATGGGAAGGCCGTGGCGAAGACGTCATCGGCGATTTCCGCAAGGGCGACATCGTGAAAGCCAAGGTTGCCGAAGTTGACGTTGAAAAAGAACGCATCAGCCTGTCGATCAAGGCGCTGGACGGTGATCCGTTCGCGGATGCGATCGGTGGCGTGAAGCGCGGGTCGATCATCACTGTCGAAGTGACCAAGATCGAAGACGGCGGCATTGAGGTCGAATACGAAGGCATGAAGTCGTTCATCCGTCGTTCCGATCTGTCGCGTGACCGTGCCGAACAGCGCCCAGAGCGTTTCGGAGTTGGCGACAAGGTCGACGTGCGCGTGACCAACATCGACAGCAAGACCCGCAAGCTGGGTCTGTCGATCAAAGCACGTGAGATCGCAGAAGAAAAAGAAGCCGTGGAACAATTCGGGTCTTCGGATTCCGGTGCGTCCTTGGGCGACATTCTGGGGGCCGCGCTGAAGCGCGACTAAACCACCCAGACTGACCAGATCAGCCCCGTTGCAAGCGATTGCGGCGGGGCTTTTTTATGGCACTTTCGGGACGCTGGCTGCCCGAATCATATGTGCGGTGCTGCGATGCAGCAGCGCTGGTGCAGCAGGGCTCTGGCGGAATATCGCCAAAGTTTCCTGCAATTTCAGTCGCTTTGTCCCCAAAAAACCGACAATGACTGCAAAGCCATGCTTTCCGTATGCGGTCTTTGTTCCTATAGTTTGCGCTATCGCCGCTGCGTGCGTTCTGCCAAACCAAAGGACACTGCCATGATCCGTTCGGAACTGATTCAGAAAATTGCTGACGAAAATCCGCATCTTTATCAGCGCGACGTCGAAAGGATCGTCAATACCATCTTTGACCAGATCACCGATGCAATGGCGCAGGGCAACCGAGTCGAATTGCGCGGTTTCGGCGCGTTTTCGGTCAAAAAGCGCGACCCGCGTCTGGGGCGTAATCCGCGTACCGGGGAAGCGGTTGAAGTTGACGAAAAACACGTGCCGTTCTTCAAGACGGGAAAGCTGTTGCGCGACCGGCTCAACGGCCAGTAAGAGGGTCCTATGAAGACTATTCGTTATGCCTTTTGGGCCATCGTCGCGCTTTGCCTGATTCTGATCGGGCTGGCCAACCGTGATCCTGTGACCGTGCGCGCCATGCCCGTCGCGCTCAGCGATCTGCTGGGCCTCTCGCCCGACCTGACCCTGCCGCTGTTCGTGGTGATTTTCATCGGCGTTGGCGCCGGTCTTGCCATCGGGTTCCTGTGGGAATGGGTGCGCGAACACCGCATCCGGGTCGAGGCGCGCAGAAAAGCGCGCGAGGTTGAAAACCTGCGCCGCGAGGTCAGTCAACTGCGCGGTGCGGCGGCGGGTGCCACATCAGATGATGATGTGCTGGCGCTGCTGGAACAAAAACGCTGATGCCTGACACACGGGTCAAGATCTGCGGGCTGCGCGATGCGGCTGGCCTTGACGCGGCTGTACGGGCGGGGGCGGCCTATGTCGGGTTGGTGTTTTTCGACAAATCCCCGCGCCATGTAACGCTGGCGCAGGCGGCAAGCCTTGCGGCGGAGGTGCCAGTGGGGATCGCCAAGGTTGCCTTGGTGGTGAATGCCGATGATGCCGCTTTGGATGCGCTGCTGGCGCAGGTGCCGATAGATATCCTGCAATTGCACGGGTCCGAGACGCCGGAGCGGGTCACCGCGGTCAGGGCGCGTTACGGCCTGCCAGTGATGAAAGCGGTCGGTGTGGCAGGGCCGGATGATCTGGCGGCGCTTGATGTCTATGCTCAGGTCGCTGATCAATTGCTGGTCGATGCCAAACCACCCAAGGATGCTGGTTTGCCCGGTGGCAATGGTCTTGCTTTTGACTGGCAGTTGATCGCCAAACGCCGCTGGCCTTTGCCGTGGATGCTGGCCGGTGGACTGACGCCGGATAGTGTAGCCGAAGCTGTCGCGCTGACCAGCGCACGACAGGTCGATGTGTCCTCCGGCGTCGAATCCGCGCCGGGCGTCAAGGACGCGGCCCTGATTGCGGCTTTTTGTGCCGCTTTGCGATAGGCGTTTACGATTCCCCCAAGGGGCGTTAGGTCTGGGTGAAGCGCAAATGAGCAGGTATCCCATGGCAAACGATCTTTTCAACAGCTTCATGACCGGCCCCGATGAAAAGGGCCGCTTTGGTCAATTTGGCGGGCGTTTCGTGTCTGAAACCCTGATGCCGCTGATCTTGGAGCTGGAAGAGCAATATGAACATGCCAAGACGGACGAGAGCTTCTGGGCGGAAATGCATGATCTGTGGACGCATTATGTGGGCCGCCCCAGCCCGCTTTATCATGCTGAACGGCTGACCCAGCATCTGGGCGGGGCCAAAATTTACATGAAGCGGGACGAGCTGAACCACACCGGCGCGCATAAGATCAACAATGTGCTGGGGCAGATCATTCTGGCGCGCCGCATGGGCAAAAGCCGGATTATTGCGGAAACCGGAGCAGGACAGCACGGTGTGGCGACGGCAACGGTCTGTGCGAAATTCGGGCTGAAATGCGTCGTCTATATGGGCGCGCATGATGTGGAACGGCAAGCGCCGAACGTGTTCCGCATGAAATTGCTGGGGGCCGAGGTGATTCCCGTGACCTCTGGCCGTGGCACATTGAAAGATGCGATGAATGACGCCCTGCGCGACTGGGTGACCAATGTCCGCGATACATTCTATTGCATCGGCACGGTGGCGGGGCCGCATCCCTATCCTGCGATGGTGCGTGATTTTCAGGCGATCATCGGGCAGGAAACCAAGACACAGATGCAAGAGGCCGAAGGCCGTCTGCCCGATACGCTGATCGCGGCCATCGGTGGCGGCTCCAATGCAATGGGGCTGTTCTACCCGTTCCTGGACGACAAGGACGTCAATATCATCGGGGTCGAGGCCGGTGGCAAAGGCGTCAACGAAAAGATGGAGCATTGCGCGTCACTGACTGGTGGCCGCCCCGGCGTGTTGCATGGCAACCGCACTTATCTGTTGCAGGATGATGTCGGGCAGATTCTGGAAGGATTCTCGATCTCGGCGGGTCTCGATTATCCCGGCATCGGGCCGGAACATGCCTGGCTGCATGATATCGGCCGCGCGAAATATGTCTCGATCACCGATGTGGAGGCGTTGGAGGCGTTCCAGCTGTGCTGTGCATTGGAAGGGATCATTCCGGCGCTGGAGCCAAGCCACGCGCTGGCGCATGTGATGAAGATAGCGCCTGATCTGCCTGCCGATCATCTGTTGGTGATGAACATGTGTGGTCGCGGCGACAAGGATATCTTTACCGTCGCCAAGCATCTTGGGTTCGATATGAAGGCTTAAGGCCTGCATCGCCTGTGGCATGGAAAAGATTCTATGCCTCCGGCGGGGATATTTCGGCTCTGAAGATGTGGTTTGTCGCGCCTTAGTCGAGCGGCAGCGCGTTTTCACGCAAAGCGTCGATGGGGACGATTTCCAGCGCGCGGACATGAGTGGCGTAAAGGTTGACCTTGGGCGCGCAGCCTTCTTCGTGCGCTTGCAGAAAACGGGCCGCGCAAAGGCACCAGCCATCGCCGGCCTTCAGCCCGGCAAAGCCGAATTCGGGGCGTGGCGTGGACAGATCGTTGCCCACGTATTTTGAGAAGGCCAGAAATTCATCCGTCATGATGGCGCAGACTGTGTGGCTGCCATTGTCTGCAGCACAGGTGTCACAGGCGCCGTTGCGGAAGAACCCGGTAATCGGCGCGGTCGAACAGGTGGCAAGCGTGCTGCCAAGGACGTTGAAGGACGGGTCTTTTTCCATAATCTCAG
Organism: Yoonia sp. 67-2; assembly: GCF_035117555.1. Lineage (NCBI taxonomy): Bacteria > Pseudomonadati > Pseudomonadota > Alphaproteobacteria > Rhodobacterales > Paracoccaceae > Yoonia > Yoonia sp. 67-2. The sequence goes on from NZ_JAYKPK010000004.1 coordinate 249,243, forward strand.
TCTTTCTATTCTGTCGGTGACCAATGCACCCAGCGTCCGTGAAAATCAGCGCGGCCCATGGCAAAGGTCAGATCGCCGGGCCAGAGGCGCAGAGTTAGCGCTGCGCCTTTGCCCTGACCATCAGGCTCCATCCCGAACCATGCAAGGGGCGCATCGTCGCGGGCCGTGGCACCGGCGGCGGTGATCGCGGCCAGCCCTGCATCCTGCCGGTCCTGCGGGAAATATTGCCAGGCGATAGTCGTGTAGATCAGATGGATCTGGCCGGACCTGTGGCTTAGCTGATCGGCTAACCAATCCACTGCGTCGCCTTTGCTGATGGGGGTCTGCGCCGCCTGCATCGCGGCGCGTGTCAGCGCCAGCCTTTCGGGTTGATCTGGCCAGAGATAGGCTTGCAGCCGCAGCGCATCGCGGGATGGGTCCAGCGGGTTCAGGTCAACACCGGCGCGCGCTATGACTTGAGGCCGCGTGGCGGGGGGCAGTGCGCCGCTCCAACCGGGTGACAGCGTCAGGGCAGGGGTGGCGGGGCCGAATGTCTGATCACCAATGTTCAGCGCGTAATCATCCCAATGCAGGTTCAGCCCGGCGCTGGCACCGAGTTCGCTGCAGCGGATCGGCAGGGCATAGCGGTCGGCCAGCCAATGCCCCAAAGCGATCAATGTGGCAGAGCGGCGGACCTCATTGGTTTGTGGCGGGCTGTCGAGCCATTGGTTGATTGCTGCGGCTTCCTGCACCAACAGGTCACTGACTGAGGCCCAGAGTGAGGCATCGCTGCTGGTTTTGGGCGGGTACACCGCGGCGGTAAGGACATGCCTTTGCAGGTGCAGCGCATGCAGCGCGCCCGCCAGCCGCAAAGGCACGGATTGGCCGGTGGGACCAAGATCGCCCTGCCAGGTGAAAATCCGGTCGGTGACGGGGCTTCGGGGCCAGTGTTCTGTCGCGCAAAGCCGCATCAATTGCCCCATGAAGGGCGAGCCAAGGTTGATGCAGGATTGTGCCTGATGGGCAAAGGCTGCGCGGGCGGTGGCTTCGCTCATCTGAATTTGTCGAGCAGGCGGGACATCGCGCTGCGGGTATCAGGTGCGGGTTCCGGTTCTGGTTCCAGCGTTTTGGCTGGTTTGGGAGTGCTGGTGGATGATCGCGGCGGGGCGGTGCGCAGGGCCACGGCATTCAGGAACCGCGCACCGTCGCCTGCGACCAGATGCGCGATGCCGTCGCTGATGCCACGCATTTCGTCATCCAGCCAATCCTGATCGGCCTTGGGGAAATCGCGCAACACATAGCCCGGCACGGCATCCTTATGCCCCGGATGGCCGACGCCAAGGCGGACACGGTCATAATCCGGGCCGATATGGCCGTGGATCGAGCGCAAGCCATTATGCCCCGCATGACCACCGCCGGTTTTCAACCGGACCTTGCCGGGGGCCAGATCGATTTCATCATGGAAGACGATCACATCGGCGGGGGTCAGCTTGAGATAGCGCATCGCCTCGCCCACGGATTGGCCCGACAGGTTCATGAAGGTTTCGGGTTTCAGCAGGGTGATCTTGTCTGACCCGATCCGGCCTTCGGACACGAGCCCCTGAAACCGCGCGCGCCATGGGCTGAACCCATGATCATCCGCAATCCGGTCCATCGCCATAAAGCCGATGTTATGCCGGTTCTGCGCATATTTTGCGCCGGGATTGCCAAGGCCGATGAGGAGTTTCATGGCAGTAATCTAGCGGGGCTGGGCGCGCTGCGCCAGTGGATAGCAACGAAAAAGGGCACCCCGAAGGATGCCCTGATCTGGAACGCGCGAGGCTGAATTATTCGGCTTCTGCGGGTGCTTCTTCTTCTGTCTCGGCGTCGTCTTCATCGTCGCTGGCCAGCAGCGCACGTGGTGCAGAGACGTTGGCGATGACGAAATCACGGTCGATGACGGTTTTCGCGCCTTCGGGCAGGGTGACATCGCTGATGTGGATGACATCGCCCATCTGGACATTGGCCAGATCGACAGTCAGGTGATCAGGAATATCGCCTGCCAGCACGTCCATTTCGACTTCGTTCCGGACCACGGTCAGAACGCCGCCCTTTTTGATGCCGGGGCAGGTTTCATCATTGATGAATTCGACCGGGATGAACAATTTCACACGGCTGGTCCGCTTGAGGCGCAGCAGGTCGATATGGATCGGCAGATCCTTGACCACATCGCGCTGCACACCGCGGCAGATCACGCGCACGTCGTCCTGGCCTTCAACCTTGAGGTTGAACAGGGTGGACATGAAACGGCCCTTGCGCAGGGTGGTCAGCAGGTAGTTGAATGGGATGCTGATGGACAAGGGCTCAGTGCCGCCGCCATAAACAGTGCCAGGTACGTCGCCTTCACGGCGAGCTTGGCGGGCGGCCCCCTTGCCTGTCCCCGCGCGTACCTTGGCGTTCAGATCTGGAATCTGTCCAGCCATAGTAATATTCCTTTAATAGAGGGGCCCGCCTCCAAGGGTGTCCGAGCCCGATGAAGCCTGCCCTATAGGCGGAATTGACGCGATTGAAAAGCCTATTTTACACCGGCGGGCATGGGTCAGGACCCAGGTGACGGTCATTGCCGCAACGGCGCAATTTGAAACTTGCTTTGGGAGATTTGGCGCGGCACCCATGGCGTCATGTCTATTCTCAATGCATTGATTCTTTCGCGTCGCCCGGCCATGGCTTTTGTCGTGGTGGGCGTCTTCTGGGGGTGTTTCGCCGCTTATGTGCCTGTGATCAAGGCGCAATTAGGTGCGTCGGACGCTGTCTTCGGCACGGTGCTGCTGGGGTCGGCCACGGGGCTTGTGTCCGCGATGTGGCTGGCGCCCAAGCTGGACCGATGGCTGGGCAGCCGGTCGATGCAGGCGGCGATTGCGGCGCTGGCCTTTGCCTGGCTGATTCCGGGGCATATCACCCATCCCTTGGCATTCGCGGTTTCGATGGCGCTGGTCGGGCTGGCGTCCGGCCTGCTTGATGTCGTGATGAATGCGCGGGTCAGCGAATTGGAGGCGACGCATCGTCGTCCCCTGATGAATGCCAATCACGCGATGTTTTCAGTGGCCTATGCCTGTGCCGCATTGATTGTGGGGTTCACGCGTGAGGCAGGTCTGCCGCCTGCGCCCGTCTTTGCCGGTTTCGGCCTGTTCGCGACCTGCATGATCCCTTTTGTGCGCATGGATGTGACCTATGTCGCGGCGGAAGAAGGGTATCAGGGTCGCTATCCGCTTTGGCCGATCGTACTCTGCGGCGCCATCGTGCTGGTCGCCTTCATGTCCGAAGCCACGGTCGAGGCCTGGTCGGCGCTCCATGTCGAACGCACCCTTGGCGGCGGCGCGGCAGAAGGCGCGCTGGGGCCTGCGATGCTGGGGCTGACAATGGCTTTTGGCCGCTTTGCCGGGCAGGCGGTAGCGGAAAAACTGCGTGAGGTGCAGGTTGTGATCTGCGCCTCGATCCTGTCGGCAAGTGGTGCGGTGCTGGCAGCCCTCGCGCCGACGCCGCTGGTCGCCTATGCGGGATTCGGCATTCTTGGGCTGGGCGTGTCGGTCATTGGCCCGATGGGGCTGGCGCTGGTGGGCAAGCTGGTCCCACCGCATCTGCGCACCGAAGCGATCAGCCGCACCGCGGTCATCGGCTTTTCTGGGTTCTTTTTCGCACCGACGCTGATGGGGTTGATGAGCCAGAACTTTGGCCTGCGCATCGCGTTTCTGGGTGTGGCGGTTTTGCTGCTGACCACCTTGCCGCTGGCCTTGCTGGTGTCGCGGCAAAAGATGACGCAGCCGGAGCGGGCCGTCGCGCCGCAGATCTGACAAAAGAAAAAGACCGCAGCGCGTGATGCGCTGCGGTCTGGATCGACACGTCGGTGTGACGTGTGATTAGTCAGCAGCAGCTGCGATCAGCAGAGCAGCCAGAACGCCAACAACGATGAATGCTGGGTTGATCGAAGAACCGGCAGGTGCTGGCTCTGCAACGACGACTGGAGCTTCCATAACTTCAGGGGCCAGGCCGCCAGCGAAAGCAGAGGTGGACAGAACGGCGACAGCAGCGGCTGTTGCAAAAACATTGGTCATACGCATGTGATTTATCCTAGTGTTTGGTTTGCGATCTGACGACTGACCCCGCCAAAGCGACGCCAGCGATCGCAACCAGCCTTAAAAGAGTTTTTTCACGGGTCAATCACTTCATTGTGCTGCGAATGCGAAAAATCGCAATGCGATGCAAAATCCCCACGCTTATACCCAGGATCCTTCAAAATCCTTTGGCACCAGCAGGATATCACGGTCTACTTCACGTATGTCGCGCCGTCCGCAAAGCGCCATTGTGGTGTCCAGTTCCTTGTGAATGACCTCTAAGGCCTTCGTCACTCCTGCCTCGCCCATGGCGCCCAGCCCGTTGATATAGGCCCGTCCGATATAGGTGCCCTTGGCCCCCAGCGCCAAAGCCTTCAGCACATCCTGTCCCGACCTGATGCCGCTGTCGAAATGCACTTCGACTTTATCGCCCACCGCATCAAGAATCGCGGGCAGGGCGCGAATGGATGACAAAGCCCCGTCCAATTGCCGCCCGCCGTGGTTGGACACGACGATGGCATCCGCCCCAAGTGCCGCCGCCTTGCGCGCATCATCGGCGTCAAGGATACCTTTCAGGATCACCTTGCCGCCCCACATTTTCATCAATTGCGCGACGCGGTCCCAGTCGAGCGCATGGTCAAACGCCTCGCCGATCCAGGATGACAGGGATGACGGGTCTGACACGCCCTTGGCATGGCCGACGATATTGCCAAAAAACCGCCGCTTGGTTTGCAGCATCTCGATTCCCCAGCCCCATTTGGTGGACAGATCGGCGATGCTGGCGGGCGTGAATTTCGGCGGCGCGGACATGCCGTTCTTGATATCCTTATGCCGTTGTCCCAGAATTTGCAGATCAAGCGTCAGGACGATGGCCGAACAACCCGCCGCACGGGCGCGGTCGAACAGGCGTTGCATGAAATCATCGTCTTTCAGCGTATAGACCTGAAACCAGAACGGCTTGGTCGTATTTTCAGCCACATCTTCAATTGAACAAATCGACATCGTGGACAGGGTGAAGGGCACACCGAATTTTTCGGCGGCTTTTGCGGCCTTGATTTCGCCATCTGCCGACTGCATCCCGGTCAGCCCGACCGGGGCCAGCGCCACCGGCATCGCCACATCCTGCCCGATCATCTGGGATTTTGTCGTGCGGTTGGTCATATCCACCGCAATCCGCTGGCGCAGCCGGATCTTGTCGAAATCGGAGGTATTTTCGCGGAACGTCTGTTCTGTCCATGACCCGCTTTCGGCGTAATCATAGAACATTTTCGGTGTGCGGCGTTTATGCAGGCGTTTGAGATCAGCGATAGTGGTGATGACAGGCATGGTTTCCCCCGGATTGGTAACAAGACATTACCGATCCGGGTCGTTCATGCAATGGCTTCAGGCGCTATGCGTGCCTTCGGCGAGGGCGGCCACAAAGGCCAGGACTTCTTCAACAGAATGACCCGCAGCGATCCGATCCACGATGGCAGAGCCGACAACGGCCCCATCCGCCACTTGTGCCACTGCACGCGCCGCTTCGGGTGTTTTGATGCCGAAACCGACGATGACAGGCAGGTCGGTTTTCGCCTTGATCCGTGCGACTTCGGGCGCGACGCTATCGGCCTGCACATCCGCCGTGCCGGTGATCCCGGTCATGGATACGTAATAGACAAAGCCGGATGTATTTTCCAAAACCTTGGGCAGGCGTTTGTCATCGGTCGTGGGGGTGGCGAGGCGAATGAAATTGATCCCGGCCTTTTGGGCGGGGATGCAAAGTTCATCATCTTCCTCGGGCGGCAGATCAACGATGATCAGCCCGTCGATCCCGGCAAAGACCGCATCGGCCAGAAAATTTTCCACACCGCGCGAATAGATCGGGTTGTAATAGCCCATCATCACAATCGGCGTCGTGTCATCGGTTTCCCGCAGGGCGCGCGCATAATCGAGCGTTTTTTCCAGCGTCTGGCCGGATGCCAACGCGCGTTGCCCCGCCAATTGAATCGTCGCACCATCAGCCATCGGATCGGTAAAGGGCATCCCCAGTTCGATAATATCGACACCGGCGCCGGGCAGACCTTTGACGATCTCCAGCCCTTTGTCGTAGTCAGGATCACCCGCCATGACATAAGCGACAAAGGCTTTGCGGTTCTGGTCCCGCAATTGCGCGAATTTGGCGTCGATTCTGCTCATGGTCATCCCCGATATTTTGTTGCCCCCTTCCTGCGCGACAGGGCGCGGGAAATCAATGGGCTTTGCCACAGGCTTGCGTCAGCAGCGCCAGCCGCATAAGACCGCGCAAGGATAAAAGGAGAGACGGCATGGGTTTCAAAATGGGTATCGTCGGTCTGCCGAATGTCGGCAAATCGACCCTGTTCAACGCGCTGACGAAAACCGCTGCCGCGCAGGCCGCGAATTTCCCGTTCTGCACGATTGAACCCAATGTCGGTGATGTCGCCGTGCCCGATGCGCGGCTGGACAAGCTGGCCGACATCGCCGGATCGAAACAGATCATCCCGACGCGGATGACCTTTGTCGATATTGCGGGGCTGGTGAAAGGGGCGAGCAAGGGTGAGGGCCTTGGCAACCAGTTTCTTGCCAATATCCGCGAATGCGACGCCATCGCCCATGTGCTGCGCTGTTTTGAGGACGACGACATTACCCATGTCGAAGGCCGCGTTGACCCGGTCGAGGATGCCGCGACGATTGAAACCGAACTGATGCTGGCCGATCTGGAAAGCATCGAAAAACGGCTGGCCAACCTGACCCGCAAGTTGAAAGGCGGCGATAAAGATGCCGCGCAACAGGTCCGCCTGCTGGAAGCCGCGCAAGCCGCAATCGAACAGGGCAAACCCGCGCGGACGGTCGCCGTGGATGCCGATGATGCGAAAGCCTGGCGTCTGCTGCAATTGCTGACGACGAAACCCGTGCTTTACGTCTGCAATGTCGAGGAAAGCAGTGCCGGTTCCGGCAATTCCCTGTCCGCACGTGTTGCGGATATGGCCGCGGCTGAAGGCAATTCATCCGTGGTGATCAGCGCCCGGATCGAGGAAGAGATCAGCCAATTGGACGCGGACGAGGCCGAGATGTTCCTGAGCGAAATGGGGCTGGAGGAACCGGGTCTGGACCGGCTGATCCGCGCCGGTTACGCCCTGCTGCATCTGCAAACCTATTTCACCGTCGGCCCGAAAGAGGCGCGCGCCTGGACGATCAAGGCCGGCACATCCGCCCCGCAGGCGGCAGGCGTGATCCACGGTGATTTCGAACGCGGGTTCATCCGGGCGGAAACGATTGGCTATGATGATTTCGTCGGGCTGGGTGGTGAACAACCCGCGAAAGAAGCGGGCAAGATGCGAGCGGAAGGCAAGACCTATATCGTCAAAGACGGCGATGTGCTGCATTTCCTGTTCAACACGTAACAGCGGCCTGCATCACAGCCCATCAAGCGGGGTTTTGCGCGGCCAGAGCCGCCCCTCTCTGGCCAGCCACCATGCCCTGCGGACATAATTTCCCGCTTTCAGCCGGTAATGTGGCAGGCGCTGGTACCATGGAAATTTGCGCACTAGTCCAAAGCCGGTGCCGGTGATCGTGCTGATGCCGCCGTCATCGACATGGGATGAAAACGGCTCCAGCCCGAATTGCCGGAAATCGTGACGGAAAAAGCGGTTCATCTCATGGTCATGCGCGCGTGTCTGCGGCCAGAAACCGGGCGCGATGCGGGCTGCGATATCACGCTTGATCAGATAGGTGGCATTGCCCGTGAATGGCCCGGCGTATGCGTTCAATGTGTAGCGCCCCAGTTTGCCCTGCGAAATCGGTAGTTTGGCGCGGATGCAATTGAACCGCAGCGTGTCCCAATGCGCCGCACCTGCCAATGCGATATCCAGACTGTCCAGAAAATCATCGTGAAACACCACGTCATCTTCCAGCACCAGCCCGACTTTATGCGGCGAGGCGGCCAGAATCTCCCAGACCGTGACATGGCTGGCATAGCAACCGATATGCCCCGGCGAAATGTCCTGCCCCATGTTGCGCGCATAAGCCTGCGCATCGACACGGGCGGCCAATTCATCGGCCCGGTCCTTGCCGTTAATCGCCGGAAAGCGGGTATAGGCCAGACCCATTGCATCCAATTGCCGCTGCATCTTGGCCAGCCGGTCGGTGTCGCGATCCAGATTGATCAGCCAGATGCCCAGATCAGCGCGGGTCAGCTCAGCCATCCAGATCGGACCATTTCAACTGCGTGTTGCGGGGCAGGGCGCGGGTCGTGGTCCGGCCCAGCACCTTGTCGAAATCATAACCCGCAATCTCGCCCGATCCGGGGCGGCGTGCCCAGATATCAGCCTCGGTAATCAAATGGCCTGCAGGCAGGTCGCGGTCGGCGACAACGGATGCACGGGCGAAGCGGTACACATCCTCTTCTGCCGCCGTGCGCTGTTTGGGATTGTGCAAGGCGGTGTGAATTTCACGCGACCGGTCGATCAAATAACGCAGTTCAGCCGGGTCCATCGAATTGATGATATCCGGCCCCTTGCGATAGCGGCTGTCGGTGTAATGCCGTTCCAGAATACAGGCGCCAAGCGCAACCGACGCCAGCGCCATATCCGGCCCGATGGAATGGTCTGAAAATCCGATCACGGCATTGGGAAACGCGTTTTTCAGGTCGGTAACGCCTTGTAATGAAACAATTTCCGGTGGCGAGGGATAGAGGTTGGTACATTCCAGCAAGGCATATTCAATCCCCGCCGCATCCAGAATAGCGACAGAGGCGCGGATGCTTTCGATACTCTGCATCCCCGTGGACATGATCACCGGCTTGCCCATCCGCGCGATATGCCGGATCAGCGGCAGGTTATCCGCCTCGCCCGAGCCGATCTTGAAGGCGGGCACATCCAGATCATGCAGAAAATCCGCTGCCGCACGCGAAAACGGCGTGGATATCCAGATCATGCCAAGGCTTTCGGTGTAGCGTTTCAGCTCTGCCTCTTCGTCCAGCGACAAGGCACAAGCCTCCATCACCTCCCAGATCGAGACATCGGCATTGGGCGGAAATATCTGTTTGGCTTCCTCGGTCATTTCATCGGCGATGATATGGGTCTGGTGCTTGACCATCTCGCAGCCGGACAGGGCGGCAAGGCGCACCATCTCCTTGGCGACGGCCAGATCGCCGCCATGGTTGATGCCGATTTCGGCGATGACAAGGGGCGGGTGCTCTGGTCCGATCAGGCGGCCTGCGATATCCATATTCTGCTCCGGCAAAAGGTTCAGTGGTGTTGTAGGCTGTTTCAAAAGGCAGGGCAATTCGGCACCGGGGTTGCAATGATGGCCCAGATGGCCCAAGTCAGCCGCAACCAGAGTGACCAAGGCACTATATGTTTCGCAAATTGCAGCAGATGCTTGAGAAGAAGGAACAGGCGTTCCGCAATTCTTTTGGCCACGATATCAATGATCCGGTAGAGCGGCGGCGGTCTCAGTGGCATCTGGACTGGCTCGATCATGGCATTCTGCGGCGGCGGTGGCATAATTTTTCGCAGGTCGCGCCGGGCGTCTATCGCTCCAACCATCCCAATCACACAAGATTCAAGGCCTATGCCGCAAAGGGCATCAAGACGGTGCTGAACCTGCGCGGCCCGGCCCGACAGCCGCATTACCTGTTCGAGGTGGAAAGCTGCGAAAACCTCGGCCTGACATTGGTCACCGTCCAGATGGCCGCGCGCCGCGCGCCAGACCAGAGTGAGCTGCTGGAGCTTTTGACCGCTTTCGCAACAATGGAACGGCCATTCCTGATGCATTGCAAATCCGGCGCTGACCGGACCGGGCTGGCAGCGGCGATCTATCTGATGCTGTATGAAGGGGCCGATATCGCCACTGCGCGGCGGCAACTCTCTTTCCGCTATGTCCATATCCGGCGCACCAGCACCGGCATTCTGGATCATTTTCTGGATGTCTATGCCGCCCGCGCGGCCGGGTCGCCGATCGCGATTGATGACTGGATCAGGGATGAATACGACCGCGACGCGCTGACCGAAAGCTTTGCCAAGAAACAAGCAGCTCTCTGGCCATGGCAGGGCTGGCGCTAAAGCCGCGCCCCCTTCTTATTTCTGTAAGTACTCCCGGGGTCAGGGGCGGCGCCCCTGATGCGGCGCAGCCGCATTAACCGCGCAGGCCTTGCGCGATCTGCTGGCCCATCAGGAAATTGATCACATCCCAGTCAAACGGGCTGTCCACGTCCAGACCCCGTTCGACCGGCAGGACCAGCGGGATGACACGGCCTTCGAACAGGCCCTTGGCTGTGCGCAGGTAATCGGGGCGCACGACATAGACGAGGCCGACATGGTCATAGACCTGTGGGGCCTGTTGCCGCGCAACGACGCCACCCGGCAGCGGTTTGGAAACATGCAGCGCGCCGGTTGCGTCGGTCTCTAAGATATTGAAATAAGGGTTCTTGCGGCTTTCGACGCAGGACATGACCATATCCGGTTGTTCGCGCGCGAATAAATCCAGCCCCGCATCAATATCCTGCGGCAGCCGCAAGGGCGATGTGCAATCCAGATCGAGGAAGGCCGTGGCTGGCCCGGTCTGTTTTTCCACCTCACCCAGCGCATGTTGCCAGACATGCCATTTCGCCGCTGTGTCCGTGGCTAACTCCGCAGGCCGCAGCCCGATATCCAGCGCGCCACGCGCGATGGCATGGGCGTAAATCTCCGGGCTGTCGGTGGACACCACAACATGATCGACGCGGTCATTGGCGAACAGCTGATCCAGCGACCAGTCAATCAGCGGCTTGCCGTGCAGATCGCGGAAATTCTTGCCCGGCACGCCTTTGGACCCGGCCCGCGCCCCGATATGGCCGATGATCATGTGCGCACACCGGCGAAACGTTCGGCCCATTCGGCGCGTTCGTCGTCGGTGATCTTGCGGAACAGGTTTTCCGGCACGGTGAACGCGTGGCCGGCAGGCAGGGCGTTCAGCGCCTGCGCGATATCATCCGGCCATGCGGTGTCATCGGTCTGCATCGCGGCGATCAGGGCCTTGCTGGCATCGGGGATGAACGGGGCGGACAGCACCGCATAGATGCGGATCAGGTTCAGGCCAAGGCGCACCTGCATCGCGGCAGTCTCCGGATCGGTCTTGATCGTGGTCCATGGGGCGTTGGCTTGCAGATATTCATTGCCCAACACCCAGATACCGCGCAATTCCGCCGCCGCCTTGCGGACCTCGATGGCGTCCATATGCGCTTGATAGGCATTCAGCCGCTGGGTCAGGGCGTCGGTCAGCGCCGCCTCTGGCGCGCCGGGGGTGCCGCCTTCGGGCACGGCTTCGCTGAATTTGGAGCGGCAGAATTTGGTAATCCGGCTGACGAAATTGCCCAAGACATCGGCAAGGTCCTTGTTCACATCCTGCTGGAAGGCTTCCCATGTAAACTCGGCATCGGATGTTTCGGGGGCGTGGGACAACAGCCACCAGCGCCAGTAATCCGAGGGCAGCAATTCCAGCGCCTGATCCATGAACACGCCGCGCCCGCGCGAGGTGCTGAACTGGCCGCCGTCGTAATTGAGGTAGTTGAAGGATTTGATGTAATCCACCAGCTTCCACGGTTCCTGCGTGCCCATGATCGTCGCGGGGAAAGACAGGGTATGGAACGGCACGTTATCCTTGCCCATGAACTGGGTGTATCGCACGTCATCCGCACCTTTGTCGGTGCGCCACCAGCGTTCCCAATCCGCACCTTTGCCTGCATCCTGCCATTCCTGCGCGCAGGCGATATATTCGACGGGGGCGTCGAACCAGACGTAGAAGACTTTGCCCTGCATGCCGGGCCAGTCCTGATCGCCCTTTTTGACGGGAATGCCCCAATCAAGATCACGGGTGATCCCGCGATCCTGCAAACCGTCGCCATCGTTGAGCCATTTTTTCGCGATGGATGTCGTCAGGATCGGCCAGTCGTTCTTGCTGTCGATCCAATCGGCCAGTGCGCCTTTAAGTTCGGATTGCCGCAGATAAAGGTGCTTGGTCGTCCGCACCTCCAGATCGGTCGCACCCGAAATCGTCGAACGGGGGTTGATCAGATCGGTCGGGTCCAACTGTTTTGTGCAATTGTCGCATTGATCGCCGCGTGCAGATTCAAACCCGCAATTGGGACAGGTGCCTTCGATATAGCGGTCGGGCAGAAAGCGGCCATCGGTGACGGAATAGACCTGATCTTCGGTCACTTCGCGGATCAGGCCCATCTCGGCCAGACGCCCGGCAAAGGCCTGGGTCAGCTTGTGGTTCTGCGGGCTGGACGAGCGACCGAAATGGTCGAACGACAGTCCGAATCCATCGGCGATCTGTGCCTGCACATCATGCATTTCGGCGCAATATTCCGCGACCGGCTTGCCCGCCTTGGCGGCGGCCAGTTCTGCGGGCGTGCCATGTTCGTCTGTTGCACAGAGAAACAGCACCTCATGCCCACGCTGGCGCAGGTAGCGCGCATAAAGGTCGGCAGGCAATTGGCTGCCGACGAGGTTGCCCAGATGCTTGATCCCGTTGATATAGGGAATGGCAGAGGTGATCAGATGGCGGGCCATAATCCTGTCCTTTAACTTTTGCGCTTGTTTAACGGGGTCGCCCGGCAGATGCCAGATGTTGTGATCGGTTGCGCCAGCGGGAATAGCGGCTTAGACATTGCGCGAAACCTCATTCCTTTGCAAAAGGTCACCCTATGAAAGTTGTATTCGCGGCACTTGCTGCCCTGACGATTGCCAGCCCGTCCCATGCGCTGGAAGCTTATGGTGCCATCGGTGGCGATTATGCCTTGCCGCATGCAGGCGATGCCGATCTGCTGGTCACGGTTCTGGGCGGTGTGGTCACCACCGGTTTTCCGGCCGCTTTCGGGGCCGAGGCTGAATTCGGTCTGGCCTTGGGCAGTGGTGGTGATTTTGACACCCGCCGTCTGCGCGGCGTCGCGCGCTATAATTTCGGCACGCTGACGGCCTTTGGCGCGGTCGGTTATGATCAGTTCGTTTACGAAGACGTCACGGATTCGGGGCTCAGCCTTGGTCTGGGCGGTGAATTCGACCTGCAGGAAAATACCGCCTTTCGTGCGGAAATGATCCGGTCCTTCATCCGCGATGGCGAGACCGAGAATACGACGACCACCCGTGTCGGGCTGGTCTACCGGTTCTGAGATAGAAAAGAAGACAATGCAAAAGATCACACTTGGCCGCAGTGACATCATGGTCACCGATTGGTGCCTTGGCACCATGACCTATGGCAATCAGACAGACCGCGCCGATGCGCATCAGCAGATCGATATGGCGCTGGATGCGGGGATCAATTTTCTGGATACGGCAGAGATGTATCCGGTCAATCCGATCACGGCTGAAACGGTCGGCCTGTCGGAAACCATCATCGGTGAATGGATCGCCAAGACCGGGCGGCGGTCTGAACTGGTGATCGCGACCAAAGTATCGGGCAATAACCCCGGCTGGGTCCGCGACGGCAAAGGCTATGATGGCGATGTGATCCGGCAGACGGTGGATGCGTCTTTGCGCCGGTTGCAGACAGATGTGATCGACCTCTACCAGATGCATTGGCCAGAGCGCGGGTCCTATATGTTCCGGCAGAACTGGACCTTTGATCCTTCTGGGCAGGACCGCCAGCAGACTATGGATCATATGCAGGACGTGCTGGAAGCGTTGGACGACTGCGTCAAGGCGGGCAAGATCCGCGCCATCGGCATGTCCAATGAAAGCGCCTGGGGCATGACCAAATGGATCGATCAGGCCGAGGCTTTGGGCCTGCCGCGCATGGTATCGGTGCAGAATGAATATTCGCTGATGTGCCGGTTGTATGATACCGATATGGCCGAAATGGCGGTGAATGAGGATGTGACCTTGCTGTCCTTCTCGCCCTTGGCCTGTGGGTTGTTGACCGGGAAATATCAGGATGCGGTGCCCGAGGGCAGCCGTTTGGCGATCAACGGCAATCTGGGCGGGCGGATGAACCCGCGCACCTTGCCGGTGACCCAGGTCTATCTGGATATCGCGCGCGATCACGCCATTGACCCGGTGCATATGGCAATGGCCTGGCAGGCGACGCGGCCATTCCCGGTTTCGGCGATTTTTGGCGCAACCAATGTGGATCAGCTCGCGCATATGCTGGCAGGGCGCGATGTTGTGCTGACGGATGAATTGATTGCCGAGCTTGATGCGGCGCATAAAGCGAACCCGATGCCTTATTGAGCAGGTGCTGTTCCGGTCCCTGATTGGACCGGATGCGCGCCGCGCGGGAGTATTTCGAACAAAGCGAGGGAATCTTCCCCGCGGGGAAGGTTTTGCTGTCTTCCCCGCGGGGAAGGTTTTGAGGGGCGCATGCGCAGATTTGTGATGATGGCGGTTTTGTTGGCGGGCTGTAGCGTCCAGCCGGGCGAGCCGCGTGGCGGGTTGTTCGAGGTGTACCGCGATACCTCTGCGCCGATATCATCGAAGGCGGTGTTTGAACCGGCGCGGTTCTTGGGCACTTGGTACGAGGTCGCGCGCTTTCCGGTGCCGTTTGAGGCGGGCTGCGTCGGGGTGACCGCAGAATATGGCGCTTTGGCCGATGGACGGATTTCGGTGCGCAGTACCTGTCGCAACCCTGACGGATCTTTGCGGTCTACGATTGATGGCACGGCCGAGATTGTCGGGCCGGGGCGGTTGAAGGTCAGTTTTCCTTCGGTTCCGTTCGGCGCGGCGGATTTCTGGGTGCTTTGGACTGATGAAACCTATCGCACAGCCGTTGTCGGCGCGCCGGATGGCAGGTCAGGTTGGATTCTGAACCGTGATCCGGTGATTCCCGCTGACAGAATGAATGCGGCGCGGGGGATGCTGGCGTTCAATGGCTATGATCTGAGCCGGTTGCTGGTGTTGCAGCCTTAGCCCAGCGGTGACGCGCCACCAAGGCGGCTGACCAGATGCGCCTCGTCATCATTGCGGAAGAAGGGCACGTCGGTCAGGGTCTTGCCACGCGTGATATAGGCGTTCAGTTCGGCCAGCACGACCTGCGTGATGAAGGGCAGATCGAAATCGCGGGCCTGATCCAGCGCGATCCATTGCAGATGGGCAAGCTCATCCTCTGCCCCGGTGAAATCATCCGGATCGGTGACCAGATCATCCGCATTGGCCAGAAAGAACCGCGCGTCAAACCGCCGGGGGTTGCCGACAGGCGTGACGGCGCGGAAAAAGAACCGCAGTGCTGACCCATTGGGCCGGTGGCCGGTTGCGGCGAAACCACGCCAACCGCGGGGTGGATCGGGCCAGTCACCGGGGGTACCAAGGATCTGGCCGGTTTCTTCCCATAATTCGCGGATCGCGGCGGCTGCGAGGCATCTGGGCGCAAGGTTGCTGTCAGTGGACAGGCGCGCATCGTCTTGCGGGGGCAGGGGAACCACAGGGGCCAAGGCATCATTGGCGTCAACCGCGCCGCCCGGAAAGACGAATTTGCCGGGCATGAAGGCGACAGAAGCACCACGCTGGCCCATCAGGACGGCGGGGCGGGTCGCAGCATCGCGCAGCACAATGATCGTGGCTGCGTCGCGGATGGCAATCATGCCACGTTTTTGAACCCATGCATCCGGCGCGACCACTGGATGCCGACCATCAGGCCTTTCATCGGGGGCAGCAGCGCCAGCGACAGAATGATTGCCCCTGCCGACAATGTCGTTGCCATGACCCAAGGATCAGGCCGCCAGGCCACCCACATGAAATGGATCGCAAAGCCGATGATATGCGCCACGATCAGGATCGTCAGATAGGCGGGGCCATCGTCAGCGCGGTGGTGATAGAGTTCTTCACCGCAATTCGGGCAATTGTCAGCCACATGCAGGAAGCGATCAAACAGCTTGCCTTCGCCGCATTTCGGGCAGCGGCACCGCAATCCGTTCAGAATGGCGGGCTTGGTCGGACGGTCATCGGCGTGAAATACAGTGTCGGTCATGAGACTCTCCTATAGCGCGATCTATGCGCGATTTTGAGGCAAAAGGGAAGGGCAGGCGGCTATGCGATCCGGTCATGACGGCGTGACACATTGCAGCGACGGAAAATCCGAGGCGCCACGTTCAAAGAAGGTCAGCAGCACAAAGCTGCACGGCAATTGAGAGGAAAAACAGGATGAAAACCACTTTGATCGCAGCAGGGCTTGCCGCTGCTTTGGCTCTGACCGCAGGGGCCGCCATAGCGCAGGGGCATCGCGACCGTCCGGATATGGCCGCAATGGATACTGACAGCGATGGCGCGGTGTCGCTGGAAGAAATGACCATCTACGCGCAGGCCCGGTCGGCAGAGCGTGTGACGCGGATGTTTGAACGGCTGGATGCGGATGCTGACGGCGTGATCTCTGCGGTGGAATTCGAGGCCGCGAAAGAACGTCACGGCGACCGGCCAAACCACCCGTCGCGTGACTGACTGCAATGGCGGCAGGCACAAGGCCTGTCGCCGATTGTCTTGGGGGGCGGATGTCGCTAGCACGATCACAGATGACGGCAGTATCCGATCCTTTTGGCGATGCCTCGGACGAGGATCTGCTTTTGGCCTATGCCAAGGGCAGTGCCGCTGCGGCCGAGGTTTTGACCTTGCGGCTTTTGCCACGGATATTGTCGCAGGCGATGCGGATGTTGGCGAACCGGACCGAGGCCGAGGATGTGGCGCAGGATGCCATGCTGCGCCTCTGGCGGATCGCGCCCGATTGGCGGCAGGGCGAGGCGCAGGTGACGACATGGCTTTACCGCGTGGTGGCCAATCTTTGCACCGACCGGCTGCGCAAACGGCGGCATGTCGCGCTGGATCTGGTGGCCGAACCTTTGGACCATACGCCATCGGTGGCGGCCCAGATCCAGACCCGCGCAAGGCTCCGCGCCTTGTCGGATGCTTTGGCACAACTGCCCGAACGGCAGGCGCAGGCCGTGGCCTTGCGCCATCTGGAAGGTTTGTCCAATCCGCAGATCGCGGCGATCATGGACATCAGCGTGACCTCGGTCGAAAGCCTGACGGCACGCGGGAAACGGGCCTTGGCTGCGATCATGGCAGGGCGCAAGGCAGAATTGGGGTATGATGATGACGAACCCACCTGACGATATGCTGGCTGATCTGTTTGCGCAGGCGCGCAGCGTCACCCATGAACCTGACGATGCCCTGATCGCGCGGGTGCTGGCGGATGCCGCACGCCCCGCACTACCTGTCCGCGCAAAACTGTCGCTGCTTGATCAATTGCGCGGCATGATCGGTGGCTGGCCGGCCTTTGGCAGCCTTGCTGCCGCGACAATCGCCGGTGTCTGGATCGGCATCGCGCCGCCGCCGCTGGTCGAGGATTACGCGCTGTCGCTATTGGGTGAGACCGTCAGCGTTGGTCTTTTCGCCGATGATTTTGTGTCCGAAACAGGAGAACCCGCAGATGGCTGATCCGATGAAATCCACCGCCCGTCCGTCGCGCATCTGGCGCATCGTGTTGATTTTCTCATTGGCGCTGAATCTTGCTGTGGTCGGGATTGTTGCGGGGGCGATGGTATCGGGCCGGTTCGGCGATGGCCCGCCGCGCCGCATTGATTTCGGGCTCGGCCCGGTCGCGCGCGCACTGACGAGCGAGGAACGCCGCGACATCGGGCGCGACCTGCGGCAGGATCACAATCTGCGCAGCCATGATTTCCGTGGCCAGATGGCGGCGATGACAGCGGCGTTGCGCGCTGACCCCTATGATCCGGCAGCGATGCAGGCCTTGCTTGAAGATCAGGCCGCGCGTCTGTCACAGGTGCAGGCCAATGCGCGACTGGCCGTGCTGGACCGGATCGCAGTGATGTCGCCCGCGCGGCGCAGCGCCTTTGCCGACAGGCTGGAGGAAGAATTGCAGCGCCGTCCGGGACGTGACACAGGCTCAGGCGACTGACGCGTTCATCGCGACACGGTCACGTCCAGCGGATTTGGCGCGGTAGAGTGCTGCATCTGCCAGATCGCACATGCGCCCGGTGTCTTGTTCCGGTTCGGCGTCATCGCTCAGCGCGACACCGACCGAAATGGTGACCTGCGCGGGGGCATGCGCCTCGCCCAGATCAAAAGGCGTCTCGCTGACCAGATGGCGCAGCCGGTTGGCAGCCCCCTGCGCCTGTGCGGCGGTGGTGCGCGGTAGGGCTACCAGGAATTCCTCGCCCCCGATCCGGGCCACCAGATCGACGGCGCGCAGGTTGGTCTGCAATCTTTGCGCCATGGCGACCAGCACGCGGTCACCGGCGGCATGGCCATAGCTGTCATTGATCGCCTTGAAATGATCGATATCGATCATCATCACCGCCAGCGCGCGGCCTGCGGCGATGGATTGTTCGCGCATCCGGTCCAGATGATGATCGACATAGCGGCGGTTGAACAGACCTGTCAGCGGGTCGGTCACCGCCGCCTGCAACCCGTCGCGCAGATTGCGGCGCAGCGCATCCTGCAAATGTTTGCGCGCGACCAAGGCACGGGCGCGCAAAATAACCTCTTCGGGCAGCGCATCTTCGCTGACCACGTCATCTGCCCCCAGATCAAGAAACAGCGCCAAGATGTCAGGCGCACAGCGGGGAACGACAATCAGGATCGACGACAGGCGCGTATCAACGCGCGACCGCAGGTCAGACACAAGACCAAAAAGTGTCGAGGGGTCGCACAGCGGGTCCGCCGCCGGAATAATGAACAGATCCGTGTCATGCGCGGCAGTGCTGTCGCGCAGCACCTCTGCCGCGTCCCGGCGCTGCACCGGCTGGTCCAGCCCCCGGTTCAGCGTCGCCATCAGACAATAGACCGGCGCCGTTTGCGCCGCGATCAGCGTCACCCGCGCGGGAGTGGTAAAGGTGACGGGCCGTTCCTGAAACCCCAGCGCGCGGCTGGTTCCGTCGCGCAAGGCGAGTTCCGCAGTGGCAGAGCGGATGCGCAACAGGCTGCGGATCCGCGCCAGCAACAAACCATCATGCATTGGGCGGGCCAGCACATCATCCGCGCCGGCAGCAAGGGCGGCAAACCGCGCCTGCGCCGTATCGGCGACGCCGACCGCGATGATGGCGATATCGCAGGTCGCCGCATCCGCCCTCAACGCGGCGCAAAATCCGTGCCGGTCTTCATCCGGGTCAGAGAGGTTAACAAGAATCAGGTCGGGCCGGTGGGCCTTGATCAGTGTTGTGGCTTCGGCTTTGGTCGCGCAGGTGCTGACCAGGAACTGCGCAGCCAACATCTTGGCCCGCAGCACAATTCTGTTGGTAGCCACGTTATCCACGATCAATATCCGGCCCGACATCTTGCATCCTCATTCCGGGACAAGCCCATTCCCTGCGGACAGTTTCCGGCATATTGGTTAAAAAACTCTTTCCAACGCATTAAGGATAAGACCATGGGACCAGATCAGGCGCAGGTGATCGCATTGCAGGCTTTGGGCTGGATGGCCGGGCAGGATGACATCTGCACCACCTTTCTGGGGGCCAGCGGCGCGTCAGTCGATGATCTGCGCGACCGTGCGGCGGAACCGGCGTTTCAGGCCGCCGTGCTGGATTTCATCACCATGGACGACAATTGGGTCATGGCTTTCTGCGATGCACAGGGGCTGGCCTATGATCTGCCGTTGCGCGCCCGCTATGCGCTGCCCGGTGCCGAACAGGTGCATTGGACCTGACGCCTTGACATGGTCCTGCCACTCGGGTCCGGTGCGGCAAGTTTCAAAAGGATCAATCCCGTGATTTCAGGCATCATCTTCGATAAAGACGGCACTTTGTTCGACTTCAACGCGACCTGGGGCGCCTGGACCCGCGCCATGCTGATCAGCGAGGCGGGCGATGACCCGATCCTGTGCGAAAGGCTTGCCGCCGTGCTGGGTTATGACATGGAAAACGCAAGATTCTTTCCCGGCAGTATCGTCATCGCCTCGACCGTGGATGATGTCGCCGATGCGATCCTTGCTGTCGTGCCTGCGACTGACAAAGATGCCTTGCTTGCGCGGATGAATGCTGGGTCTGCCAAGGTTGATCAGGTCGAGGCTGTGCCGCTGCGCGCCTATATCGCACAATTGCGGGCCTTGGGGCTGACCTTGGGTGTCGTGACCAACGATGCCGAAGGTCCTGCGCTGCGCCATCTGGACAAGGCAGGGATCCGGGCCGATTTCAATTTTATTGCAGGCTATGACAGCGGTTATGGTGCAAAACCCGCGCCGGGTCAGTTGCATGGCTTTTGCCGCGCGACAGGTCTGGCACCGGACGCTTGTGTCATGGTCGGCGACAGCACGCATGATCTGCATGCGGGCCGCGCTGCGGGAATGATGACGATCGGGGTTCTGACTGGCCCAGCGCCGCGCGAGGAACTCGATGGGCTGGCCGATGTTGTTCTGCCGACAATCGCGGATATTCCGGGCTGGTTGCAGCGGGAAAGGCTGATCGTCGTTTGAAATGACGCGCCGCGCGGTGATCGCGGCGCGCCCTGCCGGACTTATGCGTCGCCGAGGCAGGCGGTAAACTCATCCGCCAAGCGCCGCAGCATCGCCTCATAAAGATCCGGCCCACCGTCCAGACCCGCGCCGATCCCATCGATCTGCGCTGTGCGTGCGCCGGTGCTTTCGGTCACGACTGTCGCCCAGCGATCCCCGATTTCGGCATCGCTGAACACACAGACGATCTCGCTTTCTGCCATCTGATCCCGCAGGCTCGCGATCTGGGCGGGGCCGGGCGTGCGGGCATCAATGCCCGAGATCGCCCCTGCGGCGGTCAGGCCATAGCGGGTCTCAAAATACTGATAGCCATCATGCGGCAGGACATAGGCCCGACCGGCGAGAGGTGCCAATTGCGCGGCAAGCTCCGTGTCCAGTGCTGCCAGACGCGTGATGGCGGCATCGGCATTGCTGGCATAGGTTGCGCCATTGTCCGGATCAGCAGCGCTGAGCTGATCGGCTATAGCCGCGACCCAGACCTGTGCAATGCTGGGATCGAGCCAGGCATGCGGGTCAAAATCACCATGGTCATGATCATGATCGTCATGCGCATGGTCGTCATGGTCATCATGACCGTGGTCATCGTGATCAGCGTGGTCGTGATCATGCTCATGGTCGTCGTGTTCATGTTCATCATGGTCGTGGCCATGCTCTTCCGCAGCGGCCAAAGTGAACGTCTGCATATCGCGGACCGGCAGAGCGTCCCATCCTGCGGCGTCCAGCAGGGTCAGTTGTGTTGCTTGCGGGGCCAAAGTCGCGATCATATCGGTCAACCATGGCGTCAGGCTCGGGCCGGTCCAGATCAGCAGATCGGTCGCGCCCAGATTTCCCGCATCGCTCGGCGTCAGCGCGAAATCATGTGGATCGGCACCGGGGGGCAGCAGCACATCAGGCGTGCCCAGATCACCCATGACCTGCGCGGTCAGGCTGTGAATGGGTGCGAAATCGGTCATCACCTGTGGCACCTCGGCAAAGGCAGTGACGGGGGCAAGCGCGCAAAGCGAAAGTAAACGAATCATGGCAGGGTCCTTGTGGTGATTTCTGCGGGATGCTATATTTGATATGTTATATCATAACAAGGCATCCCATGTCCAAAGATCCGATGGCTTTCGCCCGTCACGACCACAGCACCTGTATCCATGACGCTTTGGCCGCCGCCGATGCGGCCTGTGCCTTGCGCAAAGTGCAGATGACGCCGACCCGCCGCCGCGTGCTGGAAATCCTGCTTGAAAGCCATGCGGCACTTGGTGCCTATGATGTGCTGGCGCGGCTGGATGCCGAAGGGCTGGGGTCCAAACCCCCCGTCGCCTATCGCGCGCTCAGTTTTCTCGTCGAACAAGGCTTCGTCCACCGGATCGAGCGGCTCAATGCCTTCATCGCCTGCGCCCATCCCGGTGCGACACATGACCCGGCCTTCATGATCTGCCGCAAATGCGGCACCGTGGCCGAGGCGCAGGGCAGTTCGCGCGCGTTGGCGCAGGCGGCGGCGGACAACGGATTTCAGGTCGAACAGACCGTGATCGAGGCGGAAGGCATTTGCCCCGCCTGCCAGCCCGGTGCGCCTGCATGAGCCTAATCGACGCCGCGCAGATTGATTTTGCCCATGGTGGCCAGCGGGTGCTGCAGAATGTCAGCATGTCGCTGGACGCAGGCGAGATTGTCACGATTGTCGGGCCGAACGGGTCCGGCAAATCCACCTTGCTGCGCCTGCTGATCGGCGCTTTGCAGCCGCAAAAGGGCCGTGTCACCCGCAAGCCCGGCCTGCGCATCGGCTATGTGCCGCAGAAGCTGCATATCGATCCGACCCTGCCGATCACCGTGGCACGGTTTCTGAACCTGCCCAAACCGGTACCAGCGGCGGCGGCGCAAGACGCCTTGCGCGCGGCAGGCGTGGCCGGGTTGGACCATCAGCAAATGTCGCAGCTGTCCGGCGGGCAGTTCCAGCGTGTGCTTTTGGCGCGCGCGATCCTCGCCAAACCTGATGTGCTGATGCTCGATGAGGCAACGCAGGGCCTCGACCAGCCCGGTTCTGCCTCATTTTACCGCCAGATCGCCGCTGTGCGCCAAGACCTCGGCTGTGCGGTGCTGATGGTCAGCCATGAATTGCATGTGGTGATGAGCGCGTCAGACAGGGTGATCTGCCTGAACGGTCATATCTGCTGCGAAGGCACGCCAGAGGTGGTCTCTGCCGCGCCCGCCTATCGCGAATTGTTCGGCACGGGGACTGGCGGCGCATTGGCGCTTTATCGTCATGACCACGATCATGGCCACGATCACCATCATGAGGCGGCGGAATAATGCTGGATGATTTCCTGATCCGTGCGGCATTGGCCGCCGTCGGCACCGCTGTCGCGGCGGGGCTCTTGGGCTGTTTCGTCGTCTGGCGGCGGATGGCCTATTTCGGCGATGCCACCGCCCATGCCGCCATTCTGGGCGTGGCGATGGCGCTGCTGTTCGGCACATCGATCACGCTGGGGGTCGCGGTTGTCGCACTCCTGATGGCGGTGCTGATCCATGGTTTGAGCGGGCAGGGCATCGCGGTCGATACGATCCTTGGCGTCCTGGCGCATGGTGCGCTGGCGCTGGGGCTGGTGGCTGTAACACTGGTGCCGGGACAACGCATTGATCTGGATGCCTATCTGTTCGGTGATGTGCTGAGCGTTACCCGGCAAGATCTGGCACTGATCTGGGGTGGCGGTGCCGTTCTGATCAGCGTGCTCTGGTGGCAATGGTCCGCGATGCTGACCGCGACGCTGAACCCTGATCTGGCCTTTGCCGCCGGGATCAACCCGCGACGTCAGCAATTGATCCTGACGGTGCTGGTCGCCGCTGTGGTTGCCGTCGCAATCAAGGTGGTGGGCGCCTTGCTGATCACCGCCTTGCTGATCATCCCTGCCGCTGCGGCGCGCAGTTTTGCCAGCACCCCGGAACGGATGGCGTTTTTCGCGATGGGGATCGGCGCTTTGTCGGCGCTGGGCGGGCTGCGGCTGGCGGTGATCTTTGACACGCAGGTCGGGCCGTCGATCATCTGCGTGGCTGTTGCGATCTTTACGATCAGCATGATCGGGCGGTCTGTGCCGCGATTGCGGGTTTAAAAGATTCTATGCGCGCCGCGCGGGGATATTTAGGCTCGGAAGATGCGGTCACTGGTCGAGCCAGATCGTGACCGGCCCGTCATTGATCAGCGCGACCTGCATATCCGCGCCGAACGATCCGGTGGCCGTCGGGATGCCCAAGGCGCTGATGTCACTGATAAACTGCTCATAAAGCGCGCGGCCTTGGTCGGGGCTGGCGGCGGCGGAGAAACCGGGGCGGTTGCCGCGCGATGTATCGGCGGCCAGCGTGAACTGGCTGACGATCAGGGCCGATCCGCCGGTGTCGCGCAACGAGAGGTTCATCTTGCCCGCCTCATCCTTGAAGATGCGCAGCTTGGCGATCTTGGCGGCGAGGGTTGCGGATTTTGTCGCGTCATCGCCCGCCATGGCGCAGATGAGGATCAGCAGGCCTTGGCCGATTTCACCGATCACCGCGCCATCGACGCTGACGCTGGCTTGGCTGACGCGCTGGATCAGCGCTCTCATAATTCCGCCGCCCAAGGCGGGTTCGCACCGGCGCGGCTGACCGTGATTGCCGCGACTTTCGCGCCAAAGGCGGCAGCGCGGGTCAGGGCAGTGCGATCCGCGCTGGCGATGGCGGTTTTGGTCAGCAGGCCTTGGGCATGCAGATCAGCCAGAAACCCGGCGCTGAATGTGTCGCCGGCACCCACGGTATCAACGACCTCTGCCTTGACGGCGGCAACGTCAAACATCGCATCTTCCGTCACGACCGTCACCCCATCCGCGCCGCGTGTCAGCAGGACGACCGCAGCGCCGGTTTGCGCGCGCAGGGCTGTGGCATCATCAGTGCCGGTAATCCATGCCAGATCCTCGTCCGAGATCTTGATGATATCGGCCACGCCCAGCATCCGGATCAGCCGGGCGCGATAGGCGGCTTCATCCTTGACGAAACCGGGGCGGATATTGGGGTCAATCATGGTGACGGCGCGCGGTGCTTCGCGCAGCATCAGCGCCTCATAGGCGGCAGCGCAGGGGTCTACGACCAAGGAAATACCGCCGAAAAACAGCGCATCGGCGCTGGTGGCGGGCAGGTCGGCAGGGGTCAACATCCGACCTGCGGTGTTTTCATCGTAGAAAGCGTAGGAGGCCTGACCATTGGTTAGCGTCACAAAGGCGAGCGTCGTGGGCCTGTCGCTGATCGCTGCCGGGCTGGCATCGACGCCAGAGGCGCGTAATTGATCCTGCAGGATCGCGCCGAAAAGATCCGACGACAGGCCCGAGAAGAACTGCACCGGCGCGCCCAATCGCCCTAAGGCTATGGCGGTGTTGAACACAGCACCCCCGGCATGCGGGGCGAAACAGCCCTCTTCCGCAGCCTGACGCGGCAGCATGTCGATCAAGGCTTCACCACAGCATAGGATCATCGCTTCTCTCTCCCTGTTATTGGGTGTTAGCGATAACGAAACCCACGCCCAGTGCCAAGATCAGACCGACGATGACGGCAAAGGCAATCTTCCACGCGGAATAGGGCCGTTCGCCCTGCACCCGCCCGGTGCGGCCATTGACCACGAATTGATAGCTTTCGCCGCGATATTTATAGGCGGCCAGCCAGACCGGCAGCAGGATATGTTTGAACGTCACATCGCTGATCTGGGTCTGGATCTGTCCGATCCTTTGGTCATCGCCGCCGATATCATATTTCACATCGCGCGCGATCATCCGGTCCATATAGGCGCGGGCCTCGGTGAAGCCATCCTCCAGCGCGATCTGATAGCCTTCGGCGCGGAACCCGGCGAGGTAATCGGGCTTATACGGCTCCAAGGCGCTGAGGTCCCAGGGTTCCAGCCCGTCGGTATGTTTCTTGGGCAGGGATTTTGACGCCAGCACCAGCACATCGTCGAAGAACCGCGCGACCTGACCGGACACCGACCGCCAGCGGGTTTTGCGCACCCGCACCTGCGTGGTCTTGCCGTTGCGGACCACGGTTTGGGTGACGTAGTAATAGGTGCCGCGCTGGCCGGTGTATCTGCTTTCCGTCTCGGCATCGAATGTCCAATAGGGGACATAGATCCCGTTCATCTTGCGACCCTTGCGCGCATAATCCTTCAACCCGTTGGGCGCAAACCACAGGCTGCCCAGCCAATCGTTCATCGCCTGATGCGCTGTCGGCTCATCCAAGGCGAAGGGTAACAAGCCGCCGGGTTTGATATGCCGATGCGTGCCGGTATCGCTGACAACCGGGCTGGCGCAGAACGGGCATTGGGTAGCATGGATGTCAGGGTCGAATTCAAACTGCGCACCGCAGCTTTCACAAGACACGGTGCGGGTGATTTCGATATCCGCCTCTGGCAGGCGCTGTTCGATCGCGCGGCGGAAGTCGAGTTCCTTGATACTTCCCGCAGCAACGGCACTTTGCGGCATGTCCTGCGTATTGCCGCAATGGCCGCAGACCAGTTGATTGCGTTGCGGATCAAACCGCATATTCGCCCCGCAGCTGTCGCAGGGAAAACGGTGATCGACGGGTTCGGCTGTGTCTGTCTGGGTCATAATATCTTATGCATGAAACGCGGCAACATCATCCGCAGGGCATTGTCGTAGAGCACATTATGCCGCCAGAAATGAAACAGCCCGTGAAAGGTCGCTGCGAAAAGCAGCACCAAAAGGCTGTTCCATGCGAGATCGAGGCTGACCCAACCCATCAAGGCGGCGGCATTGACCGCGATACTTCCTGCCAGCACGGCATACATGCCCCGGTGCATCCAAGGATAGGCCTGCCGCCATGCGCCTTGCAGTTTCGGCCCCGGCTTGCCCAGCATGCCTTTTGCAGCGGTCATGCCCAGCCACAGCGCACCAGCGGCGACGAAGGCAAGGCGCAGGATTTCATTGGCTGTTCCGCCCTTGATCATCGCCAGAAGCATCATGAACAGTGACCAATGCAGGAAAATTGTCAGGCGGCGCTGGGTCATACGCCGGGCGGGGGCGGTGGCATCACGGTGAACAGATGTGCAAGCTCGGTCACATCCTCGGCCGCCATCCAGCCATCCTGCCCTTGCGTCCAGACCATGCTGGCGCGGGTCAATGTGCCGTCGCTGACCTTGCGGCCCATTGAGGCCTTGGAAAACGGGCCGCTGACTTGTCCGCCTTCGGCAATGTGCCAGACATGTTCGACCGGCGGCGGGGGTGGCGGCGCGGCTGCGGCCTGCGGCTGCGCGACAGGCCCCCAAGGCCCCATCGTGTTGCCCATCTGCATCCCCAGACCGGCGCCCATGCCCATGCCCATTGCCTGACCTGCGGCAGAGCCTTCTGCCGCCATCGCCTCGGCGGCTTTATACTTCAGATGTTCATCCAGATTGCCCGCGATCCCGCGTGACGTTCGGGTATCCAGCGCCTTTTCCACCGCAGGCGGCAGGCTGATGTTTTCAACGTAAAGCTCCGGCAGTGACAACCCGTAATTCTTCAGCGTTGGGTCAATCGCATCGGCGACAAGCTTGCCCAGATCGGCGGTGTTGGCCGCCATATCCAGCGCCGGAATGCCCGATGCGGCCAACGCGCGGCTGAATTCCTGCACGATGATGTTGCGGATCTGGTAGCTGATTTCATCCATCGCGAAATCACCATCGGTGCCAACGATTTCACGGAGAAATACCGCAGGGTCCGTCACCCGCACCGTATAGGTGCCGAAAGCGCGCAAACGGGTCGGGCCAAATTCTGGGTCGCGCAGCATGATCGGGTTCTTGGTGCCCCATTTTAGGTTGCCGAACCTTGTCGTGTTGACGAAGTAAACTTCCGATTTGAACGGGCTTTTGAACCCGTGATCCCAGTGCTGCAGAGAGGTCATGATCGGCATGTTGTTGGTTTCCAGCATGTAAAGGCCGGGGGTGAAGACATCCGCCAATTGCCCTTCATGCACGAAAACCGCTGCCTGCCCTTCGCGGACCGTCAGCTTGGCGCCATATTTGATCTCATGCCCTTCACGCTCAAAGCGCCAGACCATCGTGTCGCGGGTATTGTCGGTCCAGTGGATGACGTCGATGAACTGGCCGGAGAGGAAATCGAATATGGACATAGGCAGTCTCCCTTATGGGTGGTCACTTAGCTGGGGCCGGGCGTGATCAATTCCCGCGCGATCTGGCGGACGATGGGTTCGGCGGTGGTGGCATCCATGCCGGTTTGCAGGCGTGGGTCGTAAAGCATGCGCAAGAGTAATTCATCATGCTTTGTCAGCAAGGCGAATTCCTCGCTGTCGTTAAAGATCGACGGTCGCGCGGCATCGCTGTCATTGCCCAGACCCATGCCTTGGGCGAGCTCTTCATGGATGCAGGCGGCGCGGATCAGATTGGGATGTTCGGCGCGGATCACCACGACGGCCTGCGCATAGGCGGATCGCCCCGGTTCAAACACACTGGCGACAAGGCACAGCTGATCGCGGGGCAGCGTCACAATACCGCGCAAGCTCGCCTCGGAGATATTGGGCACCAAAGCGCGCAGGCGGCTTGCGGCCCCGCGTCGGTCATCCTCATCCAGAAACAGCACGTGGAAATTGGGGTTCTGATCGCTGCGTGTGATCGGCACGCCGCTCAGCCGCGAAAGACGCGCGGCAAAGGCGCTGACAGAGGTGCGGTCCTGATCGCGCTGGGCCAAGGGCACCGAATCGCTGAAACTGATGTTCATACGGATCGGTTTTTCCCAGCGGTGCAGGCTGGATTGGCTGGAGTGCGGCACCTGAAAATCGCTATTGTCAGCGTATTCGGTGGTCAAGGCGATCTGCATGAAATTGCGCGCCAGCATCGTATCGGTAAATGGCGTATCCGCCGCACCGCCATCGCCGCGCAACAGGTTCTGCATCAGCATCTGATTTTGCAGCCGGGCATAAAACGCGGAGAGATCACGGCTGGCCGCGCTGGGCTCGGCCACCACAGGCAGATCGGGCGCAGCAGGCACAGCACTGACCACAGGTGCCACGGCGACCGCAGGCGGTGATGCCGTCTCGCACCCCGCCAACAGACCTGCCATCACGGCAAGCGCCACAAATAGCGGCGATTGTCGCGCCATTTGCTGTCCTATTCGATGCCTGCGGCGGTGCCGATCACATCGCCCGACCCGGATTTGCGCGCGCGGGCAGAGGCCAGCGTCTGCTTGAGTTCGGATTCCATCTTTTGCATCTCGACCTCGGCTTCGGCGCGCTTGCGCTTGCCTTCATCGGCGATCTCAAGGCTTTCGTTGATCGTGGCGATCAGATTGTCATTGGCGGCTTTCACCGCGTTGATATCAAACACACCGCGCTCCATTTCGGTGCGGATCACCTTGTTGGCGTCACGCAGGTTCTGCGCATTGGCGGTCAGCAATTCATTGGTCAGATCGGTGGCAGAGCGCACAGCCTGTGCCGCCTCGGATGAGCGTTGGATCGTTACCGCCTGCGCCAATTGGGTTTCCCAAAGCGGCACAGTATTGACCAAGGTCGAATTGATCTTGGTCACCAAAGATTTGTCATTTTCCTGCACCAGCCGGATCGATGGCAGCGATTGCATCGTCACCTGACGGGTCAGCTTCAGATCATGCACCCGGCGTTCCAGATCATCGCGGGCAGAGCGGATATCGCGCAATTCCTGCGCTTTCATCAGGGCTGCATCCTCGGCGGCAGATTCGACCTCGGCCTCTTTTGCCGGGATGATGGTGGTGTCGAGTTCGGCGATCTTCGCCTCACCTGCAGCGATATAAAGCCCCAGTTCATTGTAGAATTGAAGCGTTTTTTCATACAGCATATCAAGGCTTTCGATATCCTTGAGCAGCACATGTTCATGTTTCAGCAGATCATCGGTGATCTTGTCGATCTGGCCTTGCACCTCTTCAAAGCGCGCGGTGAATTTGGCGATAGGGGCGGCACGGCCGATCAGCTTTTCCCACCAGCTGCGCTCGCGGCGCACGTCGAGTTCGGAGACTGAGAAGCCCCGGATCGTCGTGACCATATTGCGCAGGCTGTCACCGGCGGGGCCGACATCCTTGTTGCGCACACCGGCCAGCATGCTTTGGCTGATCTGTTGCAGATCGGCCTGGGCCGAAGACCCGAAAGACACGATGGAATTGGTATCGCCGATATTGATCTCGGCCATCCGCCGGGTGATTTCAGCGCTGGTCGGCGCATCGGCAGATGCCAAGGGGACCAAGTCACGCGCAGGGTCGGGCAGCACGACCTGGGTTACTTTTTCGACCTCGGCCAGCGCATTGGCGGCTTTTTGACGGGTAGCTTCAGACATCAGTCGTTCCCTTTCATTTTCAAACTCACACCTTCGCGCTGCAACCGATCCCGCAGCACGTTAATCTCGATATCCATATCAGAACGATCTTCCAGCAGCATCTTTTCGGTGCGCGCGGCAAAGTTTTCTTCCAGATCGTCCAAAAGCGCCTCATATTTGGCGCGGGCTTCGGCATCACCCGCGCGTCCATAAAGCTCGACGAATTTCGTCGTCGCATCGCGCGCGCCCATCAGATAAACGCCCAGATAACGGCGGATCCCGGACAGATCGCGCGGGTCTTGTTCCACGGTCACGATCATCCGTCGCGCCACGCGCTGAAACCCTGATACACGTTCGATCAGGCGACGGTCCTTGAGGCTGGCAATCTCTGCCGCCATCCGGGTCAAATGCGCCTCGGCCTCATCCACCACACGCGCCACACGGTCCTGCTGGAAGCGGTCAAGGCCCGCGACTTTCTTGTCGCTCAACGGGTCAATGCCAAAGGCCGCGCTATGCAATGCCAAAGCGGCTACTCCATAAAGGGCAGAACCTACCAGCCCGCTCTCGCCGGTATAGGCCGCGATCGCGACACCAATGCCGGTCAGCACAGAGGCCAGCATCTTGCGCGGCAGGGCCGGGCGGCGCGCGACTTTGCGCGCATCATAGGCCGCCTCGGCGCGCAGACCTTCCTGTAACATCCAGGCCGCCAAAGTCAGCACGCCCGCCCCGGCCAATGCGGTGACCAGAACCTGCGGCCCGGAACTGAGCGAGGTGAAGACCAGCACGACACCCGGCATATAAAGCACGCGCCCGCGCGATCCCGCTTTCTTGATCTGCACCGGATCAACGGCTGCATCGCGCGGGTCGCTGGCTGCGCCGCCGGGACTGAATTTACCGCCAAATTTGCGCGCCATCAGGACGCCCCAAGCCAGCCGGTGGTCACACCGAACATCAAGATAATCAACACAGTATAGGAAATCCGTCGAAAGGGGGCAGGCATCGTCTCATGTTCCTTTTCCGCAGCAGGGCCGGTGATCGCGCGCAATGTACCCATAACAGCCAGAACCCCGACTGCGATGACAGAAATAAACATCACCAGCAGGATGATACGCAACATGGGTGCGGGCCTTTCGCGTTTGGTCCCCCGTCAGATAAGAACCATGGCAAGCATTTGCGAGAGTTTTGCAACAAAACCCTGCAAGAAAGGATCAGCCGGGGCGCTTTTTGCCCGCAACGGGGCGGTTGACCGGCATGCGCACGCGGGTCGGGCCGGGTTTGGCCGTATCCTTGCCCAGATCCTTATCCGTCAGGCCCAATTGGTCGCGCACGACGCGGCCTTTGACCTCTTCCACCGCACCCTGTTCCAGATTACCCAGTTGGAATGGGCCGTAACTGACGCGGATCAGCCGGTTGACGGTGACGCCAATCGCTTCCATCGCGCGGCGGATCTCGCGGTTTTTGCCTTCGCGCAGGCTAACGGTCAGCCAGGCGTTTGCCCCTTGCTGGCGGTCAAAGGTCACGATCATCGGCTGATATCGCAGCCCGTCCACGGTAATCCCGGCGCGTAGCTGATCCAAGCGCGCCTCGCTGACCGATCCGTTGATCCGCACGCGGTAGCGGCGCAGCCAGCCTGTGCTGGGCAGTTCCAGCCGCCGCTTGACGCCGCCGTCATTGGTCAAAAGCAACAGACCTTCGGAATTGAGGTCGAGACGCCCGACCGACATCACCCTTGGCATATCTTCGGGAAGCGATGCAAAAACCGTCGGACGATCTTTCTCATCGCGTTCGGTCGTCACCAAGCCGGCAGGCTTGTGATAAAGCCAGATCCGTGGTGGTTCGGGTGCGCGCACGGCCTTGCCGTCGACGACGATGCGGTCAGATTCGGTCACATTCAGCGCGGGGCTGGTAATGACTTTGCCGTTCACGCTGACGCGGCCTTCGCTAATCATGCGTTCGGCATCACGGCGGCTCGCGATACCAGCGCGCGACAGGACTTTGGCGATCCGGTCGCCGGGGGAGGGTTCATTGCTCATGCCTGCTGCCATAGCGCCTTTGATCCGCCCTTGCCAGAGATAGCGCGCGCGTTGCATCACAGCGCTATGGTTTTTCGTTCACATATGGATATCGCCTTGGGCGAGGCGCGCGCCGCTGCCGACAGGGGCGAGGTGCCCGTCGGTGCCGTGATCATCCGCGACGGCCACGTCGTCGCGCAGGCCGGCAACCGCACGCGAGAGCTGAACGACCCCACCGCCCATGCCGAGATGTTGGCGATCCGCGCCGCCTGCGCCACCCTTGGGCAGGAACGGCTGACCGGCTGCGATCTCTATGTGACCTTAGAGCCTTGCCCGATGTGCGCCGCCGCGATCAGCAATGCCCGCATCGCGCGGCTCTACTACGGTGCCGCTGACCCCAAATCGGGCGGCGTGGCGCAAGGCCCGCGCATCTACAGCCATCCGCAATGTCATCACAGGCCCGAGGTTTATGACGGCATCCACGCCAGTGCCGCCGAACAGCTGTTACGCGATTTCTTTACGCATCGGCGCTAGCTTCTGCATCTTCCGAGTATAAATATCCCCGCCGGAGGCATAAGAGTTTTTCGCCCGATCACCGAAAGGCACACCCATGGACTGGAACAGCCCCATCAACGCCTATTGCGAACGCCTGGACCCCAGTTTCTGGTCCGAGCCGATCAATGCCATCACCAACCTCGCCTTCATCATTGCCGCCATCTGGGTCTGGCCGCGCAGCAAGGGCTTGCCACTGGCGCAGGCGCTGACCGCAATCCTGTTCATCATCGGCGTCGGCAGCTTCCTGTTCCACACTTTCGCCACGCCTTGGGCGGCGCTGATGGATGTGGCCCCCATCGGGGCTTTCATCCTGCTCTACCTTTTCGCCGTGCATCGCGACATCATCGGGCTGGGGTTCTGGAAGGCCTTGGCGGCAACAACCTTGTTCTTTCCTTTCGCCGCAATAGTCGTGCCGGTGATCAACTGGCTGCCGTTCGTCGGCATCTCGGGCTTCTATTGGACCGTTCCGATCCTGCTCACAGGCTACGGTCTGGCCCTGCACAACAAACCCGGCATCCGCCAGGGTTTCCTGACAGGTGCCGCCATCCTCGGCCTTTCGATCACCGCGCGGTCGCTGGATGAAACGCTGTGCAATGCCCTGCCCATCGGCACGCATTTCCTCTGGCATGTCCTGAACGGCGTGATGCTGGGTTACATGATCATTGTTTACTGCCGCCATATGCTTGCGGGTGGCGCAAGGGGGCGCTAAACGCAAACCGCAGATGAACCGGAGAAGCGCCCATGTCGATTGATACCGAAACCGCCCGCCGCGTGGCGAAACTCGCCCGCATCGCCGTGCCGGAAGAGGCGCTGCCTGCGCTCGCGGGTGAATTCAACGCGATCCTTGGGTTCATCGAACAATTGAACGAAGTCGATGTGGATGGTGTGGAACCGATGACATCCGTCACGCCGCAGCGCCTGAAACGCCGCGTTGATGTGGTGACGGATGGTAATCAACAGGCCGCCGTTCTGAAAAATGCGCCCGATGCGCGCGAAGGGTTTTTTGCCGTGCCAAAGGTGGTTGAATAATGTCCGATCTGACCAAACTGACCATCGCCGGTGCCCGTGACGCCATGCGCAAAGGCGACACGACCAGCGCAGAGATCACCCAAGCCTGCCTGACCGCCATCGACGGTGCGGACGCCTTGAACGCTTTCGTGCATAAAACGCCCGAGATCGCGCTGGCGCAGGCACAGGCCGCTGATGCGCGGATCAAATCCGGCGATGCGCCCGCGATGTGCGGCATCCCTTTGGGGATCAAGGACCTGTTTTGCACCAAAGGCGTGCCGTCGCAGGCCGCGTCGCGCATTCTGGAAGGCTTCAAGCCGGAATACGAATCCACCGTCACCAGCCAATTGTTCGACGCCGGTGCGGTGATGCTGGGTAAGCTGAACATGGACGAATTCGCCATGGGCTCGTCCAACGAAACCTCCGTCTATGGCAATGCGATCAATCCGTGGAAAGTCGATGACCGCGATTTGACCCCCGGCGGGTCATCCGGCGGGTCCGCCAGCGCTGTCGCCGCCGACCTTTGCCTTGCCGCGACCGGTACCGATACCGGCGGGTCGATCCGCCAGCCTGCCGCTTTCACCGGTATCACCGGGCTGAAGCCCACCTATGGCCGCGTGTCGCGCTGGGGCGTTGTGGCGTTCGCCTCCTCGCTCGATCAGGCGGGGCCGATGACCAAGGACGTGCGCGATGCCGCGATCATGTTGCAGGCGATGTGCGGGCATGACCCCAAGGACAGCACCAGCGCCGATCTTGCCGTGCCGGATTTCGAGGCTGCTTTGACCGGCGATATCCGGGGCAAGACCATCGGTATCCCGCGAGAATATAGTCTGGACGGGATGCCCGCCGAGATTGCGAAACTCTGGGATGATGGCACCGCGATGCTGCGCGATGCAGGCGCAAAGATCGTTGATATCTCGCTGCCTCATACCAAATACGCGCTGCCTGCTTATTATGTGATCGCGCCCGCTGAGGCATCGTCGAACCTCGCGCGCTATGACGGTGTGCGTTTCGGCCACCGGGCGAAACTGAACGCAGGTGACGGCATCACCCAGATGTATGAAAACACCCGCGCCGAAGGCTTCGGGTCCGAGGTGCTGCGCCGCGTCATGGTCGGGACCTATGTGCTGTCGGCGGGTTTCTACGACGCCTATTACAACCGCGCGCGCAAGGTGCGGACATTGATCAAGAAAGACTTCGACGATGCTTTCGCCGCCGGTGTCGATGCGATCCTGACGCCTGCGACGCCGTCCGCTGCCTTTGGTATCGGCGAAATGGCGGATGCCGATCCGATCAAGATGTATCTCAACGATGTGTTCACGGTCACTGTGAACCTCGCCGGATTGCCCGGCATCGCGGTGCCGACCGGGCGCGATGCGCAGGGTCTGCCTTTGGGGCTGCAATTGATCGGCAGACCTTGGGAAGAAGCGGAATTGTTGAATGTTGCCTATAGCCTTGAAACCGCGGCTGGCTTTGTAGCCAAGCCTGCAAAGTGGTGGTAGTTTCCACTAAAATGAATGTCAGTCAGATGGATAAGCTGCGAATGAAAAATAGGCTGATGATATTGGTGGGTGCGCTCGCCCTTGCGGCTTGCGCGCCGAATTATGGCAATCAGCCGCGCGGGGTCGGATTCGACGACCGCTCGTCCTTTGAGATTGAGCGCGCCCGGCGTGAGGCCGCTTTGGCTGGCAATGCCAACACCTTCACCCCGCCGCCGATGGTGCAATCGGGCCCGATTGGCGGCGCGATCCCGGCCAGCGATCTGGCCGCTGCAGGGATCGGCGGCAGCGGGGCGATGACGCAGCCGATGGGTGCCGCCCCCGCACCTGTCCGCAGCAATACCGGCATTTCCGATGAACAAAGCTTTGACGCGGTGTCCGAGCGGGAAACCATCGAAAGCGATGCGCAACGCCGCGCCGCAGCAATTGCGGCACAAGAGCAGATTGCGCCGCAGCCTTTGCCGCAGCGCCCGGTCGATACTGGCCCCAATATCGTCGAATATGCCCTGAACGCCCCCAATGTGCGCGGGCAGGAATGGTATAGCCGGTCCTTGCTGTCCGGAGAGCGGCGGTTCCAGCGCAATTGCGCCGCCTATGCCACCGCCGATGACGCACAGCGCGATTTTCTCGCACGCGGCGGGCCAGAGCGTGACCGTCTGGGTATCGACCCTGATGGCGACGGCTTCGCCTGCGGCTGGGATCCAGCCCCTTATCAACGGGCCGTGCGCAACTGATCCTGACAACACGACCTTCGCCGAACCACGGGCCGCGCCGCAATGACGCGCGGCCTGATATGGTGGTGATCCATTATACCGCGATGGCCTCGGCACAGGCCGCCTGTGACACTTTGTGCAACCCTGTCAAACAAGTCTCTGCCCATTATGTCATCGCTGAAGATGGCAGCGTTACAGCATTGGTGCCTGAAGACCTGCGCGCATGGCATGCAGGTGTCGGGCGCTGGGGATCTGTGACCGATGTGAACAGCCATTCCATCGGGATTGAGCTGGCCAATAACGGCACCAGCCCCTTTGCCGCCCCTTTGATGGACACGCTCTGCGATTTGCTGGCGGGGATCATGGACCGTTGGGATATCCGCCCGGAACGGGTGATCGGCCATTCCGATATGGCACCGGGGCGCAAGATCGATCCGGGTCCGCGCTTTGACTGGCGCAGGCTGGCGTTGCAGGGGCTTTCCGTCTGGCCAGAAACGGGTGAGGCTGACCCGGACGATTTCGCCACGATGATGCGCGCCTTCGGCTATACCGCCACCGATGATCCCGATCTGCTGCTGGACATCTTCCGCCTGCGGTTCCGTCCTTGGGCGCAGGGACCGCTGGATCGCACCGACGCAGGGCTGATCAGCGACCTTGCCCGCCGTTTCCCCGTTGACGGCGGCCCGCCCGCGGCCTAACCCCAGTTCTGCGCGGATGGCTGGATGGCTGCGGGCCTGTCATGGGTTCGAGGAAAGTCCGGACTCCACAAAGCACGGTGCCGGGTAACGCCCGGCGGGGGCAACCCCAGGGAAAGCGCCACAGAGAACAGACTACCCTCTACACGGGGGAAAAGGTGAAACGGTGGGGTAAGAGCCCACCGCGCGATGGGCAACCAGAGCGGCAAGGCAAGCCCCACCGGGAGCAATGCCAAATAGGGACCGCGTGCGGTGTTGATCCTGCAAAGGATATCAGCCGCAGGGAGGCTCGAACCCGAGCGGTCCGGGTTGGCAGCTAGAGGGCGTCTGGCAACAGGCGCTCCAGATGAATGGTCATCCAGGGTGGTTCGCCACCTGGACAGAATCCGGCTTATAGGCCATCCGCGCAAATGAACCAGGGCCCGCACTGACTGATTGCACTGCGCCCGCGCGAGCTTTAGCTGTTGTGGCGACAACAGCGCAAAGGCAGCATTATGGGCGAATATCACCTCAAAGCGGACCACATCATCGCGGATGAACAATCCTTGCGTGCCTTGTTTCCACCTGTTCATGCGCTGGCCAAGCTCAAAAGCCTGCCTGCGCTGGATGATCACGCACGTGCCTTCATCCGGCGCGCGCCGTTTGTCTGTATTGGGACTCAGGGCGCTGACGGCACCGCTGATGTCAGTCCGCGCGGTGACCCGGCGGGTTTCGTCGCGGTGCTGGATGATCAGACGCTGGCGATCCCGGACCGGCCGGGGAACAACCGGCTGGATAGTTTGTCCAATATTATTGCCAACCCGCATGTCGGGCTGCTGTTCATGATCCCCGGCTTTGACGAGACGTTGCGGGTCAATGGACTGGCGGCCCTTGTCACCGACCCTGATGTGCTCGATCAATTACGCGTGCATGACCGCGCGCCCCGGCTGGCGATCGTTATCCGCGTGAATGAGGTATTCCTGCATTGCGCCAAGGCGTTCCGTCGCTCGCGCCTTTGGGACCCTGCGGCGCATCAGGACCGGGCAGAGATGCCGTCACTGATGCAGATCCTGCTCGACCAGACCATCGGCGCGCCGCAGGACGCGGGTGAGATGCGCAAATTGGATGATAATCTGGAACAGGGGTATAAGGATTCGATGTATTGAGGCAGGCGGCGGGCTGAAAGCCCGCCCTACGGCGCTGCGTAGGTCGGGGTTCACCCCGACTTCCGGCACGGCGGGGTAAACCCCGCCCTCCGATCACGCACCGCAACCAATCAGCGTCGTGCCATGCTGTGCCTCATCCGCCCTTTCGCAATCCAGCGAGGCATGGGCGATCCCGAAGCTTTGGCGCAGCATCGTCTTGATCTCGGCCTTGATGGTCGCGTAATTGTCCCATTCCGCCGCAGTCACAACCACATGGCAATCCAGCGCCGGGCTGTTCTCCTGCATCTGCCACAGATGCACGTGATGGACATCCGCCACCCCCGGCACCGCGCGCAATGCAGCGATCACTTCGCTGCTGTCGATCCCGTCCGGCGCGCCCAGCATCAGGGTGCGGATCGGCTTGCCGATCTCGGCAAAGGACAGCCACAGGATATAGACCGCGATCCCGATGGTGATCACCGGATCGACCCAGCGCATGTCGTATAGGATGATCAGCGTGCCGCCCACCATCACCGCGACGGACCCGAGCGCATCGGACAGGTTATGCAGAAACAAGGCGCGCATATTGACGCTGCCCTTCTGCATCGACCAGATCAGCAAAGCCGTCAGCGCGTCGATGATCAGGGCCACGCCCGCGACGATGACGACGATCCAGCCACCGACCTCTGGCGGGTCGATCAGGCGCATCCCGCCTTCATAGACCAAAAACAACCCGATCAGGATCAGTGTGGTGTAATTGATGAGTGCGGCCACCACCTCGACCCGCGCATAACCGAATGTCATGCGGTCATCGGCGGGGCGGCGGGCAATCTTGCGCGCGCCAAAGGCAATGACCAGCGCGGCCATATCGGACAGGTTGTGCAAGGCGTCAGCGATCAGCGCCAGACTGCCCGACATGATCCCGCCCGCGATCTGCGCGATGGTCAGTAGCCCATTGGCCCAGATCGCGAGCGATACGCGGCGATCACCCGAGGCCGGGTCCAGATGAGCGTGGCCATGGCCGTGATCGTGACTATGGCCGTGATGATCATGCGGCATGGGGCACCTCCGCTGTGTCAGCTGTAAGAGCAGAGGGGAGGGGGGAGAGTAGGTTCAACATTTTATCCTCGAATCAGTACGAGGATCTGTATAATTGCTACAGTGACTATAGCTTCAAGCGGTTTATGCGCCGATCTGCTGATGATCGGTCAGACATTCCGCATGATCGCGCAACACCTCCAGCACCCGGCATTCGGCGCTGTGCCCGCCTTTGCATTCATGCACCATCCGCGCGAGTTCTGTCCGCAGCGCGTCAAGCCGCACCATGCGCTGTTCGACCTGCCGCAATTGCCGGGCCGCGATGGCATCCGCATCGGCACAGGGCCGGTTGGGATGATCCGACAGGTCCAGCAATTCGCGGATCGCCTCCAGCGCAAAGCCCAGTTGCCGTGCATGCCGGATAAAGGCCAGCCGGTCGAGCTGCGCCAGATCATATCGCCGCTGCCCGCCCGCGCTGCGGCCCGGTTCCGGCATCAGCCCGATTTGTTCGTAATAGCGGATCGTCTGGACCTTTGTGCCGGTCCGTTTGGCCAGTGATCCGATGGTCAGCAAGGCGGTCTCCTGTCAAAGCTACAACGATTTTAGCATTGGCGGTTTATGCGGGCAAGCCGGTCGTTTTGTCGAATACCTGTCAGTAAAGGCGGGCTGACGCCCGCCCGACAGGTGCCGGATGTCAGTGACCTGCAACTTCGCCGCAACAATTCCCCCTTTGCGGTTGACTCGGGGCTGCTTCGCGGTAAAAGGCAGCTTCAACGATATCACCGTGGGCCCAGCCCCGCGAAGCCGGAGAAGTGAAACATGGCGAAGCCAACCACGATCAAAATCCGCCTGAACTCCACCGCGGGGACCGGGCATTTCTACGTGACCAAGAAAAACGCACGCACAATGACCGAAAAAATGGCGATCAAGAAATATGATCCCGTTGTGCGCAAGCATGTCGAATATAAGGAAGGCAAGATCAAGTAAGTGATCTTGACCCTTTCCAGGACAGTGAAAAGGCCGCGCATCAGCGCGGCCTTTTGCGTTTGTGGGGGTGGCTCTTCGCAACACTCAAGCCGCTGGTTTAGGCAATAAAAAAGGGGCCGGTGTTGCCACCAGCCCCCTATTCCTATCGGTCAGAGAGATCTTATTCGCGGTTGCCGAACAGCTGCAGCAGGAACATGAACATATTGATGAAGTTCAGGTAGAGGCTCAGCGCGCCCATGATGGCAGATTTGCCCAGCCATTCGCTGTCACCCTGTGCGGCATGAGCGATGTAGTCGGATTTGATCCGCTGCGTGTCATAGGCGGTCAGACCTGCGAAGATCAGCACACCCAAGGCCGAGATCGCGAACATGATCGCTGGCGATTGCAGGAAGATATTGACGATCATCGCCACGACCAGACCGATCACGCCCATGACAAGGAAAGTGCCCCAGCCCGACAGGTCTTTCTTGGTCGTATAGCCATAAAGGCTCAGACCCGCGAAAGCGATTGAGGTGATCAGAAAGATCTGCGCGATCGACATGCCGGTGAACGCAACGAAGATCCAGGCCAGCGACAGGCCCATGACAGCGGCGAAGGCGTAAAAGAACGTCTGTGCCGCAGCAGCCGAGAAACGGTTGATCATCGCGCCGAAGCCGAAGATCATCGCCAGCGGTGCGAACATCACTATCCAGCCCAGGATGTTGGGCTGCAATGTGATCGGGTCACGGAACACCGCCAGCAGGCCGGGCGCTGTGCCCACAGCCCAAGCGACGGCGAATGTGATCAGCATGCCCACGGACATTGTGCCGTAGACCTTGTTCATATGGGCGCGCAAACCTGCGTCGATATTGGCCGTGCGGACCCCACCGGCCGTGCGAATTGTCTCGTATTGAGCCATGATTTCCTCCAGTTAAAACGTTGGCGCCACAAAGCGGCATCCTTGTCTTGCATATTGGCAGGCCGGGCCCAGGATTCAAGGCTTTCCGGGGCTGTGCGGGATATTTACGCAGCTTTTGCGCCCGAATGTCGCAGCAATGTCATTTCGCCGCTACATCCGCCAATGGCGCGGCACATCCCACAGCGGTTTTTCTGCCTCGGCTGCCGCTTGTTGTTGGGTGATGCCGATGTCGTCCAGCAGATGCGGATCAAGATCCTGCAGGCGGCGGCGTTGCCGGGTCAGGGTCAGGGCGTGCATGATCAGCGATACCAATGACAGCCGCTTTGGTGACGGCGTGATCGCGCAGGAATGAGTGTCGGTCGTCATAATATCGTCTTTCGTGATGGATGGTGATGGTTTCATCTACAGGCTTGATATTTACGCCCGGTTTTTACATTATGAAAATGAATGTTTGATGAATGAAGTATCAGGATTATTGATATGGCGCGCAATCTCGACCTGACCGCCTTGCGGTCCTTTGTGGCCGTCGCCGATACCGGCGGCGTGACCCGCGCGGCGGGGCTGTTGCATCTGACGCAATCGGCGGTGTCGATGCAGCTTAAGCGGTTGGAAGAATCGCTTGATGCGCAATTGCTGGACCGCTCATCGCGGACCATCGCACTGACAACGCAGGGTGAACATCTGCTCAGCTATGCCCGGCGCATGCTGATGCTGAATGATGAAATCTATGGCAAGCTGAGTTCGACCGTTTATGAAGGCGAAGTCACTTTAGGCGTGCCGCATGACATCATCTATCCGGTGATCCCGCAGGTGCTGCGACGCTTTGCGGCCTGCTATCCCCGGATGCGGGTGCAACTGGCATCTTCTTTCACCAGTCAATTGCTGGAGGATTTCCGGCGCGGCGCGCTCGACATGATCCTGACGACCGAAGACAGCGTGGGGCAGGGCGGTGAAACCCTGACCGCAATCCCGCTGGTCTGGCTGGGCGCGCCGGGCGGGCAGGTCTGGAAACAGCGCCCGTTACGGCTGGCATTCGAGCATCGCTGCATTTTCCGCAAATTCGTGCAGCGGCGGTTGGATGAGGCTGGCATCGCTTGGGAAATGGCGGTGGAAAGCCATTCCAGCCGCACGATCGAAGCCTCTGTCAGTGCCGATCTGGCGGTTCATACGATGCTGGCCGGGGCAGAGCCGCGGCATTTTGAACGGATCAACCATGGCGGGGCTTTGCCGGATCTGCGTGACTTCAACATTAACCTGTATCACGCCGATCTGGACGACAGCCCGGTGATCGCCGATCTGGCCGGGTTCATTCGTAACGGGTTTTATGCGCAGGGCGCGCCGGTCACGGCACAATAACAACCTTGCCGGTGGAGGCACGGCTGCGCATCAGCTCCAACGCCTCATCCGCGCGGTCCAGCGGCAGGACATGGCTGATATGAGGATGCAAGCGCCCCTCGGCCAGCCAGCTCAGCAATTCGGCCAAAGACTCGGACAGAGCTTCGGGCTGGAACTTCAGATAGCCGCCCCAGTAAAACCCCATCACATCGATATTCTTGACCAGCAGGATATTGGCGGGCACCTGCGGGACATCGCCACTGGCAAAGCCGATGACGATCACCCGCGCCTCTGGCCTGCAGGCGCCAAGGGCCGCTTTGAACGCATCCCCCCCGACAGGATCATAGACGACATCCGCGCCGCCAAGGGCTTTGACCGCCGATTTGATATCCTGATCATCGCTGTCGATCAGATGATCCGCGCCCGCTGCGCGGGCCACATCCAGCTTATCTGCACCGCGCGCGACGGCGATCACACGCGCGCCCAGTGCCTTGCCGATTTCGACCGCTGTCAGTCCGACGCCGCCTGCGGCCCCCAGCACCAGCAAGGTTTCACCTTTTTGCAGGCGCGCGCGGCGGGACAGGGCCAGATGTGATGTGCCATAGGCCACCATGAAACCGGCGGCGATTTCATCGCTCATATTGTCAGGGACGGGACGGCATAGGGCGGCGGGGAACACGCCCTGTTCGGCCATACCACCTTTGCCGCCAAACACCGCAACGCGGGTGCCGATGGCGGGGGTTGTCACCCCTTCACCTTGTGCGATGACCGTCCCGCAAACCTCCATCCCGAGGGTGAAGGGCGGGGCAGGGGTGTCTTGATACGCCCCTTTTGCCATCAGCAGATCGGCGAAATTCAGACCACAGGCCGCAATATCCAGCAACACCTCGCCCGGTGCGGGGGCAGGGGCTGCAATCTCGGCCAAAGCGGGGGCTTCGGTATGGGATGTGACCTGAAATGCGCGCATCTGCGGTTCTCCTGCTGTGCAATTATGATCAAAGCTCTACCATTGCGGTGTGGGCAAAGCGACAGCGATCCCACGAAAGTCCTTGAACGACCTGTCTTAAAGGTCAGGATACAGCCTGCAACCGTTGCGTGTCTTATCCATTCGATGGCATGACGTTATCGCAAGTGGAAATAAGCATGAACGCCATGTTCTTCGGTTCCACGGCGTTATGTGATTGGCACGTGTTTTCGGTGCCCTATTTAATTAAGGATAATAAGAATGAAACACCCTGTTGACGTCTATGTTGGAAAACGAATCAGGCACCGCCGCTGGATGAGTGGAACAACACAGCAGCAACTTGCGGAAAAGGTAGGTATTAAGTTTCAGCAGATTCAGAAGTACGAAACCGGGATGAACCGGGTCAGTGCGTCGCGTCTTTGGGATATTGCGAACGTGCTGGGTGTGCCCGTGGCCTTCTTTTTCGAAGGCTATGATGCGCAACCTGCGGAGGAAGCTGTGACCGGCGATATGCCGGGCGATATCCTGACCGATAAAGAAGCCCTGGAATTGTTGCGGTCCTATTATGCGATCCCGGAAAATCAACGTCGCCGCCTGTTTGATCTGGCACGTGTGTTGAGCGAAGCCGCCTAAAGCACCCTTGCCTGCCGATCTGCGCCGCGTTACCGGTTTTCCGGACGCAGCGCAGCAAAGGTGGCACCCGATGGACTTAACATTGCAGGCGGATCTGATCCGCGTCTCCCATCTTTTGGCGGATGCGGCGCGTCCGGTGACGCTGACCCATTTCCGGTCCAGATCTTTGGTGTCTGACAGCAAGGGCGATGCGGGTTTCGACCCGGTGACCATCGCCGACCGTGCGGCCGAACAGGCGATGCGGGATATTCTGGCGTGGGAACGCCCCGATGACGCGATTTTCGGCGAAGAATATGGCAATGCCAGCGGCACAAGCGGCCTGACCTGGGTGCTGGACCCGATTGATGGGACCCGCGGCTATATCAGCGGCACCCCGACCTGGGGCGTGCTGATTGCGGTCGGCGATGCCTCTGGTCCCGTCTACGGGATCATCGACCAGCCCTATATCGGCGAACGTTTCGCGGGTGGCTTCGGGCGCGCCAGTGTGACCGGCCCGATGGGCGCGGCTGATCTGGTTACTCGCGCGCCGCGCGCGCTGAATCAGGCGATTTTGCTGTCGACCTTCCCCGAAATCGGGACGAAGGCCGAAATGGCCGCTTTTCAGGCGGTATCCCGGCAAGTGCGCCTGACCCGCTATGGCATGGATTGCTATGGCTACGCTTTATTGGCCGCCGGACAGGTCGATCTGGTGATCGAGGCCGGGCTGAACGCCTATGACGTGCAAGGCCCGATTGCGGTGATCCAGGCCGCAGGCGGGATCGTCACGAATTGGCAAGGTGGCCCCGTACACGACGGCGGGCAGGTGCTGGCCGCCGCCAATACAGATATTCATGCCGCCGCATTGACTGTGTTGCAAGCGCATCAGTGATACGAAACATTTTTGACCGCCTTTTTCCTGCCTTTGTTTTAATGCACCGTTTAGGTTGTTGTTTGGTGAAGAGTACGGAGTCTTGGTATGATGGTGAAATATGCAGCGCTGGTGTCATGCGCGTTTCTGGCGGCCTGCAGTGCAGGCACCCCGATGCAACCTGTGTCTCCCGTCCTGCGCGAGGTCCCCGCTGATCTAGTCAGCCAAGGGTTCGGCGCGTCGATGCGCGAATTGCGCCTGAGTCAGGGCTTGGCTGGCATGGCGCAGGACCCGAACCTGACCCGCGCCGCCCAGGCCCATGCCGATGATATGGCACAGAACAATTACTTCTCGCATGTAGCCCCGAACGGGCCGAATGGCATCACATTGGAACAGCGGATCGCTTCGGTCGGCTGTCAGCCACGGGTGATGGCGGAAAACATCTCTAAAGGGCAGCAGAGCGAAGAAGAGGTTTTCGCCGCCTGGGCCGCCTCCCCGGCGCACCGTGCCAATATGCTGGGCGTGCGCTTTCGCAGCTATGGGCTGGGCCACTCGGGCGATATCTGGGTGCTGAAACTCGCGGATCAGTGCTAGGGGGCATTATGCCAAGGCC
Source organism: Yoonia sp. 67-2 (assembly GCF_035117555.1). NCBI lineage: Bacteria > Pseudomonadati > Pseudomonadota > Alphaproteobacteria > Rhodobacterales > Paracoccaceae > Yoonia > Yoonia sp. 67-2. Next base: position 293,957 of record NZ_JAYKPK010000004.1, read on the forward strand.
GCGCTTTTGAGCGCGGCTTAAAGCACCTGCCTGACCCCGGCGATCCACACATCCGCAATCGCGCGGTCATCGCCCATCATGATCGTGGGGAAGACAGCGTCCCAGATATCCTCGGCCCGGCGCGACCTTTGTGCAATGGCGGGGGTCGAGGCCAGATCCAGCACCGTAATATCCGCCGCAGCGCCTGCGCCGAGATGGCCGATCTGCCCCGCCATATGCAGGCTGGCTGCGGAGCCTTCGGTCGCCAGCCACATCAGTTGCGCTGGGTGCAACGCCACACCGCGTAGCTGCCCGATCTCATAAGCTGCCGCCATCGTGCGCAGCATCGAAAACGACGACCCGCCGCCGGTATCCGTGGCCAGCCCGATGGTCAGCCCGGCGCGCGCCAGACCCATCAGGTCGAACAGCCCCGACCCGATAAAGGCATTCGAGGTCGGGCAATGCACCACGGCGGCACCGACCTCTGCCAGCCGCGCAATCTCGCGCGCTTCCAGATGGATCGCATGGCCATAAATGCCGCGCGCGCCCAACAAGCCAAAGGCCTCATAGGTGTCCAGATAGTCGCGCGCGTCCGGGAACAGATCGCGGACCCAGGCAATCTCGGGCAATTGTTCGCTCAGATGGGTCTGCATCAGACAATCGGGATGTTCCGACCACAACGCCCCCAGCGCCGCAAGCTGATCCGGGGTCGAGGTCGGCGAAAACCGGGGCGTGATCGCATAACTCGCGCGGCCTGTGCCATGCCAGCGCGCGATCAGCGCCTTACTGTCATCATAGGCCGATTGCGCCGTGTCACGCAGATTATCGGGTGCATTGCGATCCATACAGGTCTTGCCCGCAACCACCGCCATATTGCGCGCCGCAGCAGCGGTGAAAAACGCTTCCACACTGCACGGATGGATCGTGCAATAGCTGGTCAGCGTCGTCGTGCCATGCGCCACGGCCAGATCAATCGTGCGGGTGGCCACCTCCGCCGCATAGGCAGGATCGGCCAGCCGCGCCTCTTCCGGGAACGTATAGGTGTTCAACCAGTCGATCAGTTGTTTGCCCCAGCTCGCGATAATCCCGGTCTGCGGGTAATGCATATGCGCATCGACAAAACCTGCGCTGATCAGCTTGTCGCCGTAATCCACGATCTGTGCATCCGGATGCGCCGCCCGCAGCGCCGCCCCATCACCGGTGGCGATGATCCGGTCTCCTGCGATCAAAACGCCACCACGCGGGTCATAGCGCACCGCCTGCGCCCAATCCCCGGTCAGCGGATTGCCGGAAAAGCCAAGCGTTTGGCCAAGAAGTAAAACTTTTGTCATGTCACCCGTATAGGCTGTGCAAAAGCGGGCGTAAATCATTGATATGGCGTTGTCAGCAAGGCCGCTTTGACTATGCTGACCGAAAACCGGAGGTGCCCGATGGCTGACCCAGACGACGACCATGAAGACGAAGCATTCGGGATCACCGACCGTCTGGTGTCCGAGGTTCTTGAGGCCGTCGAAAACGGCGATGCCGACCGCATCGATGTGCTGCTGGAGCCTTTGCACCCCGCCGATATCGCGCATCTGATCGAACAGATCGACCGCAAGGAACGGCGCGAATTCCTGACCCTGTGGAAAGGCGGGATCGACGGCGATATCCTGTCCGAACTCGACGAAAACCTGCGCGAAGAAATCATCGGCCAGTTGCAGCCTGCCGAACTCGCCGATGCGTTGCGCGATCTCGACAGCGATGATGTCGTCGATCTGGTCGAATATCTTGACGAAGACCAGCAAGGCGTGGTGCTCAACGCACTCGACGCCAGCGACCGGATGGTGGTGGAACAGGCGCTCTCCTACCCCGAGGAATCCGCCGGGCGGCATATGCAATCCGAACTGGTGCGCGCGCCGGAACATTGGACCGTGGGCGAGGCGATTGATTTCCTGCGCTCCGATATCGTGCTGCCGGATCAATTCTACCACATCATTCTGGTCGATCCACGGCTCAAGGCGGTGGGCTATGTCACCTTGGGCCGTATTCTGAGCAATACCCGCGATACCCCGCTACATGCCCTAACCGAGGAAACCTTCCGCACCTTCCACGTGACCCAAGGCGTGGAGGAGGTGGCACAGGCGATCAACCACTACCACCTGATCACCGCCCCTGTGGTCGATGACGATGACCGTGTGGTCGGTGTGATCACCATCGACGACGCCATGGCCTTTCTGGAAGAAGAAGCCGAAGAAGACATCCTACGCCTCGCCGGTGTCGGCGAAGGCAGCCTGTCAGACAAGGTATTCGAGACGACCAAACAACGCTTCCCTTGGCTCGCGGTCAATCTGCTGACGGCGATCCTTGCCTCGCTGGTGATCTCGATTTTCGAGGAAACTATTGCCGGTCTGGTCGCACTCGCTGTGCTGATGCCCATCGTCGCCTCGATGGGCGGCAACGCAGGTACGCAATCGCTGACTGTGGCGGTGCGCGCGCTTGCGACGCGCGACCTCACCCCGTCCAACGTCTGGCGGGTGATCCGGCGCGAGACCCTTGTCGGCCTTGTCAACGGCCTGGCCTTTGCGCTGGTCATGGGAGCGGTGGGGACATTCTGGTTCGGCTCGCCGATGCTGGGCGTCGTGATCGCCCTCGCGATGGTGATCAATCTGCTGGTTGCAGGCCTCGCCGGAATCGGGGTGCCGGTGGTGATGGAAAAATTCGGCGTCGACCCGGCACTGGCCTCAGGCACTTTTGTGACGACAGTGACCGATGTGGTTGGCTTTTTTGCCTTTCTTGGTCTCGCCTCGGTCATGCTGCTATGATCGATAAATCCGCCGCCCGCAAAGCCGCCTTTGCGCGGCGCGCCGCAGCGCATGACCCAGATGCTGCCACCGCAGGCTATCTGAGCGAAGTTCTTGCCGGGTATCGCGGTGTGCCGCTGGCAGGCTATCTGCCGATGCGCACCGAAATCGACCCGCGCCCCGCCATGGCCGAGGCTGCGGCACATGCCCCGGTCGGTGTGCCGGTGATCATCCGCAAAGCAGCACCGCTGCAATTCCGCCAGTGGGAACCTGATTGCGCGCTGATCCCCGGCGCTTTCGGCGCGGATATCCCCGCTTCGGGCGATTGGATGATCCCGCAGATCCTGATCGTGCCTTTGGTGGCCTTTACGCGCAAAGGCGGACGGCTCGGGTATGGCGGCGGCTTTTACGACCGCACGCTCGACCAATTGCGCAGCGCTGGCCCGGTCATGGCTATCGGCTTTGCCTATGCCGCGCAGGAAGACCCCGATCTGCCGCTGGATTCCACCGACCAGCCACTTGACCTGATCGTGACAGAACAGGGGATAATCACCCCCTGATGATCGCTTTGTTCAAAATACTCCCGCCGGAGGCAAACGAGTCCTTCGGAACTCAGCTCTCCGAAAACGCCGCCATCACCTCGTCGGATGCTTCGAAATTCGCCGTCACACGCTGCACATCGTCATCATCTTCCAGCGTATCGAGCAGCTTCATCAGCTTGGTCAGCCCTTCCAGATCGACCTCGGTGGTCATATTGGGCTTCCAGATCAGCTTGGTTGAGATCGATTCACCCAAGGCCGGTTCCAGCGCATTGGACACTTCGGCCAGATCCACATCGGCGCAATAGATGACGTGGTTCTCCTCGTCGCTTTGCACATCCTCGGCACCGGCTTCAATCGCGGCCATCATCACCGTGTCGGCGTCAGCCACGGCAGCGGGATACACAATCTCACCCTTGCGGTCGAACATGAAGGCGACGGAACCCGTCTCGCCCAGATTGCCACCGCTTTTGGTAAAGGTCGAGCGCACGGTCGATGCGGTGCGGTTGCGGTTATCGGTCATCGCCTCGACGATGACAGCAATGCCACCCGGCCCATACCCTTCATAACGGATTTCGTCGTAATTCTCGGCGTCGCCACCTTGCGATTTCTTGATCGCGCGGTCGATCACATCCTTGGGGCAAGAGTTCGATTTCGCCTCTTTCACCGCCAGCCGCAGGCGCGGATTCTTCTCGGGGTCAGGGTCGCCCATCTTGGCGGCCACGGTGATTTCCTTGGCGAGTTTGGAAAACAGCTTGGAACGCAGCTTATCCTGCCGGCCCTTGCGGTGCTGGATATTCGCCCATTTGGAATGGCCCGCCATCGGAAACCCCTGTCATATCTGGTTGTAAATCTGCGCCTCTATAAGACATGGCGTGGGGCAGGGGCAAGCCTGCTTACAACGGCCAGATCAGCGGGATCACAAAGGCCACAATGGGCGCCAGCGTGATATTGAGCGGAATGCCAAAGCGCAGGAAATCGCTGAATTTATAGCCCCCCGGCCCGAAGACCAGCGTATTGGTCTGATAGCCGATGGGGGTGGCGAAACTGGCACTGGCGGCGATCATCACCGCCACCACCAAAGGCCGCGGATCAACGCCAAGCGCTGTGGCAAGGCCGATGGCAATCGGCGTCATCACCACGGCGACAGCATTGTTGGACACCATTTCGGTCAGCAGAGAGCCCAGCGAATAGACCGCCAGCACCACCAGAAACGGAGGCAATGTCAGCATGAAGGGCGAGGCGGCCGTAGCGATCATCTCCACCGCGCCCGAGGATTCGAGCGCCGACCCGATCCCCAGCATCGCGAAGATCAGCGCGAGCAACCGCCCTTCGATAAAGGAAAACGCCTCATCCGCGTCGATACAGCCCGTCGTCAGAACGAGCGTCACGCCGATCATCGCCAGCATCAGGATGGGGGCGACATTCAGCGCCGCCAGCCCCACGATGGCCAAAAGCACGATGATCGCAACCGGCGCATGACCACGGCGATAAGCACGCTGCGACGGTGCGGAGACATCGCCAAGGTTCATATCCTCCGCCAGCCGCTGAATGTCAGCAGGCGCGCCTTCCAGCAGCAATGTATCCCCCACCCGCACGACCATATCATCAATCTGCTGGCTGATATTGCTGTCGCGCCGATGCACCGCCAAAGGATAGACCGCGTAACGCCGCCGCAGCCGCAAAGACCCCAGCCGCCGGTCGGCCATCTTGCAATTGGGGGTGATCAGCACCTCAACCGTCGTGGTTTCCACGGCAGAGATCTGGTCCACCCGGCGCAATTCCTTGGTGGCCTGCAGCGACAAAAGCTCGGTCATTTCCGTGCGCAGGATCACCCTGTCACCGATCTGCAAAACCACATTGGCCAGATCGCGGCGGAGCGAGACATCGCCGCGCACCACATCGATCAACCGTACCCCGTCGCGTTTAAACAATTGCACGCCGGTGACTTCACGCCCAATCAGGTTGCTGTCGGGGGGGATCACGGCCTCGGAAAAGAACTTCTTCTTCGAGCGGTCCGACAGCATGCCCGCCATGCTTTGCCGGTCGGGCAGCAGGCGTGGCCCCGCAAAATACATATAGATAAAGGTCCAGCCGACGACGACCAGACCCACCGGCATGATCTCCAAGATACCAAAGGGTTCCATCCCCGATGCCCGCGCGACACCGTCGACCAGCAGGTTGGTCGAGGTCCCGATCAGCGTCAGCGTGCCACCGACGATGGCGGCATAGCTCAGTGGGATCAGCAATTTGGACGCAGCAATGCCAAGGCTGCGCGACATCTGGATAAACACCGGGATCATCACGACGACCAGCGGCGTGTTGTTCATAATCGCACTGGCAAAAGCCACGAAGAGCAACCCGCCACCGATGGCGCGCGCCGGGCTGATCTTGGCCTGCCGTTCCGCCAGCCGCGTCATTGCATCCAGCGCGCCGGTGCGCACCAAAGCGCCGACGATGATGAACATCGCCGCGATGGTCCACGGTGCGGGGTTAGAGAAGGCATCGACCGCCGCCTGATAGGGCAGCACGCCGGTGATCAGCAGGATCGTGACGCCGGTCATCGCCACGACCTCGGTCGGGAAAGTTTCGCGCAGGAACAGCACGAACATGCCGACGACAACGATCAGCGTCAGCCAGGCCTCTTGCGGTTGCGTCAGGGCGAACAGATCACTCATGAATTGAACTCTTTACGATAACATAGACTTCGGCAAGCCGGAGTTGAAACCGCCGTCACGATGGCCCGCTGGCGGCCAACCTGCCGCCTTGACGCACCATTGCGACGCGCGTGGCCTTGCCGCTGCGGTCGTCGGTCTCAACGTAAAGACCCGACAGGGTCGCATCCGCAGCAGCAGGGGTGAAACGGTCTTTGGGCATGCCGGTGATGAAACGGCGCAAGGGTTCGACCTTATCCATACCGATCACCGAATTATAATCGCCGCACATGCCTGCATCGGTCAAATACGCCGTGCCGGCGCCAAGGATCATCGCATCTGCTGTCGGCACATGGGTATGGGTGCCGACGACGATGCTGGCGCGCCCGTCGCAGAAATGCCCCATGGCCATTTTCTCGGATGTGGCTTCGCAATGCATATCGACCAGACTGGCCGCGATTTGCCCGCCCATCGGATATTGCCGTAACACCGCATCGATGGCCGAAAACGGATCATCGAAGGGCCGTTTCATGAATACCTGCCCCAGCACCTGCGCCACCAGTACCTTGCGTCCGCCGGGGGCGGTGAACACCCGTGCGCCGACGCCGGGGGCCGCTTTGGAGAAATTCAGCGGCCGGATAATCCTTGGTTCCTGTGCTGCATAGGTCAGCATATCTTTTTGATCGAAAGCATGATCACCAAGGGTGACAACATCGGCCCCCGCCTCGAACAGCAGTTTGGCATGTGGGGCAGACAACCCCATGCCCGAGGTCGCATTTTCGCCATTCACCACGACGAAATCCAACCGCCATTCTGCCCGCAGGCGCGGCAGATGCGTTGTGATTGCGTTGCGGCCTGACCGGCCCATGACATCGCCAAGAAAGAGTATTTTCATCCTTCCTTGGTAAGCGTGGATCTGGGCGGGGGCCAGAGCGAAAATGTGGCTGGTCATTGTCCGACTTTGGTGGCAGCCAAGGACCATGATGAATGCAAAGACAGCGCGCCCGGTCGCGGGCGTTTTGTGGATGGTCGTGACCGGCGCAATGTTTGTCGCCGTCACGGCAATCGTGAAACACGTGGGCGATGATGTGCCTGCATCGCAGGCGGCATTCCTGCGCTATGCTTTGGGGCTGGTCTTCCTCATCCCGATGATCCGGCCGATCATGGCCGCCCATCTGACACGCCGCCAGTTGCAGATGTTCGGGATCAGAGGCGTGGTGCATACGCTGGCCGTCATCCTGTGGTTCTTCGCCATGGCGCACCTGCCCTTGGCCGAGGTGACAGCGATGAATTATCTCTCGCCTGTCTATGTCTCCATCGGTGCGGCACTGTTCTTGGGGGAGAAATTGCCACCGCGCCGTCTCGCCGCGGTAGTGATCGCACTAATCGGAGCCGCGATCATCCTGCGCCCGGGGATGAAAGCGGTCGAGCCGGGGCATATCGCCATGCTGGGCACCGCGGTGATGTTCGCGGTGGGCTATCTGCTGGCCAAGCAATTATCGGGCGAAGTGTCGGCGGCGGTCGTCGTGGGCATGCTGTCGATCACGGTGACGATCGGGCTGGCCCCCTTCGCCTATGCGGTCTGGGTGACGCCGACGCTCGGGCAACTGGGCTGGCTGTTTCTGGTCGCCTGTTTTGCGACAGCCGGACATTACACAATGACATTGGCCTTTGCCGCCGCCCCACTGACCGTCACGCAACCAGTGACGTTTCTGCAACTGGTCTGGGCGGTATTGCTGGGCGCTGTCGTGTTCGGCGAGGCTGTCGATGGCTGGGTCGTCTTTGGCGGTCTGGTGATCATGGCCTCGGTCACATTCATCACCTGGCGCGAGGCTGTCGCGCGCCGGCAGGTGACGCCCGTGGTGACAGAAACCAAAGTGTAAGGAAGCGCCTCGCGGCGCTGCCTCCGGCGGGAGTATTTTTGGAAAAAAGAAGCGGGAAGAATTAGGTCGGCGCGAGGCGCTTGATCAGCGAGCTTTGCGTGATCCGGCCGATAGGCTGACCATTTTCCGTGACGGATAAAGCGTGCGCGCCGATCTGTTGCAGGATCGCCTGCACCGGCGTGTCCACGTCGATCTGATCGCCGTCGGCAGAGCCTGCGATCATCACATCACGCGCTGTCAGCACACCAAGCGGGTTCATATGGGCTACGAAATCCGCGACATAGGGGTTGGCCGGATTGGTATAGATATCGCGCGGGGTGCCTGATTGCACAATTCGCCCGCCTTCCATGATGGCGATGCGGTTGCCGATCTTGAACGCCTCGTCAAGATCGTGGCTCACGAAAATGATTGTGCGCCCGCGCTGCTTTTGCAGATCGAGCAATTCGTCCTGCAATTTGCTGCGGATCAGCGGGTCGAGCGCGCTGAACGGCTCATCCATCAGCAGGATCGGCGCATCGGTGGCAAAGGCGCGCGCGAGGCCGACACGCTGCTGCATCCCGCCGGATAGTTCACCGACCAGCGCATCGGCGCGTTCGGACAGGCCGACCATCGCCAGTTCCTGATCGACGCGGGCGTGCAGTTTGGCCTTGTCCAGCCCGGCCAGTTCCAGCCCCAGCCCAACGTTGTCGCGCACAGACCGCCAAGGCAGCAGGCCGAATTGCTGGAAGACCATAGAGACACATTCACGCCGCACCCGTCGCAAGTCACTGGCACTGCATTGGCTGACGTTGCAGGTCCAATCGCCGTCAAAGATCCGCACCGCGCCGCGTGCCACGGGGTTCAGCCCGTTCACCGCGCGCAACAATGTCGATTTGCCCGACCCCGACAGCCCCATCAGCACAAGGATTTCACCTTGGGCCACATTCAGCGAACAATCATGCACCCCAAGCACCTGATCGGTGCGTTCAAGAATCTCTTCCCGCGCCTGCCCTTCATCCATCAAGGGCAGGGCATCCTGCGGCCTTGACCCGAAAACGATACTCACATTGTCAAATTCGACGGCATTCATTTGCGTGTCACCCGCAGCATCCGGTCGAGCATGATCGCCACGACCACGATGACAAAACCCGATTCGAACCCAAGCGACGTGTTCACCGTATTCAGCGCCCTTATCACCGGCACGCCCAGCCCGCTGGCACCCACCAGTGCGGCAATCACCACCATCGACAGCGACAGCATGATCGTCTGGTTCAGCCCGGCCATGATCTGGGGGAGGGCCGAAGGCAGTTCAACTTTGAATAAAATCTGACGTTTTGTCGCGCCAAAGGCCTGCGCCGCTTCCAACAGGGCAGTCGGCGTCGAGGCCACACCCAGATAGGTCAGCCGGATCGGCGCGGGCAAAACAAAGATCACCGTGGCGATCAGACCGGGCACCATGCCGATGCCGAAAAACACGATCGCCGGGATCAGATAGACGAAGGTCGGCAGCGTCTGCATCAGATCCAGCACCGGCACCATCGCGCGGTACAGCCGCGGCCGGTGCGCGGCGGCAATCCCCACTGGCACCCCGACCCCCATGCAGACCACACAGGCCGACAGGACCAGCGTCAGCGATTGCATCGTCTCGCGCCAATAGCCTTGGTTCAGGATGAACATGAACCCCAGAACGACGAACAGCGCCGTTTTCCAGTTGCGCTGCACGGCAAAGGTCAGGCCTGCGAAAACAGCGATCACCGCGAAAGGATGCGGCGTTTCCAGCGCCCAAAGGATCGCGTCGATCAACCATTCCATCGCGTCTGAAATCCGGTCGAACACAAACCCCAGATTGGCGTTCAGCCAGTCAAAGATCGTTTTCGCCCAAGGCCCGATGGGGATTTTATTGTCGGTTAACCAATTCACACCAAATCCTTTGCCGTCGCAGGATCAGGCCCGCAGGCCTGACCCGTTGTTTTTTACAGGCCGAGTGCCGCGTTCACCGCTGCCATCGCATCGCCACCGTCACGTGTGGTCACGCCGTCCAGCCAGCCCGCCAGAATCTCAGGATTGGCGCTTAGCCATGTGGTCGCGGCTTCGGACGGGTCAGTGCCGTCGTTCAGGATCGCGCCCATGATCTCGTTTTCCATCTCCAGCGTGAATTCCAGATTGGTCAGCAATTGCCCGACATTGGGGCATTCTTCGACATAACCGGCACGGGTATTGGTCAGCACCGTCGCACCGCCAAGGTTTGGCCCGAACCAATCATCGCCGCCTTCCAGATATTCCATATCGAAATTGGCGTTCATCGGATGCGGTTCCCAGCCAAGAAAGACGATGGGTTCATCCCGGCCCGACGCCCGGTCCACCTGCGCCAGCATGCCCTGTTCAGAGCTTTCCAGCACTTCGAAACCGGACAGGCCGAATGCATCCGCTTCAATCATATCGAGGATCAGGCGGTTGCCGTCATTGCCCGGCTCGATCCCGTAAATGCGGTTATCCAAAGCATCGGCATGGGCAACGATATCGTCAAAACTGTCGATCCCCAGATCCGCCGCAGTCCGGTTCACGGCGAGCGTATATTTCGCCCCTTCCAGATTGGTGCGCACGGTATCGACAGTTCCTGCCTCGCGGTAGGGCGCGATATCGGCCTCCATCGTGGGCATCCAATTGCCAAGGAAGACATCGACGTCACCTTCTGCAAGCGAGATATAGGTCACCGGCACCGACAGGATCGTCGTTTCGGTTTCGTATCCCAGCGCCTCTAACACCACGGTCGTGGCGGCGGTGGTGGCGGTGATATCGGTCCAGCCGACATCGGAAAAGGTGATGCTGTCACAATTGGCAAAGGCCGGTGCTGCCGCGACGATCGCCAGCGCCGACAGGCTTGTTGTCAGTTTCATAGTAAACTCCCCTTGAGGTTTTTTCTTGATTGACGAGTCAATAAAGAACAATTTAGGTGTCGGTTGCAACCCGAAAGAGGAATGAATGCCCAAGGTCGGAATGGAACCCATCCGTCGCGCTGCCCTCCTGCAGGCTACGATTGACGAAATCGGGGCCGTGGGCAACCTTGATGTGACGGTCAGCGCGATTGCGAAACGCGCCGGCATGTCCTCGGCACTGGCGCATCATTACTTTGGCGGCAAAGATCAGATCTTTCTGGCCGCGATGCGGCATATCCTGCGGGTTTATGGCGATGAGGTGCGTGTCGCCCTGCGCGCCGCCATTGGCCCCCATGCGCGGCTGGAGGCCGTGATCCGCGCCGGTTTCAGTTCCACTAATTTCCAGCCAGAGGTGATCGCCGCCTGGCTCAATTTCTACGTGTTGGCGCAACGGTCACAGGACGCCCACCGCCTGCTGCGGGTCTATCAGCGGCGCTTGCACAGCAACCTGCTGCATGACCTGCGCCCGCTGATCGGCGCGCGGGCCGAAGATGCGGCGGTGCGGATCGCCGGTCTGATCGACGGGATCTATCTGCGGCAAGGGCTGGCGCGCGACAGCGCCGGGCAGGGCCGCGCGAATGATCAGGTGCTGGCTTTGCTGGCGATGGAACTGAAAGGGGCAGCGCAATGAGCAAACCCAATATCCTGATCATCATGGTCGATCAGCTCAACGGCACCCTGTTCCCCGATGGACCCGCCGGTTGGCTGCATGCGCCCAATCTGAAAGCCTTGGCCGCAAAGTCCACCCGTTTCGCCAACAGCTATACCGCATCCCCGCTCTGCGCCCCCGCGCGGGCGGCCTTCATGTCCGGCCAATTGCCGTCGCGCAATGGCGTCTATGACAATGCTGCCGAATTCACCTCTTCCATCCCGACCTACGCCCATCACCTGCGGCGCGCGGGCTATCAGACCTGTCTGTCGGGCAAGATGCATTTCGTCGGCCCCGACCAGATGCACGGGTTCGAGGAACGTCTGACCACCGATATCTACCCGGCCGATTTCGGCTGGACGCCCGACTATCGTAAACCGGGCGAACGGATTGATTGGTGGTATCACAATATGGGCTCGGTGACGGGCGCAGGTGTGGCCGAGATCACGAACCAGATGGAATATGATGACGAAGTCGCCTATCACGCGACCCGCAAGATCTATGATCTGGCACGCGGTGCCGATGCGCGGCCTTGGTGCCTGACCGTCAGCTTTACCCATCCCCATGACCCCTATGTGGCGCGCAGGAAATACTGGGACCTCTACGCCGACTGCGACCACCTGATGCCGCAGATCGGTCCTATCCCCTATGCTGACCAAGACCCCCACAGCCAGCGGATCATCGACGCCAACGACCGCGATAAATTCACCATCACCGATGACGACATTCGCCGCTCCCGCCGCGCCTATTTCGCAAATATCAGCTATCTCGACGACAAGATCGGCGACATCCTGCGAGTGCTGGAAGATACGCGGCAAGAGGCCACGATCCTCTTCGTCTCCGACCACGGCGATATGCTGGGCGAACGCGGGCTCTGGTTCAAGATGTGCTTTTTCGAAGGCTCCGCGCGTGTCCCCTTGATGATCGCCAGCCCCGACATGACCCCCAGCCTGCAAACTGTCCCCGTCAGCACGATCGACGTCACGCCCACGCTTTGCGATCTGGCGGGCGTGGATATGTCAGAGGTGATGCCATGGACCAGCGGCGAAAGCCTTGTGCATCTGGGCCAAGGCGGCACCCGTACGACCCCCGTCGCGATGGAATACGCGGCAGAGGCGTCACAGGCCCCGCTGGTCGCCTTGCGGTCAGGTCCGTGGAAATACACCCGCTGCACGCTCGACCCTGAACAATTGTTCAACCTCGACACCGACCCGCATGAATTGAGCAACCTCGCGACCGATCCCGCCCACGAACACACCCTCGCCGATCTGCGCGAACAGGCCGATGCCCGCTGGGACCTCGCCCGTTTCGACGCTGACGTGCGCCAATCACAAGCCTGCCGCTGGGTCGTCTATGAGGCTTTGCGCAACGGCGATTATTACCCATGGGATTACCAGCCCCTGCAAAAAGCGTCCGAACGTTACATGCGCAACCACATGGACCTCAACGTGCTTGAAGAAAACCAACGCTTTCCCCGTGGGGAATAATCCCTCGCTTTGTCACAAATACTCCCGCCGGAGGCATAAAAGTCATGAACATCCAACCCACAGCCAGCCATTTCATTGATGGCGCTTATGTCGAAGACACGGCAGGCCAGGAAATCCCCGTCATCTACCCCTATACGGGCGAGGTGATCGCGACCCTGCATGCCGCCACCCCTGCAATCATCGCGCAGGCCTTGGATGCCGCGAAACGCGCGCAAAAGGAATGGGCCGGCTGGACCGCCACCGAACGTGGTCGGGTCCTGCGCCGCGCCGCCGACATCATGCGGGAACGCAATCACGAATTGTCGGTGCTGGAAAGCTATGACACCGGCAAACCCTATCAGGAAACCAGCGTCGCTGATGCCACATCCGGCGCGGACGCCTTGGAATATTTCGGCGGGCTGGCCGCCAGCATCACCGGCGAATACATCCCCTTGGGCGATGATTTCGTCTATACCCGCCGTGAACCTTTGGGCGTCTGCGTCGGCATCGGCGCATGGAATTACCCGACCCAGATCGCCTGCTGGAAAGGCGCACCGGCACTGGCCTGCGGCAATGCGATGGTGTTCAAACCTTCGGAAACCACCCCGCTCTGCGCGCTGAAGGTCGCGGAAATCCTGCATGAGGCAGGTGCCCCCGCAGGTGTCTATAACGTGATCCAAGGCTATGGCGAGGTAGGCGCGGCCCTCATCACCGATCCGCGCGTCGATAAAGTCTCCCTCACCGGATCAGTCGCCACTGGCCGCAAGGTCTATGCCGCCGCTGCCGAAGGCTTGCGCCATGTCACCATGGAGCTGGGCGGCAAATCCCCGCTGGTGATCTTCGACGATGCCGATCTGGATGCCGCCGTGTCGGGGGCGATCCTCGGCAATTTCTACTCCTCCGGTCAGGTCTGTTCCAACGGCACGCGGGTTTTCGTGCAAAAGGGGATCAAGGACGCCTTCCTGTCCCGCCTGACCGAACGTCTGCAAGGCGTCGTGATGGGCGATCCGCAGGACCCCGTGACCAATTACGGCCCGATGGTCACCGAAAACCAGCGCGACATCGTCGAAGGTTTTATTGCCAAAGGGCAGGCCGAAGGCGCGCGTCTGGTCACTGGCGGCATCCGCCCCGATCTGCCCGGCTTCTTCCTCGCCCCCACCGTCTTTGCCGATGTCACCGACGACATGACAATCGCGCGCGAAGAAATATTCGGCCCCGTCATGTCCGTACTGGATTTCGACACCGAGGAAGAGGCGTTAAGGCGCGCCAACGCCACCCCCTACGGGCTTTCCGCAGGCGTCTTCACCGCCGACCTGACCCGCGCCCACCGTATGGCAGCAGGGTTCGAGGCGGGCACCTGCTATATCAACACCTACAACGATGCCCCGGTCGAGGCACCTTTCGGCGGCAACAAACTCTCCGGCGTGGGCCGCGAAAATTCCAAGGCAGCGATCGACCACTACAGCCAGATCAAAAGCGTCTATGTCCGCATGGACAAGCTGGAGGCACCCTATTGATGCAAGCCGATTACGTCATCATCGGCGCTGGCTCTGCCGGTTGCGCCATCGCGTATCGTCTGGCAGAGGCCGGGCAGAATGTGCTGATCATTGAACATGGCGGGTCCGACCGTGGACCGTTCATCCAGATGCCTGCGGCGCTGTCTTACCCGATGAACATGAAAATGTATGACTGGGGCCTGAAATCCGAACCCGAACCACATTTGGGTGGGCGGCAATTGGTGACGCCACGTGGCAAGGTCATCGGCGGGTCATCCTCAATCAACGGGATGATCTATGTGCGCGGCCATGCGCGCGATTTCGACCATTGGGCCGAGAGCGGCGCGCAGGGCTGGGGTTATGCCGATGTGCTGCCCTATTTCAAACGGATGGAAAACTGGCACGATGGCGGCCATGGCGGCGATCCGGCATGGCGCGGCAACGCTGGCCCGCTGCATATCACGCGCGGCCCCCGCAAAAACCCGCTGACCCGCGCGTTTGTCGAGGCGGGCAAACAGGCGGGCTATCCGCTGACCGATGATTACAACGGCGCGCAGCAGGAAGGTTTCGGCCCTTTCGATTCCACGATCTACAAAGGCCACCGCTGGTCCGCCGCCAGCGCCTATCTGCGCCCTGCTTTGAAACGGCCCAATTGCACGCTGACCCGCGCCTTGGCGCGTCGGGTGATCATCGAAGATGGGCGCGCGGTTGGAGTTGAGGTTTCGCGCGGCAAAAGGATCGAGGTGATCCGCGCCAATAAAGAGGTGATCATCGCCGCCTCATCGCTCAATTCCCCCAAACTGCTGATGCTGTCCGGCATCGGCCCTGCCGCACATCTGGCCGAACATGGCATCCCCGTGATCGCCGACCGCCCCGGCGTCGGGCAAAACCTGCAAGACCATCTGGAGCTTTACATCCAGCAGGCCGCGACCAAACCTGTCTCGCTGTTCTCCTACTGGAACCTGCGTGGCAAGGCCCGGATCGGCGCGGAATGGCTCTTGTGGAAAACCGGGCTGGGATCATCCAACCAGTTTGAAAGTGCCGGTTTCATCCGCTCCCGCGCCGGTGTCGACTACCCCGATATCCAGTTCCATTTCCTGCCCATCGCCGTCAGCTATGACGGTAAAACCGCCCCCGAAGGCCACGGCTTCCAAGCCCATGTCGGCCCGATGCGATCCGCCTCGCGCGGTCAGGTGACTTTGCGATCCGCTGACCCGAATGACAATCCCCGCATCCAGTTCAACTATATGTCCGACCCGCAGGATTGGGTCGACTTCCGCGCCTGTATCCGGCTGACTCGCGAAATCTTTGCCCAACCGGCGTTCGATGAGTATCGTGGCCATGAGATCCAGCCCGGCGATGCAGCCCAAAGCGACGAAGCCCTCGACGCCTTCATCCGCGACCATGCCGAAAGCGCCTATCACCCTTGCGGGACCTGCAAGATGGGCGCGGTCGATGACCCGATGGCCGTGGTCGATCCGCAGACGCGGGTGATCGGGGTTGATGGCTTGCGCGTGGCGGATAGTTCAATCTTTCCGCGCGTGACCAATGGCAATCTGAATGCGCCATCGATCATGGTGGGCGAAAAGGCGGCGGATCATATCCTGCAACGACAACCCTTGGCACCCGCTAATGATGAGCCTTGGATTCACCCGGATTGGCAGACCAGCCAACGCTGATCTGCGCACCAGCGGCGGTCTAGGGTTTGTCGCCCTCGACCGTCGCCTGAAACCTTTCGAAAAACTGATCTGCCATCTTTTTGGCAAAGCCACCGATGATCCGGTTGCCAAGCTGCGCGAGCTTGCCGCCCACCTTGGCGGTGGCGTCATAGCGCAGCTCGGTGCCGCCTGCGACGGTTTCCAGCACCACATCCGCGCTGCCTTTGGCGAAACCGGCAACGCCGCCTTTGCCCTCGCCGACAATCGTATAGCTTTGCCCCGGCACGATATTTTCCAGCGTGACCTCACCTTTGAACGTGGCCGAGACCGGCCCTACCTTTTGTTTGACGGTCGCGGCAAAACCATCTTCGGCTGATCCGGTCAGGTCCTCGCAGCCCGGAATACAGGCGCGCAATGTGTCGGGGTTATTCAGATGCGCCCAGACAATATCGATATCCGCCGCAATCACCCTGTTGCCTGATAATTCCATGACGATCCTCCCATTTGTCCCGATACTTCACGCCAAATGCCGGTTTGGCAATCCCCATCGTCCGAGCCCAAATATCCCCGCCGGAGGCAGCGGCGGAGCCGCTTCAGGGGCGCTGCCCCTCGCCCCGGATCAAGTCCGGGGCTCACCCCGGAGTACTTTGGGAAATAAGAAGAGGGGGGGCCGCGCCTCCGGGCCAGATCAGTCCAACTGGTAAGGTAGCAATCCGCGCGTGTTGGGGTCAACGTGCAGATGGCGTTCGATCGGCGGGACAGAGCGTTGGTGGCAGGTCTTCCGCTCGCAGATCCGGCAGGAAATGCCGATCGGGGCATAGGCGTCATTCGCGCCGATATCCATGTGATCGGCATAGACGATGGTGCTGGCATGGCGCACTTCACAGCCCAGCCCGATGGCATAGCGCCTTGTCGGCGCGTGAAACGATCCGCCCGCTTTACTGACATCGCGGGCAAGGCAAAAATAGCGCGCGCCATCCGGGGTTTCTGCCAATTGCCGCAGGAACTGACCCGGCAATTCAAACGCCTGATGCACATTCCAGAGCGGGCAGGCGCCGCCGAAACGGGCGAATTGCAACGTGGTCGCGGAATGGCGTTTGGTGATCGTCCCGGCCTGATCGACGCGGACAAAGAAGAACGGGATACCCTTTTCCCCGGGCCGCTGCAGGGTCGACAGCCGGTGCGCCACCTGTTCCAGCGAGGCACCGAAACGGGCGGCCAGCAATTCCAGGTCATGGCGGCTGTCCTTGGCTGCCTGCAAAAACACACGGTAGGGCATCAGCGCGGCACCGGCGAAATAATTGGCCAAGCCCACCTTGGCGATGCTGCGCGCCTCATCCGACTGGAACCGCGCCAGATCAAGGGTCGCTTCCAGCAAGGGATCCTGCGTGATCAGCGCCATCTGCAACAGCAGTTGAAAGGTCTGGGTCGCCGGATGGGCGGTGCTGGACAGGATCAGCCGTTTGGCAACAGGGTCGTAATGGCGCAACGTCTCGCTTTGGGTGATATGCACTTTGACCCCGGCACCGGCCAGCACCTTGATCGCCGCCTGCGCCATGCTTTCGCCCGGATCGCAGCGGCGGGTGAAACGTTCGGCGCTGCGGTCCACGGCGTCGATGTAATTGTCGCAGTAATGGAAGAAATCGCGCACCTCTTCCCAAGGGCTGGGCCGCAGGCGGGAATCTTCGCGGCCCAAAGCCTCGTCCAGTGACGCGAGCCGCTCATGGGTCTGCCGGTAAGCGCTGTGCAGGTCCAGCAAGGCGCGCGCGACGGCGGGGCTATTGGCGGCGACCAGCCGCAGATCGGCCAGTGCAGGCGCGGGTCCGGTGAAAACCGGATCAGCCAAAGCCTCGCGCAGGTCGCTGACAAGGCGCGCTTCGTCACCCGATTGCAATTCAGTGACATCAAAGCCGAATTCCTGCGCAAGCCCCAGCACCACGGCGGTAGAGACGGGCCGGTTGTTGTTTTCCATCTGGTTGAGATAGGGCAGGGACACGCCCAATTTGTCAGCAAAGGCTTTTTGCGTCATCGCCAGCCTGCCGCGCAACTCGCGCAGTTTGGCCCCGGCATAGAGTTTCTGAACCGCCATCACCCACCTTTGCAACTTTGCTAAACATGATTAGCTGTTGCAAAGCCTGCGTCAAGCGATCTGCTTTTCCCGCCAGACCACGAAGACCACCGACAGGAAGGCCAGCATCGATGTGATCAACATGATCAGCTGCAAGGGCAGGGTGCCGGATTCGACCGTCAGGATCGCGCCTGCGAATTGCGACATTGCTGCGCCGCCGCCGATCATGATCGCACCGCCCAGACCGCTCGCTGTGCCGGCCAGATGTGGCCGGACTGACAATGATCCAGCCATCACATTGGGCAAGGTCATGCCGTTGCCCAGCCCAAGGAAGGTGCAGAACCCAAAGAACACCAGCGGATGGATGAAGCCTGCCAAAGTCAGCAGGATTGAGATGCTGAGGCCGACAATGGTAATCCCGGTGCCGAGCAAGGCCATCCGGTTGATGCCCAGCCGCGTCGAAAACCGGCCCGATAGGAAATTGCCGAAAGCATAGCCCACCGCAGGCGCGCCCAGTGCGATGCCGTTCCACAAGGGCGACAGGCCAAAGATCGTGGTTCCTACAAAGGACGCGCCGCCCAGCAGTGCGAAAAACGCGCCCGACCCGAAAGCGGCGCACATCACATAGCCCCAGAACCGGGGCGATTGCAGCAATTCTGGGTAGGATTTCACCTGTGCGCGAAAGCCCATGCCGCCTTTGGCCAAGGTTTCACCCAGGTCGAAATGGCATAGGACCAGCGTGCCGATCCCGGCCAGCACGAGGAAGACGAATGTCGCCTGCCAGCCGAAGGCCTGTTCGAGCGCGCCGCCGATCATCGGGCCGACCATGGGGACCAGCGCCATGCCCATCGTGACATAGCCGATCATTGATGCCGCCTGCGCCTCTGGCACGATATCACGGACGATGGCGCGGCCGAGCACCATGCAGGTGGCGACGGCAGCTTGCAGGATGCGGAAGAACAAGAACATTTCGACCGTGGTGGAAAACAGCGCCCCGATGGTGGCGAAGATGAAAATCACCAATGATCCTATCACGATAGGCCGCCGCCCGAACCTGTCGGACAAGGGTCCGACGAAAATCTGCAGAATCGCCGTTGCGGCCAGATAGCCCGAGAGCGACACCTGCATGATCGCATATTCGGTGTCAAAATAGGCCGTCATTGCCGCCAGTGATGGCAGAAATATCGACATATTGAGCGCGGAAATCCCGGTGATCAGGATCAGCGTCATGATATGAGGCGGGGTGGCCCGGTCCATGAACCGGGTGATCGGATGCGTTGTCATCCCGGATAATTAGGCCCGCGTCTGGGGGAAGTCCATCGTCAAGACGGCCCACCGAACTGTGCAAAAACGAACCAAGCGCCCAGCATGATCAGCCCAAAGCCGACAAGATGGTTCCAACGCACTGGTTCGCCCAGATAATAGACCGAGAAGACCATGAAGACGCTCAACGTGATCACTTCTTGTATGGTTTTCAGCTGGGCTGCGGAAAAATACCCATGTCCGATCCGGTTGGCGGGGACCTGCATCGCATATTCGAAAAACGCGATCCCCCAGCTGATGATGATGACCAGCAGCAAGGGGGCGGCCTTGAATTTCAGATGTCCATACCAGGCGAAGGTCATGAAAATATTCGACATCAGCAACAGGCCGATGGTGATGACGGGAACGGGCAGGGACATGGGCGACTCCGGTTGCGGGTAAAGCAGGATTAGCCGCAAAGCCGGGCGGCGCAAATGGGGATTTCAATGGCGCGATTTGCAAAACTGGCCAGAATGGTTTGCAAATTGTGGGGCGTTTGTCTGCCATGGCGCAAAACCCGTTGCGGTTGGGTCAGGCAGCGGCTAACGACGCCATGATCCTTGAATGACGCGACGGGCGCGCCGGACGACATGATGCAACCCTTTGATCAGACATTGCGCCGGTTGATGCTGTGGTTGGCTTTGCTGCCGTTTCTAGCGCTGTCCTTGCTGGGCACGGGGGTCATGCCTGAACGATCAGACAGCGGTGCCATCATATTGGTGATCTGCACCGATGCCGGCATGGTCGAAATGGCCTTTGACCCGGTCACGATGCAGCCGATCGACGATGCGGGCGAAGATGATCTGCCGGATCATGATCCCTGCGACTGGGCGGCGGCGCAGCCCGCCTTTGCGCTCGTCGTGCTGCCCGACCTGATCGTGCCTGTGGCCTTTCGTGCATCGCAAACCCCGCCCTCGGCCAGCACCATCCGTATGGTCGCCGCCGCGACCGGCCTGCCACCTGCGACGGGGCCACCCGCCTTGCTTTGACGATCTTTGCCAAGACTCTTCAAAGTGAGAATAGAATATGAATGATACCACCCAAGGGGCTCTGGCCCCAAAGGCGTCCGCGCTGCGCGACGCTGTTTCCAATCTTTACCGGGCTGTCTGGCGCTGGCATTTCTATGCCGGGCTGCTGGTGCTGCCTTTCATGATCACGCTGGCGGTGACCGGCGCGATCTATCTGTTCAAGGACGAGGTCGATAACCTTGTCCATGCTGATTTCATGCTGGTCACGCCGCAGGACGGACGCCTCGCCCCCTCTGACATCATCGCGGCGGCCTTGGCGGCCCAGCCCGGCGTGGCGCTGCAATATACCGACCCGCGCAGCGACATCCAATCCACCGAAGTCTCGATCATGCCCGACAGCGGCACCCGCATGACTGCCTATGTCAACCAATATACAGGTGAAGTGCTGGAGGTCCGTCCGCATCGCAGCACTTTTGCTTGGACGGTGCGCTACCTGCATTCCTTCCGCTTTTTCGGCGCGACCCCGCGGATGTGGATCGAGATTGTTGCCGGTTTCACCATCCTGCTGGTGCTGACCGGGCTTTATCTGTGGTGGCCGCGCGGGCAAAAAGGTGGCGTCGTCACTGTGCGGGGTGACCGGACAAGGCGCGTGTTCTGGCGTGATATTCATGCGGTGACAGGTGTGTTCACTGGCGCTTTCCTGATCTTTCTGGTGATCACCGGGATGCCCTGGTCATCTTTCTGGGGGGCGCAGGTGAACCAATGGGCCAATGGCAGCAATTTCGGCTATCCGTCGGGCGTGCGGATAGATGTGCCGATGTCGGGGCAAAAGCTGGATGATGTGGCCAAGACGTCATGGTCGCTGGAGCAGGCGCAGCTTCCGGAATCTGTGCCTGCGGCGACGTCCATCGGGGTTGATGCCGCCGTGGCGGAATTTCAGGCGCTGGGCCTGCACCGTGGTTTTTCCGTGGGCCTGCCCCGGACCGACACAGGCGTTTTTTCCGGCTCCGTCTATCCTGATGATCTGCGTCAGCAGCGCGTCATCCATCTGGACCAATATACTGCCGAACCGCTGGTCGATATGCATTATGCCGATTACGGCCCTTTGGGGCGTTGGCTGGAATTCGGGATCAACACCCATATGGGGCAGACCTTTGGCCTCGCGAACCAGATCTTTCTGCTGCTGGTCTGCGCGGGTATCGTGCTGACGGCGGTGTCGGCGGCGATCATGTGGTGGAAACGTCGCCCGGCAGGGGGCATGGGCGTGCCGCCTTTGCCATCGGATCGCAGGGTGTTCATCGGCTTGTTTGCGATCCTCGGCATAGGGGGCGCGTTGTTCCCGCTGACCGGGTTGGCGCTGTTGGTGATGGTCCTGCTTGATCTGATCTGGCAAGCGATCAGCAGACAGGCCGCCTGATCAAACCGGGCCGCTGTCATGACGGCCCGGCGATTTGCAAATATTTGCGACTTTGCAATATTGCTATTTTGCGAAGTCCACAGTTTGCAAATATCCTCAATCCTGCTTCTCTCACGCGCTGAACCTGCTATGCATGTCGAAACTCGGGAGACCTCTTTATGGATATTCTGCAAGAACTCGAAGACCGGCGCGCCGCAGCGCGTCTCGGCGGTGGCGAAAAGCGCATCGCAGCGCAGCATAGCAAAGGCAAGCTGACCGCGCGCGAACGTATCGATCTGCTGCTGGACGAAGGATCGTTCGAGGAATTCGATATGTTCGTCGCCCATCGCTGCACCGATTTCGGGATGGAACAGGACCGGCCTGCGGGCGATGGCGTCGTCACCGGCTGGGGCACGATCAATGGGCGGCTGGTCTATGTGTTTTCGCAGGACTTTACCGTCATGGGCGGGTCGGTGTCGGAAACCCATGGCAAGAAAATCTGCAAGATCATGGATCTGGCTATGCAGAACGGCGCGCCGGTGATCGGGATGAACGATTCCGGTGGCGCGCGGATTCAGGAAGGTGTCGCCAGCCTCGCCGCCTATGGCGAGATTTTTCAGCGCAATATCACCGCCTCCGGTGTGGTGCCGCAGATCAGCCTGATCATGGGGCCTTGTGCCGGTGGGGCCGTCTACAGCCCCGCGATGACCGACTTTATCTTCATGGTCAAAGATTCCAGCTACATGTTCGTGACCGGCCCCGATGTGGCCAAAACCGTCACGAATGAAATTGTCACGGCAGAGGAATTGGGCGGTGCCACAACCCATACCCGCAAATCATCCGTCGCCGATGGCGCATTTGAAAACGATGTCGAGGCTTTGGCAGAAACACGTCGCCTCTTTGATTTCCTGCCGCTGAACAACCGCGAAAAGCCCCCGGTCCGCCCGTTCTTTGATGATGTGAACAGGATCGAGGAAAGTCTCGATACGCTGATCCCCGCCAATCCGAACTCACCCTATGATATGAAGGAATTGATCCTGAAAATCGCGGATGAGGCAGATTTTTACGAAATTCAGGCGGAATTTGCGAAAAATATCCTGACCGGCTTCATCCGGCTGGAAGGCTCCACCGTGGGTGTTGTCGCCAACCAGCCGATGGTGCTGGCAGGGTGCCTCGACATCGACAGCAGCCGCAAGGCCGCGCGATTCGTCCGGTTTTGCGATGCTTTTGAAATTCCCGTGCTGACCTTGGTCGATGTCCCTGGCTTCCTGCCCGGCACGGCGCAGGAATATGGTGGCGTCATCAAACATGGCGCGAAACTATTGTTTGCTTATGGCGAAGCCACGGTGCCCAAGGTCACGGTGATCACCCGCAAGGCCTATGGCGGGGCTTATGATGTGATGGCGTCCAAACATCTGAACGCGGATTTCAACTATGCCTGGCCCACGGCGGAAATTGCCGTGATGGGTGCCAAGGGGGCGACCGAGATCATCCACCGCGGCAAATCCGCAGAAGAGATCGCAATCCGCGCCGCCGAATATGAGGCGCGTTTCGCCAATCCCTTTGTCGCGGCGGAGAAGGGCTTCATCGACGAGGTCATCATGCCCCATTCCACCCGCAAACGCGTGTGCCGGGCCTTTGCATCTCTGCGGTCGAAAAAGGCCCAGATGCCTTGGAAAAAACACGACAATATTCCTTTGTGATACGAAAGAACCTCTGATGGCACTGCCCTATATGGACAAACACCGCGGCTTTCCGGGCCGCCTGCCGGGCACCGATTTCCAATTCGTGCTGCGCCGCGCCAACAAGGATGGTGCGACACCGCTGACCGAACGCGTGCGCTATCCCGACCGCCGCCCTGCCGATAAACGCGCCGATGCCGGTTTCATGCAGGCCCTGTGGGAGGCGTTTGGCGACGAACCATTCGTGCGCGGCAATCTGGATGCAGGGCGGCTGAGCTGGTTGTTCGGGCGCGAGGTGGTCCCGGCCGAGGACCCGTTTGATCCGGCGAGCTATGAGGCGATGTTACGCATTGATGTGCGTGTCGCGCGGCAGAGTTTCCCTGATGTTCCGGGGCTGTCTGACTGATGGGCCACAATATCTTGTATTCGATGGGCGGAAATCCGTCTGTTATTGGATATCACGGCAAAACAGCTATTGAGTTAAGGGGCAATAGCGTCGATTCTGCCGCTACCTCCTTGCAACAGAAAATAGGTAAAACATTATGTACACGAAATCCATCATCCTGGCTGCTGTCGCAGCTTTCGGTCTGTCGGCTTGTCTGGAATCGGACGTTGAACGCGGTGTCGTCGGCGCCGGTGCCGGTGTTGTCGTCGGTAACGCAATCGGTGTCGATCCTGTCGCCGCTGGCGCAGCTGGCGTTGCCGCTGGTCTGCTCTGTGACGACGTGGGCGTTTGCCGTCCAGCACGCCGCTAAACTGACTGCGCCTGCGGGCGCGTCTGATCACGATCATCGCCGTCGGGGGAATATCCCGGCGGCGTTTTTGCGTTTTGGGGGGAAAGTCTGATGTTCAAGAAAATACTGATCGCCAACCGTGGCGAAATCGCCTGTCGCGTGATCAAGACCGCCCGCAGAATGGGGATCAAGACGGTCGCGATCTATTCCGATGCGGATCGCCACGCGCTGCATGTCAAAATGGCGGATGAGGCGGTGCATATCGGCCCATCCCCCGCCAACCAGTCCTATATCGTGATCGACAAGGTCATGGCCGCGATCAAGGAAACCGGGGCCGAGGCGGTGCATCCCGGCTACGGTTTCCTATCCGAGAATGCCAAATTTGCCGAGGCGTTGGAGGCTGCGGGCGTCGCCTTCATTGGCCCCCCAAAAGGCGCGATCGAGGCGATGGGGGACAAGATCACCTCCAAAAAGCTCGCACAAGAGGCCAACGTCTCGACTGTCCCCGGCTACATGGGCCTGATCGAGGATGCGGAAGATGCGGTGAAGATCAGCAATCAGGTCGGTTATCCGGTGATGATCAAGGCCAGCGCCGGTGGCGGTGGCAAGGGGATGCGGATCGCGTGGAACGATGATGAAGCCCGCGAAGGGTTCCAGTCGTCCAAGAACGAAGCCGCAAGCAGTTTTGGCGACGACCGGATTTTCATTGAAAAATTCGTCACCCAACCCCGCCATATCGAAATTCAGGTGCTGGCGGATCAACACGGCAATGCAGTTTACCTGCATGAACGCGAATGTTCGATCCAGCGCCGCAACCAGAAAGTCATTGAGGAAGCCCCCAGCCCGTTTCTGGATGAGGCGACCCGCAAGGCGATGGGCGAACAATCCGTCGCGCTGGCGCAGGCGGTGGGTTACACCAGCGCAGGCACGGTGGAATTCATTGTCGATGGCGACCGGAACTTCTATTTCCTTGAGATGAACACGCGGTTGCAGGTCGAACATCCGGTGACCGAACTGATCACCGGCATTGATCTGGTCGAACAGATGATCCGTGTCGCTGCGGGCGAACACTTACCCTTTGCGCAAAGCGATCTGAAAATCAACGGCTGGGCCATGGAAAGCCGCCTTTATGCCGAGGATCCGTATCGCGGTTTCCTGCCCTCCATCGGGCGGCTGACCCGTTACCGCCCGCCGGTGGAAGAGGCGACACCCACCCGCGTCGTGCGCAACGATACTGGCGTGTTTGAAGGCGGCGAGATCAGCATGTTCTACGATCCGATGATCGCGAAGCTTTGCACCTGGGGGCCGGACCGTGCCAGTGCGATTGCGGAAATGCGCCTCGCGCTGGACGGGTTCGAGGTGGAAGGGATCGGGCATAACCTGCCGTTCCTTGCTGCCGTTTACGACCATGACAAATTCACCAGCGGCACGATGACCACCGCCTTTATCGAAGAAGAATTTCCGAATGGGTTCGACGGTGTGACCTTACCAGATGACACCTGCACCCGGATCGCCGCCGCCGCCGCCGCCATGCACCGCGTCGGTGAAATCCGCCGCGCGCGGATATCGGGCCGGATGGACAATCACAAACGCCGGGTCGGCGAAGACTGGGTGGTCAGCCTGCAAGGGGCGGCGCATCAGGTCACGATCACGGCGGATAAGAAAGGTGCCGATGTGCAGGTTGGCGAGCGGACCATGCGCGTGGAAAGCGCATGGACGCCGGGCGAACCGCTGGCCCGGTTGACCATCGACGGGGAACCTTTGGTGCTGAAGGTCGCCAAAATCTCTGGCGGGTTCCGCATCCGGCATCGGGGCGCTGATCTGAAGGTGCATGTGCGCAGCCCGCGTCAGGCGGAACTGGCCGCGCTGATGCCGGAAAAACTGCCGCCTGATACGTCCAAAGTGCTACTTTGCCCGATGCCCGGCCTGATCGTGAAGGTCGATGTCGCCGTCGGGGATGAGGTGCAGGAAGGGCAGGCGCTGTGCACGGTTGAGGCGATGAAGATGGAAAACATCCTGCGCGCCGACCGCAAAGGTGTCGTCGCCAAGATCAACGCCAGTGCCGGTGACAGTCTGGCCGTTGACGATGTCATCATGGAGTTTGAATGACCCGTTACCGGATATTGGCCCCGCGCCGGTCTTCAACCTCCTGCTGGCGCAGGGGGGTGCGGTCGATGGAGCGGGTCAATTCGCGCACCGACCATAATTCCGGTTTGCGTTGCAGCACACGCCCATCCTTGTCGACCACAGTCAGGGCATATCCGCGCGGGCGGAGGTCTTGCCGGACCGAATTGCGCGCTTCGGGGTCGGTATCGGTGATCAGGATCACGTCGCGTTCGACCAGCCGGTCGATTTCCGCCAGCAGCAAATCCATCTGCTGCTGGAAACGCGGATCATTGGGCGTATCGGCAAAGACCACGACAGGCCGCGCGACCCAGCGCAGATCTTGCAAGGTGACCTCGGCTGCGTCAAAGACCTGGGCCCGGTCCGCTTCCCAGCGGTCAATGATGGACTCGTCTTGCGCTGCCAGCGATGTGGCCGCGAAAAGCGCGATCAGCGCGATAGGGAATAATCTTTTCATAACTAATGATATAGCCCCGCTTCGCCACAAAGCTAAGTCCCAAAGGGACAAGAACACCAACAATTTCGCGACCGAATGTCACGCAGCATGAAGGAGCATCCGATGACCGACAAGAAAACATGGGAAGATCTGGCCGCCAAAGAGCTGCGGGGCAAGCCTCTGGAGGCGCTGACATGGGAAACGCTGGAAGGCATTCCGGTCCAGCCGCTTTATACCGCCGAGGATATTGCCGATCTGCCGCATCTGGGCGGCGTGCCGGGGCAGGCCCCCTATACGCGCGGTGTGAAGGCCACGATGTATGCGGGCCGCCCTTGGACGATCCGGCAATATGCCGGGTTCTCGACAGCGGAAGAATCCAATAATTTCTACCGCAAGGCGCTGGCAGCAGGCCAGCAGGGCGTGTCGGTCGCTTTCGATCTTGCGACGCATCGGGGCTATGACAGCGACCATCCAAGGGTTGAGGGCGATGTCGGCAAGGCCGGTGTCGCGATTGATTCCGTCGAGGATATGAAAATCCTGTTTGACGGCATTCCGTTGGGACAAGTCTCCGTTTCCATGACGATGAACGGTGCAGTTATCCCAATTCTGGCCAATTTCATCGTCGCGGGTGAAGAACAGGGGCATCCGAAAAGCGTGCTGTCCGGCACGATCCAGAACGATATCCTCAAGGAATTCATGGTGCGGAACACTTATGTCTATCCGCCCGAACCCTCGATGCGGATCATTGCCGATATCATCGAATATACCACCGCCGAAATGCCGAAATTCAACTCGATCAGCATCAGCGGTTATCACATGCAGGAAGCCGGTGCCAATCTGGTGCAGGAACTGGCCTATACTTTGGCCGATGGGCGCGAATATGTCCGCACCGCCATCGCGCGCGGCATGGATGTGGATCAGTTTGCCGGACGGCTCAGTTTCTTTTTCGCCATCGGCATGAATTTCTTCATGGAGGTCGCGAAACTGCGTGCCGCACGGCTGTTGTGGTCGCGGATCATGGCGGAATTTGATCCCAAAGACCCCAAATCCTCCATGCTGCGCACCCATTGCCAGACCAGCGGTGTCAGCCTTGCCGAACAGGACCCTTACAACAATGTGATCCGCACCGCTTATGAGGCGATGTCGGCGGTTTTGGGTGGCACGCAATCCTTGCACACCAATGCGCTGGACGAGGCGATTGCCCTGCCCACTGAATTCTCTGCCCGCATTGCGCGCAATACCCAGTTGATTTTGCAGGAAGAAACCGGCGTGACGAAGGTCGTCGATCCGCTGGCAGGCTCTTATTACATCGAAAGCCTGACGCATGAATTGGCGGAAAAAGCGTGGGAGCTGATTTCCGAGGTCGAGGAGATGGGCGGCATGACCAAGGCTGTTGCGTCCGGTATGCCAAAGCTGCGGATCGAAGAAACCGCCGCGAAACGGCAGGCCGGGATCGACCGGGGCATCGAAGTGATCGTCGGCGTCAATAAATACCGCAAGGATAACGAGGACCCGATTGATATCCTCAATATCGACAACGAGGCCGTGCGCCTGTCGCAGATCGCCCGGATAGAGCGGACCAAGGCCGCCCGTGATCCTGCCGCTTGTGAGGCCGCTTTGGCCGAAATCACCCGCCGCGCGGGTGAGGGTGGCAATTTGCTGGAGGCTGCGGTGATCGCGGCACGCGCGCGCGCCACTGTGGGGGAAATCAGCATGGCGATGGAAAAGGTGTTCGGACGGCATAGGGCCGAGGTGAAGACGCTCGCCGGGGTTTATGGCGCGGCCTACGAAGGCGATGCGGGGTTTGCGGCGATTCAGGCAAGCGTCGAGGCTTTTGCGGAAGAAGAAGGTCGCCGCCCCCGGATGCTGGTCGTGAAAATGGGGCAGGACGGGCATGACCGGGGCGCGAAGGTGATCGCCACGGCCTTTGCCGATATCGGTTTTGACGTCGATGTCGGGCCTTTGTTCCAGACACCCGCCGAGGCGGCGCAGGATGCCATCGACAATGATGTGCATGTGATCGGGATTTCGTCACAGGCGGCAGGGCATAAGACACTGGCCCCCAAACTGGTGCAGGCGCTGAAGGAGGCGGGTGCCGGTGATATCATCGTGATCTGTGGCGGGGTCATTCCGCAGCAGGATTACCAGTTCCTTTATGACAATGGCGTCAAGGCGATCTTTGGTCCCGGCACGAATATCCCCAAGGCTGCCGAGGATATCCTGACCTTGATCCGCGCCGCCCGGTCGCGCTGAGCAGGCGGCATCGGTGGCGCGGATTGTCGGCTTGCGGGAACAAAATGCGCGTAATCGGCGTTGACGGGTCAAATCACGAGTAACGGAATACGCATCACATGGATCTCATCCGCATCATTGTCGCCATCATCTTGCCCCCTTTGGGCGTTTTTCTGCAGGAAGGTCTGGGCAAGCATTTCTGGATCAATATCCTGCTGACGATCCTGGGCTATATCCCCGGCATCGTTCACGCGATCTATATCATCGCCAGACGGTGACGCGTCTTTTGCTTGCACAGCATCATTGACATTCCGATTGTGACCGCGACCATGAAGGTCGTGTAAACGATACAAACTGGAAAGATCATGCTGACACTTGATCACCTTGCCGTTGCCTGTTGCGATCTCGCGGAAGGCACCGCTTGGGTTGAGGCGCAGCTGGGCGTCAGGATGCAACCCGGTGGCAAGCATCCGCGCTACGGCACGCATAACACTCTGCTGGGGCTGGGGGATGATTTGTATCTGGAAGTCATCGCCAAAGACCCCGATGCCGCGCCCTATGAGGGGCCTGCATGGTTCGGGTTGGATCAGTTCAGCGGCAAGCCACGGCTGGGCAATTGGATCTGTCAGAGCGATGATCTGGCCTCTGCACCGGCTTATGCCGGACCGCCGCAGTCATTGACGCGGGGTGATCTGGCTTGGCAGATTACCGTGCCTGAGGATGGCAGCCTGCCGTATGGCGGGGCCTATCCGACCCTGATCCAATGGGCGGCGGGCACTGTGCATCCTGCGCGTCGGTTGGCCGATACGGGGTGCCGGTTGGTGACCTTCACCATCACCCATCCCGAGGCGGATCATCTGCGCCGGATCATCCCGCTGCATGATGCCCGCGTTCAGTTTCAGACCGGGCTTGCGGGTTTTGCAGCAGAGTTTGACACGCCGCAGGGACGGCGCGTATTGGGCTGAACGCCCATGGGTTGCGTGTTTCCTTGCCAATCGGTCTTTTGTCTGGTTGCAACTTGACGCTGGGTCGGGTTCAAGATTGGGCGCTGGATCGCTGATCCAAGAATGTTCTGACGAAAGAAAACCATGTCGATCTGGACCCGTATAGGCGAGGCTTTGGCTGCGCTGGCCAAAGGCGAAGGGCTGCTTGCGGTCTTTGACCGGCTGCGTGCCCCCCCGGACCGTTCCGTCGCTTTTACCATTGCGGTGATCGCGCTGGGGGCAAAGATGGCCAAGGCCGATGGTCTGGTCACCCGCCGCGAAGTGCGCGCCTTTCGTGACGTGTTCACCATTGCCCCAGAGGAAGAAGACAATGCCGCACGGGTCTTTGACCTTGCACGTCAGGACGTGGCCGGTTTCGACATCTACGCCCGCCGGATCAAGGCGATGTTCGGCGATGAGGAAGGGCCGCTGTGTGATCTGCTGGAAGGGTTGTTCCATATCGCGGTGGCGGATGGGTTCTATCATGACAAGGAAGATGCGTTTCTGCAAAAGGTCGCGGATATCTTCGGCTTTGATGAACGCCGGTTTCGCGGGTTGCGCGCGCAGTTTGTTCCCGATGCAGAGCGTGATCCTTATGCCGTCTTGGGCGTCGATGCGGATGCACCGATGGATCAGGTCCGTGCCGCCTGGTCACGGTTGGTGCGTGACACCCACCCTGACCGGATGATCGCGCGCGGCGTGCCGCCAGAAGCGATCAAACTGGCCGAACGCCGCATGGTCGCGATCAACCGCGCCTGGGAAGATGTTCAGAGCCAGCGAAGATGAGGATCGCCACATATAATGTGGAATGGTTCAACAGCCTCTTTGATGATCAGGGGCAATTGATCAATGACGATAGCTGGTCCGGGCGCTGGGGTGTGACCAAGCGTCAGCAGACCGCAGGGCTGGGCGTGGTCTTTGCCGCCATGGATGCGGATGCGGTGATGGTGATCGAAGCACCGGACACCAACCGCCGCCGCAGCACTGTGCGGGCTTTGTCGCAATTTGCCGCTGATTTCGGACAGCGCGCGCGGTCTGTGCTGACCGGCTTTGCCAATGAGACGCAGCAGGAAATCGCGCTGATGTTTGACCCGGACGTGATACAGGCCGTGCATGATCCACGCGCCAGCGCTGATGCGCCTGCCTTTGACGGCAAGCTCCGCGTTGATCTGGATGTCGATGAGATGCTGGATATTGTCCGCTGGTCCAAACCGCCGCTGGAGGTGGCACTGACCACGGAAAACGGCCCACTGCGGCTGATCGGGGTGCATGCCAAATCCAAGGCACCGCATGGGGCCAAGGATGGTGCCGCCGCCGTGCGGATCGCGATTGAGAACCGGCGCAAGCAATTGGCGCAATGCGTCTGGCTGCGCGGCCGGGTCGATCAGCATCTGTCCGCAGGCGACGATCTGATTGTCTTGGGCGATTTCAACGATGGTCCGGGCCTGGATGAATATGAAAAATTGTTTGGCCGGTCGGGGGTCGAGGTGGTTCTGGGCGAAGAC
This sequence comes from Yoonia sp. 67-2, assembly GCF_035117555.1. Lineage (NCBI taxonomy): Bacteria > Pseudomonadati > Pseudomonadota > Alphaproteobacteria > Rhodobacterales > Paracoccaceae > Yoonia > Yoonia sp. 67-2. The sequence continues at coordinate 325,409 of NZ_JAYKPK010000004.1, forward strand.
GGGCCGATGGGCCTTTATGATCCGCATGCGCGGATGGCTTTGGGCCGCAAGGTCGGGGCGATGCCCACGACGGCGCGGTTTCAGCGCAAGGATCAGCCCTATCTGCAAGCCTTGCTGGATTATGTGATGGTGTCACCCGGATTACGGGCAAGATCGCCGGAATGGCAGATCTGGCATCCGTTCGATCATCAGAAAATTTACCATGATCCGCCGCTGCGCGAGGCACTGCTGCTGGCCTCGGATCATTTTCCGGTCGTGCTGGACCTGCCTGTGAATTGAGAATCGGGCAAGGAAGGGGTATAGTGTTTTCATGAAAAACCTTGTCGCCATCCTCGTGCTGTCAACGAGCCTCGCCAGCCCAATCGTGGCGCAGGAGGCCGAGACAGATCAGGGTTTCAGCCTGATGGAAGAAGGCGCGCGCATGATCATGCGCGGCTTGATGGCCGAAATGGAACCGGCGATTGACAGTCTGCGCGACACCGTTGAAGAAATGGGCCCCGCCATGGGCGAATTTCTGCGCGAAATGGGGCCCAGCTTTGCCGCTTTCCTGAACCGGATCGATGATATCCGGCATTACAGCCCGCCCGAATTCCTGCCCAATGGCGATATCATCCTGCGCCGCAAACCCGATGCACCGATATGGACACCCGACCCTGAAAGCGGTGAGGTCGAGCTTTAGCCGGTGAACTTGACCGTGCCTGTCGCGTTCAGTGCCGCAGCAAGCGCGTTGAACCGTGCTTCCGCCACTTCGCCGAACAGGGGCCGGGCGTGTTCGGTCAGATGCAGGGTGAGTTGATTGGCCTTGCGGCTCCATTTCAAGGTGCCGGGCTGTTCATCCGCCGTCAGCCAGAGCATTGCGCCAAGCCGCATGGCTTTGCCCAGAATTTCAGCCTCTTTGATCTGATCGGCGTTCAGCATCGCGAACAGCGGATCAAAGCGGCTATTGGCGGTTTTGCTGCTGTAACGGTTCATGAGCGCCAGACCCAGCAGCACCCGTTCATAATGTTTCAACCCGCCCAGATTGGCGCGGGTGGCATTGTCGAAGGTCACCTCGGCCCGGTAATCTGGATGCGCGCGCCAACTGACGTCATGCAGCAGGCAGGCGGCTTTGATGATCCTTTGGCGCTGCCAATTGGCACGCGGGAACAATGGCTTGACGAAATCATAAAGGATCCGGCCAAAGCCGGGCAGGCGGGCATCCTTGTATTCCGCGAAACGGCAGCTTTCGATCAGCGGGTCGCGTTCACGCAAGGCGCGCGGCATTTGTTCATAAAGCATGCCTTCGCGGATACCATAGGAGGAGACAGCGACATCCTTGGGCTTGAAGACCCGCATCAATTCTTTCAGCACGATGGAGGCGAGCGGCACCAGCGTCATCCGGCTGTCCGAGATATGGCAGCGGCCACGCAATTCGGTCAGGTCGGATTTGCGGATATATTCCGCCGTCTTGCTGATCTGCTGCGAGGCCATGCGATATTCGTGCAGAACCGTCAGCGGATAGCCGCGCCGTTCCATGTCGATCCGCGCAATGGCGCGCCATGACCCGCCGACCAGAAACAGTCGCATGCCAGTTTCATGGTTCATTTCCTTGTGCAGGTCTTCCATCGTTGACCGCACATAGGCTTTCACCGCCTTTTTGCCGCCTTTAATTTCACGCAGTTTCAGCGGGCCAAGCGCCGAGGTCAGTCGCCGCCCGACCTTGCCATCGGCCAGATCAGCAAGTTCCATCGATGATCCGCCGATATCACAGACCAGACCGTAACTGCCGGGCCAGCCCAGCAGCACGCCTTGGGCGGACAGCCGCGCCTCTTCCTTGCCGTCGATCACCCACAGCTTCACGCCGGTTTCGCGCAACACCTCTTGCCGGAAATCATCGCCGTCGCTGGCGTCGCGCACCGCAGCGGTGGCGACGGCGGTCAGGGGCGGGATGCCCATCCCTTCGGCCAAGGCCGCGAAACGGCGGATCGCCGATAGGGCGCGTTTGCGCCCTTCTGGGTTCAGCTTGCCGGTTTGCGACAGGCCCGCACCCAGCGCGCACATGATCTTTTCATTGTAGAAATAGGCCGGTGAGCGTGCCGCCCCGTCGAAAACCACCATGCGGACAGAGTTTGATCCGACATCGACAACACCGACGCGCGCAAGCGCCTGTGCTGCCGGGTCTTCAAACAAGGGTCGGCCAAACGGGCCCCAATCAATCGTCCCGGGGTCAGGTTGTTGTGTCATGAAATTCCCGCCGCTGTTTCGCTACAGGTATCAATCAATCATCGGTGTGGGTCAATTGCGGAACGTCCGATGCGCCTGCAGACCCACGCCCCGAAAGCGATGGATTTTCCATAAAGAAGCGGTGGCAGTTAAAGGCAAATTCGCCCTCGGCGACGGTTGCACGGCTGAAACTGCCATCCGGGGCCATGACCCAGCTTTGCGCCACGTCAGCCATATTCGCAGCCATGATCTGACTGACGATCTGGGCTTTCACTGTCGGGTTCTGGATATCGACCAGCGTTTCGACCCGCCGGTTCAGGTTGCGCCCCATCCAATCGGCAGAGGAGATATAAACCTTCGCCTTTTTCGACGGCAGCTCCGCGCCGTTCCCGAAACAGACGATCCGGGAATGTTCCAGAAACCGGCCGACAATGGATTTGACCCGGATATTGTCGGACAGACCCGCCACGCCGGGGCGCAGCCCGCAGATGCCGCGGATCACAAGGCTGATCTTTACGCCCGCCTGTGACGCCGCATAAAGCGCGTCGATGACATCAGGTTCGACCAGCGAATTCATCTTGGCCCAGATCGCGGCAGGTTTGCCTGTGCGGGCATTTTCCGCCTCTTGCGCGATGCAATCGATCAATGTCTGTTTCAGCGACAATGGCGAAATCGCGAGTTTCTTCAGCCCCTCAGGCTGCGCATAGCCAGAGATGTAGTTGAATACTTTCGTCGCGTCGCGGCCGAGTTCCTGATCGCAGGTGAAAAAGCTCAGGTCGGTATAGATCCGCGCCGTAATGGGATGGTAATTGCCGGTGCCGAAATGGGTATAGGTGACCAGTTTGTCGCCCTCACGCCGGACGACGGTGCTGATCTTGGCATGGGTTTTGTAATGCATGAAGCCATAGACCACATGCGCGCCCGCGCGTTCCAGACGACGCGACTGGCGGATATTGGCGGCCTCGTCAAAGCGGGCCTTGAGTTCGACCAGTGCCGTGACCGATTTGCCATTCTCTGCCGCCTCGCAAAGGGCGGTGACAATCGGTGATCTTTGCGATGTGCGATACAGCGTCTGTTTGATCGCCACCACATCGGGGTCATGTGCTGCCTGATTAAGGAAACGAACCACCATATCGAAGGTTTCATAAGGATGGTGCAGCAGCATGTCTTTCTGCCGGATCGCGGCGAACATATCGCCGTGGTGATCCTGCACCCGTTCGGGGATGCGCGGGCTGAACGGCGGCCAGAGCAGATCGGCCCGGCTGTCCAGCACCAGTTCTTTCAGATCAGAGATGCCGATCATCCCGCGCACCTCGACCGTGGTGTCGTTGGTGACATGCAGTTCGGACATGATCAGGGTTTGCAACGCGTGGGGCGCATTGGCGGAAATCTTCAGCCGCACGACTTCACCCCTGCGCCGGCGCTTCAGTGCAGTTTCAAATTCGCGCACCAGATCTTCGGCTTCTTCTTCCAGTTCCAGATCGCTGTCGCGCAGAACCTTGAAGGCGCAGTCGCCCTTGACCTCATATCCCGGAAACAGGCGCGGGATATGCAGCAGCAGCAATTCTTCCAAAGGCAGGAAGCGGTCGCCATGGTCGGAGGGCAGAGCGACGAAACGCGCGATCTGCGCAGGCACCGGCAAAAGGGCGCGCAGGCTGCGTTTATCCGCCGTACGTTCCAGTTGCAGCGCCAGCGCGAACCCTTCGTTGGGGATGAAGGGGAAAGGATGGGCCGGGTCAATCGCCAAAGGTGACAGGACAGGAAACACCTGATCAAGAAAGAATTCAGCAAGGAAATCCTTATCAGCCGCTGTCATGTCATTGCGCGACAGGATAGCGATGCCGTTTTCCTTCATCTCTTTTTCCAGGCCGTTGAACACAACCTGTTGGTGATCCATCAGCGCGCGCGCCTGTGCATCAATCTGGACCAATTGTTCGGCAGGCGTCAGACCGTCCATGCCGGGCGCGGTATTGCCAGCAATCGCCAGTTCGCGCAGGCCCGCCACACGCACGGTAAAGAATTCATCCAGATTGGCGGCAGAAATCGACAAAAACCGCAGCCGTTCCAGCAAGGGAACCCGGGGGTTTTCCGCCTCTTCCAGCACGCGCCAGTTGAAACCAACCCAGCTGAGTTCGCGGTTCATGAAACGTGCCGGGCCTGTCAGATCAAGGTCCAGCGCGGTGGCGGGCAGGAAGTCCGCAGTGAGGAAATTTGAATTTGTCATGCTGCCTTTTGTCCCGCCAATGTTGCTGTTTTATGACGATGTAGCGGTGATCAACCTTGGTTGTCCAGTAATCGCGCGGCCAACCTGAGGTTGATTTTATGTCCTGTGGCCAAAGCGGCCTCATCCAGCCGCGCGACGATATCGGCGGCGGCGGCAAAGGACCGTTCAATCCTGGGTGCCAGGTAGGCCGAAAGCCCCGGTGGCGGCAGAATTTGACGGTCAGCGAAAAGCTTCATCATGACCGCTTGCAGCAGCGCATCATCCGGATCGGCGACCTGCACCACGGCGCTGCCCTGCATCCGGCTGGCCAGATCGGGAAGGGTGACGGGCCAGCGCGCAGGCGTCTGGCGCGCGGTCATCAACAAATTGCCTGCATTATTTTGCAGATGATTATGAAGATGAAACATGGATTCCTGCGCATGGCCGGGCAGGGCATCCATATCCTCGACCACCAGCGCGGGCGTGCTGGGCATGAAATCTGCGGTCAAATCGGCGGCTTTGATGATCTGCGTCGGTTGCAAAGCGGCAAAAATTCGCGCCAGATGGCTTTTGCCGCCGCCCGCAGGCCCCGCGATCGCCAGCTTGCGCAAAGGCCAGCGGTCAGGGTCTGTGACCATGCCAAAGGCCGTGGCATTGGCCGATGAGACGAAAAAATCATCCGGCCCCAGCGCCACCCCGTTGGGCCAGTCAAAGCTGAGCTGACGTGCCATCATAGATCTTTCGATTGCCCCTGAAACAACAGGCTATCCTTGTAGCGCGCGATGCCATAGCGCGCCACGACTCCGATGATCGCTGCGACGGGCACGGCGACCAGCATGCCGACAAAGCCGAACAGCGACCCAAAGACCGACAGTGCGAACAACAGCCAGACCGGGTGCAGCCCGACCGAACTGCCGACCAGTTTCGGGGTCAGGATATTGCCTTCAAGAAACTGACCGATCACGAAAATCCCCGCAACGATGCCGATCCGCAGCCAATTGGTGCCCTGGCTGACGGTCTCACCGTCAACCGCGCCGCCCCAGAACTGGAACAAGGCCAGCCCAATGGCCAGAATACCACCAACCAAAGCGCCGACATAGGGAATGAATGTCACCAGCCCGGCGATAAATCCGACGATCAGCCCGAAATTCAGCCCCGCGATCATCAGCGCGACAGCGTAAAACGTGCCCAGGATCAGGCAGACCGTGCCTTGCCCGCGCAGAAAGGATGACAACGTGTGGTCGATGTCGCGCGCGATCTGGCGGACGGTCGCGGCATGGTCGCGGGGCAGCAGCCCGTCGATCCGGGCGATCATCTTGTCCCAGTCGAGCAGCAGATAGACCGTCACCACCGGCACGATGACCAGCAGGATGATGACGCTGACCAGCCCGCGCGCGGAATTCAGAACACCGCTGAGCAATTCGCCGCCCCGCGCTTGAATCGTTTCGCCAATCGCCTGCAATTGCTGGCGGATCATGCTGTCCGGTTCGATCAGGTCAGGGAATCGCGATGTCAGCCAGCCCTGCAATTGTTCAAACAGCGCAGGCGCCGTGTCGATCAGCGCGGCGGTCTGTTTGATCAAGGTCGGGATCACCAGCAGAATCAGCATGATAAAGATCAATGCGGTGACCAGCGTGATGATCGCCACCGCCAGCACCCGTGACAGACCTGCGCGTTGCAACCTATCGGCAATCGGGTCCAGCAGATAGGCGATTGCCGCGCCCAGCACGAAAGGCATGATCACATTGCCAACGGCCCAAAGGATCACCATCACCACCGCTGTGGCGATCCCCCAATAAATGATCTGGTCCTTGACGGGCAGGGCCATCGGAAACTCCTGTGTGTTTGCGCTCTGATGCGGCTTTTGAGCCATGCTTGCAAGCACTGCACGCAATTTCCAAGGGCTTTGATCACAATGCTTGCGGGGGCAGGACTGGCGGATTACACGTCAAAGCCAATTTCCGCCTGTCACAAAGGTCAAACCCATGCGCCTCAGCCGTTATTTCCTGCCTGTCCTGAAAGAAACCCCGCGCGAGGCGCAGATCGTCTCGCACCGTTATATGTTGCAGGCGGGGATGATCAAACAGGCGAGCGCGGGGATTTATTCCTGGCTGCCTTTGGGCTTCAAGGTGCTGCGCAAGATCGAAAATATCGTGCATCAGGAACAGGCACGCGCCGGCCATATCGCGATCCAGATGCCGACGATCCAATCCGCCGATCTGTGGCGCGAATCTGGTCGTTATGATGCTTACGGCGAAGAAATGTTGCGGATCAAAGACCGTGGCGGCCGCGAGATGCTGTTCACCCCCACGGCGGAGGAATTGGTGACCGATATCTTCCGCGCGCATGTGACCAGCTACAAGGACCTGCCTCTGACGCTGTACCAAATCCAGTGGAAATTCCGTGACGAAGTCCGCCCGCGTTTCGGCGTCATGCGGGGCCGTGAATTCTATATGAAGGACGGCTATAACTTCGATCTGACGAAAGAGGATGCATTGCACGCCTATAACCGCCATCTGGTCAGCTATCTGCGCACCTATGAACGCATGGGCCTGCAAGCGATTCCGATGCGCGCCGATAGCGGCCCGATCGGTGGCGATGACACGCATGAATTTCTGGTGCTGGCCGAAACCGGCGAATCAGAGGTCTTCTATGACAGCCAGATCACCGACCTGAAATTCGGTGACCGGCAGATCGATTACGATGATCACGCCGCCTGTGCTGCGGTGCTGGATGAATTCACCAGCCGCTATGCCCGCACCGATGAAACCCATGATGAGGCGTTGTTTAACGAGGTGCCAGAAGAACGCCGCCGCACGGCGCGCGGCATCGAAGTGGGCCAGATCTTCTATTTCGGCACCAAATATTCCGACGCGATGGGCGCTGTCGTCGATGACGGCAAGGGTGGCAAGGTGCCGGTCCATATGGGCAGCCACGGCATCGGCGTGTCGCGCCTGCTGGGGGCGATCATCGAGGCGAGCCATGACGATAAAGGCATTATCTGGCCCGAAGGTGTCACACCTTTCCATTGCGGGATTATCAATCTGAAACAAGGCGATGCAGAGGCAGATGCGGCCTGTCTGTCGCTTTACGACAGCCTGACCGCGCTGGGGCTGGAGCCGCTTTATGACGACCGCGATGAACGGGCGGGCACGAAATTCGGCACGATGGATATGATCGGCCTGCCATGGCGGATCACCGTTGGGCCGCGCGGGTTGAAAAACGGCGTGGTCGAACTGACCTGCCGCCGCACAGGGGAAAGCGAAGAATTGCCACCTGCGGAGGCTGTGGCAAAGATCGCAACGATTTATCAAGGAATCGCGTGATAAGCTGATCGCGCGGAAATGATGCGTCAGGGCGGCAATGTCTGGTAAGGTTGTGGCAATAACAGGTCCGAGGCAGGCAATGGCAGTTTTCTTCACGGCGGCATCTTTGCGATGATCCGGGTTTTGTGCCTTGTCGCGGGTCTGTTCGGGGCGGCGGGCCTGTCGCAATTCCCGGAATTTTCGCAGCAATATTTGCAACGTCTGGGCGGCTATGTCGATGCGCTGGCCGATCAGTTGATGGAATTTGACGCTGTCGCGTTAGAGGCCGGATATGGCCGCGAAGAAATGTTGCAACAAATGGCGCAGACCCCGCCGATGGACGGGCAGGCCGCGATGTGGCGGCGCACAGTTTTACGGCATGCGCAACTGTCGGATGATCTGAACGCTTTGCGCGCAGCCTCTCCGCTGGAACGGCTGATGATGCCGCAACGCGTGGCGGATACGGATCTGGCCCGCGCGGTCTGGTCTGATTTCCGGCCCGGCATGCCGCTGACCGGGGCGGGCGCGATATCCGCCGGGGCAGGGTTTGCGGGGGGCTGGGCATTGCTCGCGGCTTTGCTGGCGCTGATCACAGCACCCATGCGCCGCGCGCGCAAGCCCAGCCGGAAACCCGTGCAACGCGCAGCACCCGCAATGAAAGCCGATGCCGCAGCCGCAAAATCCGAACCACCCGTCGCGCGGCCTCGGCTGGTGGCGCAAACGCCGTCGCATATTCCACGTCTGTCGGGGGTAAAACGCTGATCCTTGGTGATGGGCGCTGGTGCAGTGCCGCCCTGGACGCTATGTAGGCCGCCATGAATACAACGCCCCCTTTTGCCAAATTCGAATGGATCATCGCCTGGCGCTATATCCGCGCCAAACGCGCCGAAGGCGGCGTCAGCGTGATGACCTGGATCAGCCTGATCGGCGTGACCCTTGCCGTATTCGCCCTGATCGCCACGCTGGCCGTGCGGTCAGGCTTTCGTGCCGAATTCGTCGATACGATTGTCGGTGCTGATGCCCATGTCACCGTGCAGCGCCCGCGCGAGGTGATCGCCGATTATGCAGAAATGTCCGACCGGATCATGCAGCTGGACGGTGTCGCCAGCGTCGCCCCTTTGATCCGTGGGCAGGCGATGGCGGCGGCCTTCGGGCAGATCGGTCTGGCGGATATTTACGGCATCCAGCTGGATGACCTGAAAGCCTCGCAGGCGATTGTGCAAAGCGAACGCACGATTGGCGATATCGATGATCTGCCCAATGGCATCGCGCTGGGATCGGCGCTTGCGCAGAACCTTGGCTTGGGTCTGGGCGACCGGATCGAGATTACCACGCGGTCGGGGGCTGCCACGCCGATGGGGCAATCGACACGGCGCAACGCCTATGAGGTCGTGTTCATCTTTTCCACTGGCCGCTATCAGATTGATGAGGTCCGCGCCTATCTGCCCTTTGATGTGGCGCAAAATATCTTCAACCGCGACGGTGTGGCTGATGAGCTGGATATCCGTCTGGATGACATCAACCAGTCAGAGGCGCTGAAACAGACCATTGCCACCGCCGCCGGTGAGGGCATCTGGGCCTATAGCTGGCAGGACAGGGTCGGTCGCTTCCTGCGCGCGCTGACGATTGAAGATAATGTGATGTTCATCATCCTGTCCATTCTGGTGCTGGTTGCCTCGATGAATATCATCAGCGGGCTGATCATGCTGGTCAAAAACAAGGGCCGCGATGTCGGCATCCTGCGCACCATGGGCCTGACCGAAGGGTCGATTTTGCGGATTTTCTTCATCTGCGGCGCGGGGATTGGGACGATTGGCACGATCTTTGGCGTCGTGCTGGGATGTTTGTTCGCGATCTATGTCGACCAGATTTTCAGCCTTGTGAATTACATCTCGGGCGGTGGGGTGTGGGACCCGTCGATCCGGGGTCTCTATAATGTGCCGGCGGAATTGCATCTGTCCGATGTGCTGAAAGCCGTGTCGCTGTCGCTGGGCCTGTCGTGGATCATCACGATTTTCCCCGCCCGCCGCGCCGCGCGGATGAACCCGGTCGAGGCGTTGCGCTATGAATGATGTCGTCCTGAGCCTGCATGACCTGTGCAAGACCTATAACGCGGGCAAACCCAATGAAGTGCGCGTGTTGCAGGGCATCGACCTGCGCGTTGCGGCGGGTGAGGTTGTGGCCCTTGTCGCGCCGTCAGGTGCCGGGAAATCGACCTTACTGCATATCGCGGGCCTGCTCGATTCGCCCGATACCGGCACGGTCAGCATCGCCGGGACCGATATGACCCAGATGTCAGACCGCAAGCGCACGGCGGTGCGCCGGTCCAAGGTCGGGTTCATCTATCAATTCCACCATCTGCTGCCGGAATTTTCGGCGCTGGAAAATATCGTGCTGCCGCAATTGGCCAATGGTGTCACCGAAAAGGCCGCCCATGCCCGCGCGCTGGAATTGCTGACCCATGTCGGCATCGCCGCACGTGCGGCGCATCGGCCTGCGGCCTTGTCGGGTGGCGAACAGCAGCGGGTGGCGTTCTGCCGGGCCTTGGCCAACAAACCGGCGCTGTTGCTGGCGGATGAACCGACCGGCAATCTGGACCCCGAAACCTCGGACATCGTGTTTGAAAACCTGATGTCGCTGGTGCGCGACACCGGGCTGGCGGCGGTGATCGCCACGCATAACCTTGACCTGGCAGCGCGGATGGATCGGCAGGTGCGGTTGCATCTTGGGGCCTTGGTCCCGGTCTAGGCTTTCTGCGTCAGCAAAACGCCCGCCGCCCGCATGATCAGCCTGCCAGGGCGTATGGCAGACCTTTTGACATTTCATGCGGATATGATGTGGATCATGTCCATCCTGCGCCGGTTGCGCTAGGCTGCGCAAAACAAGGAGGCAGATGATGCAGAAATTTATGATACTTGCGGTGCTGGCGCTGGCCGCTTGCGTGGACGAACAGCCGGTGGATGGCCGCAGCGCCTATCTGGAAAACTGTGCCTCTTGTCATGCTGCGGATGGCACCGGTAACGGACCCGCCGCGCGCGGTTTGGGCGTGATGCCGCCCGATCTGACGCAGATCAGCGCCCGCAATGGCGGCAGTTTCCCGCGTGATGCGGTGATGAGCACGATTGACGGCTATCAGGCCGGTGGCCATCTGTCCGGTGCGATGCCCGAATTCGGCGCTGGCGATCTGGGCGAGACGGTGATCGTGGAAAACAACGGGCTGGGCACGCCTGTGCCGCTGACGCTGCTGATGCTGACGGATTATGTCGAAAGCCTGCAACGGTGAGAATCCTGACAATCCTGTGACCGGCTGCACCTTTTGGCGCTTTGTTGACGTGGCTGTCGTAATCTGATGCAGGTCAACAAGGAATTCATCATGCGGTTGTCGCTGTCTTTCGTCTTTGCCATGATCATGGCGCTGCCTGCCCATGCCGGTCCGGTCAGTTTCGCGACCGGCTGGCAGGAACAGCGCCTGTCGCTGTTCAGTTCGAATGATTACGGATTCGGCGAAAATCTGACGCTGTTGTCGGACGGATCGGTGTCCATCGCCTGGACCCGCGTCGCGCGTGACACTTGGGGCGCGCGGGCTGCGTCCTGGTCATGGCGCGTCGATCAATCGGTGCCTGCGACGGATCTGAGCGTGAAGGGCGGGGATGACCGCAATATCTCGCTCTATTTCGTGTTCGTGCCACAGGCGCTGGCGCCGGGGCTGGAAGGTGCGGGTATCCGCAGCCTCTTGGGTAACAGCGACGTGCGGATCATCCAATATGCCTGGGGCGGCAATCATCCGGCGGGTCAGGTGATCCCTTCGCCCTATGGCCCGCCAGGGCAGGGGGTGACGATTGCCTTGCGGCAGGCGGGGACCGGGGCCTTTGACGAAAACATCGATCTGGCGGCGGATTATGCGCGGGCCTTTGGCGGCGCGCCCGGTGCGTTGATCGGTCTGGCGGTGTCGGGCGACAGCGATGACACAAGCTCGGTCATTCGCGCATCTTTGGGCAACCTGGTGTTGCGGTGACCCGCCCTTACCTCTGCCTGATCGCCTGACCTGCGGCCCAGCCCGATGACCACGCCCATTGGAAATTATACCCGCCGAGCCAGCCTGTGACATCGACACATTCGCCGATGAAATAAAGCTGCGGCAGGGCTGTCGCGGCCATCGTCCGCGATGACAAAGCGGCGGTATCGACGCCACCCAAGGTGACTTCGGCGGTGCGATAGCCTTCTGACCCTGTCGGCGTGACCTGCCAATCTTGCAGATCGGCACAAAGGGCGGTGAGCCGTTTGTCGCTCTGGTCAGCCATGTTGCCTGTCAGATCGAACACGTCGGCCAGATAATCCACCAGCCGACCGGGCAGGTAAAGCGATAGGATCGTTGTCAGCGCCTTGCGCGGATCGCTCTGCCGATGGGCTTGCAGCGTGCCGAAAAGATCGGTGCCGGGGGTCAGGTTGAGGCTGATCGCCGCGCCCTCCTGCCAATAGGAGGAGGCTTGCAGCACCGCAGGGCCGGACAACCCGCGATGGGTGAACAGCAAGCCTTCCTCAAATCCGGTGCCATTGGCCGTGACCCGCGCTTGCGTGGCGACACCGGCGAGCGGTTTGAAGCGGTCATCGCCAAAAGTCAGCGGCACCAAACCGGGACGCGGGGTGATGACAGGCAGGCTGAATTGCTCGGCCACCTGATAGGCAAGGCCAGTCGCGCCCATCTTGGGGATCGATTTGCCGCCGCTCGCCATGACCAGATGGCGCGCTGTCACGGTCACAGCACGGTCCTGCCGGGTCAGGCTGACCACAAAATCCACACCATCATGGCGGATCTCGCCCACATGGGTCTGCAACCAAAGCTGCGCGCCGGCACGCTCCATCTCTGCCCGCAGCATCGTCACAATGTCTTTGGCGGAGGTATCGCAGAACAATTGCCCCAGCGTCTTTTCATGCCAGGCGATGCCATGCGCTTCGACCAGCGCAAGGAAATCCCATTGCGTATAGCGCCCGAGCGCTGATTTCGCGAAATGCCGGTTTTGGGTGATGAATTTCTCAGGCCCGGTGTGCATATTGGTGAAATTGCACCGTCCGCCGCCCGAAATGCGAATTTTTTCACCCGCTGCGCGGGCATGGTCCACGACCAGCACGCCAGGCCCCGCTTGGGCGGCGCACATCATGCCGGCGGCACCCGCACCGATGATCAAGGTTTGCACTTTCATACCGGCGATGTGGCGCGGATCAGCCTGCAAGGCAAGGGCGCAGATTTCCAGTAGAATCGCGCGCCAAGCCAGTCTATGGTTGCATCAGACCCGGACAACGGGCGGTTGAGGCAAATTGGCGGTGATCCATGACGGAAATGGTCTATGGTGCGGTCCCGGTGCGATCCGGCGACCCGGTTCTTCCACGATGGTGGCGGACGATTGATAAATGGACTTTGTCCTGCGTGCTGGTCCTGTTCGGGATCGGGCTGATGCTGGGCCTTGCCGCGTCACCGCCGCTTGCGGCGCGCAATGGGCTGGAGCCGTTCCATTATGTGATCCGGCAATGTATCTTTGGCGGCGCGGCGATTTTCGTGATGATCATCGTGTCGATGATGTCGCCGACGATGGTGCGCAGGCTGGCGATCCTTGGGTTTCTGGGGGCTTTCGTCTCGCTCGCCTTTCTGCCGATTTTTGGGACGGATTTCGGCAAAGGTGCGACACGCTGGTATTCGCTGGGGTTTGCATCGGTGCAGCCGTCAGAATTCCTCAAGCCCGGTTTCATCGTCATGGCTGCTTGGCTGCTGGCTGCGTCAAGCCAGATCGGTGGCCCACCCGGCAAGCTTTATTCCTTTGTCCTGACCATGGCGATCACCATGATGCTGGCCTTGCAGCCGGATTTCGGACAGGCGGCCTTGATCATGTTTTCATGGGGTGTGATGTATTTCGTCGCTGGCGCGCCGATGACCTTGCTGATCGGCATGGCAGGGGCGGCCTTTTTTGCGGGCACAATCTTCTATGCCAATTCCGAACATTTCGCGCGCCGTATCGATGGTTTCCTGTCGCCTGATCTGGACCCGACAACCCAGCTGGGCTTTGCCACCAATGCGATCCGCGAAGGCGGGTTCTTCGGTGTCGGCGTCGGCGAAGGTCAGGTGAAATGGTCGCTGCCGGATGCGCATACCGATTTCATCATCGCCGTCGCGGCCGAGGAATACGGGCTGGTCTGTGTCGTCATCATTCTGGCGCTCTATGCGACCATCGTCGTGGGGTCCTTGCTGCGGCTGATGAAAGAACGTGATCCTTTCATCCGGCTGGCAGGCACTGGCCTCGCTTGTATCTTTGGCGCGCAGGCGATGATCAACATGGGTGTCGCGGTGCGGTTGCTGCCCGCCAAAGGCATGACTTTGCCATTCGTGTCCTATGGCGGCTCGTCGTTGATCGCGGGTGGCATTGCTGTCGGCATGCTGCTGGCCTTCACCCGCAGCCGTCCGCAAGGCGAGATGGGCGATATCCTGTTGCGGCGGGCCAACAGATGAAAGCGCCATTGCTGATCATCGCCGCTGGTGGCACCGGCGGGCATATGTTTCCGGCGCAGGCCTTGGCCGAGGCGATGCTGGCACGTGGCTGGCGGGTGAAACTGTCCACCGATGCGCGCGGCGCGCGCTATGCGGGTGGCTTTCCGCCAGAGGTTGAGGTGACAACAGTCGGCAGCGCCACCTTTGCGCGCGGCGGGGCTGCGGCAAAACTGGCCGTGCCGTTCCGCATTCTGGGCGGCGTTGCTGCCGCCAAATGGCGGATGCTGCTGGACCGGCCTGCGGTGGTCGTGGGCTTTGGCGGCTATCCCGCGATCCCCGCGATGTCCGCCGCCTGGGCCTTGCGCATCCCCCGGATGATCCATGAACAAAACGGCGTGCTGGGCCGGGTCAATCAGATCTTTGCCAAACGGGTCGATCAGGTCGCTTGCGGCACATGGCCCACCGATTTGCCCGAAGGGGTGACTGGCATCCACACCGGCAACCCGGTGCGCAAGGCGGTGCTGGCCAAGGCGGGCGCGCCCTATATCGCGCCGGGGGATTATCCGATGGCGCTGCTGGTGCTGGGCGGATCGCAGGGCGCGCGGATCATGTCCGATGTGGTGCCTGCCGCCATCGCCGCCTTGCCTGACGCCTTGCGGGACAATATCCGCGTCAGCCATCAGGCGCGGGCCGAAGATATGGACCGCGTCGCGCAGTTTTATGCCGATGCCGGGGTCTCGGCGGATGTGCAGACGTTCTTTACCGATATCCCAGCACGGATGAGCGAGGCGCAATTGGTGATCTCGCGCTCTGGTGCGTCCACCGTCGCCGATGTCAGCGTGATCGGGCGGCCCGCGATTTGGGTGCCTTTCGCCGCCGCCGTGCGCGATGAACAGACCGCGAATGCCCGCCAATTGGTCGAAGCCGGGGCATCGCTGATGATGACGGAACCGCAATTTACCGTGCCGAACCTGACCATGGCGCTGCAAAGCCTGCTGACAGACGGCGGTCTGGCAACGGATATGGCGAATAAAGCCGTCGCCTGCAGCACCCCGGACGCGACGGAGCGGCTTGTGCAATTGGTCGAAACTCTGGCAGAGGCGCGCAAGACATGATGGATGGGACGACGAAAATGAATGCTGCAACCAAACTGCCCCTTGATATCGGCCCAATCCATTTCGTCGGCATCGGCGGCATTGGCATGTCCGGCATTGCCGAGGTCTTGCTGAACCACGGCTACCGCGTGCAGGGCTCGGACCTGAAAGCAACCAAGATCACCGACCGGCTGAAAGCCTTGGGTGCGGTTATTTTCGAAGGCCAGCAGGCCGATAATCTGGAGGGGGCAGAGGTTGTCGTGATTTCCTCCGCCATCAAAACTGGCAATCCCGAACTGGACGCCGCCCGCGCCAAGGGCCTGCCTGTCGTGCGCCGCGCTGAAATGCTGGCCGAACTGATGCGCCTGAAATCCAACGTTGCCGTTGCGGGCACCCATGGCAAGACGACGACGACGACGATGGTCGCCGCCCTCTTGGATGAAGGCGATATCGACCCCACGGTGATCAATGGCGGGATCATCCACGCCTATGGATCGAACGCAAGGATGGGGCAGGGCGAATGGATGGTGGTCGAGGCGGATGAAAGCGACGGCACATTCAACCGCCTGCCCGCAACGATTGCGATTGTCACCAATATCGACCCCGAACATATGGAACATTGGGGGACCATCGAAAACCTGCGCAAAGGGTTTTACGATTTTGTGTCCAACATCCCGTTCTATGGCCTCGCCGTCTGCTGCACCGACCACCCAGAGGTGCAGGCGCTGGTGGGCCGGATCACCGACCGGCGTGTGGTGACCTTCGGCTTTAACGCGCAGGCCGATGTGCGCGCGATCAACCTGACCTATCAGGCGGGTATCGCGCATTTCGATATCGCGCTGCAGGCCGAAGATAGCGTGATTGAAGGCTGCGAATTGCCGATGCCGGGGGATCATAACGTCTCCAACGCTTTGGCCGCTGTCGCTGTGGCGCGGCATCTGGGGCTGAAGAAAGACCAGATCAAAGCCGCGCTGAAGGCTTTCGGTGGCGTGAACCGTCGTTTCACCAAAGTGGGCGAGGTCAATGGCGTGACCATCATCGACGATTACGGTCACCACCCCGTCGAGATTGCCGCCGTGCTGCGCGCCGCGCGTCAGGCCACCACAGGCCGCGTGATCGCCGTGCATCAGCCGCACCGCTACAGCCGGTTGTCGCATCATTTCGAGGATTTCTGCACCTGTTTCAACGATGCCGATGTCGTCGGCATCTCTGAAGTCTATGCCGCCGGCGAAGACCCGATTGCCGGTGCCAGCCATGCCGATCTGGTCGCGGGCCTGATCCGGCATGGCCACCGCCATGCGCGGATCGTGAATTCCGAGGATGATCTGGAACGTCTGGTGCGCGAACAGGCGAAACCGGGCGATATGGTGGTCTGTCTGGGTGCAGGCACGATCAGCGCCTGGGCGAATGCACTGCCCGCACGGTTGCAGGGGTAGGGTGACAGCGGCGCGATCAGACGACATCGACCGGGGGCATTGATGGCCATCGTCATCCTCATGGCCTTTTGCGCTTTGGTGCCGTTTTTTACCCTTGTCCGGCTGGCCCGCGCGGGGCAATTCGGGCTGGTGGTGACGGTCTTATCGCTGCTGGGCGCTGCGGCGGTCATCCTTGCCTATGCCACCGGTAAGCCCCTTGGCATTGATCCGGTGCAGGCGATGGCGATCTTGTTGCTGGCTTTGGTGCCGGCCCTGATCGGTGGCGTGGCGGGGGCGTTGTTGGGCAAGCTTTTGCGCAACCGCGATGACAGCAGGGCTGGAAAGTGAAAGAGTGAAGACCTCTCATCTACGGGGAAGCTGATGCTGTCTGAAAGCACGATGATGATTGTCACGCCGGTTCTGGCCTTTGTTTTCGCGGCTGCTCTGGCATATGGGCTGGGGCGGATTAAAACCCGCCTTGGGCTTTGGGCGCTGGCTGTCCTGTGGTTGGTTTTTACCGGGGTGATGAGTATTGGTGCGGCGACGATCAATGGCTGGGACGGTGTGTTCTACATGCTCGGCCTGATCCTTGTTTCAGTACCTGCCGCACTGGGCGCATTGCTGGGTGGCAGCTTTGGGTGGCAACGAAAGGAAAAAACATCGCATGTCTGACCTTCCCCCCGTCCGGGGCACTTTGACCCCGCAACGCCCTTTGGCGGATCTGACATGGATGCGCGTCGGTGGTCCGGCAGAGATGTTGTTCCAGCCTGCTGATGTGGATGATCTGGCGGATTTTCTGTCCGCGCTTGATCCCGCAATCCCTGTCTTTCCGATGGGCGTTGGCAGCAATCTGATCGTGCGCGATGGCGGCATCCCCGGCGTCGTGATCCGGCTGGGGCGTGGGTTCAACAGCATCGCGATTGAGGGCAGCAGGGTCATCGCAGGGGCGGCAGCGCTTGACGCCCATGTCGCGCGGCGCGCGGCAGAGGCGGGGCTGGATCTGACCTTTCTGCGCACCATTCCCGGCACGATCGGCGGGGCGGTGCGGATGAATGCGGGATGTTACGGTGCTTATGTGGCCGATGTTCTGACATCGGTGACGGTGATGGCGCGCAACGGCGCAATCAGTGAGGTGCCCGCCGCCGATCTGCAACTGGCGTATCGGCAAAGCAACCTGCCTGACGGTGCGGTGATCCTTGCCGCGACCTTTACGGCGCCTGCGGGCGATCCCGATGCGCTTGCCGCGCGGATGGACGATCAACTGGCCAAGCGTGATGCGACCCAGCCGACCAAGGACCGCACCGCAGGGTCCACTTTCCGCAATCCGGCGGGGTTTTCCTCCACCGGGCGCGCCGATGATACCCATGAATTGAAGGCCTGGGCGGTCATTGATGCGGCTGGAATGCGCGGCGCAAGCCTTGGCGGTGCGGTGATGAACACCAAACATCCCAATTTTCTGACCAATGCCGGTGGGGCGAGTGCCGCCGATCTGGAAGATCTGGGTGAATTGGTGCGGAAAAAGGTTTACGATTCCCAAGGGATCACGCTACAATGGGAAATTATGCGGGTCGGTGTGCGTAACGCCGAAACATCCGCAGAATAACGGTCAAAGACCACGCCCCGGGCAAGGGGCAAATCAAACGACGGGTCGCCAAGACCCGCGAAAGAGGCGGTGGGTATGTCGAGCAGGGCAAACCCGAAGGTTGTTGTTCTGATGGGTGGCCCATCGGCTGAACGCGAAGTCTCGCTCAGCTCGGGCCGCGAATGTGCAGCAGCTTTGCGGGAAGCAGAATGTGATGTGATCGAGGTCGATGCCGGCCCCGACCTTGCCGCGCGTTTGACCGAGATTGCCCCTGATGTTGTGTTCAACGCCCTGCATGGTCGCTGGGGCGAGGATGGCGCTGTGCAGGGTCTGCTGGAATGGCTGCGGATTCCCTATACGCATTCGGGCATTCTGGCCTCTGCCCTGACGCTCGACAAAGAACGCACCAAGGCTGTGTATCGTGCGCATGGTCTACCTGTCATGGACAGTATCCTGGCCGATGCGGGTGACGTGCGTGCGCGCCATGTGATGCTGCCGCCCTATGTGGTGAAACCCTATAACGAAGGTTCCAGCGTCGGGATCTATATCGTGCATGAGGCGGCCAACAGCCCGCCGCAATTGGCTGATGACATGCCGTCGCGCGTGATGGTCGAAACCTATGCGCCGGGGCGCGAGTTGACGACGACGGTGATGGGCGACAGGCCGCTGACCGTGACTGACATCATCACCGATGGCTGGTATGATTATCACGCCAAATATGCGCCGGGCGGATCGCGCCATGTGGTGCCTGCCGATATACCGGCAGAGATTTTCGATGCCTGTATGGATTACGCCCTGCGCGCGCATCAGGCCCTGGGCTGTCGCGGGATCAGCCGGACCGATTTTCGTTGGGACGAAAGCCGAGGGCTGGACGGGTTGATCCTGCTGGAAACCAACACCCAGCCCGGCATGACGCCGACGTCGCTCGCCCCCGAACAGGCGGCGAAAACGGGGATCACTTTCCCTGCGCTCTGCCGCTGGCTGGTGGAGGATGCGTCATGCGATCGCTGATCCGCCGCAAGCGCCACGCCGCTGATGTGCCGCATGATCCGGCACCGTCCAAGCTGGGCTATCGCTATCAACGCCTGATGCTGACGCCCGGGTTTCGCGCCAGCGTCAAAATCGGTGTGCCGATCCTGCTGATCGCGGCGATCGCAGGGTCGTGGTTTTCCAAGCCCGACAACCGGGCGCTGCTGGATGCCAAGATTGAGCAGACGATCGCAGGCTTTCAGGAACGCCCGCAGTTCATGGTGCAATCCATGGCGGTCAATGGCGCGGATGAAGCGACAAGCGCCGCCGTCATGGCCCTGCTGCCCAAGGAATTCCCGCTGTCGTCCTTTGATCTTGATCTGGTGGCGATGCGCGCGCAGATCGAAGCGCTGGATGCGATCCGATCCGCCTCGGTCCGGGTCGGGCCGGGCGGTGCTTTGCAGGTCGATCTGACACCGCGGGTGCCGGTGGCTTTGTGGCGCGACGGGCCAGTGCTGCGGCTGATCGATGAAGCGGGCGTGCAATCAGGCATCGTGCCAGTGCGCAGCGACCGGCCCGATCTGCCGCTGATCGCAGGCGATGGTGCCGAACATAATATTGCCGAGGCGCTGGACCTTTACGCCGGTGCCGGGCCATTGCGCGACCGGGTGCGCGGACTGGTGCGGATGGGCGAGAGGCGCTGGGATATCGTGCTGGACCGAGACCAGCGGATCATGCTGCCCAGCGACGGGGCGGTTGCGGCCTTTGACCGGGTGATCGCGCTGAACAATGCGCAGGATATGCTGGAACGGGATGTGGTGATTGTGGATATGCGCAATGAAAACCGCCCGACCTTACGGATGAATGAAGATGCCGCGGCCGCTTTGCGCCGGGTGAATACAACAACAGGAGCAGGCAATTGATGGGCGATCTTTACGACAGCCAACGGGCGATGCGGCAAATGCGCAAGGCCGCGATGCAGCGCGGTGTTGTTGCGGTGCTGGATATCGGCACTTCCAAGATCGCCTGCCTTGTCCTGCGCTTTGACGGCCCGGAACGGTTCCGCTCAGTTGACGGCGTCGGCTCCATGGCGGGCCAGTCGCAGTTCCGCGTGATAGGCGCGGCCACCACAAGGTCGCGCGGCGTGCGCTTTGGTGAAGTCGATGCGATGCAGGAAACCGAACGCGCGATCCGTACCGCGGTGCAGGCGGCACAGAAGATGGCCAATGTCCGTGTCGATCACGTCATCGCCTGTATGTCGGGCGCGCGGCCCCGGTCCTATGGTCTGGCGGGCGAGTTGGATGTATCGGGCAGCATGGTGACCGAACAGGATATCAGCCAGGTCATGGCCAATTGCGATGTGCCCGAATATGGCAGCGACCGCGAGGTGCTGCATGCCCAGCCTGTCAACTTTGCGCTGGATAACCGCTCTGGGCTGGCGGACCCGCGCGGGCAGATCGGCAGTAAGCTGACCACGGATATGCATATGCTGACCGTCGATGCGACCGCGATCCAGAACCTGTTTTACTGCATCAAACGTTGTGATCTGGAACTCGCCGGTCTGGCGTCATCGGCCTATATGTCGGGCATGTCGACGCTGGTCGAGGATGAGCAGGAACTGGGTGCGGCCTGTGTCGATCTGGGCGGCGGATCGACCGGCATTTCTGTCTTTATGAAAAAGCACATGATCTATGCGGATTCCGTGCGGATGGGGGGGGATCATATCACCTCTGACATTTCGATGGGCTTGCAGATCCCGGCGGCCACGGCAGAGCGGATCAAGACATTCTACGGCGGTGTTGTCGCCACTGGCATGGATGACCGCGAAATGATTGAAATTGGCGGTGATACCGGCGATTGGGAGCGCGACCGCCGCAAGGTCAGCCGGGCTGAATTGATCGGCATCATGCGCCCGCGTGTCGAGGAAATTCTGGAAGAGGTCCGCGCACGGCTTGATGCGGCCGGGTTTGAATATCTGCCTAGCCAGCAGATCGTGCTGACCGGTGGCGGCAGCCAGATCCCCGGTCTTGATGGGCTGGCGAGCAAGATTTTGGGCCAGCAGGTCCGGCTGGGGCGTCCTTTGCGGGTGCAGGGCCTGCCGCAGGCGGCGATTGGTCCGGCCTTTTCCGGCGCCGTCGGCCTGTCGCTGTTTGCCGCCAATCCGCAGGATGAATGGTGGGATTTCGAAATTCCTGCCGACCGTTATCCGGCCAGATCGCTGAAACGCGCCGTGAAATGGTTCCGCGACAACTGGTGATGCGCAACATCTTGCCGATTTGGCGATATTGAGCGGATTAAGCCAAATTTCTGTCAAGATTTGGTAGGGATTTCGTGTTTTTTCCGTGACCTTTCGGCATCAGACAGCTAAGCTGGGGGATAATAGGCAGCAGGCGCCCGGTGGGACGGGCTGATAGAAAAACAGGCGGACCATGTCATGACACTTAATCTCTCCCTTCCCGGGCACGAAGAACTGAAGCCGCGCATCACTGTTTTCGGCGTCGGCGGCGCTGGCGGCAACGCGGTCAACAACATGATCGAGAAAGAACTCGACGGTGTTGAATTCGTTGTGGCCAACACGGATGCGCAGGCCCTGCAGCAATCGCGGGCAACATCGAAGATCCAGATGGGTCTGAAAGTGACCGAAGGGTTGGGGGCTGGCGCGCGGGCAAGCGTCGGTGCGGCCGCTGCCGAAGAAAGCATTGAACAGATCGTCGATCATCTGGCTGGCGCGCATATGTGTTTCATCACTGCCGGTATGGGCGGTGGAACCGGTACAGGTGCCGCGCCGATTATCGCGCAGGCGGCGCGAGAACTGGGCGTGCTGACGGTCGGTGTCGTGACCAAGCCGTTCCAGTTCGAAGGCGGCAAGCGGATGCGTCAGGCCGATGAGGGTATCGAAGCCCTGCAAAAGGTTGTCGATACGCTGATCATCATTCCCAACCAGAACCTGTTCCGTCTGGCCAATGAAAACACAACCTTTACCGAAGCTTTCGCGCTTGCCGATGACGTGTTGTATCAAGGCGTCAAAGGTGTGACCGATCTGATGGTCCGTCCCGGCCTGATCAACCTCGACTTTGCCGATGTCCGCGCCGTGATGGACGAGATGGGCAAGGCGATGATGGGCACAGGCGAGGCCGAAGGCGAAAACCGCGCTGTGCAGGCTGCCGAGAAAGCCATCGCCAACCCGCTGTTGGATGAAATCAGCCTTGAAGGCGCACGTGGCGTCTTGATCAACATCACAGGCGGCTATGACCTGACTCTGTTCG
This sequence comes from Yoonia sp. 67-2, assembly GCF_035117555.1. NCBI lineage: Bacteria > Pseudomonadati > Pseudomonadota > Alphaproteobacteria > Rhodobacterales > Paracoccaceae > Yoonia > Yoonia sp. 67-2. The sequence goes on from NZ_JAYKPK010000004.1 coordinate 347,923, forward strand.
AACTGGACGAAGCCGCGAACAAGATCCGCGAAAAGGTCGATCCAGAGGCGAATATCATCGTTGGTTCCACGCTGGACACCAGCATGGAAGGCAAGATGCGCGTCTCCGTCGTCGCCACCGGCATCGATGCCCGCGAAAAACGCGCCGAAGATGCGGCACCGCGCCGGTCCATGGCTTCGGCCTTGCCGCAGGCGCATCAGGCCCCTGCCGCCGCTGCACCACGTGCGCCGGTTGCAGCAGAGCGTGTGACACCGCCCGCACCTGTTGCAGCAAAAGCACCGGCGAAACCGGAACCGACCTTGTTCGAAGATTTCGAAGAAGAACAGCAAGCCCCCGCTTTCATGCCGCGTCGTGAAACACCGGTTGCTGCGCAGGCGGATGATCTGCCGCGGCCCGCCTATACACCGCGGCCAGAACCAACTCTGTCGGATGCCAGCAGCTTTGTCGCCCCGCGCGCGCCAACCCCCGGCACGCCATCGCCAGAGGCTTTGGCCCGTCTGCAGGCTGCCGTGAACCGGATGCCGAAACCGGAAGAGCAGCCGCGACAGACCGCGCGTCCGGCCGAGGCTGAAAAGCCCCGTTTCGGGATCAATTCGCTGATCAACCGCATGACCGGCGCGCAGGCCGAAGCACCGGCACATCAGCCGGCCCGCGCGCAGCCTCAGGTCACGGCCCTGCGCGAAGAGCCAGAAGCCGAAGGCGATCAGGACCGGATCGAAATTCCGGCCTTTCTGCGCCGTCAGGCAAACTGATCCCGCCAGTTTCCGCTACAAAATCAAAGAAAAGGCCGCCATCGCGCGGCCTTTTTCTTTTCTGATCAAGGCTTTGTCGTCGTCATAAAACTGAAACATCATGTTTCAGTCCGTCGCAAAGAGTGAATTGAGAATGCTGCAACTGCGCGGTAGTGCTGTAATACAAAATTAACAGGTGAAGTTTAGCATCGTGCAACAAACACTGAAATCAGCGATCGCCTTTGAAGGTGCCGGTTTGCACACCGGTGCTTTGGCGCGTCTTGTCGTCAATCCGGCGCAAGCGGGGACGGGGATCGTGTTTCGCCGTGTTGATTTGCAGGACATGCCGGTGATCCCGGCCTTGTGGCAGAATGTCATTGTCTCGCCTTTGAACACACGGCTGGCGAATGCCGATGGCGTGTCCGTCTCGACCATCGAACATCTGATGGCGGCGCTGGCGGGCTGTGGCGTGCATAATGCGCTGATCGATATTGACGGACCAGAAGTGCCGATCCTAGATGGCAGTGCCGCCGCTTTCGTGCGTGGCATCGTCGCGACAGGGCTGCGCCGGGACAATGCGCCGCTCCATGCGATTGAAATCCTGCGCGATGTCGCGGTCACGGATGGCCCCGCCTTTGCGTCACTGGGTCCGGCGACAACGCTGCAGATCGATTTTTCCATTGATTTCGCAGATGCGGCCATCGGCCATCAGCAAAAAACACTGAACATGGCGAACGGCGCTTTCGTGCGCGAACTCTGCGACAGCCGGACATTCTGCCGCTCTGCTGATGTGGATGCGATGCGCGCGCGCGGATTGGCGCTGGGTGGCACGATGGAAAATGCCGTCGTGGTGGATGGTGACAAGATCCTGACGCCGGGCGGCCTGCGCCACAAGGACGAGGCCGTGCGCCACAAGATGCTGGATGCTTTGGGCGATCTTTACACTGCGGGCGCGCCGATTCTGGGGCGATACACCGGCACACGGGCCGGTCATGCGATGACAAATGCCTTGTTGCGTGCGCTTTTTGCCCAGCCTGACGCCTGGCGTCTGGTGCGTTGCGACAGCAAAATCGCCGCGCGTTTGCCCGGTGTGGGGGTCAGCCAGGCCGATCTGGTCGCTGTTGCCTGACCCAAGCTGTCTTTCTGTTGATCGCCGCCTGATCAAAAGGCATTTTGCACCCGATTTTTCTATGCTAGACCCGACCCAGACCGAAAAGCACTGCGATATTTGCGCGGGCAGTCAGGCAAGAGGACAGCAAAAGTGACAAGCAACAAGACACACAAACGCGTTCTGGGCGCGGTTGCGGCACTGATGTTTTTGGCGGCCTGCGGCGGTGGTGCTGGCAGCAACGCCCCGTTGGAAGACCTGACCGCGCAACAGATTTTCGAACTGGGCGAACGCCAGATCGAATCGGGCAATCCTGACGACGCCGCCTTTTCCTTTGGCGAGATTGAGCGGCTTTACCCCTATTCCGAATTCGCGCAGCGTGCCCTGATCATGCAGGCCTTTGCCTATCACCGTGATCAGGATTACCCCAACAGCCGCGCCTCGGCGCAGCGGTTTCTTGATTTCTATCCTGCCGAACAGGATGCGCCCTATGCCGCCTATCTGCTGGCTTTGTCCTATTACGATCAGATCAGCGAGATTGGTCGCGATCAGGGGCTGACATTCCAGGCGCTGCAATCTTTGCGGACCGTGATCGAAGCCTATCCTGACAGCGAATATGCGGCTGCTTCGATGGCGAAATTCGATCTCGCTTTTGACCAGCTGGCTGCCAAGGAAATGGAAATTGGACGCTATTACTTGAAACGCGGACATTACGCGGCGGCAGCCAATCGGTTCCGCACCGTGGTCGAGGATTTTCAGACCACCAGCCACACGCCCGAAGCCCTGCACCGTCTGGTCGAAAGCTATCTGTCACTGGGTCTGACGCAAGAGGCGCAGACCGCCGGTGCGATCCTTGGCTATAACTATCAATCGACAGAATGGTATCAGGCCAGTTTTGCTTTGCTGACCGGCCAAGGTCTGGCGGCAGAGCCTGCCGGCGATAATTGGCTGGCATCGATTTACCGTCAGGTTGTCCGGGGTGAGTGGCTCTAACCACGGCGGGGGTCATCCCGCCCTTCGGGGTGCGACATGCTGCGCGGCTTAGACATCAGGGATATGTTGATCATCGACCGGCTGGAACTGGCGTTCCAGCCCGGTCTGAACGTGCTGACCGGGGAAACCGGGGCCGGAAAATCGATCCTGCTTGATTCGCTGGGGTTTGTGCTGGGCTGGCGTGGCCGTGCAGAACTGGTGCGCCAAGGCGCGGATCAGGGCGAGGTGACGGCATGGTTCGACCTGCCCGCAGGCCATCCCGCCCGCGCGATCCTGCATGATGCAGGGCTGGAGGTTGAAGATGAACTGATCCTGCGCCGCATCAATACCCGCGACGGGCGCAAGACCGCCTGGGTCAATGATCGCCGCGTCAGTGGTGAAGTGCTGCGCGCCTTGTCCGAGACGCTGGTCGAACTGCATGGCCAACATGATGATCGCGGGCTGTTAAACCCGCGCGGGCATCGGCAATTGCTGGATGCTTTCGCGCGTGTGGATGCAGAACTGACCAGCACGCAAATCACATGGCGCGCCCTGTCCGCCGCGCGCAAAGCATTGACCAGTGCCGAGGCGCGGATCGCCGAAACCCGCGCCGAAGAAGATTACCTGCGCCATGCCGTGGCCGAACTTGACGCGCTGGCACCCGAAGCCGGCGAAGAGGCCAGCCTTGATGCGCAGCGCCGTCTGATGCAGGCGGCCGAGAAAATCCGCAAAGATATCGCCAAAGCGCATGAGGCGCTGAGCCTGCAAGGGGCGGAAGGGCTGATCAACGACGCCTCGCGCTGGTTGCAAGGGGCGGCGGACAAGGCCGAGGGTCAGCTTGACGCGCCGCTCGCCGCGATCGAGGCTTTGCTGCTGTCGTTGGATGAGGCGCAAAGCGGGATCGAGGCTTGTCTGGAAGCGCTGTCCTTCGACCCATTCGCGCTGGAACAGACGGAAGAGCGGCTGTTCGCGATCCGTGGTCTTGCGCGCAAACATGACGTTCTGCCCGATGATCTGCGCAGCTTTGCCGATGATCTGCGGGCGCGGCTGGCGGTGTTGGATGGGTCGGGCAAGGATCTGAAACTGCTGGCCGACCAGCTTGACGCAGCGCAGGTCGCCTATGATGCGGCGGCAGCGGATCTGCATGCCAAACGCCAGACGGCAGCGCGCGCGCTGGATCTGGCGATGGCGGCAGAGCTTGCACCGCTGAAGATGGAGCGCGCGGTTTTTGTCACCGATGTCAGTGAAGCGGACCCGGGGCCGGAAGGGCGCGATGCCGTGGCCTTTACCGTCGCGACCAATCCCGGCGCGCCGACCGGGCCGATCAACAAGATCGCCTCGGGCGGGGAACTCAGCCGGTTTTTGCTGGCCTTGAAGGTTTGCCTGACGCAGGACGCCGCTGGGCTGACCATGATTTTCGATGAAATCGACCGGGGCGTCGGCGGGGCAACTGCCGATGCCGTGGGGCGGCGTCTGGCCGATCTTGCGCAGGGTGGTCAGGTGCTGGTCGTGACGCATTCGCCGCAGGTGGCCGCCTTGGGCGGGCATCATTGGCGCGTGGAAAAACAACAAAGCGCGGATGCAACACTCTCGACGGTCGTGCCGCTGGATGCTGCAGCGCGGGTGGATGAAATTGCACGGATGTTGTCGGGGGATATCGTGACACAAGCCGCGCGTGAAGCGGCAAAGGCATTGATCAAGGCGTGAAAAATGGGGGTGGAGGCGCTGCCATGCGCGCTCGCCACCCCAGATCGAACGGTTTACCAGGTCACTCTTTCACGATTGCTACCCCGGCCACTCACCTCCGGGGTTCGCAATGAAAATGTATATAGAATCACGATGCAAACATCTGATCCTTCACCTCGTGATCGGTTGACCTTAATGGCGCTCCGATCACACTTACCTGCTGACAACACAGAGATAATATTCCCTGCACGGCCTCTATCAGGGCAAGGTGACAGCGAACAACCTGTCCGAAAGTATGTCATGTTTGCTGACGTTTTTTGTGGGGGGTGGCGGGGTGAACCCCGCCCTACGGGATTGGCTGCAACAGCGCGGTGGCTGTCGGCGTGTCCGGCGTCGTGCCCGCGATTTCCAGGATCAGCTTGCGCCGCACAGCATCGGTGAATTCCGGCCCGTCGATGGCGGGCATCACAAAGGCATTCGGGCCGCCGATGATATTCTGTTCATATTGCGCGACAAGGCCGCTGCTGCGGAAATCACCATTGCGCAGGATCGGCAGGGCGTTGATCGTGATGCCATTCGCGACCACGGCGTCACGCGAGGCGAGGATCGGCGGGCCAGAGGTATTGGCCATCGTATCGCCGGAAAAGTCGATGACGCGGCGCAGCCCGCGGATATCATTCCCCTCGATCTGCGCCATCCCGTAAAGCAGTGCCGCTCCGATGGCATTGCTGCCGCGCGCCTGCCGGGGCGGGCTGATCAAAGCATCGGCAAAGGCGGTGGCGCTGTCCATATCGGCGATGATCGTCCAATCCACGACGGTCGCCTGATTGCTGGCCCATTCGACGTAAGTGACGGCGATGGAGCCATAAAGCGTGTTTTCAATCGCCGAAACCACCGCCGGATCGGTGATCGCCGTGGCGTAGGATTGCCGCTGGAACAGCAGTTCATCCGCGTCGATGGAGCCGGAGGGTAATCCCCCCCGAAAGTAAGGGGCTGCGGAAGTAGAATTTTCTCGGCAAGATGAACGAGGAGATTTTGAATGAAGATGACCAGATATAGCGAACCCCAGATCCTTGCGATCCTGCGCCAAGCCGAAGGTGGTGTGCCGGTGGCCGAGCTTTGCCGTGAACATGGCATGAGCAATGCGTCGTTTTACAAATGGCGTGCGAAGTATGGGGGCATGGATGCATCCATGGTCAGCCAGATGAAAGCCATGGAGGAAGAGAACCGCAGGCTGAAGCGGATGTATGCGGATCTGAGCATGCAGGCGGACTTATTGAAGGAAGCCCTCGGAAAAAAGTAACGGGGCCATCTCAGCGCCGCGAGATGGCCGAAAAGGCGGTGGAACGACGGGGCATCAGCATCGCTCTGGCGTGTAGGGCCTTCGGTGTCAGCGAGACCTGCTATCGTTATAGTCCAAACCTGAAGGACGAGAACGAGGTGATCGCCGACCTGCTGATGGGGCTGACGGATGCGCGCAAGACGTGGGGGTTTGGCCTGTGTTTTTTGCATCTGCGCAACGTGAAAGGGCATCCATGGAACCACAAGAGGGTCTATCGGATCTACTGCCAGCTGGAGCTGAACCTGCGCATCAAGCCCCGCAAGCGGCTGAAACGGGAGAAGCCTGATGTCCTGGCGGTGCCGGACGCGCCCAATGTGACCTGGTCCATGGACTTCATGGCCGACCGCCTCGGCGATGGCCGCGCATTTCGACTTTTGAACGTTCTGGATGACTTCAACCGCGAAGGGCTGGGGATTGAGGTTGATTTCTCGCTGCCTGCTGAACGGGTCATCCGTAGCTTGGACAGGATCATAGAATGGCGTGGAAAGCCCCGGATGATCAGGGTCGACAACGGCCCCGAATATATCAGCGAAACGCTGAGAAAATGGGCTGAGAAACATGCTGTTACGATCCAGCACATCCAGCCGGGACAGCCCCAGCAGAACGCCTATGTCGAACGCTACAACCGCACGGTTCGGCATGAATGGCTGGACCAATACATCATCGAAAGCATCGAGGAGGCTCAGGATCAAGCCACGCAATGGCTATGGACTTACAACAACGACCGCCCCAACATGGGCATCGGCGGCATCACACCCGTCATGAAATTGAATATGGCTGCATGAATTCTACGGATGCACCCCGTTAAAAAAGGGGAGATTACCCTGTTCTCTCAAGATTCCTGTGTCTACTTGCGTGATACCGAAGTTCGGGAAATAATTGAGCATTTGAAAATTGGTGGTGCGGAAGATGCTCCAAAAATGGGGAAACCAGTCGCTGCACGCGTTAATTTGTCATCATTTCCGTCATTGATTTATGGCCATGCTTCGCCCACAAATCGGAGTAAGTTGATTTACAACCATGACGATTTAGCCGAGACATTTAAAACTTCTTTCGATTTTTCTACAGCTTTTCCCGCACTCTCATACAAGAGGCTCGCTGATTTAATGGGAAAGAGGTGCGAGATCTTTGTTTTGGCGGCACACATAGAGGAAGACGGGACTCTGGTGCTGGTGGAAGAAGCTGATGAGGGCATGGCCACGCGCATTCCTTTCAATCAATTCGTGGACCTCACTGCTAGCACTCGCTTCAGTCCAACTTTGAGCATAATGTTGTGCTGCAACTCAAAGCGCTATGCGGAGACGCTTTCTGGAACTGGGGGGTTTGCGGTCGGAGTTGTTGATGACCTGCCAGAGCTGATCGCCCCAAGTCTTTTGAAGCGGTTGTTGAAGCACATACAAGGTAGGACTGAAATATTTGAAATAGACTTAAAGACATCTCTTCAGGGGTTTCGGTACGAGCACAGTGAGTCGTTTGAATTTGAACTTTACTTCAAGGGGCAGAAGATATGTTAGATGGATACTCCTGGCTCGGAGCGCCGCAGCCTAACCTGAAACCTTTCGCGCTGCTTGCTGCGGGGAGAAGGAAGCTTACCAGTCTGTTTTCACGTCAATCATTGACCATAGTTCATTCGGATGTCAGGGAGTTGTTTGGTGGTCCTAGCCGAGGGGTCTTTGTTTCTACAGGTGACGCTGTATTACTTACAAGCGCTAGTTTCAGGTACGACGCGAAGGCCAATGCGTCGGTGGCAGTACCACTCGTTGCGACTGGAGTAGCTGCTAGCGTCTCAGCTGGTGCAACCGCGAACTACGCCTTCTTTTATAAGTTCTCGGAACTCTGGAGAGACTCGGTTGTTGACAGAGTATCATTTAATGTTCGACTTCTAGCGGGCGTGTCTGACAAGATCGGAAAAAGTAATTATGACCTGATCAAGACGGGGCGATCTTTTGTCGTTACTGATGTCGTTTATTGTAGGGAGTTTGAAGTACGGAAGCTTAGTGCAACTAGTTTCGAAGCAGGTGTAGGTACGGAGGCGATGGTTCAGCATAAGATAAGTGCAAGCTTAGAAGCGTCAGCGGAATTAGAGCTCAGGTATTCTAAGCGGCAAAAGACGGCTGTTGCGATAAAAGTGTGCAAATTGAACTACGATCTTGCGCAGGGCGTATTGCGCTTGGGCGACGAGTCGATCCAGACCCTCCGCGGATCGGACCATAGTACAACAGATACGGGTTCGGACGACATTGGTACAGTGGTTTGGTTGGAGCAGTAGCCGCCTCGGGTTGGGTTATAGCTGACTTCGCCAGCCTCTCGGTCAGCTGCAATTGAACCTGTGCAAAGCGGTGCGGATCAGGTGATCATAGCCACCGGCGGTCGCTTCCTCTGTGAACGCATCGATTTGCGCGTCCGATAACTTGGCACGTCGCGACGCCTTTTGGCACCGATCGAGGACAATGAAGGCGTTGCCATCATGTCCGGAGAGTTGAACGGACACTTCGGAATGAAGTGAGGTCATGAGTAGATTCCTTTGGCAACGAACTGAGGCGTGTTGGGGCCCCTTGGCCTCAATTCGAAAGGTAACCATCCGGCGTAGGCCGCGGACGGGAGGCCGTGCTCAGGGAGTGGCCTTGGTGGCTTTGGGCTTGCCGGGCCGCGGAGCCCATTTCTTCGCGAGCTGGTCAAAGCGTTCGACGATCCGCTCGATCCGGGCATCTTCGGGATCGAAGGATGCACCTGACCAGCTGACCATGTCGTCGTGCTGCTCGTGGTCCGGGTCGGCGAGGGCTTCGAGGAACTCCTCGTAGCCCGGGGCACCGCCGACATCCTCGGGCGGGGGCAGGCTCCGCTGGCCTTCAGAAGCCGTGGTTAGTTCACGCCCGGGGCGGCCTCGGTGACCGCTCGATCCGGATGCTGTGGTCCCAGTCATCGCCGAAGTCGTAGATATACTGGAGCGTCCTGGCGCCGGTTTCCTCGAGCACCTTTTGCAGCGTTGCCTTCGTCGCGGGCATCGGGCCGTCGTAGAATCCGTCCGGATCGGGCACGCCCCAGCCGGTCAGTTCGCACAATCTCGATCCCACGCTCCTCGGCATAAAGCCGGATCGCATTTGACTGGTTTTCCGTCGAGTATTTTTGGAGTTCTGTGGACATGCTGACGTATTCGGCAGCCCGAACAGGACGTTCCGGCTGCTGTGATCCACCTGGGTCGTAAGGCTTCCGGCTCGTCAAACTTCGCCCTTTCCCCGTTCCTTACTACGGTGGTCTGGGCGATCGACCGCCGCAGCGCCTGGCAGGTGCCTGCCGCCACTCCGCACTGTTGTCAGTCTAACTGCGGAGGAAACGGAAAATGTTGCCAAAAACGGGCAGGAAATTACCGGCGTGGAAAGGAGCTCTGAGCGGGCGCGAAGTCTATGCCCAGACTGTTGCTGAGCTGCTGCGCAAAGAGCATGGACAGAGCCATCACGCGATCAAGCACCTGATGCGTCAGACCCATGCAAGCGAACGAGCAGTTAAGCACTGGTTGTCAGGACAACACGGTCCCGATACCGTGTTTTTCCTTCGCCTCATGGTCTCTTCGCCCGTTATTCGGGCTTTTGTGCTCGGGCTGATCGAAGGGAAGGTTGCGAACAAGTTTGTGCTTCCGGTGGATCGAATTTCGATTGCTGCAGCGCGCGCAGCTTATGCGGAGGGGGAGGCGGCAGGGCGAGACCCTACAGGGGGACAGCGATTCGATGGCCCTGAAGATGGCCCTGATCGCGACCCTATAGATGACCCTGAAATTGCCGAGCTCAACGAGCGCCAGCACTGGTTTCTGGCCTGAGTCGCGGAAGGCGGCCGCTGCGGCGCGGGCGATATTATGTCGATCTGGGAGGTGAGCCTCAAGACAGCGCGCCGCGACATTGCAGTTTTGAAAGCAGGGAATCTTATCTACTATGCTGGATCTCGACGGAAGGGGCGGTACAGACGAATGCCACAGCATGATGCGCACCTTGCGCTGGCCAAAGGCGACGAGCCTATTAAAGGTCGCTTACTTTAGCATTCTTGCTATTTAAGTTTTGGCGGTATTGCTTAAATAGTGCCGCGCTGCCATGGTGATCCCATGACTGATTCCGAACGTAACCAGCGGCTTGGCCGCTTCGTCGAAACCCCTGTCGCGGGCGAGATCGTGCGTGCCTTCGTTCCGCCGCCCCTGCCGCCGAAGCCACAGATCGACGTGCTGGCTCTTCTGGACCGGCTGAGCCTCGCCGAACGCGCGCTCGGGCGGCTTGACGGCATTACCATGCTACTGCCGCGCCAAGAACTCTTCCTCTACATGTATGTGCGCAAGGAAGCGGTGTTGTCGTCCCAGATTGAGGGCACGCAATCCACACTGACCGATCTTCTGCGGTTCGAGACCGACGCGCAGGCCGGGGAGCCGATCGACGACATCCGCGAGGTGTCAAATTATGTCGATGCGATGATGTACGGGCTGGAACGGCTGGAGGAACTGCCGCTGTCCTTGCGCCTGATCCGCGAGATGCATGCGCGGCTGCTGCAAAGCGGGCGGGGCGGCACGAAAAGCCCGGGCGAGTTCCGCCGCACGCAGAACTGGATCGGTGGCTCGCGCCCGGGTAACGCGCTTTATGTGCCGCCGCCCGTCACCGAGCTCGACACCTGCCTCGATGCGCTGGAGCGCTTCATGCACGAAGATAGCTCGCGTCTTCCGGCGCTGATCAAGGCCGGATTGTTGCATGTCCAGTTCGAGACCATCCACCCGTTCCTCGATGGCAACGGCCGTATCGGTCGCCTTTTGGTGACCCTTTACCTTTGCGTCAATGGGGTGCTGCGCAAGCCGTTGCTTTATCTCAGCCTCTATCTGAAGACGCATCGTGCCGACTACTATCGCTTGCTCCAGGAGGTGCGGGAGCACGGCAACTGGGAAGCCTGGCTCGACTTCTTCCTGACCGGAGTGGCCGAAACCGCGAACCAGGCGTTCGAAGCCGCCACCCGGATTGTCGACCGCTTCAAAGAAGACCGCGAGCGGATCACCAATGAAAGCGATCGCGCCGGATCGGCACTGCGCATTCACGATCTTTTCCAGCAGAACCCGTTCCTGACCTCCAACCAGCTTGTCCGGCAAACGGGCCTGTCGGCACCGACGGTCAACGCAGCCTTAGCGGATTTGGAGAAAATGGGCATCATCGACGAGATAACCGGGCGCAAGCGGGGGCGGGTATTCAGCTACCGGCACTACCTTGCAATTCTTAGCGAAGGGACTGATCCTTTGCCGGTCGGAAGTTGAAACTCTCCACGAACTGTTCCCACGCCACGGTAAGCAACTGCGGCACCACAAATGAGTAGGCCGTCGGTTCGGCTTCACAAGTCCCAGAAGGGTCAGGCTGGGTCGAGTTATCATCTGATGCAAGCACGAGGCAGCCGCGATAAGTCATATATGGATGGCTGAAGCAGCAGGCGGAAGCACCGCAGTGAGGGCGCACGCCGGTGGCGATCCGCCGAAGGGCAGGGCCGAAATCGCCGCGCGGCACCTCAATCAGGCTTGGAGCATCGGCTTCTCGACCAGGAGATCGACCTGTTGCCGGAACCGCTCCTCAATAGCCATCCACGTTCTCCGGCACGGTGATCTGATACTTCGGGTCCAGCCTGCCGCCTTTGGCGATCACCCGCTTGCCACTCCCCGTGTTTATGGCATCGAGATCGAGGCGCTTGACCCAAGCGTGGCCGCTGCGCTCGGCAAACCATAAAAAAAGCCTTTTGACCTTCACGCTGTCACAGCTTTCCAACGCCTCTTGAAGCTGCCTTGGACTGAGATTCGAGAGGCCGGTAAACAGGTCGGCAGCGTGCTGGAAAGACTGGTTGTCCGGGAGCTCATCCAGCAATTCCAGGATCGCACGCTCTGGACGGGAGATCACCATCGGCCAGGAGCGGTCGCCCCAAACATGGATTCTGAGCCCGTTGTCTGGGCCTTCTATTGTCTCGTCATTTTTGGTGGACGCCAGGGGAGGGGTAATCTCCCCTTTTTTAACGGGGTGCATCCGTAGAATTCATGCAGCCATATTCAATTTCATGACGGGTGTGATGCCGCCGATGCCCATGTTGGGGCGGTCGTTGTTGTAAGTCCATAGCCATTGCGTGGCTTGATCCTGAGCCTCCTCGATGCTTTCGATGATGTATTGGTCCAGCCATTCATGCCGAACCGTGCGGTTGTAGCGTTCGACATAGGCGTTCTGCTGGGGCTGTCCCGGCTGGATGTGCTGGATCGTAACAGCATGTTTCTCAGCCCATTTTCTCAGCGTTTCGCTGATATATTCGGGGCCGTTGTCGACCCTGATCATCCGGGGCTTTCCACGCCATTCTATGATCCTGTCCAAGCTACGGATGACCCGTTCAGCAGGCAGCGAGAAATCAACCTCAATCCCCAGCCCTTCGCGGTTGAAGTCATCCAGAACGTTCAAAAGTCGAAATGCGCGGCCATCGCCGAGGCGGTCGGCCATGAAGTCCATGGACCAGGTCACATTGGGCGCGTCCGGCACCGCCAGGACATCAGGCTTCTCCCGTTTCAGCCGCTTGCGGGGCTTGATGCGCAGGTTCAGCTCCAGCTGGCAGTAGATCCGATAGACCCTCTTGTGGTTCCATGGATGCCCTTTCACGTTGCGCAGATGCAAAAAACACAGGCCAAACCCCCACGTCTTGCGCGCATCCGTCAGCCCCATCAGCAGGTCGGCGATCACCTCGTTCTCGTCCTTCAGGTTTGGACTATAACGATAGCAGGTCTCGCTGACACCGAAGGCCCTACACGCCAGAGCGATGCTGATGCCCCGTCGTTCCACCGCCTTTTCGGCCATCTCGCGGCGCTGAGATGGCCCCGTTACTTTTTTCCGAGGGCTTCCTTCAATAAGTCCGCCTGCATGCTCAGATCCGCATACATCCGCTTCAGCCTGCGGTTCTCTTCCTCCATGGCTTTCATCTGGCTGACCATGGATGCATCCATGCCCCCATACTTCGCACGCCATTT